>NZ_CP066783.1:3465042-4160889 GCF_019186805.1 Comamonas fluminis | reverse complement strand
CGCTGCCGCGCTGCAGCCGCTGGCCGCGCCGGACACGCTGCGGAGGGCTGCATGATGGCCGCCGCTCCTGCATTGCCGATCGGACCAATAGGAATGGATCTGTCTGCACCGGTGGCTGTGCCACACAAAAAGCAACGCCGCCAGGCCTCTGGCCCTGCTGCACCGCAGCAGACCCGCTTCTTTAACTGGGAAAAGCTCTGGCTGGGCGTGCTGGTGCTGGGCCTGCTGGGCGCTTTGCTGGTGGCGATTGCGCTGCCCGTGGGCGCGCTGCTGGGCCACAGTTTCTGGGCGGCAGACGGTAAGTTTTCGGGCCTGGCACAGTACATCGCTTATGCCCAAATGCCGGGCGTGGGCCAGTCGCTGTTCAACAGCCTGTGGCTGTCGGCCCTCAGCAGCACGCTGTGCGTGGCCCTGGCTTATGGCTATGCCTACGGGGTGATGCGCACCTGCATGCCGTTGGCCAAGCTGTTTCGCGCCATGGCGCTGGTGCCGCTGCTGGCGCCGTCGCTGCTGATGGCCATCAGCCTGATCTACCTGTTTGGTGCGCAAGGGCTGCTCAAAGAGCTGCTGATGGGCGGCACGGCCTACGGGCCCTTTGGCATCATCGTGGGATCGGTGCTGTGGACGTTTCCGCATGCGCTGATGATTTTGTGCACCACGCTGGCATCGGGTGATGCCCGCCTGTATGAAGCCGCTGCCACGCTGGGCGCGGGCCGCTGGCGCAGCTTTTGCCAGGTCACGCTGCCGGCCAGCCGCTACGGGCTGATGATTGCCTGGATTGTGGTGTTTGTGCTGGTGGTGACGGACTTTGGCGTGCCCAAGGTCATTGGCGGCAACACGCAAATGCTGGCCACCGACATCTACAAACAGGTGATTGGCCAGCAAAACCTGAGCATGGGCGCTGTGGTGGCCATGCTGCTGCTGGTGCCTGCTGGTTTGGCTTTTGCGGCAGAGCGCCATCTGCGTGCCAAGCAGGCCGCCACCATGGCCGTGCGCGCCGTACCGCTGCAACCCCAGCCTTATGCCCCGCTGGACCGCGCGCTGCTGGCGTACTGCAGCCTGATTGCGCTGGTGCTGCTGGCGGTGCTGGGCACGGCCATGTTGGCATCGCTGGTCACGTTCTGGCCCTACAACCTGAGCCTGAGCTTCAAGCACTACCAGTTCGACATGATGGACGGCGGCGGCTGGGCCAGCTATGGCAACTCGCTGACCATGGCAGCAGCCACGGCCGTCATCGGCGCGCTGCTGAGCTTTGTCAGCGCCTATCTGGTGGCCAAACCCACGGGCTGGGTGCGCGCCCGCCAGTGGCTGCATGCCGTGGCCACGCTGCCCATGGCGGTGCCGGGGCTGGCGCTGGGCCTGGGCTACATCCTGTTCTTCAACGCCGGCAGTAACCCGCTGCATTTCATGTACGGCAGCTTGTCCATCCTGGTGCTGTGCACGGTGGCGCATTTCTTCTCGGTGGCGCACATCACCCAGCTGACCGCCTTGCAGCAGCTGGACGCGGAATACGAGCGCGTGGCCGATTCCATGGGCGTGCCGTTTTGGACGCTGCTGTGGCGTGTGCACCTGCCGGTGTGCCTGCCGGCGGTGATGCAGGTGGCGGGCTACTTCTTTGTGAACGCCATGACCACGGTGTCGGCGGTTGTCTTTCTGTATTCGCCTGAGACCACGCTGGCATCGGTCGCCGTGCTGGCCATGGATGACGCGGGCGACATCGCCCCCGCTGCGGCCATGGCCACGCTGATCTTTGCCACCGCCGCCGTGGGCCGCTTGCTGATTGCGGCGCTGGATGGCTGGATGCAAAAGCGCACCCAGCACTGGCGCTATCGCTGACCGTTTTTCTCCCCCCCATTTATTCCCTGAGCCATTGATTCCGCACCGCCTCGGCGCTGCGGCAGGGATTTTCTTTGTCTGTTGGATCGCTTCTCTCATGAAAAACTACGACCTGATCGTCGTCGGTGCCGGCATCGTCGGCCTGGCCCATGCCTATACCGCCGCCTCGCGCGGCCAATCCGTGCTGGTGATCGAGCGCGATGCCGCTTGCCTGGGCGCATCCATTCGCAACTTTGGCTTTGTCACCATCACCGGCCAGCGCGCTGGGGCGCATTGGCAGCGCGCCATGCGCTCGCGCCAGGTGTGGGCCGAGGTCGCGCCCCAGGCTGGCATCGACGTGGTGCATTCCGGCCTGTGGCTGACGGCCCGCCGCCCCGCCGCTGCTGCGGTGCTGGAAGCCTTTATGCAGACCGAGATGGGCGAAGGCTGCGTGCTGCTGACACCCGAGCAGGCCGCCGCGCGCCACCCCGCGCTGCGCACCGATGGTCTGCAGAGCGTGCTGTACAGCCCGCACGAGCTGCGTGTGGAATCGCGCACCGCCATCCCCCAACTGGCGCTGTGGCTGCAGAACGCGCTGGGCGTGGATTTCCGCTTTAGCGAAACGGTGACCGAAGTGGCCACGCCGCGCGTGACCACCTCGCGCGCCACTTACCACGCCGAGCGTGTGGTGGTCTGCAACAACGCCGATCCAGGTGGCCTGTTTGCCGGTGAATGGAAGAATCACCAAGTCCAACTGTGCCAGTTGCAGATGCTACGCGTCAAGCCGCAAACCGGCTTCAAGCTCGAAGGCTCGGTCATGGGTGACCTGAGCCTGATCCGCTACGAAGGCTATAGCGCACTGCCCCAGGCGGCTGCGCTGCGCGCCGAGCTGGAGCGGGATGAGGCGGAAAGTCTGGCGAACGGCATCCACCTGATTGCCGTGCAAAGCGCCGATGGCTCGCTGGTGGTGGGCGATTCGCACCACTATGGCAGCGCGCCCCAGCCGTTTGCCAGTGAAGAAGTCAACCAGCTGATGCTGCGCCATATGAACGAGGCGCTGCATATTGAGAATGCCCAGGTGGTAGAGCGCTGGACGGGCATCTACCCCTCGTGTGGGGAAGCTCCTGCCTTTGTCAAAGCGCCTGATGACGCGACGCGTGTGGTGGCGGTGACCAGCGGATCGGGCGCAAGTACGGCCTTTGGCTTGGCCGAGGAAGTCTGGAAAAACTGGTAATTGCTACAGATTGAATAGCTGCTGACGCTTGTTAGTTATCGAATTTGAAGGAAATGCACTCAAATTTGTTAATTATCCAGCGCAAGCAGCTATTAATGTATGAGCATCACCGCTGCACAAACAACGGCGCAATCAGCATGAGGAGCAGCAACACGGCCAGCACAGCGAAGGTGATCTTCACCCAGCTATAGGGCCGCTCGCCTGCAATCTGGCCGGTATAGCCATTGGCAACGATCTGGTAGGTCTTGCTGCCATAGGTATAGCCCACCAGCCAGACAGGCACCAGCGTGTGCTTGAAGGTGCGGCCCGAGTATTGGCGCTGCACCTGCAGATTGCGCTGTGTGTCGCCGGGCACTTCACGTGCGCACAGATTGCGCAGTTGCTCGTCCATATCCTGCTCATTGAGCTGGGCGGCTTTGGACAGGTCCACCTGATAACGCTCCACAGTCCAGCCGCGCACAAATTCGGGGCTGTAAGGCTTGAGGTCGGTGGTGGTGGGGAAGGGCTCCACCTGGCGCAGCAGTTGGGGCTGCACGCCTACGGTTCCGGGCACCAGCTCATCGTCAAAGAAATGCTGCAAGCTGCCCGAAGCGGGCTCCCAGCGCACATGCTGCACCTGGCGCGTCTGGGCCTGGCCATTGGCGTCGCGGTAGGTTTCGGTGGTGTAGTAGTAATAGCCTGCCTCGGCCCACCACTGGGCGGCCGCATGGGCGTCAAACGTCCAGTAGGGCAGGTACACGCCGTGCAAGGTGTCGGTCAATGCGGCGCTTTTGAGCTTATTCGGCGCAAACCAGCGGCTGCCATACCAGGCGCGAATTTTGTCGCGGATCTGGCCATCGCTGATCTTGAACGGCAGAATGCTTTGCGGCGTGATGGCGTCGTTGCGCTCCTCATGCGCAACGATGGAGGGCGAGCCGCAGAAGTCGCAGCGCTGGGCCACGTTCTTGCTGAGAAACACCGAGATGGCGCGGCAGTTCTGGCACTGCACCTCGTAGCGCTCGTCCGTGCCCCAGCCGCGGCCGGAAGCCGGATTTTTCAGGGCCTGCGCCAAATCCTGTTCGACCACCTGCTGGCCCAGCTCGGGCTGGGTTTCCTCACTCCACGGCACCACGGTGCCGCAATACGGGCACTTGAGCGACTGCGCTTTGGGGTTCCACTCCAGGTTGCCGCCGCATTCCGGGCAGACATGTTTGCCAACCATGGAAGGCGGCGCTGCTTCAGGGGCGGGGGAGTAGCTGGAGGAGGGGGCTGCTTTATCTGTCACGGCATGCATTTCTCAAAGGCACTGCATTGAGCCTTTGGTACTGGCGCAATCCATCAGAGAGACGCCGAGCAAGGGCCGCCCCGCAGCGAGGGCGTCGTCCCCCTCCCGGAGAGAGAGGGGGGAGCGGCGGGGCCGCCTAGGCAAAGCCGCTCAGGGGGAGGGGTATCAACCCTTCAAGAACTCATCCAAAGAAGCTTGCGCAATCCGCCACTGGCTGCCAATCTGGCGCGCCTTGAGGTTGCCCGCCTGAATCTCGGCCAGCACATCAGCCTCGTCCACACCCAGTACCTGTGCGGCCTGGGCGGGCGTAAAGACTTGCATAGCAGCTGCCGCAGGCGCAGCGGAGGTTTGAGCTGCTTGTGCAGCCGCAGGCGAGAAGGGGTCTGCGGGGGCAGCTCCTGCGGCAGGCGATCCTGCTGCAGGAGCGCCACCGGCTGCACCGCTTTGCATGCCCTTCATCATTTCCTGCGCCATGCCAAAGCCCATGGCCATGGTGGCGGGAATGGTGGCCGCAGCCGCGCCTTCACCGCCATTGGCCATGGCCGCGCCCATCTGGTACTTCACATAGTCGTTGAGGTTGCCAATCGCACCCATGCTGGAGCGCTTGTCGATGGCTTGCTCCACCTCGGGTGGCACGGAAACGTTTTCCAGCAGGAAGCTGGTGATTTCCAGGCCGTATTTTTCGCTGACAGCGGGGTTGATGAGTTGCAGTAGCGCATCGCCCAGCTCGCTGTAGCGCTGGGCAACGTCCAGAGCTGGCACCTGTGCCTTGGCCAGCGCTTCAGAGAAGATGCTGACGATGCGCGAGCGCATGGTGTCGGCAAACTCGTCGATGCGGAAATTCTGGTCCGTGCCCGCCACTTCCTTGAGGAATAGCGCAGCATTGGTAATGCGGAAGTCATAGGTACCAAAGGCGCGCAGACGAATCACGCCAAAGTCCTTGTCCCGCATCATGATGGGGTTGGAGGTGCCCCATTTGTTGCCCGTGAACAAGCGCGTGTTGATGTAGTAAACATCGCACTTGAAGGGCGAGTTGAAGCCGTATTTCCAGCCGCGCAGCGTGGACAGAATCGGGATGTTCTGTGTGGTCAGCTGGTAGCGGCCGGGATTGAACAGGTCGGCAAACTGGCCTTCCGAGACAAACTGCACCTGCTGCGACTCACGCACGATCAGCTGGGCGCCGTTTTTGATTTCTTTGTCCTCATCGGGCCAGCGATACGACAGCGTGTCGCGCGAATCATCGGTCCATTCGATGATTTCGATCAGTTGCTTGGTGATGATTTTCATGAAATCCATGGCGTGCTCCAAAGGTGGATGACGGAAAGCGAGTCATTCTAGGAGCCAAACATGGCACAGCAGTTCCCGCAGCACGGCGCATTGCAGGGAAATTGTTAAAAAGTGAGCAGCTTTCACAGACTCCATGGGCGCTGGATATGGATAAGTGACCGAAATCTTGGCGAATATGAGCTGTAAAGGTCTTTTGTCATTTCACATTTTGAAATCTCGATGGAATCCGGCGACGTGAAAATCTTCAATGTGGGGCTGCGCTAACAGACTACGCCCGTCGTTCGAAGCTCAGACTTAGAATCACTGCCTACGCGGCCGCCTGTGCGCGAGCTGCCCAGAACACCAATCCATTGAAAGATGCCGTCTGTGGCATCAGACGAGCGAACGTACTTTTAGTCATGCTGACCTTCCAACAAATCATTCTGAAACTGCAGTCCTACTGGGCCGACCATGGCTGCGCATTGCTCCAGCCCTATGACATGGAAGTCGGCGCCGGTACCTCGCACACCGCTACTTTCCTGCGCGCCATCGGCCCCGAGCCATGGAAGGCGGCCTATGTGCAACCCAGCCGCCGCCCCAAGGACGGCCGCTATGGCGAGAACCCCAACCGCCTGCAGCACTACTACCAGTTCCAGGTGGTTCTGAAGCCCGCACCCGACAATATTTTGGAGCTCTACCTGGGCTCGCTCGAAGCCCTGGGCTTTGATTTGAAGAAGAACGACATCCGTTTTGTCGAAGACGACTGGGAAAATCCCACGCTGGGCGCCTGGGGTTTGGGCTGGGAAGTCTGGCTCAACGGTATGGAAGTGACCCAGTTCACCTACTTCCAGCAAGTGGCCGGCATTGACTGCAAGCCCGCCACCGGCGAAATCACCTATGGCCTGGAGCGTCTGGCCATGTACCTGCAGGGCAAGGAATCGGTGTACGACCTGGTCTATACCGACGGCCTGAGCTACGGCGATGTGTTCCACCAGAACGAAGTGGAGCAGTCCACTTACAACTTCGAGCACTCGAATGCCGAGTTCCTGTTTGAAGCTTTCAACGCCCACGAAGGCACGGCCAACAAGCTGATTGACGCCCAACTGGCGCTGCCCGCCTATGAGCAAGTGCTCAAGGCCGCACATACCTTCAACCTGCTGGACGCCCGTGGCGCCATCTCGGTGACTGAGCGCGCTGCCTATATCGGCCGCATTCGCAACCTGGCCCGCGCCGTGGGCAAGAGCTATCTGGACAGCCGTGCGCGCCTGGGCTTCCCCATGGCGCCCAAGGCCCATGCCGACGAAGTGCTGGCCGAGCTGGCCAAGGCCGCGGAGCAGGCTGCCAAGAAGGCTGCGTAATCCAGACATTACGCTCACACCGTCATATATATAAGTAATTTCAGCCGCTAGCCCTTATCCATCAAGCGCTGGCAGCTATCAAAATCATCATGAACGCATCGAATCTACTGGTTGAACTGTTTGTCGAAGAGCTGCCGCCCAAGGCGCTGCAAAAGCTGGGTGACGCTTTTGCCTCCGTCATCTTCGACCAGCTCAAGGCCCAGGGCCTGTTGGCCTCCTCCGAATCGCGCCTGACGGCTTATGCATCGCCCCGTCGCCTGGCTGTGCACGTGACCGAAGTGCTGGCGCAGGCCGAAGACAAGGCTGTCTCGCAAAAGCTGATGCCTGTGGCCGTGGGCCTGGATGCGGAAGGCAAGCCCACTGCAGCATTGCTCAAGAAGCTGGCAGCACTGGGCGCAGACGAATCCGCCGTGGCAGGTTTGAAGCGTCAGGGCGAAGGTAAGGCCGAAGCCCTGTTCTACGAATCCACCGCAAAGGGCGTGCTGCTGACTGACGGCGTGCAAAAAGCGCTGGACGAAGCGCTGGCCAAGCTGCCCATTCCCAAGGTCATGCGCTACCAGTTGCAAGACGGCTGGACCAGTGTGCACTTTGTGCGCCCGGCCCACGGTCTGGTCGTAATGCATGGCACGCAAGTGTTGATCGGTGTGAAGGCGCTGGGCCTGACTGCTGGCTCCGCAACTCACGGCCACCGTTTTGAAGCCGCTGTGGACCCCGTGGTCATCCAGAACGCCGACAGCTATGCCGAGCAACTGCGTGAAGAAGGCGCCGTGATCGCCAGCTTTACCGAGCGCCGTGCTGATATCGCTGCACAGCTCCAAGCCGCTGCCGAGCGCATCGGTGGTGGCGTGCGCGCTATCGAAGACGAAGCGCTGCTGGACGAGGTGACGGCCCTGGTCGAGCGTCCCAATGTGCTGATCTGCGAATTCGAAAAGGAATTCTTGGACGTTCCCCAGGAATGCTTGATCCTGACCATGAAGGCCAACCAGAAATACTTCCCGCTGCTGGACGCCAATGGCAAGCTGACTAACCAGTTCCTGGTGGTGAGCAACATCAGCCCACAGGACGCCAGCGCCGTGACAGGCGGCAACGAGCGCGTGGTGCGCCCCCGTCTGGCCGATGCCAAGTTCTTCTTTGACCAAGATCGCAAGAAAACGCTGCAAAGCCGCGTTGAGCTGCTGGACAAGGTGGTCTACCACAACAAGCTGGGCACCCAGGGCGAACGCATCGCCCGCGTGCGCGCCATTGCCAAGACCATCGCCCAGCAACTGGGTAACCCCGAGCTGGGCCGTCAGGCCGACCAGGCTGCCATGCTGGCCAAGACCGACCTGGTCACCGACATGGTGGGCGAGTTCCCTGAGCTGCAAGGTACCATGGGCCGCTACTACGCCCTGAACGACAAGCTGGACGTAGCTGTGGCCGACGCCATCGAAGACCACTACAAGCCCCGCTTTGCCGGCGACGAATTGCCCCGCGGCGATGTCGGCGTGGTCGTAGCCCTGGCAGACAAGCTGGAAACCCTGGTCGGCATGTTCGGCATCGGCAACCTGCCCACTGGCGACCGCGATCCGTTTGCCCTGCGCCGCCACGCCCTGGGTGTGATCCGCATGCTGGTCGAAAAAGACTTAGAGCTGGATCTGGAAACACTTTTGGTCAGCACCTTGCCCGCCTTTGGCGACAAGATCCAGGACGCAACGCCCCAACTGGTCGAATTCATCTACGACCGCCTGGCCAATATGTTCCGCGAGCAAGGCTACAGCGCCCAGGAAATCGAGGCGGTGCTGGCTCTGCATCCCCAACGTCTGTCCGACGTGCAAAAGCGTCTGGAAGCGGTGCGTGCGTTTGCTGAGCTGCCTGAAGCCCCTTCTCTGGCCGCCGCCAACAAGCGCGTGGGCAATATCCTGAAGAAGGCGGAATCTGCGGTTCAATCCCAGGTCAATGAAGCCTTGCTGGTGGAGCAAGCCGAAAAAGATTTGCATGCCGCGCTGCAGCAAGTGGCACTCAAGGCCGAGCAGTTGTTGATAGAAGGTGACTACACCGCCAACTTGCAAGCACTGGCTGCTTTGCGTGCGCCTGTGGATGCTTTCTTTGAGCAGGTGATGGTTAATGCGGAAGATGCTGCGCTAAAGTCCAATCGCCTGAGCTTATTGGCGAATTTACATGCAGCAGTAAATCGAGTTGCGGACCTTTCGCAACTCGCTATGTAATAAACTTCGAATTTTCACAAGACGCATTACATGTCACTTGTTCAATGGATCCACTTCCCCCCATTAGGCGATGACCGAGGTTCGCTGGTCGCGCTGGAGGGCGAAAAAACCGTACCGTTTGCTATACAGCGCGTGTATTACTTGTTTGGTACCCAATTGGGTGTCTCTCGCGGCTTTCATGCACATCACAAATTGCAGCAAGTAGCTGTCTGTGTAAAGGGACGTTGCCGAATGTTATTGGACGATGGCCAGAAGCGTGAAGAGGTGTGGCTGGATTCGTCTACCAAGGGGATTTCATTGCCGCCCATGGTTTGGCATGAAATGCATGAATTTAGTCCTGACTGTGTAATGCTTGTACTCGCTAGTGAGCATTATGATGAAAAAGATTATATTCGTAATTATGAAGATTTTCTAAGGCTGGTTAAATGATAAATAAATCAAGAACAATAAATATTCGATTAGTCGAAGAATCTGATGCTGAATTTATTCTGAAACTACGCCTCGATGAAAAATATAATCAATTTTTATCTGATGTAAATCCGGATATGCAAGCGCAAAGGGATTGGATAAAAAAATATAAGAATGATGAATTTTTAAAAAAACAGTTCTACTTCATTATTGAACGCAATGATGGAGTCCCATGTGGTACTGTAAGAATTTACGATATTAAAGGAGATTCATTTTGCTGGGGTAGTTGGATTTTAAATGAAAATAAAACCCGTTATGCAGCCCTGGAAAGTGCATTTCTTGTATATCAGTTTGGATTTAATGAGTTGGGGCTAAAAAAATCACACTTTGAAGTTCGAAAAGGTAATGAAAAAGTTATTTCTTTTCATAAAAAAATGGGTGCTGTAAAGATATTGGAAGATGATTTGAATGAATATTTCAATATATCCCAGGAAGCAGTCCTGGAAGCTAAACAAAAACTGAGTGCAAAAATATAATGATCCCCTTTCTCGATCTTCAATCTATCAATGCACAATACCGTTCTGAACTGATTGATGCATGTACTCGTGTTATTGACTCAGGATGGTACATTGGCGGAAATGAACTAAATCAATTTGAACAAGCATTTTCTGCTTATTGTGGTGTTGAATATTGCATTGGTGTTGCCAATGGGCTGGATGCACTTATTTTGACTCTGCGTGCCTGGCTAGAGTTGGGACGTCTGCAGCCCGGTGATGAGGTTATTGTTCCCGCCAATACTTATATTGCCAGTATTTTGGCAATCAGTGCGAATGGCCTAAAGCCTATATTGGTAGAGCCTGACGAGCATAGTTTTAACCTTAGTACTGAAAATGCTCGTGCGGTCATTACTAAAAAAACTCGTGTAATTCTGCCTGTGCATCTTTATGGCCAACTGGCTGACATGCCTTCCATTATGGCATTGGCCCATGAATTTGGCTTGTTGGTGTTGGAAGATGCAGCTCAGGCACATGGCGCATCGGTTGGCGGAAAAAAGGCGGGTAGCTGGGGAGATGCTGCAGGCTTTAGTTTTTACCCTGGCAAGAATTTGGGTGCATTAGGTGATGCAGGGGCTATCACAACGAATGACCCAGAGTTGGCACAGACCTTACGTGCTCTGCGTAACTATGGGAGCCATGAAAAGTACAAAAATCTCTTCAAAGGTGTAAATAGCCGCCTCGATGAAATCCAAGCTGCAATGTTGTGTGTCAAGCTGCAGCATTTAGAACAAGAGACGCAGCGTCGGCGTGTGATTGCAGATATCTATTTTGAAAATATCAGCAATCCTACTGTGCAACTACCACTGGTGGCCAATGTTGAACAGCATGTCTGGCATCTATTTGTTATCCGCTCCCAGCAACGCGTTGACCTTCAAAAGCATCTCGCTGCGCAGGGCATCCAGACCCTGATTCATTATCCCATTCCTCCCCATCAACAGCAGGCGTACCAAGAGTGGAATTGCAGCTACCCAATTACTGAAGCGATGCACCAAGAGGTATTGAGCCTGCCCATGGGACCAACGCTCAGTGAGGACGATGCGTTGAGGGTGGCTGCTGCCGTAAACGGGTTTAGAGTTGCATGACGCTGATTAAAACCAGCTTACTCAACGCCATTGCAGTGGCAATCAAGATGCTCACAATGTTGGGCATCAATAAGATTCTAGCTGTTTATGTTGGTCCCAGCGGTTATGCTGCCTTGGGGCAGTTTCAGAATGCAGTTCAAATGATCACCACTTTTGGTAGCGGGGCTATCAATACTGGCGTCACTAAGTACACAGCAGAGTACTTTCATGATGAAGCACTGCAGCATAAAGTTTGGAGAACAGCAGGGACAATCGCGTTAGTAGGATCTATTTTTACTGGAGTTTTTGTTGTATTTCTTAATAAATATTTGGCTTTATTGTTTTTGAAGGACGAAAATTATGGAAGTGTATTCATATGGTTTGGAGTGACACTGGTATTTTTTGTATTGAATGCATTGTTAATGGCTATCCTCAACGGGAAGAAGGAGGTTTTTCATTATGTGATTATTAATATAATCGGCAGCTTGTTTTCTCTTGCTATAAGTGCACTAATGATTGTTAGTTTTGGATTGTATGGAGCACTTTTGACGCTGGCGATTAATCAATCACTAACATTTTTTGTTACTTTGAGCTTGTGCTATCGTAAAAAATGGTTTAATTTTCGATATATTATAGGAAGAGTCGATAAGTTTACAGCCATTAATTTGGGGAAATATACAGCTATGGCATTGGTCAGTGCTATAACAGTTCCTCTTAGTCATATTATGGTACGTAACCATCTTGCTGCTGAATTTGGGTGGACTGTGGCTGGATATTGGGATGCGATGTGGCGTTTAAGTACCGCATACTTGATGTTTGTTACTACTACATTGGGTGTGTATTATTTGCCTCGTCTTTCTGAACTAAAAGATTCTAAGGCTATAAAGAATGAAATTCTACAAGGGTACAAAATCATTTTGCCGCTAGCGATAATTGGCGGGGCTAGTATTTATATTTTGCGTGATTTTATTGTGAGTGCATTATTCAGCAAGGATTTTTATCCCATGCGTGATCTTTTTGCTTGGCAAATGCTTGGGGATACGCTGAAAATTGGTAGTTGGATTTTAGCTTATTTGATGCTTGGAAAAGCACTAGTATCGATTTTTATTACAACAGAAATTATTTTTGGATTTGGTTTTTTTGCTTGGACCTGGATTTTTACGAGTTATTTTGGTATGAAGTCTGCAGTAGTTGCACATGCAATGAATTATTTTATATATTGGATAGTTATTTATTTAATTTTTCTAAAAAATAAGATTATATAGTATTTGTTATGAAGAAAATATATATATATTATCCAAGTGAAATCACGGGCGGGGCAGAGTTTTTGTTGAAAACTGTGTGTGATTTTATTAAGAATTCAATGAGAACATGTATTGTTGATATAAAAGATGGTTGGCTTTCAAATAATGTTTCTGACGTGGCTGTGATTTATGTCAATGAATTTCAAAAAATATATTTAGATGAAAATTCCGTTCTGATCACAACCGCTAATTTAATTAGAAAATTGGACCTGTATTTTTATGGTGAATTTAAAATAATAGCATGGATGGTGCAGATTAATAATTTAACACCTGCAGTTCCAAAAATAGGTTCATTTCAATACAATAGGTTTTTTAAATTTTTATTTAAAAATTCAATATTGAATTCAGAATATAAAAAAATTGACAAGTTAACTCTATACCTTGATAAAAGTAATTCTATTTATTCAATGGACGAGGCTTGTAATGAAGTTTTTTATAGATATTTCAAAAGAAAAATAAATAGATATTTGCCTGTCGTGATTCCAGAAGAGAAATTTCTAGAAATAGATAAAATAATGGAGAAGCCTTCTGATATATTGAAATGTGTTTGGGTCGGAAGACTTGATGGAGAATTTAAAAATCCTATACTTCATCACATACTTATTGAGATTTCAGATTATGCAAAAATAAATAATAAGAATATTATATTTAATGTAATAGGAAATGGGCCGGGTCTTAAAAATGCAGAAAATATAGCCTCATCTTTGGAGGGAATTGAAATAAATTTCCTTGGTGAAAGGCGTGGAGAGGAGCTAAGAAGGTTCATTTGCTCTCATGATATGGGATTTGCGATGGGTACATCGGCATTGGAAATTTCAGCATGCGGAACACCTGTGGTATTACTTGATGCCTCTTATGGGGTGGTTCCTAAAGCATATAGATATCAATGGCTATATGAGTCGAAAGGGTATTGTATTGGACGCTCTATAGATACATCTCCCGATAAAACCTTAGGTAATACAAAAACAATCGAAGATATATTTTCTGAATTAATCATTGATGGTGAAAAAATCCGTAATCTTTGCTATGCTCATGTTCGACGATACCATTCAATTGATACTCTCAGAGAAAAAATATTAATTGCGATTCAGCAAGCAAACTCAAATTTTCAAGAAATGGCCAGTCTGAATTTATTCAGTAAGCCCTATTGGTATTTTATAAAGAGATTCATAAAATGAAAATACTCTCAGTATTTGGAACCCGCCCCGAGGCTATAAAGATGGCCCCTTTGGTTAAAGAACTGGAACGTGATGAGTTCTTCATATCTAAAGTTGCAGTTACAGGGCAACATCGTGAAATGCTTGACCAAGTCTTAGATTTATTCGAGATAGTTCCGGACTATGATTTGAATTTGATGAAGTCTGGACAAGATTTGTATGATATTACTTCAGGTGTTTTACTTGGATTAAGATCTGTTCTGCGAGAATTTAAGCCAGATTTAGTATTGGTGCATGGAGATACTGCAACAACTTTTGCAGCATCGTTGGCTGCTTTTTATCAAAAAATTCCTGTTGCTCATATAGAAGCGGGGTTACGAACCGGGGATTTATACTCACCATGGCCAGAGGAGGCTAATAGATTATTAACAGCGCGTTTAGCATCCTTGCATTTTGCTCCGACAGGGAGAAATCGTGCGGCTTTAATTAGTGAGAATGTCCCGAGCAAAAGTATTGTCGTTACTGGAAATACAGTGATTGATGCATTGCAATGGGTTGTAAAAAAGATTGGTAGATCCGAAGATTTAAAAAACATTACTGAAGAAAAAATTGAAGAGGCAGGATTATCTCTGAGTATTTTGTGTAAACGTTATGTCTTGATCACTGGACACCGAAGAGAAAATTTTGGTGAAGGTTTTGAAAATATTTGTCACGCCTTGAGTGAACTAGCTCTGAATAACAAAGATGTTCATTTTGTTTATCCTGTACATTTAAATCCTAATGTGCAAGAACCAGTAAAACGACTTCTCGGTGGATTGGATAATGTACATTTAATAAAGCCATTATCCTATGAGCCATTCGTGCTTCTTATGCAAAATTGCTATCTAGTTCTTACTGATAGTGGTGGTGTTCAAGAAGAGGCTCCTGGGTTAGGAAAACCTGTTTTGGTGATGCGTGATACAACAGAACGGCCTGAAGCTATTGAAGCAGGAACTGTAAAATTAGTTGGTACAAACTCTAAATCTATCATAGGAGAAGTTCAGGTTCTTTTAGATGATTATGATGCCTATAAAAATATGTCATGGGCTCATAATCCCTATGGAGATGGTACTGCGGCTTTAAATATAATTAAATTTTTGAAAAAATAAATGTATCAATATTTTATTGTTCTTTTATTTATATATATAATTTCATTTGCTCGAATAAAATATGGGTGTGAAATTTTATTTTTTTTACTTTTTTTATTTTCTGCAATTAGATTTGATGTCGGGTTTGACTTTGATACATATTATCATGTAATTACAGGGAGTAATTTTTATGAGTATGAGAGATTTGGATTTATTGATAAGTCACTAATTGACTTTACCAATTACGTAGGAATAAATCAATTATATTTTTTCATTACATCTTTTTTTACTGTTTATTTGATAATTCAAACTATAAAAAAGTATAGTGATGATGTTTTCATAAGTATAATTGTATTTTATGTTATTCCAATTTTTTATTTATATTCTTTTTCCTTGATTCGTCAGTTTATTGCAGTAGCTATTATTTTTTATTCAATAGAGTATGTTTTGCATAGGCGACTTTTTAGATTTTTTATATGTATAACTATTGCATCAATGTTTCATATTTCTGCACTGGTTGCTTTCCCTATTTATATATTGCGTTATAAGAAAATACCAATATGGATAATGGCTATTATGTTTGTGGTTGTTATTTTTTTGCCCGCAATGGGTAGAAATTTAATTGATTCATATATTCCATATTACTCAATTTATCTCGATTCTAGCCAGGGGCATGGATGGACGATGATGTATTTAATGTTGTTTTTTCTTGGATTTTCTATAGTGAATAGAAAATTTATAAATAATGAAAAAGACATTATTATTTACAATAGCTATTTGGTTGGAGTTTTTTTATATTGTTTATTTATTCAATTTGGAGAGGTTGCTCCAAGAATAAGTTTCTATTATTTAATATTTTTAACATTATTGATTCCAAGTATTGTTTTTAAATGCAAATCAATTATCATAAAAATATCAGTATTTTTTTGCTTCGCAATTTTATTTGTCATTAATTTTTACTTCTTTGATAAAAATGAGCATAAAAATCCATACCTGCCTTATCAGACATTTATTGGAGTAGATGTGAATAGTTATAATTTTAAATAATTTTATAAATAGTATGAAAAAAATATTAATAATAGATACAACTTTCCCTGTTAATACTAGAACTAGTAGATTTATTAAAACACTATCTACTTTTTTAGATGTTTTTGTATGCGCTTGGGATAGAGGTGACTATAGCGGCAATGTGCCAGATAATTTTGCTATTCTGAAAAGCAAATTGGGATATGGGAATAGAATAAAAAAATTATTTTCATTGCCGTTATTTATTTTTCATTCATATAAGGTGGCGAAAAAGAATAAGCCTGAAATTATTTTTGCCAGCCATTGGGACTCATTGATTTGCGCTGTTTTTATAAAAATATTTCTTAATTTGAGAATTTTTATAATTTACGACTGCCTTGATATGCCAACTTCTTCAAGAAAAAGTATAAGCATATTGCTTCGACTAATTGAAAGATTTAATCTAAAGTTTGTCTCTTTGGTAATTTTTGCATCTAGACACTTTAAACCACTTTATCCCAAATATTGCGTATCCTATATATTTGAAAACTATCCTTCAAGAAGTATAGTTGAAAATAAAAATATAAATCCAAAATGGTTTGATGGGCACGATTTGAATGTTATAAAAAGTAGAAAAAATATAGCGTGGATTGGTGTTGTTCGATACTTTGAGGTACTGGATAATATATTAAATTCTATTGTTGATTTGGATTTATATTTTTTTGTTTTTGGAGATGGTCCAGAACTGGGGCGCTTGAAGAGGCGGGCTACTGAATTGGGCGTTTCAAATAAAGTTATTTTTTTTGGTCGATATGATTCGGTTGATTTAAGTTTTATATATGAGCTGTCAGATGTTGTATGGGCTGCATATCCTACAGAAGATTTTAATGCTATTTATGCAATTTCTAACAAATATTTTGAATGTTCATATTTTTGTAAGGTTCCAATTTTTTCAAAAAATACAAAAATGGCAAAGGATTTGGCGGGAAATAGAGGCGTTTTTTTGGTGAATGAGTATTCCGTTTCTGAAATTAAAGATGTAATTTTGAAAGCGATTAATTTTTCTAATACGGATTTTTTGAAATATGAGATTGACTCTCTTTGGGAGGAGAAAGAAGTGGAATTTGTTACTTGCCTAAAGGAAATCTTATGAATAAATCTTGTTCAATAATAACTCCTTTGCATAATGCTGAAAATTTCTTGGAGGAAACGATTAAATCCGTACTTGAACAAACAAATAAAAACTGGGAAATGATAATAGTTGATGATTGTTCGACGGATAGAAGTTTAGTCATTGCAGAAAATTATGCAAAAAAAGATAATAGAATTAAAGTAATTAAACTAGAGAAAAATTCTGGTGCGGCGGTAGCTCGTAATTGTGCAATTGAAGTTGCATCTGGTAGGTTTATTGCATTTTTAGATAGTGATGATTTGTGGCACCCTCGGAAGCTTGAAAAGCAAATAAATTTTATGTTGAATAGAAATATTGAATTTTCATATACATTTTATTCAAAAATAAACGAATTTGGGGAAAATAAGGGGGTTATGAAGGCTCCGCAGAAAGTGGGATATGGAGACTTATTGAAAACCTGTGTTATTGGTTGTTTGACAGTGATCTATGATTCTGAGAAATTAGGGAAAATTTATATGCCAAAAAATACTCGGCGTGAAGATTATGCTACTTGGCTAAATATATTGAAAATAACTGATTTCGCCTACGGACTGCCAGAGGTATTATCTAATTATCGAATTTATAATGGTCAGAGTTCATCAAATAAATTAAAAATGGCTAAAGAAAATTGGTTTCTTTATAGAAATATAGAGAATATTGGAATTTTTAGATCTTTATATTATTTTTCAAATTATGCCGTGCGTGGTGTTTTAAGAAATAAATTTCCAAAAATTGCTTTATTTTTAAAAATTTTATAATAAATAGCTCAGCGCAGGGTTTGATCTCTTTTCATCCCCTAGGTAGCGCATTCAAACTCTTCAAAACCTCAGAGATTTGAATTCGCACACCCATGGCCACTGACGACTTTTTCCGTGTTCGCCTCAATCAGATGATCGATCTTTCGCATCCTCTGGTCGTTCTGGCGCAGCGCATGCCTTGGGCACAAATCGAAGCAGCACTGGCTCCACATTTCGCTCGCTCAAGCAGGGCTGGCAAAGCAATTGAAGGCTTCGATCTATTTGGCCCCAGCCTTCAACTGGCTGGCTCGGGCATCAGTGCAGCGGGTCTCCCGCGTTTGCCCATCCGCCTGATGGCGGCGCTCCTGTATCTCAAACACGCCTTCAACTTGAGTGATGAAGAGCTCGTCGAACGCTGGAGCGAGAACGTGGTCTGGCAATACTTCAGTGGCCAAGACTACTACTGCCCACGCCTGCTGTGCGATGCCACGCAAATCGGACGCTTTCGCACTGCCATCGGTGACGCCGGTGTAGAGGAGCTGCTCAAGGCCAGCATCGATGCGGCTGTGCAGATGAAGGCGGTCAAGCCTGAAGGGTTCAAGTGTGTGATCGTGGACACTACCGTACAGGAGAAGGCCATCGCTCACCCGGTGGACAGCCGCTTGCTGGAGGTGGCCCGCAGCCAACTGGTGGCAGCGGCCAAGGCTGTGGGCATCATCTTCAAGCAGTCCTATGCCAAAGAGTGCGCAGCCTTGCGGCACAAGGCGGGCGGCTATGCCCATGCCAGGCAATTCAGGAGGCTGCGGCGTATCGTCAAACGCCAGCGCACCATTCTTGGAGTGTTGCTGCGTGAGAGCCAGCGCAGGCTTGATGCACTGCTGCAACAACTGGGAGCGGAATCAATCGCTTACCAATCACAGTGCCCACTGCCGCATGGAACAAAGCCCTCAAACGCCTGCACACAGTGGTGCAACGTGCCTAGCGTGTGCATGGCCAGCGCCCTAAAGACAAACACAAACTCTACGCCCTGCACGCACCCGAAGTCGAATGCAAGGGCAAGGGCAAGGCCCGCAAGCCCTATGAGTTTGGCGTGAAGGTGAGCATTGCCGTCACACACCGCCAAGGCTTGGTGGTCGGTGCTCGCAGCTTTACAGGCAACCCGTATGACGGCCACATATTGCATGCTCAACTTGATACGCAGGTTTAATTCCAACTCCCGGTAGATGTGGTAAACACGCTTGTGATTCCATCGGAAGCCTCGCACATTGCGCAGGTAAAGGAAGCAAAGGCCAAAGCCCCAATTACGGTTGTTGTCCGTCAGGCGCAGCAACCACTGTGCGACCTCATCGTCCTCAATGCTGCGGCGAGCCACATAGCGATAGCAGGCTTGGCTGATCTGAAACGCCTGGCAGGCAGCTTTGATCGACGCGCCGTGTTGTTGCACCGCTCGATGAGCCATCTCGCGTCGGCGAGATGGCTTCACCACTTTTTTGCGAGAGCCTCCGAGATGATCTCGGCCTTGAGTTTTTCTTCGACATACATCTTGCGAAGCCGCTGGTTCTCTTGCTCCAGCTCTTTCATGCGAGCCATGAGCGATGCATCCATGCCGCCGAATTTGGCCCGCCACTTGTAGAACGTCGCCGAGCTGATGTCCAGTTCCCGGCACAGCTCTGGGACCGTCAGGCCAGCTTCTGCTCGCTTGGGCGCATCAATGATCTGGCTGTCGGTGAAACGTGATTTCTTCATGGTAGAGATTCTCCTGTGAGAGTCTCTACTTCTCAGTGTGCTGGATTTTCGGGGGGATTACCTGCTCAAGGAATTCGCGTTTGCGATTTTTCTTGGTGGAGAGGTTCAGGCCGAGATCAGTTTGTTGCATGGGTCGGGATGCTGGCGCACCCGCCACGCATGTGCAAGCACATGCGTTGAGGATTTATGCAGAGCTTCCTTTATGCAACCATTCCAAGTGCTCTCATGCTCGGATTTGCTTTATGTAGGCCATCCCTAGTTGCGACGACTAGGAAGCCAACTGAAATGAGCTAATTTATTATAAAATGCCAAATAGCATAATATGCTTATGCAAAAACTCAATATTGCCATCCATTTATTTTGATAAGTAAAAATTGCCATAATGCAGGGTATTGATGTGTAAATCCATAAAAATGGAGAAGTTAATCCATTTTGAATAGGCTTCGAGAAATTGGAGAAAATTTTTCTAGCCCAGCGCTTATTGGCCAGCATATGAAGGTGAACACCATCAGGTTGGCTGGGATGATAACCTTCTCGAAGAGATTTTCGCACAATACTGAATCCTACCTCAATGATTGGATAGGAAAAAATAAGGAGGCTAGTCCATGGGGAAATTTGTGAGTTTCTTTCAGGAAGTAAAACTGCAATCCAAGCTAAAGTAAATCCGAGAAAATATGCGCCCCCATCTCCCAAAAATATTTTTCCACTAGGCCAGTTGACAATAAAAAATCCGAAGACGGCTCCTAGGATAATAATGCATGTGAAAGCTAATGGAATATCTCCTACTTGACGAGCAATGAATCCAAAGGTTAAAAGTATTATTATTGAAGTTCCGGCTGTTAATCCATTGAAGCCATCAATAATATTGATTGAATTAGCAGCGCCACTGACAACAAATGCAGTAAATAAAATAGAAATAAACGTAAAGCCTAGCAGCCAGTCTAGACCCCAAATATCAGCATGAGTGACAGATGTTCCAGTAATACCCCATCCTAGAACACCTGATGCCATGGTGGCGAGTAGACGAGTTTTAACTGAGACTTTCTTGGTAACATCCTCCAATAAACCAAATACAAAAGCAGGAATACCGGCTAAAAGAATGGCACTGAGAATAGCTCGTTTCTCTGTAGCGGCGACACCATGGCTTGAAGCTGCATATCCTGCCAAAACACCTATTGCTATTGCTATACCGCCAATGCGGGGCGTAGGTGTTGTGTGAAACTTCTGTAGCCCATTGGTAGTGTCCATAGACAGGCTGCCATGCCATTTTTTTGTGGATAAAAGAAGAATGCAGGTCAAAAAAGATGCAATAGCTGCAACTATTGCATCATATCTGATTAACTCAAATAATGAAAATGTGCTTACGCTCATGGAATTCTTAATTTGCGAAGTAGGTAAAGCGTTGAACAAATATAGACTGCCGGTAACCTAGTTCAACATAGTTGAATTGGCCTGATTGCGGCACAATAAAGCATCTACATTGAACATTGTCCCATGAGACAGAGCTTTGCACTATGACAGCCATTGACCCCATCACCCACATCGCCCCCCGCGACAAAGCCGAAATCCTGGCTCAGGCGCTGCCTTACATCCGCAAGTTCCATGGCAAGACCATGGTGATCAAGTATGGCGGTAACGCCATGACGGACCCTGCACTGCAGGCCGACTTTGCGGAAGATGTGGTGCTGCTCAAGCTGGTGGGCATCAATCCTGTCGTGGTGCATGGTGGTGGGCCGCAGATTGAAGCTGCACTGGGGCGATTGGGTAAGAAGGGCGAGTTCATTCAGGGCATGCGTGTCACGGATGAAGAGACCATGGAAGTGGTGGAGTGGGTGCTTGCTGGTGAGGTGCAGCAGGACATTGTCGGCCTGATTCACCAGGCTGGCGGCAAGGCCGTGGGTCTGACGGGGCGTGATGGCGGTCTGATTCGTGCCAAGAAGCTCAAGATGGTGGACAACAAGGATCCGAGCATCGAGCATGATGTGGGTCAGGTGGGCGACATTGTGGCCATCGATCCCAGTGTGGTGAAGGCGCTGCAGGATGATGCCTTTATTCCCGTGATCAGCCCCATCGGTTTTGGTGAGGAAAACGAGAGCTACAACATCAACGCCGATGTGGTGGCGAGCAAGCTGGCTACTGTGTTGCAAGCTGAAAAACTGGTGCTTTTAACCAACACTCCCGGTGTTCTGGACAAGGCTGGTCAGCTTTTGACGGACCTGACCGCGCGTGAAATCGATGGTTTGTTTGCCGATGGCACGATTTCTGGTGGCATGTTGCCCAAGATTGCAGGTGCTCTGGATGCCGCCAAGGCGGGCGTGAATGCCGTGCACATCATTGATGGCCGCGTGCCGCATTCCATGCTGCTGGAAATTCTGACTGATCAGGCCTATGGCACGATGATTCGCAGCCATTGATCTTGCTGCTCGGTTAAGTCTGTCAGGCCCTGACAGGTGGTTACTCTTGTCGGGTAGCCTTTTGCATAAGGCGTTAACATCGCTGCAGGGCTTTTCGGGCGGAACCGCGCTCAGGACTCCGCCGCAAGCCGCCTTTTGGGCGGCTTTTGTTTTTGAGCGAGGTAGGACTTTATGCGTTTGCTTCTGGTGGAAGATGATGTGATGGTGGCCAGCGGTATCAAGCTGGGTCTGTCCGATGCGGGCTATGCGGTGGACTGGGTGGGCAGTGCCGAGCGTGCACTGGAAGTGCTGGCCCAGGAAGCATTTGATGTGGCGGTGATCGATATTGGTCTGCCAGGCATCAATGGGCTTGAATTGACCCGCCGCCTGCGCAGCAGCGATGTGGAGAGCAAGGCCATGCCGGTGCTGATTTTGACGGCACGCGATGCCTTGCAGGACCGTGTGCAGGGGTTGGACTGGGGGGCTGACGACTATATGGTCAAGCCCTTTGAGCTGCCCGAGTTGCTGGCGCGTCTGCGTGCGCTAATGCGCCGCTCTCAGGCCGCAACCTCAGCAGTGCTGAACTTTGGCTGCATTGAGCTGGATACGGCAGGCCGCCGTGCGGGTGCACGTCAGCTGCCGCAGGAAGGCGAGGTCGAAGGCAAATTGCTGGCGATTGACCTGGGGCCGCGCGAATGGACGGTGTTGGAGTATCTGCTGCTCAACGCCCCCAAGCCCGCGAGCAAAGAGAAGCTTTTGCAGGCGCTGACGGGTTGGGACCGGGAAATTACGCCGAATGCGGTAGAGGTTTATGTCTCGCGCCTGCGCAGCAAGCTGGAGCCGCATGGTGTGGCACTGCGCTCTATTCGCGGCTTTGGATATCGTCTTGAGCTGATGCCGGAATCCGCCTGATACGCTTCATGAGTATCGTCAAAACTACTCTTACTGCGGTGTTACCTGGCCCTGTTGCAAGCGCAAATCTGTGATCTTCTGGGTAGTTTTTACAGGCACTAAATCACAGTTTCAGTAGCAGCCTGCGCTTGATAAATGGAAGTTTTCCATGCATTTTGTATTGATCTCTTTGATTATCAGGCGCTAACAGCTCTGCTATTAATAGCAATCTCTTTTCGTTTTTCTGAAGCACCTGTTGAATGACCGCCAATCTGCGCCTTCGCCTGCTGGTTTTATTACTGGTGCCGCTGATGCTGCTGGCGGCCATGGGCGGCTGGTTCAGCTACAGCGCGGCGGATGAGGCATCGACCCAGCATGACCAGCGCCTGCTGCGCTTGCTGCCTGCGCTGGCAGATTCGGTGCTGGCCCCCTCGATTGCCGATGACACGCCGCCGCTGGTGTCATTGACGCCTGCTATTGAGGATTTTTTACGCAGCCAAGGCGATGAAGTGGGCTACGCCGTTGGCGATATGCGCGGCAATGTGGTGGCGGGTGATACCTGGATTCGCTTTGATGTGCCGGCAACCGGCACGGCCGAATTCCACAGCCAGGAACACGATGGTGTGACTTACCGCGTAGGTGTGCTCAAGGCTGAAACCTATGGCGCGGGTGAGATGGTCGTCATGCTGGCCGACAGCTCCGATGTGCGCCAGCAATGGGTGCGCCAGTT
The DNA here is from genome assembly GCF_019186805.1 of Comamonas fluminis. Classification (NCBI taxonomy): domain Bacteria; kingdom Pseudomonadati; phylum Pseudomonadota; class Betaproteobacteria; order Burkholderiales; family Comamonadaceae; genus Comamonas; species Comamonas fluminis. Next base: position 4,137,461 of record NZ_CP066783.1, on the reverse strand, counting down.
GCTGATGCATGTGCTGCTGCCCAATCTGCTGCTGATTGCAGGGGCTGCGGTGGCGATTTACTGGTCTGTCAGCCGGGCCTTCAAGCCGCTGCACAAGCTGACCAAGGCGGTAGAGCGCCGCTCACCACGCGATCTCAGTCCTATCAACGAGGAGACCTCCCCTGCCGAAGTGCGCCCATTGGTCAGGTCCCTCAACCGCCTTTTTTCTCTGGTCAATGCGCAGGCCGAAGGGCAGCGGCGCTTTGTGGCGGATGCCGCCCACCAACTGCGCACACCGCTGGCAGCTTTACAGACGCAGGTTGAAGCCTGGGCGCTGAGCGGGCAGGAGGCGCAGCGCATTGCCAAGCGCAACGGTGGGCAGGCGCAGGTGGTGCTGAGCGTGGCGCAGATTGAGCAGTTGCGTGACGCCACGCGCCGCACCTCGCAACTGGCGCGTCAGCTGCTGGCCCTGTCACGCGCAGATGCCCGCAACGCCGAGGTGCAGCCGTTGCAGGAGGTTGACCTCAAAGAGCTGTGCGAAAGCATGCTGGAGACTTTTATCGACCGGGCATCCAGCAAGGAGCTGGATTTTGGTCTGGAAGTGCAGCGCGCCTCGGTCTGGGGGCATAGCTGGCTGCTGCGTGAACTGGTCTCCAATCTGGTGGAAAACGCCATCAAATACACACCCAGGGGCGGCAGCGTGACGCTAGGCTGCGGTTTGAGGACCAAGCCTTTGGGTACGGATGACATCAGTTTGCTGAATTTGCCGGGGGTAACCCAATGGGCATTTATTGAAGTGGATGACGATGGCCCTGGCGTTCCTGAAGAAGAGCGCAGCCAGATTACCCAGCGCTTTTATCGTGCCCAAGGGGTTGTGGAAGAGGGCACTGGGCTGGGTTTGGCAATTGCAGATGAGATTACCCAATTGCATCAGGGAATACTCAGTTTTGTGGATGGAAGCCATGGCAAGGGTTTACTGGTTCGCCTTGAATTACCAGTCCAAGCAGTTTCAGAAGGCAGTCTTGATATATCTGAGGGTCGGAAACCCTGATTTCTCGGTTACCCTTAGGAGTTGGTGAGAGCGGAGGTTGTAAATCGGGGGGCGGAGACATATCCAGATGTCGTGAGACATGCTTGGCGTACCTGACAACCTGCCGACAGAGGGCAGTCCTGTGCTTAACAGTGCAAGTGGCTGTGAGAAAATTGCTACAAATACTGAGTCGCCTATGTCTGAGTCTGAAGTCCTGTCGCCTGTTTCGAACACTGAAAATCCAGCGGAGGGCACCACTGTCTCTCCCCCAATGGCACCCGCACGCAAGCGCCCAAAGCCTGGCGAGCGTCGAGAGCAAATCCTGCAGGCTCTGGCCACCATGCTGGAAAAGCCCGGTGCTGATCGAATCACAACAGCCGCGCTGGCTGCACACCTGAGTGTGAGTGAGGCTGCGCTGTACCGTCATTTCGCCAGCAAGGCGCAGATGTTCGAAGGCCTGATCGAGTTCATCGAACAGTCGGTCTTCTCGCTGGTGCAGCAGATTGTGGGTCGTGATGTGTCTGATGCACCGCATGATCCCATTGAAGGCGTGCGCAACGCCAACCGCGTGATTGCCCTGCTGCTGCAGTTTGGCGAGAAGAACCCCGGCATGGTGCGCGTGATGGTGGGTGATGCCATCGTTTTCGAGCACGAGCGCCTGCAAGCCCGCATGAACCAGTTCTTTGACCGCATCGAATCCACGCTGCGCCAGTGCCTGCGCCCTGCAGCAGGCGCCATGGGTTCTGCGGCCCCTACGGCGGAAGCCTCTGTAGCGGCCAGTGTGCTCACCTCGTTTGCGCTGGGTCGTCTGCAGCGCTATGCGCGCTCGGGCTTCCGTCGCTCGCCAACCGAACATCTGGACGCCAGCCTGGCCATGATGGTGGTGGTCTGATCGCACCCGCCTAGTACCAGTACCCCAGAAAAAAACGCCGCAGTCTCTGACTGGCGGCGTTTTTTTATGGTGATGCGCGTGATTCGGTGCGTGGGTATCAGGGAAAGCCTGGCTTTAAATTGCTAGGTGTTTACCCTTGGAGTCGTCGGTGTCTGGGGTGAAGTTGTGCAAAATAGAACGAACGTTCGTTTTTATTGGATTTTGCATGGCTTCGTCTCCCGTTACCCGTTCTTCGACCTCTCGCTCCGCTCCTAAGGCGGGCGTTGGTCGTACCCCTGTGCGCACTGCACGTGCCAAGGGGAATGCGCACGGGGCCAAATCTACGGTGAAACAGGTCGCAGCGCTTGCAGCTGTGGATAAGTCTGTCAAAGACGCTGCTTCTGCACAAGGCCTCGAAAGCACCAAGGCGCATTCTGCAGCACCCGCTCCTCGCACTCTTGCCAAAGGTCAGCAGACCAAGGCTACGATTGTGGAGGCGGCCCTCGGCTTGGCAACGCATATTGGCCTGGAGGGCCTGTCCATCGGCGCGATTGCCGAGCTGACGGGCATGAGCAAATCGGGCGTTTTTGCCCACTTTGGCTCGCGTGAGGAACTGCAGATTTCTGTGGTGCATGAATACCACGACCGCTTTGAGCAAGAAGTGTTCTACCCCGCCATTGAGGCGCCGCGCGGCATTCCTCGTCTGCGTGCGCTGTTCGATAACTGGATGCAGCGCAGCTCTCTGGAAATTGATTCGGGCTGCATCTACATCAGCGGCGCTGTCGAGTTTGATGACCGCACCGGCCCCGTGCGCGATGCGCTGGTCGAATCTGTCAGCACCTGGCACGCCGCCATGCGCCGCACGATTGTGCAAAGCCGCGAGTGCGGTGATCTGCGCGCGGACGTGGATGAAAACCAGTTGCTGTTCGAGATTCACGGCTTGATTCTGGCCCTGCACTACGAGGCCCGCTTTTTGCGCAGCGAAGGCTCCATGCAGCGCGCCAAAAATGGCTTCAACAATATTTTGGCCTGCTACGCCACCAAGCCGCTGGACGCCTAAAAGCGGCTAGCGCATTCATCCACACCACCAAAGCTCAGGAGAAGACAAATGCCCAGTTACAACCCGCCACTGCGTGACATGCAATTCCTCATGCACGAGGTCTTCAAGGTCACCGAGTCCTTTCAGCAGATGCCCAAGCATGCTGAAGTGGATGTGGACACCATCAACGCAGTGCTGGAAGAGGCGGGCAAGTTCGCGGCCAATGTGACTTTTCCGCTGAACATCAGCGGCGACGCAGAGGGTTGCACGCTGGACAAGAGCACGCACGAGGTCGCCACACCCAAGGGCTTCAAGGATGCCTATGCGCAGTTTGTGGAAGGCGGCTGGCCCGCACTGTCTTGCGACCCAGAATATGGCGGCCAGGGCCTGCCCATCGTGCTGAACTCGGCGCTGTACGAAATGCTCAACAGCGCCAACCAGGCCTGGACCATGTACCCCGGCCTGTCTCACGGTGCGTATGAAGCCCTGCATGCCTATGGCACGCCCGAGCAGAAGAAGACCTATCTGGGCAAGCTGACCAGCGGCGAGTGGACTGGCACCATGTGCCTGACTGAGCCCCATTGCGGCACTGACCTGGGCCTGCTGCGCAGCAAGGCCGAGCCCCTGGCTGACGGCACTTACAAGATCACGGGCAACAAGATTTTTATCTCGGCCGGTGAGCACAACCTCACCGAAAATATCGTGCACCTGGTGCTGGCTCGCCTTCCTGATGCGCCTGTCGGCTCCAAGGGCATCAGCCTGTTCGTGGTGCCCAAGTTCCATGTGAAGGCCGATGGCTCGCTGGGCGAGCGCAACCCCATCTTCTGCGGCGCGCTGGAGCACAAGATGGGCATCCATGGCAATGCCACTGCGCAAATCAATATCGACGGTGCCATTGGCACGCTGGTGGGCGAGCCCAACAAGGGTCTGCAAGCCATGTTCGTAATGATGAACGCTGCCCGTCTGGGGGTGGGCAATCAGTCGCTGGGCCTGACCGAAGTCGCCTTCCAGAACGCGCTGGCCTATGCAAAGGATCGCCTGCAGATGCGTTCGCTGTCTGGCGTCAAGGCCAAGGACAGGCCTGCCGACCCCATCATCGTTCACCCCGATGTGCGCCGCATGCTGATGACGGCCAAGGCCTACGCCGAAGGCGGCCGCGCGCTGTCCACCTTCAGTGCCTTGCTGATCGACACCGAACTCAACCACCCCGATGAAAAGGTGCGCAAGGACAGCGCTGATCTGGTTGCGCTGCTGACGCCCATCGTCAAGGCCTTCACCACCGACAACGGCTGGATTGCCACCACCATGTGTCAGCAGGTTTATGGCGGCCACGGCTTTATCACCGAGTGGGGCATGGAGCAGTTTGTGCGCGACAACCGCATCAACATGATCTACGAAGGCACGAACGGCGTGCAGGCACTGGACCTGCTGGGCCGCAAGATTCTGGGCAACCAAGGCGCGACGCTCAAGAAGTTTGGCAAGCTGATTGGCAAGCTTGTGGAGGAAGAGGGCGTCAATGAAAAGATGAGCGAGTTCATCACGCCCATCGCCATGCTGGGCGACCAGATGACCAAGTTCACCACGGAAATCGGCTTCAAGGGCATGCAAAACCCCGATGAAGTGGGTTCGGCCTCGGTGGACTATCTGCGCGTGGCGGGTCACCTGGTGTTTGGATATCTGTTTGCCCGCATGGCGCAAGTCGCGTTGCGTGAAATTGGCAATGGCAATACCGACCCCTTCTACCTGGGCAAGCTGCAGACGGCGCGTTTTTACTTCGCCAAGCTCTTCCCTGAAACCACTTTGCTGATGCGCACGGCCCGCGCTGGCAGCAAATCGCTGATGGACACAGACGCCGCTCTGGCCTGAAGTCACCGAACGCATGCTGCTACTGAAACAGAAGCTGCATGCGCTGATTCATCCTGAAGTTCAAATGAAAAGGACCCGGATATGAAGAAGATTCAAGCGGTAGCAGCTCTGGTTTTAGTAGTGGGGGGCATGTCGGCTGCCTGGGCGCAGATGACGCCAGTAGGCGTGTGGCGCAGCATTGACGAAAAAGAAGGTACACCCAAGGCCGAGGTCAACATCACTGAAACCGGTGGTGTGGTCACCGGCAAGGTGCAGGCCTTGCTGCGCAAAGGGGCAGATCCGAACCAGCTGTGCGTTGAGTGCAAGGACGAGCTGAAAGACAAACCCATGGTGGGCATGACGCTGATCAGTGGCGTCAAAAAGGTCGAGGGCAAGGACGTCTGGGAGGGCGGCAAGATTCTCGACCCCGAAAACGGCAAGACCTACACCGTGCGCCTGACTCCCGTTGACGATGGCAAGAAGCTGGAAGTGCGCGGCTCCATAGGCCCCTTCTGGCGTACGCAGACCTGGATTCGGGTGAATTGAACACCCCCTGAGTCGCTGCGCCTGGGCGGCTCCGCGCCTTCCCCCTCTCTCGCTTCGCGGGAGGGGGACGACACCAGCGCGGCGGGGCGGCCCTTGCGCGGTGTCCCTGAGCTGGAGCGCGCCAGTTAGCAATATGAATAACTGAAATGAATGCAACCATGTCCCGATTCAATGTGAAAAAAGTCGCCGTGCTGGGCGCGGGTGTGATGGGCGCGCAGATTGCGGCCCATCTGGTCAACGTCAAGGTGCCGGTCATCTTGTTTGATCTACCCGCCAAAGAGGGCAGCAAGAGCGCCATCGCCGAAAAAGCGATTGCCAATCTCAAGAAGCTCAAGCCTTCGCCCATTGGTGTGGCCGACGATGTGGAGCTGATTCAGCCCGCCAACTACGAAGAGCATATGAAGTTGCTCAAGGGCTGCGATCTGGTCATCGAGGCCATTGCCGAGCGCATGGACTGGAAGCTGGACCTGTATCACAAGATCGCACCCTTCGTGGCCAAGACCGCGCTGGTGGCATCCAACACCTCGGGCCTGTCCATCACGAAACTCAGTGAGGCTTTGCCGGATGCGATCAAGCCCCGTTTCTGCGGTATCCATTTCTTCAACCCGCCGCGCTATATGCAGCTGGTGGAGCTGATTAACACACCCACCACCAAGCCTGAAGTGCTGGACCAGCTCGAAGCCTTTGTGACCACGACGTTGGGCAAGGGCGTGGTGCGCGCGCACGACACGCCCAACTTCATCGCCAACCGCATCGGCATTGCCGGCATGCTCTCCACCATGAAGCAGGCTGAAAACTTTGGCCTGAGCTTTGACGTGGTCGATGATTTGACTGGCAAGAAGCTGGGCCGTGCGTCCAGCGGCACGTTCCGCACCGCTGATGTGGTGGGCCTGGACACCATGGCCCATGTCATCAAGACCATGCAGGAGAACCTGAACGAGCAGAGCGATCCGTTCTATGGCAACTTTGGCACGCCCAAGGTGCTGCAAAAGCTGCTGGATCTGGGCTTTCTGGGCCAGAAGACCAAGCAGGGCTTTTACAAGCGCGTGGGCCGCGACACCATGCAGTTCGAGCTGGACAGCGAAGACTACATTCCCGCAGGCGGCAAGGCCGATGAGGTTTATGGCCGCATGCTCAAAAAGCCCGCCGCCGAACGCCTGAAGCTGCTGCGCAATGCCGAGGGCAAGGAGGGCCAGTTCCTCTGGGCCATTCTGCGCGACAGCTTCCACTACGCCGCCGTACACCTCGAACATATTGCCGATTGCGCCCGCGATCTGGACCAAGCCATGCGCTGGGGCTACGGCATGCAGCAAGGCCCGTTCGAGCTGTGGCAGGACGCAGGCTGGTTGGAAGTGGCCAAGATGGTGCAGGAAGATATTGACGCAGGCAAAGCGCTGTGCAAAGCGCCGCTGCCAAAGTGGGTCTTTGAAGGCCCTGTGGCCGAAGCCGGTGGCGTGCACACGGCCAATGGTTCGTGGAGCGCATCGCAGAGCAAATTTGTGCCGCGCCGTGTGCTGCCCGTGTATGAGCGTCAGATCTTCCCCGAAAAGCTGCTGGGTGAAACCAATCTGCCCGACTGGCAAAGCGCTGGAGAGACGATTGCTGAAACCAAAGCGCTGCGCACCTGGACGCTGGACGGAAAGGTCTTGATCGCCAGCATCAAGAACAAGATGCATGCCATCAGCCCCGAAGTCATGGAAGGACTGATGGAGGCTGTGGATACCGCAGAGAGCGACTTTGATGGCATGGTCATCTGGTCCGGCGACTCGCCTTTCAGCGTGGGCGCTGATCTGGAAGCCACCATGCCCGCCTTTGTCATTGGCGGGGCAGATGCTATCGAAAGCATTGAGCAGGAACTGCAGAACCTGATGCTGCGCCTGCGTTATGCACAGGTGCCCGTGGTGTCTGCCATTCACGGGCTGGCGCTGGGTGGTGGTTGCGAAATGGCGGTGTATTCCGCCCGTCGCGTGGCCCATATGGAAAGCTATATCGGTCTGGTCGAAGTGGGTGTGGGCCTGGTGCCCGGTGCCGGTGGCCTGACTTATATCGCTCGCCGTGCGGCAGAAAATGCCGCCACCAGCACAGGCAAGGATTTGCTGCCCTTCCTGACTGAAGGCTTCACCGCCGCCGCCATGGCCAAGGTAGGCACCAGCGCGCTGGAGTCGCGCAAGTTGGGCTATCTGCTGGACAGCGATATCGTCGTTGCCCACAAGGATGAAGTGCTGTTCGTCGCCATCAACGAAGCCAAGTCCATGGCTGCCAGCGGCTGGCGTGCGCCGCTCAAGCGCAAGTTCCCCGTGGCGGGGCGCAGTGGGCAGGCCACCATCAAGGGCTCGCTGGTCAATATGCGCGACGGAGGCTTTATCAGCGAGTTCGATCAGCAGATTGCAGGGCTGATTGCCAATGTGGTTTGCGGTGGTGATGTGGATGCAGGAACGCTGGTGGATGAGGCCTATCTGATGAGCCTGGAGCGCAAGGCCTTCTGCCATCTGATTGCTCACCCCAAAACGCACGAGCGCATTCTCGGAATGCTCAACACCGGCAAGCCGGTACGTAACTGATATGACCCCCCTGTGTCGCTTCGCGCCTTCCCCCAAGGGGGACGACAGCTTCGCTGCGGGACGGCCCTTGCTTGCAGTCCCAAGCTTGGGACATGCCTGAGTTATGGCTACGAATAACTGAGATCCAGGAGTAACCTCCATGAAACAAGTACAAGACGCCTATATCGTTGCTGCTACGCGCACGCCTATCGGTCGCTCTCACAAGGGTGTTTTTCGCAACTATCGTCCTGATGATCTGCTGGCTGAAACGCTGAAAGCTGTGCTGGCACAGACGCCGAGTCTGGACCCCGCAGCGATTGAAGACATCGTCTGCGGTTGCGCGATTCCCGAAGGTCAGCAAGGTTTGAATGTGGCGCGCATTGGTGCGGTGCTGGCAGGGCTGCCCACCAGCATTGGCGGCATCACGGTCAATCGTTTCTGCGCGTCGGGCCTGAGCGCCGTTGCCATGGCGGCAGACCGTATTCGCGTAGGCGAGGCCGATGTGATGATTGCCGCCGGTGTGGAGAGCATGAGCATGGTGCCCATGATGGGCAATTCGCCCAGCCTGTCGCCCAGCATCTTCGAGCGTGATGGCGATGTGGGCATCGCCTACGGCATGGGCCTGACCGCTGAGAAGGTTGCCCAGCAGTGGAAGGTTTCGCGTGAAGCGCAGGATGCGTTTGCCCTCGAATCTCACCGCCGCGCCATTGCGGCGCAGCAGGCGGGTGAGTTTGACAACGAGATCACACCCATCAGGGTCACCGATCGCACTTATGACTTTGTCACCGAGGGCACTGTCTCCCATTTCCGCACGGTGGATTTGGACGAGGGCCCGCGCCCGGATACCAGTCTTGAAGGCTTGGCCAAGCTGCGCACCGTGTTTGCGGCGCGTGGCACGGTGACGGCGGGTAACAGCTCGCAGACCAGCGATGGCGCAGGTGCGCTGATCGTCGCCAGTGGTGATGCCGTCAAGCGCTTTGGCCTGACGCCGCTGGCGCGCTTTGTCAGCTACGCCAGCAAGGGCGTGCCGCCCGCCATCATGGGCATTGGCCCGATTGAGGCCATTCCTGCCGCGCTGCGTTACGCCGGGCTCAAGCAGGACGATATGGACTGGATTGAGCTGAACGAAGCCTTTGCCGCGCAGTCGCTGGCTGTCATCAACACCCTGGGCCTCGATCAGAGCAAGGTGAACCCCATGGGCGGCGCCATTGCGCTGGGTCACCCGCTGGGGGCGACGGGGGCCATTCGTGCAGCGACGGTGGTGCATGCACTGCAGCGCAAGCAGCTCAAGTACGGCATGGTGACCATGTGCGTGGGTATGGGACAGGGCGCTGCAGGTATTTTCGAGCGCGTCTGAGCGGGCATCGCCATGCAGACTGCCGCACCAGCCGATGTGCAGTGGACGGAGCTGGCACTGCCCATCTCCAGCAGCCAGAAAACGCTGGCTTTGCGCCAGTGCCAGCCCGGTGCTGGCGCTGCATTGGCGCAGATTGTGGTGGCACCCGCCATGGGCGTGCTGCAAAGCTACTACCAGAGCTTTGCGCGCTGGCTGGTCGAGCAAGGCTATGGCGTGACCACGTTTGACTACCGGGGCCATGGCCTGTCGCTGCAAGGCCCTTTGCGCGATGCCAAAGCGGATCTGCTGGACTGGGCGCAGGACTGTGAACTGGTGGCCCTGCACATCAAAAAGCAGTTTCCCGGTCAAAGCTTGATCTGGATCGGGCACAGCGTGGGTTCGCAGCTTCCCGGGCTGGCGTCCATTGCATTGCCCATCAACGGTCTGCTGTCCGTAGGCAGCGGCAGCGGTTACTGGCGCGACAACGCTGCGCCTACGCGGCGGCTGGTGCGCCTGTTCTGGTGGGGCATTGCACCGTTGGCCACAGCCTTGTGCGGAGGTTTTCCGGGGCGCAAGCTGGGCATCATTGGCGACCTGCCCGCGGGCGTGCTGTGGCAGTGGCGGCGCTGGTGTCTGAACCCGCACTACGGTATTGGCGTGGAAGGCGAGTGGGCTGCAGACGCCTATGCTGCCGCCCACTACCCGCTGCATGCGCTGTATTTTGACGATGACGAAATGATGTCGCTGGCCAGCGTGCAGTCGCTGGTGGGCTGGTACAGGAACGCGCCCAGCATTCTCGAAAAGGTGAACCCGGCCATCGTCCCCTCGGGGCGCATAGGCCATATGGGGTATTTCCGAGAAGAAATGCGTGAGCTACTGTGGCGGCCACTTTTGCCTTTGCTGCAGCGATGGAGTAGGGGTGACAGAAGCCCTGGCAAACCCTTGTTCGGGCCGCAAGAGTCACCTGCTTGACGGCTTTCATTCCTGGCCTTGCGCAACACTGAGACCTATGACGATAGACAACCATCCTCTTGATCGCGCTGTGGCCCTGGTGGCGACAGGTGTGCCGGGCCAGTACCAGGGGCAAGCCTCCAAGGATTACTGGAATATGGTCGGGCCTTATGGTGGCATCACCGCTGCTGCGCTGGTGCAGGCCATGCTGCAGCATCCGCAATGTCTGGGGGACCCGGTCTCCATCACGGTCAACTACGCAGCAGCTGTGGGTGCCGGTGCATTTGAGATTGATGCCAACCCGGTGCGCACCAACCGTTCTACCCAGCATTGGCTGCTGACAGTCAAGCAGGCCGATGAAGCGGGTGTCATGCAGGTGGTGACCACCGCGACTGCAGTGACGGCAGTGCGCCGCGAAACCTGGAGCTGTACGGACACGCCCATGCCGCAGGCCGGGGCTGCCGCCGATGTTCCGCGTGTGCCAGCGTTGGTGGGGGCTGTGGAGTGGCTCAACCGCTATGAGATGCGTTTTGTCGATGGCATCCTGCCCATGAAGGAAGACGGCGCCGAGCGCGACAGCCAAAGCCTGCTCTGGGTGCGCGACAATCCACCGCGTCCGCTGGACTTTGCATCGTTGGCAGCGGTCTCCGATGTGTTCTTTCCGCGTGTCTGGCTGCGCCGCGCCAAGCGGGTTCCGGCGGGAACCGTTTCCATCACCGTGTACTTTCATGCGGGCCGCGAAGAGCTGGCTGCGGCAGGCACCGGTCTGCTGCTGGCACAGGCCCGTGGTCAGGAATTTCGCAACGGGTTCTTTGACCAGAGCGCGCAGCTGTGGAGCGAATCCGGTGTGATGCTGGCCACCAGCCATCAAATCGTTTACTACAAGGAGTGAGCTGCATTGCAGCTGCTCCATCCCCATTCCTAATCCATCAAGCCCAACTATGAGCGATACCCAACAAGACATCCTCGTGCACACCGAGGAAGGCGTTTGCACCATCACCTTCAACCGTGCCGGCAAGAAGAACTCCTTCACCGAAGCCATGTATAGCGAAATGGCAAGCACCCTGGCAGCCGCCAAGGACGATGCGGCCGTGCGCGTGGTGGTGTTCCAGGGCGACATCGCCATCTTCAGCGCTGGCAACGATATTGGCGACTTTCTCAAGCAGGCCAGCACGCCCGGCTCCATGGGGGCAGATGCACCGGTGTGGCGCTTTCTGCAGGAAGTCTCGGCCTTTCCCAAGCCGCTGATTGCTGCTGTCTGCGGCCCGGCCGTGGGTATTGGCACCACGCTGCTGCTGCATTGCGATCTGGTCTATTGCGGTGACAACGCTGCGTTCTCTCTGCCCTTCATCAACCTGGGTGTGTGCCCCGAAGCGGCTTCCAGTCTGCTGCTGCCCCAGATGCTGGGCTACCACCGTGCCGCAGAAGCGCTGCTGCTGGGCGAGCCCTTCATGGCCGAGGCCGCGCTGGAAGTGGGTCTGGTCAACCGTGTTGTGCCGCCCAGCGAATGCAACACCTTGGCCCAGATGCAGGCCAAGAAGTTGGCGCGCAAGCCGCTGTCTTCGCTGATGGAAACCAAGCGCTTGATGAAGGGTGGTCAGGCTAAGGCCGTGAGTGAGCGCATTGTGCAAGAAGGCGAGGTTTTTGCCCGCATGCTGCGCGAGCCCGCCGCCAAGGAGGCGCTGACTGCGTTTATGGAGAAAAGACACCCCGACTTCAGCAAGTGCTGATCTGAAAGAATCGCCCGCCCGCTCATCCTGGTGGGCATTTTTTTGTCCTCATTCTTTTGCACGCAAGCCTATGACCTCCAGAACGCCTTCTGTTCCTCAGCCCCGCAAGGCCGCGCAAGCCGCCGCCGAGCTGGCGCAGTTTGAGCCCGAATTCATTGCCGGCCTGCGTGAGATCTTTGAAAAGCGCGTGGCCTTCAATCAGACCATTGGCCTGAAGATTGGAGAGATCACGCCCGCGCTGGTGCACGGTCACATCCTCATGCGGCCCGAGCTGATTGGTCATTCGGCCTACCAGCGCATTCATGGCGGGGTCATCAGCGCGGGCCTGGATTCCATGGGTGGGCTGGCCGTCATGGCGGCGATAGCGGCAAGGCATATGGATGAGCCACCGCAGCAGCGTCTGCAGCGTTTCTCAAAGCTCGGAACCATCGATTTGCGCGTGGACTATATGCGGCCCGGCATTGGCAAGGAGTTTGTGTTGACGGCAAAGGTGCTGCGCCTGGGTTCGCGGGTGGCGAATACCCAGATGGAGTTTCTGTCAGCAGATGGGGAATTGCTTTCGACCGGAACGGCGGCCTACATCGTTTCCTGAAAGCGTGAAATGCACACTCCTGAAAAGATAGCTGCTGGCGCTGAATGAGAAAGCGCTATGGCCTTGAAAGTCTTGAAATGGGGGAAGTGGTTGCTTGCAGGAATGCTGCCAAATCTTTCATTCTGTGAGATCAGGCAATGCCTGAAAGTGGATGAAACTTATGAAAGCTTTGCTTACGGTTCTTGCGAGATAAGGGCAAATGTAGGCTGTTTGGCTCTCTAGGATCGGAGTTTTCTGACAAGGAGATTCCCGCCATGGCTGTGCAAAACCCGTTTTTTGGCAAGCGCGATAGCGACAATTTTTCGTCTCGCAGTTCCGTCACTGGATTGACCTCAGGCACGGCCAGCACGGGTAATAGCCTGGCCAGCAGTGGTCTGGGCAGCAATGCATCTCTGCAGAGCAGCAGCCCCTCCGTGCGCGGCGTGCAGGCGCCGCTGCCCGATGCGCAAGAGGCGGGCGGCAGCAAGCTGACTGTGGGCCCCAATATCAAGCTCAAAGGCGTGGAGATCACGGATTGCGACACGCTGGTGGTTGAGGGCACGGTGGAGGCCACCATGAACTCGCGTGTCATCAAGATTGCGGAGAACGGGGCGTTTCATGGCACGGCAGAAATCGATATTGCCGAGATCCATGGCAAGTTCGACGGCACGCTGACGGTGCGTGAAAAGCTGGTGATTTTTGGCTCGGGCAAGGTCAGCGGCAAGATTCGCTATGGCAAGGTGGTCATTGAAGAGGGGGGGGAGCTGACAGGCCAGATCGAAGCCGGAAGCAGCAAGTCTGCAGGCAACTCCGGCAGCGCATGGAGCGGCAAGCCTGCAGGCAGCACTCCGGTGGTGAGCAGCAGCGCCGAGGCTGCGGATTCTCCGGCTGTGGCGTGATGATCGATTGCTGAGATTGCATCGGCCATGAAAAAAGCGACCCATGTGGTCGCTTTGCTTTTGGTGCTGGAGGCAGCGCGTTGGGTCAGCGCTTATGCGCGGGCTGCCTGCGCAGCAATCTTTTCGCGCCAGGCACGGGTTTGCTCCGTATCAGGCAGGCCCTGGGGCTTACCGGATGCATCGATGGCCACATAGGTCAGGCGGGCTTCGGTGACCTTCACATACTTGCCCTGATCGGAAAAGCGCTCGGCAAACACTTCCACGTCCACCGCCACCGAGGTGCGGCCTAGATGCTGCACACCGGCGTAGAAAGACAGAATGTCGCCCACGCGCACGGGCTGCTTGAAGATGAATTCATTCACCGCCACAGTCACCATGCGGGTGTGGCTGATACGCTGGGGCAGCACAGAGCCGGCCAGGTCCACCTGGGCCATGACCCAGCCACCGAAGATGTCGCCATTGGCGTTGACATCGGCAGGCATGGGGACGACTTTGAGCACCAGCTCCTTATCGGCTGGCAGGGCAACGCTGGGAAGGTCGGGTGAACGGGGTGGCATGAGGACTCTGACGCTAAAGAAAACTGTATTTTCTCTCAATCTAGGGTTTCTACCATGTTGCAACCCTAAAAGCCACTTGCGACGCTTCAGGCAAGAAAACAGGAGATAGCGATGCATCGGCATTTATGGTGGGCAAATATGACGGTTTCAGCGCTGGTCAGTGCAGCGCTGGCCGCTTGCAGCAGCCATCCCGCTGACCCTGCTGCAGCGCAGTCGTCTCAAGCCGAGGGGGTGACTGTGCAAGCTGCAGTTCAGCCATCCTGTCACCCTGAACCTCTCACAGGTGCAGCGGCCATGCTGGGGCCTTTTAGCCACATCAACCCCAAGCAAGCGATGACCGCGCAAACGCTGAATGCGCGCGTTTGCTGGGGCGGCGGTTTGCGCACGCTGAAAGCCATCAGCCAAGAGCGGGACTGCATGGTCTTGCTGCAGTTTGAAAACAGTGAAAAAGCAGGCGTGAGCTGGCCGCAGGAGAATCGCTTTTTCAAAGCCTGTGGGCGCGGCCCTTACGACAGGCAGCTGCTGGGGCAGTTCACTCTGGTCTGGGTGAGCGGAAAAGTGACAGGGCAGGCAGAATTCGCGGGTACTCCGATTCCTGTCATAGAAATAGATGCGCTCTACCGTGGCTCCGGCTGCCTGGAGGGCGACACTTCCCCACAATGCGTTCACGACTATCTGCAACCCCTGAAGAAGCCGCAGTAGCGGCCCACCAGTCCGACGGGGCCACGCTGCGCCGTCTTTTTCCGTACATCTGGCAATACAAATGGCATGCGCTGGCCGCACTGCTGTTCATGATCTGCGCCAAGCTGGCCAATGTAGGCGTGCCGATTTTGCTCAAGCATCTGGTGGATGCACTGGATATCAAGTCTGGCGATGCACGTGCTGCGCTGGTGGTGCCCGTGGGGTTGCTGCTGGCCTATGGACTGCTGCGCTTTTCCACCACCATGTTCACGGAGCTGCGGGACCTGGTTTTTTCCAAAGCCACGCAGGGCGCATCGCGCTCGATTGCGTTGACCACGTTTGAGCATCTGCATGCGCTGAGCCTGCGCTTTCATCTGGAGCGCCAGACGGGGGGCATGACCCGCGACATCGAGCGTGGTGTGCGCAGTACCGAATCCCTGATCTCGTATTCGCTGTATTCCATCCTGCCCACGCTGATTGAAATGGCGCTGGTGCTGGGCATTCTGGCTGTGCGCTTTGATGTGTGGTTTGCCATCATCACGCTGGCTGCGCTGGCGTTCTACATCACCTTCACCGTCACGGTAACGGAATGGCGCACGCGCTTTCGCCGCGAAGCTAATGCGCAGGAGTCTGCTGCCCACACCAAGGCCATTGATTCACTGCTGAACTACGAGACCGTCAAGTACTTCAACAACGAGAAATTCGAGTCAGAGCGCTACGACGTCAACCTAGAAAACCTGCGCCGCGTGCGCCTCAAGAGCCAGACCACGCTGTCCATGCTCAATACCGGGCAGCAACTCATCATCGGCACGGCGCTGGTAGCCATTCTGTGGCGTGCCACGCAGGGCGTGGTGGATGGGCGGCTGACGCTGGGCGATCTGGTCATGATCAATGCCTTCATGATTCAGCTCTACATCCCGCTCAATTTCCTGGGCGTGATCTACCGCGAAATCAAGCAGAGCCTGACCGATCTGAACCGCATGTTCACCTTGATGGACAAGGAGCGCGAAGTGGCCGATGCCTCCGGCGCCCAGCCGCTGCAGATCAGCGGTCAGTCGCCCGAAGTGCGCTTTGAAAACGTGCAGTTTGCGTATGACCCGTCCCGCCCCATCCTGAAGGATGTGAGTTTCACGATTCCCGCAGGCAAGACGGTGGCGGTGGTGGGCCCTTCTGGTTCAGGCAAGAGCACACTGGCGCGGCTGCTGTTTCGCTTCTATGACGTGCAGAGCGGCCATGTTCGCATTGGCGGTCAGGACATTCGCGATGTGACGCAAGAGAGCGTGCGCCAGGCCGTGGGCATCGTGCCGCAGGACACGGTGCTGTTCAACGACACGGTGGAATACAACATCGCCTACGGCCAGCCCGGGGCAACACACGAGCAGGTCGTCGCCGCAGCCAAGGCTGCACGCATTCACGACTTCATCGCGGCCACTCCGCAAGGCTACGAAACCCGCGTGGGCGAGCGTGGCCTCAAGCTCTCAGGCGGTGAAAAGCAGCGCGTAGCGATTGCGCGTACCTTGCTCAAAAATCCGCCAATTCTCATTTTTGATGAAGCCACATCGGCCCTGGATAGCGCCAACGAACGCGCCATCCAGAACGAGCTGCGCAGCGCTGCACAGGGCAAGACTTCGCTGGTGATTGCGCACCGTTTATCCACCGTGGTGGAAGCGCATGAAATTCTGGTGATGGAGGCCGGTCACATCATCGAGCGCGGCACGCACGAACAATTGCTGGCTGGCGGTGGACGTTACGCCAGCATGTGGAATATGCAGCGCAATCAAGTAGATGCAGAGTCTGCTGTGAATTGAGCGTATTGGTTGTTTTGAAAGCGCCCTTGAAGCCACCGTGAGGTGGCTTTTTTGATGCAGTCTCAGCTTTGTTATGTATACATCAATGTAGGTGTTTACCCTTTAAAAAATATAAAAACGATATTTTTTTGATTTATATGTATACATTTCGACATCGCTGATTCCCAGGAATACGAGACATGTCACGAAGCATTGCACCGGCTCCAGCCGCAGAAGAAAACCACTCCCAAGTCGTCAAGGCGCAGCTGCAACTGCGCGAGATGATTCTTGCGGGCGAGATGGCTGCTGGTGAGCGTATTTCCGAGCTGGTGCTGGCTGAGCGTCTGGGCATCTCGCGCACACCGATTCGTGCGGCGCTGATGCGTCTGGAGCAGGAGGGCATGCTGGAGGCAACGGCGGGTGGTCGCGGCTACAAGGTGCGCGTGCTTTCCGAGGCCGATGTCTCTGACGCTATTGAGTTGCGTGGAACGCTGGAAGGTCTGGCGGCGCGCATGGCTGCGGAGCGTGGCGTGGAGCAGGCATTGTTGACTCGCGCCTCGCGCTGCCTGGATGCCATTGACCGTGTGCTGGATGCGCAGAAATGGGGCGATGAAGCCTTCTCGAAGTATGTGGCGCTGAACTCCGAGTTTCATGATGTGTTGCTGGAAATGTCGGGCAGCAGCTTCATGCAGCGTGAGCTGGATCGCGTCAAACGCCTGCCATTTGCTTCCCCTTCGGGGTTTGTCGTCGCGGACTCTGAGTCTCCGCGTGCCCTGCGCAGTTTGATCCTGGCGCAGGAGCAGCATCGAGAAGTGATCGATGCCATTGAGCATCGTGAAGGTGCCCGTGCTGAGGCACTGATGAAAGAACACTCACGCATTGCGCGGCGCAATCTGCGCGAAGCCATGCGCTCACCAGAAACCACGCGCATTCCCGGTGCGCAGCTGATTCGCGCCAGCCATTAGCAGTGATGGGGCGCACTGTTGTAGTTGCAGCCTGTGCTTTTGCGCCAAAAGACAGACAAATAGACAGACATAAAGACAAGGAGAGACCCACGATGAACACGCCAAACACCCAAGAGCAGATTTACCCGCGCAATACCTGGTATGTCGCTGCCAGTTCCGCTGAAGTGACAGACAAGCCGCTGGGCCGTCAGATCTGCGGTGAACGCATGGTTTTCTACCGTGCGCTGGAGAACAGGATTGCAGCGGTGGAGGATTTCTGTCCGCACCGTGGTGCCCCTTTGTCTTTGGGCCGTGTGTGCGAAGGCAAGCTGGTTTGTGGCTACCACGGCCTGGAGATGGGCTGCGACGGCAAGACCATTGCCATGCCGGGCCAGCGCGTGCGTGGTTTTCCTGCAATCAAGAGCTACCCCGTGGAGGAGCGCTATGGCTTTATCTGGGTCTGGCCTGGCGATAAAGAAGCCGCAGACCTGGCATTGATCCCGAATCTGCAGTGGCATGACAACCCAGAATGGGCCTATGACGGCGGGCTGTTTCACATCAAGGCCGACTATCGCCTGATGATCGACAACCTCATGGACCTGACCCATGAGACCTATGTGCACTCGACCAGCATCGGCCAGACCGAAATTGACGAGACGCCATGCAAGACCGAAGTCATCGGCGACAGCGAGGTGGTCACCAGCCGCTTCATGGAAAGCATCGAAGCTCCTCCATTTTGGAAAATGGCGCTTCGCTGCAATGGTCTGGCCGACGATGTTCTGGTGGATCGCTGGCAGATCTGCCGCTTCACGCCCCCCAGTCATGTGCTGATTGAAGTGGGGGTGGCGCATGCCGGAAAGGGCGGATACGACGCGGCGGATGAGCACAAGGTCTACAGCATGGTGGTGGACTTCATCACGCCAGAAACCGATGGCAGCATGTGGTACTTCTGGGGCATGGCTCGCAAGTTCAACCCCGGTGATGCATCGGTGACCGAGGCCATCAAGCAGGGCCAGCACAAGATCTTCAGTGAAGACCTGGAAATGCTGGAGCTGCAGCAGCGCAATCTGGCGGACTACCCTGAGCGCCAGTTGCTCAAGCTCAATATCGACGCTGGTGGTGTGCAGTCGCGTCGCGTGATTGAGCGGCTGATTGCGCAGGAGCAGGCGCCTGTACAGCCGCCCGTAGCAGCCATTGCCTGATCTCGCCATGCCTCTGCGCGATTCGCCATTTGTGGCGAATCTTGCGCAGATGGCTTCAGGTGGCGCTATCGCGTTCGCCGCCTGAAGCGTTTCTGTGCCGCTGCGGCGGCTGCTACTTCTCAAATCTGAAATTCATTCGGCTTGCTGGGTGGGCGCAAGCCTGCCCGGAGCCTTCATAAAAACATCGGAGACAACCATGAACACTGACTTTCCATGGAGCCAGAATCCAGGCCTTGACCCAAAGGTGTCTGCATGAGCCAGGACCTGCGCACTGAAATCGACCAAAGGCCCATGACGGTCTTTCAATGGTCTGTCGTAGGCGTCTGCATGGCGCTCAACATGATCGACGGCTTTGATGTTCTGGTGATGGCGTTCACGGCGTCGGCGGTGTCTGCGCACTGGAAGCTCAGCGGCTCCGAGTTGGGCTTTTTGCTCAGTGCTGGACTGTTTGGCATGGCTGCCGGTTCACTGTTGCTGGCCCCCTGGGCTGACAAGCTGGGGCGTCGTCCGCTGATTCTGGCTTGTCTGGCCATTTCGGGTCTGGGCATGATCGCCTCAGCCTGGAGCCAGACGCCAGCTCAACTGGGCGTTCTGCGCGCCGTTACGGGTCTGGGAGTGGGCGGCATTCTGGCCTGTAGCAATGTGATTGCCAGCGAGTACGCATCGCTGCGCTGGCGCAGTCTGGCGGTGACTTTGCAGTCCACCGGGTATGCGCTGGGTGCCAGCATTGGCGGCAGCATTGCTGTGTGGCTGCTGGGGCACCAGGGCTGGCGCTCGGTATTCATGTTTGGCGGTGTTTGCACACTGGTCGTGATGGTGGTGTGCTGGTTCGCCTTGCCCGAATCGCTGGACTTTTTGCAAGGCCGTCGTCCCAAGTCTGCGCTGTCCCGCTTGAACGTCTTGCTGCGCCGTCTGGGAATGGAGCCACTGAAATCTTTGCCCGAGCCCAAGAGTCAGGCGGCGGCGGCCAAGCGTGGCCCGCTGCAACTGTTCTCTGCGGATTTGCGCCGCCCCACGGTGCTGGTCTGGCTTTCGTTTTTCATCGTGATGTTCGGCTTCTACTTCGTCATGAGCTGGACTCCCAAGCTGCTGGCCGCAACGGGTCTGACGGCCGAGCAAGGGGTGACCACGGGTGTGCTGCTGAGTCTGGGGGGCATTCAGGGAGCCATGGTGCTGGGCTTGCTGGCATCGCGCTTTGCCATTCACAAGGCGCTGGCCGTCTTCATGCTCATCACTGCCGCGCTGCTGTGTGTGCTGGTTGCGGGTTCCAAGCAGCTGTGGATGTCGTACAGCCTGGCATTTTGCATAGGCATGTTCTCCAACGGCTGCGTGGCAGGCCTGTATGCCATCGCCCCCATGGTTTATGGCAGTGATGTGCGGGCCACAGGCGTGGGCTGGGGCATTGGCATTGGCCGTATTGGCGCCATCGTTTCGCCGCTGGTGGCTGGCAGCTTGCTGGATGCCGCCTGGTCGCCCAGCCAGCTTTATGTGGGTTATGGCATTGCGTTTGTGCTGGCGGCCGTAGTGGTCAGCCTGCACCGCATTGCCTCGCCCACTTCCAGGACATAAGTGCATGGCCCGCTGGCCATGTGCGCGGTGCCTGAGCTTTTCTTCAAATAAGAGATTCGCATGAACGACAACATCACGATGAATGTGCAGATTGCACGCAAGCAGACCGAAGCGCAGGACATCTGCAGCCTGGAGCTGCGCGCCTTGCCGGGGCAGATACTTCCTGCTTTCAGTGCGGGGGCGCATATCGACGTGCATTTGCCCGGCGGTCTGGTGCGCCAGTATTCGCTGAGCAATGACAGTGCTGAGCAAGATCGCTATGTCATTGCCGTGTTGCGAGAGCAGGCTTCGCGTGGCGGTTCTGCCGCCGTGCATGAGCAGTTGCAGGCGGGGCAGCAAATCACCATCAGTGCGCCGCGCAACCACTTCGCACTGCAAGAAGGTGTGCAAAAGCATTTGTTGCTGGCGGGCGGGATTGGCATCACCCCCATTCTGGCGATGGCCCGCCAACTGGCGCGTGAGCAGGCCGAGTTCGAGCTGCACTACTGCGCCCGCAGCCGTGAGCGCATGGCTTTTGTTGACGAGATTGCTGCCGCCAGCTGGGCGCAGCAACTGAGGCTGCATGTGGATGGGGAGACAGGAAAGCCCGCTCTGAATTTGCCAGCGCTTTTGCAGCCTGTGCAGCCCGGCGTGCATCTGTATGTCTGCGGGCCCAAAGGCTTTATGGATGCCGTGCTGGAGGCCGCCAGGGCCGTAGGCTGGCCTCAGGAGCAGTTGCACTACGAATTCTTTGCCGGTGAAGTGGAGCACCGTGCGGACGATGCAAGCTTTGAAGTGGAAGTGGCCAGCACCGGAAAAGTCGTGCGGGTCACCCCGGAGCAGACGGTGGTGCAGGCGCTGGAATCCATTGGCGTCTGTGTGCAGACATCGTGCGAGCAAGGCGTTTGCGGCACCTGTCTGACACGCGTGATCTCTGGCCAGCCGGACCACCGCGATATGTATCTGACCGAGGAAGAGCAGGCGGCCAATGACCAGTTTCTGCCCTGCTGCTCACGCGCCAAGTCCGGGCGTCTGGTGCTGGATCTGTGAGGCCCGTGTGCTTGTGTCTTGACCATGTCTGCACATGGCTGGCGCGACATGCTCAAAATAGGCGTTTTGCCCTGAGTGCGCGGGGTCAAGGCCCTGCACTGTGTATGCCATGAAGCCAGCCCTGTTAGTTCTGAATCTGCAAGTCCCTGCCCATCTGCAACAGATGGAGCAGAGCTTTCCCGACTTTGATGTGATTTACGCGCCCGAGGCCGATCAGGCCGAGGCCGCAATTGCCGAGCACGGTGCGCGTGTGCAATGTGTGTGCACCATTGGTGCGACGGGTCTGTCGGCTGCGCAGATGCAGCGCATGCCCAAGCTTTCTCTGGTTTGCGCCATGGGGGCGGGCTACGAGAACATTGACGTGGCCTATGCCAAGGCGCACGGCATTGCGGTGGGCAACGGCGTTGGCACCAACGATGAATGCGTGGCCGACCACGCCATGGGCCTGCTGATTGCCGCTGTGCGTGGCATCGTCAAGCTGGACAAGGCCACGCGTGCCGGCATCTGGCGCTCGGCCATGCCGCTGCCGCCCAATGTTTCGGGCAAGCGACTGGGCATCGTGGGGCTGGGCCAGATTGGCGCCAAGATCGCCAAGCGCGCTGCGGCGTTTGATATGCCCATTGGTTATCACAATCGCAAGCCCAAAGAGGGCGTCAGCCATCAGTACTTTGAAGACTTGCTGGCGCTGGCCACCTGGGCCGATGTGCTGCTGGTAGCCACGCCTGGAGGCACGGGCACCAAGCACCTGATTAACGCGGAAGTGCTGAATGCGCTGGGCGAAAAAGGCGTGCTGGTGAACATTGCTCGCGGCTCGGTTGTGGACACACATGCGCTGGCCGAAGCCGTGCGCGCAGGCCGAGTGGCCGGTGCCGGGCTGGACGTTTACGAAAGCGAACCGCTGCCGCCGCAAGAGCTGATGGATCTGGACTCCGTGGTGCTGACGCCCCATGTGGGCGGCTGGTCGCCCGAGGCGGTGCAGAACTCGGTGGACCGTTTCATCGCCAATATGCGCTGCCGTCTGGATGGCAAACCGCTGGTGTCGCCCATCTGAGTGCAACAAAATAGGTAGCTGTTTGCGCTTGATAAATAAAGAAATGAGTATGTTTTGATGTTGAAGTCATTGCATATCAAGCGCAACAAGCTTTGAAATTCATAGCAAGAAAAAATCCCCGCCACAGCGAACTGGGCGGGGATTTTTTTAGTCTGCACTGCACCAAAACTGGCGCGGCCCAGACCAGAGACACCAAGCAAGGGCCGCCCCGCAGCGAGGGTGTCGTCCCCCTCCCGAAGAGAGAGGGGGAAGCCGCGGGGCCGCCTAGGCAAAGCGGCTCAGGGGGAGCTTATTTTGGGCTCGCAGCAATAGCCTTCTCAGCCTTTTCCACCAGCGGTGCACCGATCTGGCTCTTCCACTTGTCATACACAGGGCGGGTGGCCTTCACAAAGGCTTCGCGCTCGGCGGCGTTGGGCGTGGTCACGGTCACGCCCAGGCCTGCCAGGTCTTTGAGCAGGGGCTTGTCGGCTTCAATCAGACCCTTGCGCGCAATGGCGATTTCTTCCTTGGCGGCATCCAGCGCGGCTTGCTTGACGATGGCTTGGTCAGCAGGCGTCCAACTGGCCCATACGTCCTTGTTGACCACGAAGATCAGCGGGTCGTTCATATAGCCCCACATGGTCATGTACTTCTGGCCCACGGACTGCAGCTTGGCTGCCATGTACACGCCGATGGGGTTCTCCTGACCGTCCACGGCGCCACTGGCCATGGCTGGTTGGGCATCTGCCCAGCTCATCTGTGTGGGGTTGGCGCCCAGCGCAGTGAAGGTGTCCAGGAACAGGGGCGAGCCCACGACGCGGATCTTCATGCCCTTGAGGTCGGCAGGCGTCTTGATGGCGTGCTTGGAGTTGGAGATTTCGCGGTAGCCGTTCTCGCCCCAGGCCAGTGGCACCACGCCGCCTTTTTCCAGGGTCTTGAAGATTTCCTGGCCCACTTCACCCTGCGTCACCGCATCCACGGCCTTGAAGTTGGGGAACAGGAAAGGCATGGAGAACAGGTTCAGCGACTTGATCTGGGGCGACCAGTTGATGGTCGAACCCACGGCCATGTCGATCACGCCCTGGCGCAATGCGGAGAACTCACGGGTCTGGTCACCTTGCACTAGCGAAGTGCCGGGATAGAGCTTGATATTGATGCGGCCCTGGGTGCGCTCGCGCACCTTGTCGGCCCACAGCTCGCCGCCCTTGCCCCAGGGGAAGGCGGTGCCCAGCACCAGCGACATGCGGTATTCGCTCTTGTACTTGGTCTCAGCCATGGCCATGGGCGATGCAAAAGCCAGTGCGGCAGCGGTGGCTACTGCGGATGCGAGGAAGGTACGAAGTTTCATTTGGTTTGTCTCCCTTTTAGAAACGAAAAACTGGAAAGCAGGAATCAGCCGTTGCAGCCTGTGAGGCCGCAATGGCTGGAATCAATAGCCCATTTTTGCGGGAAGCCACAGAGCGAGCTGAGGGAATGCAATGACCAGAATCATCACCACGAACATGGACAGCAGCATCCAGCCCACCCAGCGCACGGTGGACTCCATGCGCACGCCCGCAATGCGGCAGCTGACCATCAGGTTCACGGCCAGTGGCGGTGTGAACTGGCCCAGTGCCACCTTGAGTGTGAGGATCACACCGAACCAGACAGGGTCCCACTGGTAGTGATTCATGATGGGCAGCAAGAGCGGCACAAAGATCAGGAAGATCGAGATGCCGTCCAGGAACATGCCCACCGTGATCAGCAGCAAGATCAGCAGTGCCATCACGCCATATTCACCCAGGCCAGAGTTCACGATGGCGTTGGCCACCGGGTCAATCACGCCCAGTGTGGACAGCGAGAAGGCAAAGATGCCAGCCAGCGACACCACCAGCAGAATCACCGCCGACAGCTCGCCCGCTTCGCGCAGGATGGGGAACAGGTCGCGCACGCCGATGGTGCGGTGAATCACCATGCCGACGAACAAGCCGTAGAAAACGGCGACCACGGCGGCTTCGGTGGGCGTAAACCAGCCCATGCGCATGCCGCCCAGAATCAGCACCGGTGCAGCCAGACCCCAGGAGGCTTCCTTCAGGCTCTTCCAGAAAGGAGGGCGGGGCATGGAGGCTTCCAGCGCGCCCATCTTGTGCTTGCGGGCCATCCACACTGCAGGAATGATGAGTGCCACGCCCGCCAGAATGCCGGGAATCATGCCTGCCGCAAACAGCGCAGGCACTGAGGCGCCCGGCACCAGCACCGAATAGATGATGAAGGCGACTGAGGGCGGAATCAGAATGTCGGTTGCCGCAGCGGCGCCGACCACACTGGCCGAGAAACTCTTGGGGTAGCCTGCACGGCTCATGGCGGCAATCATCACGCCGCCCACGGCTGCCGCATTGGCCGGGCCGGAGCCAGAGATGCCACCCAGGAACATGGCCACGGCAATGGCCACCAGCGGCAGCATGCCCGGGCCACGGCCCACGATGGCGACGGCAAAGTTCACGAGGCGTAGCGCCACGCCCGAGCGGTCAAAAATGGAACCGACCAGCACAAACATGGGAATGGCCAGCAGCGGATATTTGCCAAGGCCTGCATAGAAGTTTTGCGGCACGGCCAGCAGGCCAAACCACTGGGTGTCGGCATTGGCCAGTGCAATGGCTGCAGCACCCGCCAAGCCCAGGGCGGCGCCAATGGGCACGCCAATGAACATCAGGCCCAGAAAGGCCACAAACAGCAAGGTAGCGATCATGAGAGCTCCTTGCTATGGTCTTTTTCGGCAGGCTCTTCGCTGAAGGCGTCGGGCTTGCCCTGGCGAATGAACAGGCCCAGAGCGCGCAAGGTAATCAGTGCGGAAACAACCGGCAGCCAGATGGAATACCACCACTGCGGCAGGCCAATGCCGGGCGATGTTTCTTCAAAGCGGTAGTCGTCCCAGACCACGCGCACGCTGAGTACAGCAATCAAGGCAAACAGCAGGGCCATCATCAGCGAGCCAAAGCGTGCCAGTGCACGGCGGCGTTCTTTGGAGCCGCTATCGGCAAAAAATTCGATGCGGATATGCAGGTTGCGCGCGACAGCGGCAGAGCCTGCAACCAGGGCCAGCAAGATCATCAGAAAGACGGAGATCTCTTCGGTCCAGGCAAAGGAAGAGTTGGTGAAATAGCGCACCAGCACATTGGCAAAGGTGATCAGGGCGAGAGCCGCCATGATGATCACCGTCAGCCAGTCTTCAATGCGCAGGGAGCGAGGCTCATCCGGGCGCACGCCGGAATCGGCTGCACCATCGGTCTCGGGAGGAGTGGAGGACATGAACGCGGGAAGTCAGAAAAACACACATGGGTCAGGGCCGTTCGCAGGGATGGCGTGATCTGCGCGCACTTCAAGGTGAACGCCCTTATGTAGTCCCTCGACCTTCGCGGTGTTGTGCACCGGGATGGGATGGAGCGAGTCAACACATCGGATAGATGTAAGTGGACATTATCAAGGTATCTATGTCGCAGGGCTTACGTCCGGTAGCAGGCATTACCCTAAGGTCTGGGCCTGATCCGGGCATGGGTAGCGATGGCGCCCGGACCGGTGTTGCACAGCCTTGGTGCGCGGCAGCGGATAATAGAGGTCTATGGAAACCAAATGGCTTGAAGATTTTGTCAGCCTTGCTGAAACCCGCAGTTTCAGCCGCTCGGCCCAGCTGCGCCACGTCACGCAGCCTGCGTTCTCGCGTCGCATCCAGGCGCTTGAGGCCTGGGCGGGAACGGATCTGGTCGACAGAAGCTCTTACCCGACGCGTCTGACACCAGCAGGCAAGACCATGTACGAGCAGGCGCTGGAGATTCTGCAGTCCCTGCAAAGTACGCGAACCATGCTGCGCGCCCACGTCAGTGCGGGCAAGGGCATGGTGGGCTTTGCCGTGCCGCACACTCTTGCGTTCACTTTCTTTCCGAACTGGGTTTCGGCGGTGCACGAGAAGTTTGGCCCCTTCCGCAGCCGTTTGTTTGCGCTCAATGTGCACGATGCGGTGATGCGTCTGGTTGAAGGTGGCTGTGACCTGCTGATTGCCTACTATCACTCCTCTCAGCCTTTCCAGCTGGACCCTTCTCGCTATGAAATGGTGAGCCTGGGGCATGAGGTGCTGGCACCATATTCCAAGCCGGACGCCGATGGAAAGCCGATTTTTACGCTGCCAGGCCGCCAGGGCCAGCCACTGCCGTATCTCGGCTATGCCGCAGGCGCGTATCTGGGCCGTGTGACTGAACTGATTCTCAAAGAGTCGGCTGAGGCCGTTCACCTTGAACGTGTGTATGAAACCGATATGGCCGAAGGCCTCAAGGCCATGGCGCTGGAAGGGCACGGCGTAGCCTTTTTGCCATACAGCGCAGTACGCAGCGATCTGGAAAATGGTCGTCTGGTGCGCGCCGTCCCCGAAGGGATGCCAGGCTTTCAGATGGACATGGAAGTGCGCGCCTATCGCGAAAAGCCTAGCAATGATGCTCCGCAGGGCGGAGCAGCTGCGCTGTGGAACTTCCTCAAGGAACAGGGCGAGACTGTGGGGGCTGAAATCAAGGCCGTGTAGCAGCTGCTTTGTTGCTTTTTATCCAAGGGGCCTGAGGGCCCTTTTTTAATATTTCGGGCGCTATAGATGGGTTTTTACTATTTTCTAGGTAATTACCCTTATGTTATGCCTAGGGTTACCTCTAAATATGCATGTTGTGCATAAGGCCTTTTGTCATCGGCATTGGCTTGGCGTATCTCGAAGGGATTAGAGTTCGCACCTTGCACAATTTAAGGTGCAGCGTATTCAGGTCTGCATTGGCCTGTAAGTAGGTGCTTGCGTGCTCACTTTTCTACGGGAAAAGTCCTAGAAATGTTTGCATTGCTGCCACTGCTAGCGCTGCACAATGGGTGCAGTACATTTCTTGACGTAACTTGTCTACCCTCACAAGGGGCAGGGCGTTAATTAAGTGACAAGCGTTTTGGGTCCTTACCAATAGGAGATCGATATGAAAAAGCAATTGTTGGCCATCGCCGTTACCGCACTGGCCGCTGGCACTGTGTTTGCTCAGGCCAATGACACTCTGGCCAAGATCAAGTCTTCCGGCAGCGTGACGCTGGGTGTGCGCGAGTCTTCGGGCCTTGGCTACACACTGGGCAATGGCAAGTACGTGGGCTTTCATACCGAGATGGGCGAGCAGATTCTGCGCGACATCCAGAAGCAGCTCGGCCTGACCAAGCTGGAAGTCAAGTACCAGCCCCTGACTTCGCAAAACCGTATTCCTCTGGTGCAAAACGGCACTGTGGATATTGAGTGTGGCTCCACCACCAACAATACCGCTCGCCAAAAGGACGCAGCCTTTGCCTTCACCACCTATGTGGAAGAAGTGCGTATCGCTACGCGCACCAACTCCGGCATCAACGGCATCAAGGACCTGAACGGCAAGACCATCGTGACCACGACAGGTACGACGTCTGTGCAGACACTGCGCAAGAACAAGCGTGCCGATGGCCTGACTTTCAAGGAAGTCATGGGCAAGGACCACGCCGACAGCTTCCTGATGCTGGAAACCGGCCGTGCCGACGCCTTCATCATGGACGGCTCCATTCTGGCGGCCAACATCTCCAAGTCCAAGGCTCCCAAGGACTACCACATCGTGGGTGAAGTGCTGTCAGTGGAACCCATCGCCTGCATGATGCGCAAGGACGACCCTGCCTTCAAGAAGGCTGTGGATGACTCCATCACACGTCAGATCAAGGACGGCTCACTGTCCAAGCTGTACGACAAGTGGTTCATGCAGCCCATCCCTCCTAACAATGTGAAGGTGGGACTGCCTCTGTCGGCTGCGACCAAGGATGCATGGGCACACCCCAATGACAAGCCCATGGAAGCTTACGAAGTCAAGTAATCCTGCTCTATAGGTGTACCGCCCCTTCTGCCAAGCGGTTTGAAGGGGCTTTTTTGTGGCGAGGGCCGGTGTGAGTGTTTGCCCTTCTAAATCAAGAATGAAAGAGGTGCTCGTATGAGTTGGGATTGGCAGGTGTTCTGTCAGGACACCATTACCCAAGAGGTCGGGCAGAGCTGTTTTGGAAAAAATGGCGACATCACCTATCTGGACTGGATGATGTCGGCATGGGGCTGGACAGTCTCGGTGGCGCTGCTGTCACTGGTCATCGCCCTGGTTTTGGGCGCAGTGATTGGTACTTTGCGTACCTTGCCTGATCGTCCGTGGATTGTTCGTCTGGGCAACGCCTGGGTTGAGCTGTTCAGAAATATTCCGCTGCTGGTTCAGGTCTTCATCTGGTATCACGTGATTCCAGCCGTGATTCCTGCAATGAAGTCCCTGCCGGGCTTTGTGCTGGTGGTGTTTGCAATCGGCTTTTTCACCTCGGCCCGTATCGCTGAGCAAGTGCGCTCTGGCATTCAGGCTTTACCACGTGGTCAGCGCAACGCGGGCATGGCCATGGGGTTCACAACCTTTCAGACCTATCGCTATGTGCTGCTGCCCATGGCGTTTCGCATCATCATCCCGCCGCTGACCAGCGAAGCCATGAACGTGTTCAAGAACTCGTCGGTGGCGTTTGCCGTGTCTGTGGCCGAGCTGACCATGTTCGCCATGCAGGCGCAGGAAGAAACCTCGCGCGGCGTGGAGATCTATCTCGCCGTCACAGGTCTGTATGTGATTTCCGCCTTCGTCATCAACCGCATCATGGCAGTCATCGAAAAGCGTTCTCGCGTTCCGGGCCTGATTGCAGCCAGCGGTGGAGGCCATTGATATGAATCTCAACCTCGACTGGTCGTTTTTCTCGTGGGATCTTTTCAGCAACTATGTGCTGAAGGGCTTCTATTTCAGTGTCACGCTGACTGTGATCGCCACGCTGGGCGGTATCTTCTTTGGTACTTTGCTGGCGCTGATGCGTCTGTCGGGCAAGAAGTGGCTGGATGTTCCTGCCACCATCTACGTCAACGGCATGCGCTCCATTCCGCTGGTGATGGTGATTCTGTGGTTCTTCCTGCTGATGCCCATGCTGATCGGCAAGCCCATCGGCGCGGAGACCTCGGCCATCATTACCTTTGTGGCATTTGAAGCAGCGTATTTCTCGGAAATCATGCGCGCTGGCATTCAGTCCATCCCACGCGGTCAGGTCTTTGCAGGTCAGGCTCTGGGCATGACTTACGGCCAGAACATGCGCCTGGTGGTACTGCCTCAGGCTTTCCGCAACATGCTGCCCGTGCTGCTGACGCAGACCATTATTCTGTTTCAGGATACGTCGCTGGTTTATGCGATTGGTGCCTATGACATGCTCAAGGGCTTCGAGCTCGCAGGCAAGAACGAGGGTCGCCCGATTGAGTCCTACCTGGCAGCGGCTGCGATTTATTTTGTGATCTGCTTTGCGCTCTCCTGGACCGTCAAGCGCCTGCATAAAAAGATAGCCATCATCCGTTAAGTCGGCTCCCATCGAGGAATTGCAATGATTGAACTCAAGAACGTTTCCAAGTGGTACGGCAGCTTTCAGGTGCTGTCCGACTGCTCCACCAACATCAACAAAGGTGAAGTGGTGGTGGTGTGCGGGCCTTCGGGCTCGGGCAAGTCCACGCTGATCAAGACCATCAACGCGCTGGAGCCCTTCCAGAAGGGTGAGATTTTTGTGGACGGCACGGCAGTGCACGACCCCAAGACTGACCTGCCCAAGCTGCGCAGCCGTGTGGGCATGGTGTTCCAGCACTTTGAGCTGTTCCCTCATCTGTCGGTGACAGAGAACCTGACCATTGCCCAGATGAAGGTGCTGGGCCGCAGTGCGGCAGACGCCAAGACCCGTGGCCTGAAGATGCTGGACCGTGTGGGCCTGACGGCGCACAAGGACAAGTTCCCCGGTCAGCTCTCCGGCGGTCAGCAGCAGCGCGTGGCCATTGCGCGTGCGCTGTCCATGGATCCTATCGTCATGCTGTTTGACGAGCCCACATCGGCGCTGGACCCCGAAATGGTGGGCGAAGTGCTGGATGTGATGATGGGCCTGGCCCACGAAGGCATGACCATGATGTGCGTGACCCACGAAATGGGCTTCGCGCGCAAGGTGGCCAGCCGCGTGATCTTCATGGACGTGGGTGGCAAGATTCTGGAAGACTGCAGCAAGGACGAGTTCTTCGGCCACCCCGAAAACCGCCAGCCGCGTACCAAGGAATTCCTCAACAAGATCCTGCAGCATTGATGCTGTAGATTGTCCAAAAAAGGCGCTCGAAAGAGCGCCTTTTTTATGCCTGAAACCGGCGAGGTACAACCCAGAGGCAGCAAGCAAGGGCCGCCCCGCAGCGATGCTGTCGTCCCCCTCTGGGGGAAGGCGCAAAGCGCCTCAGGGGGAACGTATCAAAACACTTTGCCCAAACAGGCTTTGCACTAGGTCCACCACCAGCTCTGCGGTCTGGTTGCGTATGTCCAGCGCAGGGTTCAGTTCCACAATATCGAGTGAGGCCAGGCGCCCCGTGTCGGCAATCATTTCCATGCACAGCTGCGCTTCGCGGTAGGTGGGGCCGCCGCGTACAGGGGTTCCGGTGCCGGGGGCAATGTCGGGGTCCAGAAAATCCACATCAAAGCTCAGATGCAGGTGAATATCCTTGCCGTCTTCGTCAAACAGGCCAGTCAGCGCACGGCGCATGACTTCGCGCATGCCCAGCTCGTCAATGGCTCGCATGTCATAGACCTCAAGCCCCAGCTCGCGAATCATGTGCTTTTCGCTTTCGTCCACGCTGCGCAGGCCAATCTGGCAAAAAGCAGATGCGGGAAGGGCGGGTGTACTGCCCGACAGAGAGGCCAGTTCCGACGGGCCCAGCCCGCACAGGCTGGAGACGGGCATGCCGTGCAGATTGCCGGTGGGGGAACTTGCTGGCGTGTTGCAGTCCGAATGGGCATCAAGCCACAGCACCCGCAATTGCTTGCCGGTGGTGCGGCAATGTCTGGCAATGGCGCTGATGGAGCCTGTGGCCAGCGTATGGTCACCGCCCAGCATGATGGGCAGGCGGTTTTGCTCCAGCACCTGCAGCACGGCATCGTGCGCCATCTGATTCCAGCGCAGGCACTCCGCCAGATTACGCAGGCCCTGCATATCGCGTGCACCACGCGGATTGGGTGGCCCGGATAGATTGCCAAGATCGTTGACGCGCACGCCAAGCCGCTCCAGCGCTGGTGCCAGCTGGGCCACGCGCAGTGCGTCAGGCCCCATGGCTGCGCCCAGACGCGAGGCGCCGACATCGGTGGGCAGGCCGATCAGGGTGGCTTGCGTCAAGCGCTTGGACACAGGTGGGGACGATTGGGTCTTCATTGCTCTATCTCCATCAGGCGGTCTGGCGGCCAGAGAGTTGAATGACCTGTGCGCGGTGAGATTGCATCAGCAGGGCAAACAAATCCTTGGGGTCTGGCAGAGAGGGTATCAGCTCAATCTGAGACAGCAGGCCCGCCTGGCGCGCAAGGCGGTGCATGGTGCGCAGGGCCGAGTAGTCTTCCAGTGCAAAGCCTACGGAGTCGAACAGCGTGATCTCCTCAGCGCTCGTGCGGCCAGGTGCTTGCTTTTGCAGCACGCGCCACAGCTCTGTGACGGCGAAGTCTGCAGGCATTTGCTGCAACTCCCCCTCCATGCGGGTTTGCGGCTCGTATTCCACAAAGACGCTGGCACGGTGCAGAACGGCGGCGGCAAGCTCGGTCTTGCCCGGGCAGTCGCCGCCCACGGCATTCAGATGCATTCCGGGCTGCAGCAGAGGCGCATGGATGATGGTGGCGCGGGTCTTGTCAGCCGTGGCGGTGGTCACAATGTCTGCGTCTTTCACTGCATCTGCCGCGCTGGCTGCAATGCTGACGCTGGCACCGAACTGCGCCAGAAACGGCTGCAGATTGCGCAGCAGCTTTTGCGATGCAGCGGGGTCGATATCGAACAGGCGCAGCTCGCGCACATCCAGCAGCTCCATGAAAGCCAGCGCCTGAAATTCGCTTTGTGAGCCATTGCCGATCAGCGCCATGCTGCGGCTGTCCTTGCGGGCCAGGTGCTTTGCGGCCATGGCTGAGGTGGCGGCGGTGCGCAGGGCGGTGGTCAGCGTCAGTTCGCTGACAAAGCGCGGCATGCCGGTGGCGACATCGGCCAGCGCGCCAAAGGCCATCACCGTGGGCAAGCCCAGCTGTGGATTGTGCGGGTGGCCGTTGACATATTTGAAGGCGTAGTCCTGCGCATCTGCCACCGGCATCAGCTCGATCACGCCACTGGCCGAGTGGGCGGCGGTGCGAGCGCTTTTGTCGAAGTCCTGCCAGCGCATGAAATCAGCCTCTATGGCTTCACTCATCAGGCGCAGTACCTGGGTGATACCTGTGCGCATGACCAGCCGGGCTGCATCGCTGGCGCTGAGAAAGTCGGTCTGCAACTGAGCAGCAGCCTGTGTTTGAGGAATAGACATGGGGCATCCTCCTTGCCGCCATTTTTCAGGAGTTTGCACCGGCGGGCCAGTGCAGGAAAGTGCCGAGGCTGTCTGCGCGGGTGCGAGGCACAATGCCCGCTGGGGTGACTGAAGGCAGTTCTGGGTAATCGGGGTTGATGGGACAATACCCGTCATGACTCAGACCCTCACGATCGCCCGCCCCGATGACTGGCACCTGCACGTGCGCGATGGCGATGCCATGCACTGCGTAGTCCCTCACACCGCCCGCCAGATGGGCCGTGCCATCATCATGCCCAACCTCAAGCCGCCTGTGACAACGGCAGAGATGGCCATCGCCTACCGCGAGCGCATTCTGTCTGCCGTGCCGGCAGGCAGCAAGTTTCAGCCGCTGATGACGCTGTACCTGACGGACAAGCTGGGCCCTGACGAGATCGTGCGAGCCAAGGCCGCCGGCGTGGTGGCCTGCAAGCTCTATCCCGCTGGTGCCACCACCAACAGCGACCATGGCGTGACGGATCTGCGCAAGATTTACCCCACACTCGAAGCCATGCAGCGTGAAGGCCTGGTGCTGCTGGTGCACGGTGAAGTGACCGACCAGAGCATTGACCTGTTCGACCGCGAAGCCGTGTTTATCGAGCAGCAGCTCAAGCCGCTGCGCAAGGATTTCCCCGCGCTGAAGATCGTCATGGAACACGTGACGACCAAGGAGGCCGCCGAATACGTGGCCGCCGCCGATGACTTTCTGGCTGCCACCATCACGCCCCAGCACTTGCTGTTCAACCGCAACGCCATCTTCCTGGGCGGTGTGCGCCCGCATTTCTACTGCCTGCCGGTTCTGAAGCGTGAAACCCACCGTCTGGCCCTGGTGCAGGCGGCGACCAGCGGCAGCAAGAAGTTCTTCCTGGGTACAGACAGCGCCCCCCATGCTGCCCACCTGAAGGAAGCAGCCACCGGCTGCGCAGGCTGCTACAGCGCCCATGCCGCTATCGAGATGTATGCCGAAGTGTTCGACGGCGTTGGCGCGCTGGACAAGCTCGAAGCCTTTGCCTCGTTCAATGGCGCAGATTTCTATGGCCTGCCCCGCAATACCGACACCATCACTCTGGTCAAGGAAAGCTGGATGCCGCCCGTGAGCTTTGAATATGGCGAAGGCGCTCAACTGAAGCCGCTGCGCTTTGGCGAAACACTGCCCTGGAAGATGCAGGATTAAAAAGTGAGCTGATAGCGCTGGTGTTTGCTTTGGTTGCAAGTACTTTGTGTCTGAAATCAAGAAGGGAGTTGCGCAAGCTGCTCCCTTTTTTATTTTGTGATGCGCGGCAGCTCGGTTAGTCTTGTGCACTTGAAATGTTCAGGAGATTGCATGCCCACCGATGCCCAGCCCCGTATCGCCTTGCTGATTGATGCGGACAATGCGCCCGCAGAGATGATCGACGAGATCCTGACCGAGCTTTCCACCTTCGGCCTCATCAATGTGCGCCGCGCCTATGGCAACTGGACCAAGCCCGGTCTGCACGGCTGGCAAAGCAAGCTGCTGGAATATGCCGTGCGGCCCATGCAGCAGTTTGATTACTCCAAAGGTAAAAACGCCACCGACATGGCCATGACGGTGGATGCGATGGAGCTGCTCTATACCGAGCAGCCGGACGCATTCGGCATTGTTTCCTCGGACGCGGACTTCACCCCGCTGGTCATGCATTTGCGTGCCAAGGGGGCTGCGGTCTATGGCTTTGGGGCTGCGCAAACGCCCCGCGCCTTTGTCAACGCGTGCTCGCGCTTTCTGTATTTCGATGCCTTGCTGGAGCTGGGCGATGGCATTACCAGCCGCGCCGAGCGCCGTGAGCTGCAGGATGGCGAGGCAGCACAGCGCAATGCGGCGGCGGCGCCGCAGGGCGGTAGTGCCGCCAGCGCTACCAACGCTAATGGCAACGGCAAGGTGGCTGGTGGCACGGGCGCGGCCATACCGGCATGCACCACGCTGCGCGTTCCCACGCACCTGCTGCGCGAGGATAAGCAGCTGATTGCCATGCTGCGCGACGCTGTGAAGGCCACGCAGGATGAGGCAGGCTGGGCGCGTGTGGCGGCAGTGGGCACGCATATTGGCAACAAGCTCTCGTTCGATGCGCGCAACTACGGCTATGCATCGCTGACCCGGCTGATGGCCGCCACGCAGGCCTTTGAATTGCGCG
The DNA here is from genome assembly GCF_019186805.1 of Comamonas fluminis. Lineage (NCBI taxonomy): Bacteria > Pseudomonadati > Pseudomonadota > Betaproteobacteria > Burkholderiales > Comamonadaceae > Comamonas > Comamonas fluminis. The sequence continues at coordinate 4,102,752 of NZ_CP066783.1, read as the reverse complement.
ATGAAGGATCGCCCCGTGTGGCCGTTCGTGATTTGCGCGCCGTGCACGATGAAGGTGGGCATTGAGCGAAGCATGCGCACAGGCCGGGGCGTCGCAGGCGGCCTGGCAGGCGGTCTGGCAGATGGACTGGAATGCACCGTGGCTGACTTCGGTGCGGCATCTGGGGCAGCAGGCGCATGCACGGGTGCAGGAAGGCGCGAGCGTGGCCAATGCTTTGCAGGCTACAGCCAAGGCGCACGGGCTGCTGCCGGGCTGGCGCTTTGTCGATCAGCAGCAACTGGCGCCGGGAATGGCCTATGAGGCCTTTATCCACGCCCAGCGCTGCATACCCACGCGTGACAATCTGCACGACTTTTTCAATGGCCTCATCTGGCTGCACTGGCCGCAGCTCAAGCAGCAGCTCAATCATCTGCAAGCCACGGAGATTGCGCGCCAGGGCGTAGGGGCGCAGCGCGGGCGGCTGCGGGACGCCATCACGGTGCTGGATGAAAACGGAGGCCTGCTGCTGGCGCCGCAAGTGCTGTGCGATGCACTGCGTGAAAAGCGCTGGCAGGATTTGTTCGTGCAGGATAGAGCGCTGTGGGCGCAGGCACAGTTTCTGCCCATCGGTCATGCTTTGCTGGAAAAGCTGGTGCAGCCGCGCAAGGCGATTACGGCTCATGTCATTTGCTGGCCGCTGGAGCAGATGCATTCGCAGGCCCTGCCCAGGTCGCACGATGAAGCCGATGCATGGCTGAGCACCTTGATTCAAGGCGCATCTTGCAATCTGGCATCCAAGCCCTATCTACCTATTCCCATATTAGGAATCCCGGGCTGGTGCCATGAAAACCAGAACTTTTCCTTCTATGATGACTCTCTAGTTTTCCGAGCCCCACGTACCGTACAAGCAACATAACAACAGGTACTGCCAGAAAGAGACCTGGCTGGATCAGCACTCGCCAAGCACAGGCGGTGTATCAGGGTGTCTTGGTCATTTTGTCCCCCTGTGTGGAGAACATCCTCGATGAAACGTATTGCCTTATTTCTTCTGACCAATATCGCCGTGGTGGCGGTGTTGGGCATTGTCGCCAGTTTGCTGGGCGTCAACCGCTATCTCACTGCCAACGGCCTGAATCTGGGCGCCCTGCTGGGCTTTGCCTTCATCATGGGTTTTGGCGGCGCCATCATCTCGCTGCTGATTTCCAAACCCATGGCCAAGTGGACCTCGGGCGTGCAGGTCATCAACGAGCCGCGCAACGCCGATGAGGCCTGGATCGTCAACACCGTGCGTGGCTTTGCTGAAAAAGCAGGCATTGGCATGCCCGAAGTCGGCATCTATGAGGGCGAGCCCAATGCTTTTGCCACGGGAGCTTTCAAAAATTCTGCTCTGGTGGCAGTGTCCACAGGCCTGCTCGAAGGCATGACCCGCGAAGAAGTGGAAGCCGTGATTGGCCACGAAGTGGCTCACGTGGCCAATGGCGACATGGTGACCATGACCCTGATTCAGGGCGTGATGAACACCTTTGTGGTCTTCCTGTCGCGCCTGATTGGCTACGCTGTGGACAGCTTTTTGCGCAAGAACGATGAAAACAGCTCCGGCCCCGGCATCGGTTACATGATTACCACTCTGGTGCTGGATGTGCTGCTGGGCTTCCTGGCCTCCATGATCGTGGCCTGGTTCTCGCGTCAGCGTGAATTCCGTGCCGACGCAGGTGCGGCACAGCTCATGGGTAACCGCCAGCCCATGGTGAATGCGCTGGCCCGTCTGGGTGGCATGCATCCTGGTGAGCTGCCCAAGAGTGTGGCAGCCATGGGCATTGCCGGTGGTATCGGCAAGCTGTTTTCTACCCACCCTCCGATTGAAGAGCGTATTGCTGCGCTGCAAAACGCACGCTGAGCGGTGAATATGTAAACGACAGCCGCCTGTCTTTACCCACGCTTCACAAGCCCCTGTCAACAACTGGCCGGGGCTTTCGCGTTGTAGAGACAAGACTTCAGGAGTTGTGATGTCCTTGCTCGCTCAAACTTTTTCTCGCCGCATGCTGCCCGCCCTGGTGCTGGGTGGCGCTGCCGCCATGCTGACTGGCTGCGTGGTGGCTCCTTATCCCGGTTATGCAAGCTATGGCGGCGATATGGTGGCAGGCGATGTCTATGCGCCCATGGCGCCGCCTCCGCTGCAGACAGAGATCATTCCTGTGGCACCTTCGCCCGCCTATGTCTGGATCGGCGGCTCCTGGGGCTGGGGTGGCGGTCGTTACAACTGGCGCCCCGGTCGCTGGGCCATGCCGCCACGTCCGGGCTATGCATGGCACGGCGGTGGCTGGAACCACGGCCCCCGTGGCTGGCGTGGCGGTGGTGGCCACTGGGGGCCGCGCCGCTGATCGAGGTGTGAACATGCTGCACATGTGACAGAAATATCGGCCAGCCCGTGCTGCCCCGCTAGGCGCAGAGCGGGCTGGCCGCTACATTGTCTGCAGGAGGCTTGCTGTGAATCCTGCACTCATCACACGCCGCGATGGCGCGGTTCTCATTCTTTCCAATAACAACCCGGATGCGCGCAATGCGCTGTCGCCCGAGTATTACCACGCGGTGATGGACGGCTTGCGCGATGCGGCTGCGGATGCGTCGATTGCCGCCATCATCCTCACTGGTGAAGGTGGGCACTTTTGTGCGGGCGGCGATCTGCGGCAGCTGGCCAAGCGCCGTGACCTGTCTGTTGCACAAAGGCGCGAGCGGCTGGAAGACCTCAACCACTTCATCCGCGCCATTCGAGACTGCCCTAAGCCGGTGATTGCCGCGGTAGAGGGGGCGGCTGCCGGTGCCGGTCTTTCTCTGGCCATGGCCTGCGACATGCTGGTGGCGGCGCGCAATGCCGTGTTTTCGGTGGCCTATGTGAAAGTGGGCCTGACGCCTGATGGCGGCGCAACGGCGTTTCTGTCTGAATTTGTCTCGCGCCAGGTTCTGACCGAGCTGTGCCTGACGGGCGAGCGCGTCAGCGGGGAGCGCATGCATCAGCTGGGCTGCGTCAACCGCCTGACTGAGCCAGGTGGTGCACTGGCGGCGGCCATGGCGCTGGCTGGGCAGTTATCCACAGGTCCGGCGCACGCCATGGCGCGCATCAAGACCCTGTGCCATTCGGCCCAGCATCAATCGCTGCAGCAGCAGCTGGAGCAGGAAGCCGAATACATGGTGGAGGCACAGGGAAGCGAGGAATCGCGCGAAGGCATTGGCGCATTTCTGGACAAGCGCGCGCCCGACTATGTTCGCCTGCGCAGCCAGTCGTAAACGGGCGGCGCGCGGTCAGCGCACGGTGTAGTTGAGCTGAAACATCACGCCCGCATTGCCCAGCACATTGATCTGGCCGCCCCAGTTCTTGTTGAAGTCATAACCCACGGCCGGGATGGCAGTCAGCCCCCAGCCGTGTTTGTTATTGAACGGAATCTTCTTGTTGTAGGGAAACTTGTAGCCGTGAATGACGCCGCCGGTGAGCTTGAAAAACAGGCCCGGCATGCTGTCAAAAGGCCTGAAACGCCAGCCGTAGTACGCATATTGGCTGGGCTGGCCGAATGAATTCTTGAAATAGGCAAAGCCTGCAATATGGCGCTCATCCAGCTCTTTTTCTGCCTGAACCAGCCACACATAGGCATGTTTTTGCTGGTCGGGCTCCCAGTCGTTTTCCTTTTTGGCATCGGAAAAATGCCAGTCGAAAGGGGCGTAGCCAAACATCCAGCCTGAAAGTGCTGACGGCTTTTCGCTGGCAGGCGCATCAGCGGCTTGTGCATGGGCGGCAGGGGCCAGCGTGCAGAGCACCGCCAGTGCGGCAAGGGTGTGGCTTACGGAAGAGGGCAGAGATTTCATCATGGCAAGGCGTTCCGGCAGAGCCACCAGCGTAGCCATGCGCAGGCTTACGCCTTGTCAGAATGAGACGACAACGCTTTAAAAACTGCGCAGACTGTTGCTGCGGCCCATCAACAGGCGGAAGGGCAGCAGCAGGAAGATGCCCAGCACCAGTTTGACGCCCAGATCACCCAGTGCCAGGCTGACCCAGGGCAGGTTTTCCCCGGTAAATCCAATGCTCCAGAACACGGCGGTATCAAGGCAGGCCGCCAGCACGGTGGCTATCAGCGGGGCCTGCCACCAGCGGCTGTGGCGCAGTTTGTCAAACACATAGATGTCCAGCATCTGAGAGCAGACAAAAGCCATGCCGGATGCCGCAGCAATGCGCGCAGGCGCCAGCACCGCAGAGGCGGCAACGGCCACGGCAAAGCCAAACCAGGCCACATGTCTGGCCTCGCCCGGGCCAAAGCGCCGGTTGACCAGCTCGCTGACCAGAAACGCAAACGGGTAGGTGATGGCGCCCCAGGTAAGCCAGTCGTTGATGGTGTACTGAACCAGGATGTTGGACGCCAGCACCACCACGCCCATGCTCAATACGGCGAGCATGAACTGATGGCGTGTGGCTTTGACGAAGCGGTGGTTCATAAAAAGTGCAGGCTTGAAGTCGACGCGGCTGAGTGAGGGCAGTCTGCAGCAGCCTTCACTCAGCAAGGGCCATCGTGCCTTTGGGGAAAGGCAGGCAGCGGTTTACAGCGCGCCGCCCGAGCCGCGTGAACCCGATTCGGGAACTGCAACGCCCAGAATGGCGCAGGCCACGGCTTCGCCGACCTTGATGCCGTCCACACCTGCCGACAAAATGCCGCCCGCGTAGCTTGCGCCTTCGCCGGCGGGGTACAGGCCGCGTGTGTTATCGCTCTGGAAGTCTGCGCCACGGCCAATCTTGACGGGCGATGAGGTGCGGGTTTCCACACCGGTCAGCACAGCGTCCTTCATGTCGTAGCCGCGAATCTTTTTGCCAAAGGCGGGCAGGGCTTCGCGCATGGCTTCAATCGCATAGGCGGGCAGGGCCTGGTGCAGATCGCCCAGGCTGATGCCGGGCTTGTAGGAGGGCTGCACTTCACCAAATTCGGTCGATGGCTTGCCTGCCACAAAGTCGCCCACGAGCTGACCGGGCGCACTGTAGTTCTGGCCACCCAGTTGGTAGGCTTTGGATTCCAGCTGGCGCTGCAGCACAACACCAGAAAGCGGATGGTGCTCACCTTTTTTGAGCTTTTCGGCCCCCAGCGTCTTGCCGTCAAAGGCCCAGGCAAAGCTCTCGGCATCTTGCGGATAGTCTTCGGGGCTGATGGCGCAGACCATGCCTGCATTGGCATTGCGCTCGGCCCGTGAATACTGGCTCATGCCATTGGTCACCACGCGTTCTGGCTCGCTGGTCGCGGCCACCACGGTGCCGCCGGGGCACATACAAAAGCTGTAAACAGCGCGGCCATTCTTGGCATGGTGCACCAGCTTGTAATCGGCGGCGCCCAGTAGCGGGTGGCCTGCATCCTTGCCCCAGCGGGCGCGGTCAATCACGCTTTGCGGGTGCTCGATACGAAAGCCCACGGAGAAAGGCTTGGCCTCCATGGCCACGCCGCGCTCATAAAACATGGCAAAGGTGTCGCGTGAGCTGTGGCCCAGTGCCATCACCGCGTGGTGGGTGGGCAGGGTGTAGCTCTCGCCCGTGGCCTGGTTCAGCACCTGCAGGCTGGTCAGCTGGCGCTGGCCGTTCACTTCCTCAATCTGTACATCGGTCACACGCTGCTCGAAGCGGATCTCGCCACCCAGACGCACGATTTCCTCACGAATGCCTTCCACCAGCTTGACCAGCTTGAAGGTGCCGATATGGGGGTGGGCGGCGTACAGAATCTCGGGCGGTGCGCCATAGGTCACGAACTCGGTCAGCACCTTGCGGCCCAGATGGCGCGGGTCCTTGATCTGGCTGTAGAGCTTGCCATCCGAGAAAGTGCCTGCACCGCCTTCGCCATACTGCACATTGGACTCGGGCGTCAGCTCGCGCTTGCGCCACAGGCGCCAGGTGTCCTTGGTGCGCTCACGCACGGTCTTGCCGCGCTCCAGCACGATAGGCTTGAAACCCATCTGGGCCAGCACCAGGCCGGCAAACATGCCGCAGGGGCCAAAGCCCACCACTACGGGGCGCTCGTCCAGATCCGCCGGGGCCTGGCCTATGGGTTTCCAGCTCTGGTCGGGTGTGGGGTTGACGTGGGAGTTGTCGGCAAATTTTTCCAGCAGGGCCGCTTCCTGCTTTTCATTGCTCAGCGTGATGTCAGCGATATAGACCGCCAGCAGTTCGCTCTTGCGTGCGTCAAAGCTGCGCTTGTAAACCTGCAGGCTGGCAATGGCCTGCGCTGCAATCCCCAGACGCTCTGCCGCCAGTTGCGTGAGCTTTTCCGTGGGGTGAAATTCGGTGTGGTTCTCGGGGTCGTATTCAACCTGCGAGAGGGGAAGTTTGAGTTCTGCGATCCGGATCATGGCTTGTACCTATCAAGCAAGGGCTTGGATGGTAAGCCAAAGCCCGCCCGGCAGCCCAGGTACGGCGGGGGTGACCTTGGGGCTTGCTTGGAAAATTCAAAAAACATAGCGCACAGCGCTCTCCCATCAAGCGCAAGCGCCTGATTTGTTTCGCAAGGGTAAAGTTGCCTGCACAGCGCACCGCCAGCTGGGCTGCGTGGTTAGCATGGGCGCAGTTTCTGGATTACCTGCAATAAGGTCTCGCACCATGCGCACACCACTGATTGAACCTCAAAGTCTGACCTCTGCTTCACGCCGCAGCTGGTTGCAGCAATCAGCCGCCATGCTTGGGCTGCTGCCCGTCCTGCCTTTGCTGGGCTGCTCCACGTCGGCGGAAACAGCGGCTGCAGCAGCCACCACCGGTGCCACCGGTGTCACTGGTGCAAGCCCCTGGCTCAGCGGCGGCACCAAGGCCATTGCCGCTGCCGTGCGCGGGCTGAACCCGTTTACAGCAGTGGGGCTGGCGGGCAGTTGCCGCCTGACCTGTGAGGCGACGATTGGCCCCTGCCACACCTTGTCACCCGAGCGATCTGACGTCAGCGATGGCTGGGACGGTCTTCCCGTGCACATGCAGATTCGTGTGGTGAATGAACGCTGCGAACCCGTACCAGACACGATTGTGGAAATCTGGCACACCAACCACACAGGCGGCTATTCGGGGCAGATTCAACGCATGTGCAACAACAGCCAGGCGGACCTGGACAAGCAGTTCTTCCGTGGCTACCAGCGCACGGACAAGGACGGTATTGCCCGTTTTGATAGCTGCTACCCCGGTTGGTACCGGGGCCGTGCCGTGCATGTGCACTTTCGCATTTTGCAAGGCAGTTATGACCCAGCAGACAGGGCTGCATCGTGGCTGACCAGTCAGTTGCTGTTCAGCGATGCGTTGAATGCGCAAATCTTCACTCAGGCGCAGTTTTACAAGGACAAAGGCCAGCCCGATACGCAACTGGCGGTGGACAACGTGGTGGGGCAGGAGCCCGACAAGTCGCCTTATCTGTTTGATGTGCAGAACGTGGGTGGCGTCATGCTGGCCAGTAAAACCGTGGTGGTGCGCAACAACCTGCAGGACAAGCTGTGTCAGGTCAAAGGCTCGATGCCTCCTGGTGGGCCTGGTGGGCCTGGCGGCCCCGGTGGCCCACGCCCGGGTGGCCGCCCACCGCGTCCGGGCATGATGCCGCCACCACCACCGGGCGTCTGATGCGTTCAGATCACCAGTCTTGAGTAACCGACCCCCGCGCCTTTTTCCACGCGAATCTGGGCGGGGATGCGCTCCTTGAGCGCTTCCACATGGCTGATGATGCCAATCATCTTGCCGCTGGCGTTGAGCGCATCGAGCGCGGCCAGAGCCACTTCCAGCGTGTCGCCGTCCAGTGTGCCAAAGCCTTCGTCTAGGAAGAGCGAGTCGATGGAGGTTTTGCTGCTGACCAGATCAGACAGCGCCAGGGCCAGCGCCAGGCTGACCAGAAACGCCTCGCCCCCAGACAGCGTGCGCGTGTCACGCGCCACATCGCCCTGCCAGCTGTCCACAATGTCCAGCTCCAGCTCGCCCGTGGGCTTGCGCTGCAGCAGATAGCGGCCATGCAATCGCGTGAGGTGGCGGTTGGCCAGCAGCAGCAAATGGTCCAGCGTCAGCCCCTGCGCAAATTTACGGAATTTGTCGCCTTTGGCTGATCCGATCAGGCTGTCCAGTCGCTGCCAAAGATCGCAGTCCTGCTCCTGCGCGGCAATTTGGGCCAGCAGCGCCTGCTGGCCGGTGCGGCGCTGCGCATCGTCTGCCAGGCGTGCCCGCTGTGCACCCAGTTGCTCGGTGGTGGTGCTGCGCTCGGCCTCCAGTAATTGCAATTGCTGGGCGATGGCTGCGGGGTCTTCATCCGTCAAGGCCTGTGCTTGCAATTGCGCGTGGTGCGCTGTTGCTTCGGCCAGCAAGGTGCTGGCGCGCTGCGCGGCTTGGTGCAACTGGTCGCTGAGCTGGGACAGGCGCTGCAGCTCGGCCGCTGTAAGCAGGGCGTGGGTAAAAGCGGTGACATCGGCAAACGGGCTGGCTTGCAGCGCGGCATTCCAGGCGGCTTGGGCTTTTGCGCTGGCTTGCTGCAACTGGGCCAGTTGGTTGCCAAGTTGCTGGGCCTGACCTTGCAGGCTGGCCAGTTGCTGCACCGTGCGATCAAGCTGTGCAGCGCATTCGGCCAGATTGCCGGGCAGCGGGGAGGTGGGTGACGAGGGTGACGAGGGTGACGCGGGGGCATCGATGGCCTGCAACTGTGCCGCGCCCTGCTGCCAGTGCTGGGCGTCTTGAGTGGCTTGCTCTACCTGGCGCTGCTGCAGCAGCAGTTGCTGACTTAGCGCCTGCTGCTCGGTGCTGTGCTGCTGCCACTGCTGCCAGTCTTGCTGGCGCTGCTGCAGCCAGGCGCTGCTGTGCGCTGCATCGGGCACCGTCCAGCCAGCCTGCGTTATGGCGGCCTGCAGCTGGGCATCTACGGCAGCGGTGCTGTCTTGCAGCGTTTGCACGGCATGACTCAGGCGCTGCTGCAAGGCCGTATTGTCGTGCTGCACTTGCTGCACACGCTCTTGCCGGTGCTGTGCGCTTTGCAGGTTTTGCGCGGCAACTTGGGCGGCATCTTTGGCGGTTTGTGCACTGCGCTCACCCGCTTCCGCGTCGTTCAGCAACCGCTGCAGGGTGTGGGCCTGCTGCGTACTTTGCTGCTGCAGCGCCGTCAGTGCATCAGGCTGGCTCCAGGCATCAGCGGCCAGTGTGGCCGAGCAGGCTTGTCGTAATGTGTTCCAGCGTGTTTGCCATTGCTGGATGTGGGCGGCTGTCGTGTCCAGCTGCTTTTGCAGGCTGGTCTGCTGTGTGGTGCTGGCCGCGTAATCGGCTTTGAGCTGGCTGCCTTGCTGCTCCAGCACTTCGAGCTCGGCCCTGGCGCTTTGCAGCGCCGCTTCGCTTGCGGAGATATCCAGCGCGGCATAGGCGGTGATGGCGGGGTGTTCCCGCGATCCGCACAGCGGGCAGGCTTCACCAGCTTGCAATGCGTGGCGGTGGGCTTCCAGGCTTTGAATGCGCTGCTCTTGCGCCAGTATTTTTTGTTTGTCGCTGACTTTTTCTCTTTGCTGTGCGTACTGGCTGCGCAGGCTGACAAGTGCGGTGCTTTGCTGCTGCAGTCGTTCGCTACAGGCCTGCAGATCGGTGCGCAGCGATTGCTCTTGCTGCTGCAGCGCATCGCGCTGGCTGGCGTGCTGCTGTAGTTGCTGCAGGGCCTGCATTTGCTGCTGCGCAGTTTGCCAGTGTGTGCGCAACTGGGTCAGGCTGCCGCCATGGGCGGCCAGCAGCGTGTGCTGGGTTTGTGCCGCTTGCTCTGCAGCGCTCTGGGTGTGTTGCAGTGCGGCCTGCGCTTGCTGCACCACAGTGGCTTGCGCAGTGTTTTGCTGCTGCAGTTTCTGGGCTTGCTGCTGGCTTGTCTCCAGCTCGGCCTGTTCGCGCTGCAGCTGCAGTTGTTGTTGCTGGCTTTGCTCCAACTGTTCGCGCCAGCCGCTCAGGTGCTCGCCTAGTTGTGCATGGGCGGCATTTTGTTGTTGCCATTGGGTTAAATCGGCCTGCTGCGCTTTCAGATCATGCGCACGCAGCTCTGCTTTTTGTAGCGATTGTGTTGCCAGACTGCTGGCATGGTGGTGAAGCTGCCACTGCTGCACACGTGCTTGTTGCAGCGCTGTTTGCAATTGCGAGAGCTGCGTATTTGCCGCCGTGCAATGGGTCTGCGCTTGCTGCCAGCGCTCATGCAGCGGGGCTATGGCTTGCGCCGGGGCGTGGGCCTGCAGGCGCTGCAATTCAGGGGCAGCGGCCTGCAGCGCTTGCTGGGCTTGGGTGTGCGAGTGCAGGGCTTGTGACTGCGCTTGTTCGGCCTGCGCTGTTTGCTCCTGCCAGCGCTGCAGCGTTTGCAATGCGCTGTGGCGGGTTTGCATCTCGCCCACCTGGGCTTGCAGCTGGTCTGCTTCGGTTTGCAGTTGCTGGCGCTCTTGCTCGGTCAGCAGCTGCATGCCATCGGCATGGGCCTTGTTTTTCTCCAGCGCCTGGCGTGCATCGCGTGCGCGTTCGAACACGGTTTGAGAAATCTGGCTGTAGATGTCGGTGCCGGTGAGTTCTTCCAGCAGCTCGGCGCGTTCGTTGGCGCTGGCTTGCAAAAAGGCCGCAAAGCCGCCTTGGGCCAGCAGCATGGATTTGGTAAAGCGCGCAAAGTCCAGCCCGGTGATCTGGGCCATCTGCTTGAGCTTTTCACTGCTGTGGTTGCTGAGGATATGGCCGTCGGCCACTCGCGCCAGTTCTACCTTGGGGGCCTGCAGTGTGCCGCTGGCCTTGTCGCGGGCGCGGCGCTGGCTCCAGAAGGCGCGGTAGGTCACGCCTTTGACTTCGAACTCCACCTCGGCCAGACAGTCGGCGGTGTGCCGCGTCATCAAATCGTTGCTGCTGGCGCTGATGGTGGAAAGGCGCGGCGTCTGGTGGTAGAGCGCCAGGCAGATGGCATCGAGCAGCGTGGATTTGCCCGCCCCTGTGGGGCCAGTGATGGCAAACAGGCTGTTGCCCGCAAAGGGGGGGGCGCTGAAATCGACTTCCCATTCGCCCTTGAGCGAGTTGAGATTCTTGAGGCGCAGCTTGAGGATTTTCATGCGGCCCCCCCAGAGATGTTTTCGGTGTGGCTCAGCGATTCGACCACGCTCTGGTAGCGCTCGGTCAGCGCCTGTTGCAGCGGTGGCTCCAGCGTTTCAAGTGCCAGGCGGCGTGCAAACACGTCTTGCGGCGTCAGCTCGTCCAGCGACTCCATGGCTTCGCTCTGCAGTTGTGCAGCAGCAGTGCCGCGCTGGCGCTTGATGCGCAGCACTTGCACGGGCAAGCCATCGGCCAGCGCCTGCACGCGGGCGGGCAGGTCAGCCAAGTAGTCGTCTTCAATAATCGTGACATCCAGCCAGCTAGCGCGTTCTGGGTTTGCGCTGGTAGCTATGGTTTTGAGAGTTTCTGGCAAATCCTTCAGGCTGCAGCGCACGGCCGCCAGCGTTTGAAAGACCGGAACGGGCAGCGACTCAATGGCCTGCAGCCCGTTCTCGTTCAGGTCAACCAGCAGCACCTGTTTGGTCTGGCGTGCCTCATCAAAACCCAAGGCGATGGGCGAGCCGCTGTAGCGAATATGGTCAAAGCCACCCACTTTCTGTGGCTGGTGGATATGGCCCAGCGCGATGTAGTCGGCAGGCGGGAAGGCATTGGTGGGAAAGGCTTCGAGCGAGCCCACATAAATCTCGCGCACCGATTCATTGCTGCTGGCGCCCACGGTGGTCAGGTGGCCGGTGGCGATGATGGGCAGCTTGCGGCCCAGCGTGGCTTGCAGCTCTTGCTGCAAAACCTGTGCGGCGGCATAGACCTGTTGATAAGTGTTCTGGATAGCGGTTTGCAGCGCCTGTTGTTTGTCTTGTGCGCTCTGGCCCGCCTGACTTTGCTGCACATCGCGGGCGCGGATAAAGGGCAGGGCGCAGACGATGCAGCCGGGCTGGCCGGAGCCGCGCAGCGCCAGGGTGACGGCATGCTGCTGCGGTGCGCCAGTGGAGGCAATCACCTGCGTGCCCAGATGGCGCAGCAGATCGCGGCTTTCGTCCAGCACGCTGACCGAGTCATGGTTGCCGCCCAGAATCAGGAGGGCAACGCCCGCCTGGTGCAAGCGTGCAATCAACTGGTTGTACAGCTCACGCGCATAGCTGGCGGGTGCGCCGGTGTCGAACACATCGCCGGCAATCAGCACGGCATCAACCTGATGGATTTGAACCTGCTGCAGCAGCCAGTCGATCAGCGCCTGGTGTTCGGCCTGGCGGCTCTGGCCCATGAAATGCTGGCCCAGATGCCAGTCGGAGGTGTGAAGAAGACGCATGCGGTGATGGTATGTCAGACAGAAGGGCTGACAGGGCGCGTGCGCTGTTCTTATTCGCTGTCGAGCCGCTCTTGCGTCAGAGTCTGCGCAAACAAGGCATGGCCCTTGGCCCAGCCGCCGCCCCAGATCAGATCCATGGCGTCGGCCAGTGCATCGCGCTGCGGCTCGGAAAGATCGCTGCGCACATGCGCGGCCAGGTACAGCCGGTAGAGCGCGACCTGGGGCATGCCTTCATCGCGCAGTGCGCGGGCCAGCGCAGCAACGGCCCGTGCGGGCGATTGCGATTGCAGCGCAGCTTGCAGGCGGTGGCTGGGTGTCATGGCTCAGTGGAGATTGGAAGTGCCTAGCGGCGAGCCGTGCGCTTGGCTGTCCAGTAGCCAAACTCTTCCTTGCCCACTTCATAGTCCAGCTCCTGCAGGCGGGCCTGCAGGTTTTCCTGCACATCGGCCACGGCCTTGTTGTAGATGCTGGGGCCGATTTCGGTCAGAAAGAACTGCAGCAGCGCACCCGATTGCATATTGCCAATGGGCTCGTCCATGTTCTCGCGGAAATAGCGTTCGATGGAGGTGATGGCCTGTTGCTGGGCGTGCTTGGGTAGTTCAATAGTCATAGCTGCTTACGATTGATGGATCTAGGCTTTAGCCCGATTTCATGGTTAGTGGTCTGAGGGTTCAGCCAGAAAGCCGCCGCTTTGGTGGGCCCACAGCTTGGCGTAGATACCGCCCTTGGCCAGCAGTTGCTGGTGCGTGCCTTCTTCCACGATATGGCCCTCGTTCATCACGATCAGGCGGTCCATGGCGGCGATGGTCGAGAGGCGGTGGGCAATGGCGATCACGGTCTTGCCGTGCATCAGCCCGTCCAGGCTTTGCTGGATGGCGGCTTCCACCTCGCTGTCCAGCGCGCTGGTGGCTTCGTCCAGCAGCAAGATGGGCGCGTCTTTGAGCATCACACGCGCAATGGCCACGCGCTGACGCTGGCCGCCCGAGAGCTTGACGCCGCGTTCGCCCACCTGGGCGTCGTAGCCGCTGCGGCCTTTCAGGTCGGTCAGCGTGGCGATGAAGTCCGAGGCCTCGGCCTTGTCGGCGGCGGCACGCATGGCTTCTTCGCTGGCATCGGGGCGGCCATAGAGGATGTTGTCGCGCATGGAGCGGTGCAAGAGCGAGGTGTCTTGCGTCACCATGCCGATGGCGCCGCGCAGGCTGTCCTGCGTGACATTGCGGATGTCCTGGCCGTCGATGGTGATGCGCCCGCCCTGCACCTCGTGAAAGCGCAGCAGCAGGTTGACCAGCGTGGACTTGCCCGCGCCCGAGCGGCCGATCAGGCCAATGCGCTCGCCGGGGCGGATGTGCAGGTTCAGGTGGTCCATCACCTTTTTGCCATCAGCCTTATAGCCAAAGCTCACATCCTCGAAGGCAATGCCGCCCTGTGTAATCTGCAGCGGCTTGGCTTCAGGCGCATCGACGATGGTGCGCGGCTTGGTCAGCGTGGTGATGCCGTCCTGAATGGTGCCCACGTTTTCAAACAGACCTGTCATCTGCCACATCACCCAGTGCGAGTAGCCCATCAGGCGCAGCGCCATGGCGATCACGGCGGCCACTACGCCTGCGCTGGCCTGGCCTTGCGTCCACAGATACAGAGCCGTGCCGCCGCTGCCCAGCAGCAGCAGGGCAATCATCAAATGGTTGGTGATCTCAAACAGGCTGACCAGGCGCATCTGTGCATAGCCCGTGGCCTTGAAGGACTCCATGGCGTTGCGCGCATATTCGGCTTCGCGGCGGGTGTGGGCGAACAGCTTGACGGTGGCGATGTTGGTGTACGCATCGGTCACGCGGCCGGTCATCATCGATCGCGCATCGGCCTGTTCCTTGCCGATCTTGCCCAGGCGCGGCACAAAATAGAAACAGGCAGCGGTGTAGGCAATGAACCAGAGCGCAAACGGAATCATCAGCCGCCATTCAAAGCTTGCGGCCAGAATCAGAATGCCGATCATGTAGACGCCCACGCCCACAAACACGTCCACCACCATAAAGACCACTTCGCGCACCGACAGCGCGGTCTGCATGATCTTGGTGGTGATGCGGCCGGCAAATTCGTCGGCATAGAACGACATGCTCTGGCCCAGCATCAGCTTGTGAAACACCCAGCGCAGCCGCATGGGAAAGTTGATGGCCAGCACCTGGTGCATGACGGTGGTGTGCAGGGCCAGCAGCAGCACGCTGCTCAGCAAAATGCCCGCAATGCCCAGCAGCATGCCGCGCTGCTCATCCCAGAAGGTGGCGGGCGTGACCGTGCCCAGCCAGTCGACCACGCGGCCCATGATGGCAAAAAGCACGGCTTCATACACGGCCAGCAGGGCCGATGTCAGCGTCATCAGCCCAATCCAGCCGCGCATGCCCTGGGTGCAGGCCCAGACAAAGGCAAAAAAGCCTTTGGGGGGAACTCTGGGCTCCTGCGCAGGGTAGGGGGGAACCTGTTTTTCAAAGAATCGGAACACGATGGCAATACTCCCGGTACATGCTTGTGGCACTTGTTGCGCCGATGGTAGGGGAGTGGCGTCAGTTGGTGCAAAGTTGCGCGGATGACCGCTTATGCAATGGGTTCTTGAACCGGGACACACTACTTTCATGCCGCAAATGATTCAACCCAGTACGACATCCTCGCCCAGCAGCGCCGCGCGCACATACCGCAAATGGATGGGGGCGGCTCTTTTGACGGGTGCGCTGGCTGCTGTGACCGGTATCAGTGGCTGCGTGTTGGCCCAGCCAGTGGCATCGAAGAAAGTGCCGCTGGATATGCCTGCAAGCTTGCAGATATCGCCCCAGCGCCTGCAGAGTCATGTGCGGGCGCTGAGCGAGGATTTTCTGGGCCGCAGCTTTGACCAGCCCGAGACCCTGCAAAAAGCGGCGGAGTACATCGCTGCCGAGCTGGCTCAGTCGGGCCTGAAGGCCGAGCGCCAGCGCTTTGAGGTGGATGGCCGCAGCTATGAGAACCTGATCGTGCGCTTTGGCCCTGTGGACAGCAGTGCGCCGCTGCTGGTGATGGGCGCGCATTACGACAGTGCACTGACTGAACACGACCATGGCGCTGCCGTTTCGGCAGGCGCAAAACCGACGCCGCAGACCCACACCCCCGGCGCAGACGATAACGCCAGCGGTGTGGCAGGCCTGCTGGAACTGGCCCGCGTGCTTGCCGCCAGCCCGCCCACGCAGCCCGTGGAGCTGGTGTTCTACACGCTAGAGGAGCCGCCCAACTTTCGCTCTGACGATATGGGCAGCTATCGCCATGCCAAGTCGCTGCAGGACAGTGGCCGCGCCGTGCGCCTGATGCTGTCGGTGGAGATGATTGGCTACTACAGCGATGCGCCGGGCAGCCAGAGTTATCCACTGGCCCCGCTGGGCTGGTTCTACCCCGATCAGGCCAACTTCATTGCGCTGATTGGCGAGATGAAAAACTTTGGCGCCATGCGCCACACCAAGGCGCTGATGCGGGCATCCAGCGATGAAAGCCAGCCGCTGGGCGTGTATTCGCTGAACTCGCCGCGCTTTGTGCAGGGTGTGGATTTTTCCGATCACCTCAATTACTGGCGGCTGGGCTACCCGGCCATCATGGTTACCGACACCTCTTTCATGCGCAACCCGCACTACCACCAGAGCACCGATACCTGGGACCGGCTGGACTACCAGCGCATGGCGCAGGTGGTGCGCATGCTGGCTGCAGTGGCGCTGGATAAAGGATGACGCGGATCAAGAGCGCACTGGCCTAGACTTCCAGCATGTTCACCATCTCTTTGCGACTTCTTCCTGCCCTTGTGCTTGGCGCCGGACTTTGCAGCGCAGGCGCTGTGTGTGCGCAGACGGCGGATGCGGCGACCGGCGGCGCGTCTTTGGAGCAACTCAAGGTGCTGCAATCCATTGAGTCGGGGCTGTGGCAGGTCAGCACCCGCATGGAGCCCGCACCCAAGGCTGGTGCAATGCGCCAGCAGCCAGATCAGGGCTGCCTGAGCTCTCAGAACGTGGCCGAGGACTTGCGTGCTTTTCTGTCTCAGGAAGACGGAATGAGCTGCAAGGGCGTGCTGCAGGCCAACACCGATGAGCTGGCGGTGCTGCAGGTCATTTGCCCGCAGCCACAGCCTTCAAGGCAGAAGCTTTCGGTGGAGGAAAGCCTGCTGAAGTCCGCGCCGACGCTGATCGAAGTCAGGCGCTTTTCCAACACCAGTTTTCAGGTCAGCAGCAAGAGTGGCTCAGGCAAGGTATCTGCCAAAAAGCCGGGGTCTGAATTGACGGTGGTACAGGAATATGTGCGGCTGGATGATTGCCCCTGGTAGGCCTGGATTGCTATTGGTTTGCAATGAAATTGATAGCTGAAAGCGCATGTGTCTGATGGGCTTTGGCAGTATTTGAATAAAAAACGCCGCTGAATCAGCGGCGTTTTTCATGCGCGGTGGCAATCAGGCGTTGGGCAGGAAGCCTTCGACGGACAGGTAACGCTCGCCCGTGTCATAGGCAAAGCCCAGCACCTTGGCGCCCGCAGGCAGCTCGGGCAGCTTTTGTGCAATGGCCGCCAGCGTGGCGCCGGACGAGATACCGACCAGCAGACCTTCTTCACGCGCCATGCGGCGGGCGTATTCGCGGGCGGGTTCGGCTTCGACCTGAATCACGCCGTCCAGCAAGCCGGTGTCCAAGTTCTTGGGCACAAAGCCAGCGCCAATGCCCTGAATGGGGTGGGGCGCAGGGGCGCCGCCCGAGATCACGGGCGACTGGCTGGGCTCCACCGCATAGACCTTGAGGTTGGGGAACTTGGCCTTGAGCACCTTGGCCACGCCAGACAGGTGGCCGCCCGTGCCCACGCCGGTGATGAAGGCGTCCAGTCCATCGGGGAAGTCGGCCAGAATTTCCTGAGCGGTGGTGGCAGCGTGCACGGCCACGTTGGCGGGGTTTTCAAACTGCTGGGGAATCCAGGCGCCGGGTGTCTGCTCGGCCAGTTCCTGGGCACGGGCAATGGCGCCCTTCATGCCCTTTTCCTTGGGGGTCAGGTCAAACGATGCGCCATAGGCCAGCATCAGGCGGCGGCGCTCAATGCTCATGCTCTCGGGCATGACCAGAATCAGCTTGTAGCCTTTGACCGCCGCGACCAAGGCCAGACCCACGCCGGTGTTGCCGCTGGTGGGCTCGATGATGGTGCCGCCGGGCTTGAGGGCGCCGGACTTTTCCGCGTCTTCCACCATGGCCTGCGCAATGCGGTCCTTGATGGAGCCGCCGGGGTTACCGCGCTCGGACTTGATCCACACCTGGGTGTTGTCGCCAAACAGGCGATTGATGTGAATGACGGGCGTGTTGCCAATGGTTTGCAGAACGTTGTCGAACTTCATGAAGCCTCCGGGCGTGGACAAGGGCCGGATGTAATAAGTGGCCCAAAACACCCATTGTGGCGCAGTTGATCTGCCTGGTTGGAATAAGAATATTCTTGCCTCAGATCAAGACCGGGGCGAACAGTTGCCAATGTGTCACCAATGATGGGAACAATGGACGCAACGAGTTTTCAGGGGGGAGGGTTCATGCTGTCTTTCAATGCAACCATGGTGCTGCTGGCCATCAGCTGCGTTACTTTGCTGGTGGGCTTTTCCGCACGCGAAAAGCGCTGGGGCCCCTGGGTCATGCTGGTGGCCGTGGTGGGGCTGCTGTCGCTGATGAGTTACTCCATCGTCAATCTGCTGAGCTAGGCCGCGAGGGCTGCATGGCGCTGGGGCGCAGCAGCGGCGTTTTCCACAGCTCGGCCATCAGCAGGCCGGCAACCGTCATCACACCGCCCACAAGGTGATAGAGCGCCAGTGGCTCGTTCAGCCAGACAAAGGCCACCAGCGCGGTGAACACCGGAATCAGGTTGAAGAACATGCTGGAGCGGCCCGGGCCCAGCGTCTGCACGGCTTTCATCCACAGCAATGGCGCGGCAATCGAGGCCATGATGCCGGCGTAGGCCACCAGACCCAGGTTGCTGGCGTTCAGCCCCGTCTTGGGCGAGAACAGATACAGCGGCAACTGCACCACCACCGCCACCAGAATCTGCAGGTACAGCAGCTGCACGGTCTTGAGGGCGGGCATGGGCCAGCGCTTGAGCAAGATGTTGTAGATGGCATAGGCCAGCATGGCCAGCAGCATCATGGCGTCGCCCAGATTCAGGCCTTCGGACGCCAGATGGCTGAGCTGACCCGAAGACACCACCAGCGCCACACCCACAATCGCCAGCAGCGAGCCCCAGACTCCGCCGCGCGTCAGCGGCTGGCCCAGCAAAAACACGGCCAGGGCCAGCACCATCATGGGCGTGAGCGAGCCGATGATGCCCATATGTGTAGCCGTGGTGTAGTGCGCCGCGTAGTAGGCCAGGCTCTGGTAGATGACCATGCCCAGCACGCCCAGTATGACGATGCGGCCCAGCAGCGGTTTGATGGCCGCACGCAGGCGCCAGATGCCGGGCAGCACAAAAGGCGTGAACAGGGCGGCTGCCACGGCCCAGCGAAAAAAGCCGATCTCGGCGGCGCTGATGCTGCCTGCCGCCAGCTTGCTGACCACGGTGTTGACCGACCAGATCAGAACCGCGCCCAATGGCAGTAAATAAGAACCCATGATGCATCTCCTAGACTGGATTTATCATGCGCCTGACGCTTTTGAGGTGCATATCTGATTTCAGACATCTGATAGCGCAAGCCGGACGAAACCCATGAATGCCAGTGCCCCCGCCGCCCAACGCCAGCCAGTTGCCATTCTGGATACTGAAAAAGTCCAGGGCAGCTACTACTTTCGCTATGACGAATTCGGTGCCCACAGCGAGGCGCCGCCGCACAGCCACCGCTGGGGGCATCTGAATTACGCATCGCACGGCAGCCTGAGCATGGATGTGCCCACGGGCAACATCCTGTGCCCGCCCCAGCACGGGGTGTGGATTCCGCCCGGCGTGGTGCATAGCTGCTATCTGCGCCATGCCGTGCAGTACCGCTCTGTCTATCTGGCCCCCGAGATGTGCCGGCAACTGCCCACGGTGGCAGGCTGCATGCCCATAGGCGGCATCATCAAAGCCATCTTGCTGGACTTTGGCAGCCGTGGCGTGCAGGTGCCGCAAACGGCGCAAGACCTGCGGCTGGCGCAGGTGGTGCACGACCAGCTGTGCGCCACGCCGCTGGAGCTGAGCTTTCTGCCCGTGGCCCAGCACCCGGCGTTGGTGCAGGTGCTGGACGCCATGCAGGCCAGCCCGGACGATCACCGCAGTCTGAGCGAATGGGCGCAGACCGTGCACATGACCGAGCGCACGCTGGCCCGCCACTGCCAGAACGAGCTGGGCATGAGTCTGGGCGAGTGGCGCCAGCGCATGCGATACCTGCGTGCCATCGATGCGCTGGAGGCTGGGCACACTGTGCAGCGCATTGCCTATGACCTGGGTTACAGCTCGCCATCGGCCTTTATTGCCATGTTTCAGCGTGAATCAGGCCTGCCGCCCGAGCAGTTTCGGCGCGAGTTCTGTGCAAGCTCTTTGTGAACGCGGGATAATGCGCGCCGTGAAGTGCGCCAGACCGCCGCTGGTACAAGTGCTGAAAAGCCGTACTGGAGGAACGTCCGGACTGCATAGGGCGGCGTAGCAGCTAACAGCTGTCCACCGTGAGGTGAGGATCAGAGCAACAGAGACGAGTCCCGGGGGAGTGCCGCAAGGTAGACCACCGGGGGTGAAACGGGCAATCTCTACGCGCAGCAATACCAAGTAGGCACACGTTGACGGGGCCCCCGGAGTGTGCGGGTAGGTAGCACCGAGCCATCAGGCGACTGATGGCCAAGATTAATGGCGGTCACATGGCGGGCAACCGTTGTGCACAGAATCCGGCTTATCGGCGCACTTCACACTTATTCCCATGAAAAAGAGCTGTAGGTCTATGTTAATCAATGACCTGCAGCTCTTTTTTTGATAGTAAATGGCTTAGAAGCGTTCCCAGGGCATCAGATAACGCCACTGGCCTTCAGGCACCTTGGCCATGGCCACGCGGCCGATGCGCAGGCGGCGCATGCTGGTCACCTGCAGACCGATGGCGGCGCACATGCGTTCAATCTCCTCAGGCGCAATGCCCTTGAGCGCAAAGCGCAGATGGCTTTCGTTCTGCCAGCTCACATGGCAGGGCGGCATGCGGCGGTGGCCGTTGCCACCGGGAATGGGCAGGCCTTCGTACAGGATGTCCAGGCCGTCTTCCACCATCTGGCCTTCCACGCCGACGATGATTTCCTGCTCCAGCCACATGCCTTCTTCGGCCAGCTTGCGTGCCACGCGCTTGTCCTGCGTATAGACGATGAGGCCGCTGGCGGGCAGGGGAATCGTCAGAAACGATTCCAGATTCTTGAAGTGATGGTCCAGCACCAGCTGAGGCATGGGCGTGTCCAGCACCGCCTTGGTGGATTCATTGAGCAGCGAATGGGCGCTGCGGGTGCGGCCATAGGCGGGGCCCTGGGTGTAGCCCGCTGGCTTGTTCATCAGGATGGTGACGGGCGGAATGGCCTCGGGCTTGGCGCCCTTGCGCAGCGTTACGACCTGATCGGGCGTGACGCGGGACTCAGGCACCAGCACGACTTTGCCGTCCACCTGGACGTTGCCCGCTTCGATATAGAGTTCGGCCTCGCGGCGCGAGCATTGTTCTTGCATCGCCAAGCGCTTGGCCAGGCGAATGCTTTCTTGTTCAGGCAGAGATTCAGACATGGCGAGAGCTTAAACCCGCCGCCATGTCCTAGTGGCCTACAGGTCTAGCGCCAGTCTACCGTCCCAGGCACAGCTTCTGAATGCGCTCCACATGGGCCAGCAGTGATCGTTCTGCCACGGGCCACAGCGCGGGCGGGGTGTCGGCATAGGCAATGGCCACCCAGTCCTGAATATTGCCGTCGGGTTTGCTGCGCATGGCGGCATGCACCTTGGCTTCGCGGGCCAGACGGTGGCTTTTCAGCTTGGCAATCTGCTGGCGGGCAAATCCCAGTACATAGCCGTGGGCGGGCAGGATGTAGCTCACGCCAAATTCACCGCATAGCTCGGTGAGCCGGTCCAGCGAATCCATGTAGTCGATCATGTTGCCGTCAGGCGGGCTGATGACGGTGGTGCTGCCGTTGAGGATGTGGTCGCCGCTGAACAGCAACGCATCTTCTTCCAGCAAAAAGCACAGATGGTTGGCCGCATGGCCGGGGGTGAAGATGGCTTGCAGGGTATGCGTGATTTCGCCTTCTGGCCCTTGACTGGTCAGCGTAATGCGCTCTCCATCCTGTAGCGTCACTTCTGGTTTGAAGCGGCTGTAGGCACGCGCAGTGGGGGCGGATGGCAGGCCCATGATGGGCGGCTTGGCATGGCCGGACTGCACGACCAGCGCCTGCAGCGGCGCGGCGCCGGGTGAATGGTCGGGGTGGGAGTGGGTGCAGACGATGTAGCGAATATCGCCGTCCGTGGCGTCATGCAGGCGCTGCAGGTGCACGGGCTCGTCCGGGCCGGGGTCGATGACGATATAGCCGCTGCTGGCATCGCCAATCAGATAGGTATTGGTGCCGGGGCCGGTCATCATGCCGGGGTTGGGGGCCGTCAGGCGCATCAGGTTTTTGCGTAGAGGCACGGCTTTTTCAAACTGCCAGTCCAGGTGGTGTCCGGCCTGGCCATCGGGGTGCACCATTTCCAGCTCGCCATACGCCATATCGCTTTCCATATGGCGGGTGTCTTCCCCTTTCAGGTAGCCGGTGCGCGGGCAGCTGCGCCACAGGCGCTTCTCACTTTTGAGAGCATCAATCACAGCTTGCGTGCTGGCGTAGCCGACCATGCGCTGCAGCGTGCGCTCGGTTGGGAAGACGATGAACAGGCTTTTTTCGGCAAAGCGCTGCAGCGCGTCCTGCGGGCGAATCCAGGTGGGCTCGAACTGCTCGGTTTCATCGGCCTCAGGGGTCTGGCCTTCGGGCATGCGCGCCACAAAAAATGGCACGTTAAAGCGCTTGGGAATATCACGCGCTGCCGTCCAGTGCGCCAGATACCAGAGCTGATCGACGGCCAGCGTCCAGCCGCGTTCTCGGCATTGCTCGTACAGCGAGGCTTTGCGATCGAGCTGCTGCACCTGTGCGGGTGTGACGGAGTTACCCGTCTCGTCATAGGCCAGAAGAATGCCCAGCTCTTCAAACGTCTCGCGAATGCCCGCCAGCGCCTGGGTGATGCGTGTCTTGCCCGCTTCACCTGCGGCGTCCAGCATGGTCTGGCGCACGCGGGCCAGTGCGTGGTTGGCAGGGTCGGCATCCTGCGCTTCCAGCCCGCCACCGGGGAATACATAGGCATTGGCGAAGTTGCCCTGATTGGCACGGCGCGTCATCAGTATCTCGTAGCCCTGGCCGTCTGCGCAGTCGCGCAGCAGCAAGATGGTGGAGGCGTCGCGCACGGCGGCAGGTTCGCGCTGCGGATTCAGGAGCTGGCTGGGACGTGGGTTCATGCTCAGCATTATGCGAAGTTGCGGCCTGCAATCCATGTTCTGCCTGTGTTTGTGCAGCGCAGAGATGACAAAGACTGGGGAAAGCACTGAGCGCAAACCTTGTTTGAGTGCTTGATTTTAGTTATGTGAAATAACAATAATTGCGCAAAGGAATGGTTATGACTCATAAAGAAATTGCAGTTGAATTTCGTGGTGATGCCCAGCAGGTTGCGGTCATTCGACTGATGCGCGCCACCAAGCGCAATGCCTTGTCTGACGGCCTGGTGCTGGGCTTGCGCGATGTGTTCATGAACCTGCCCGCCAGCGTGCGTGCAGCGGTGGTGGATGGTGACGGCCCGCATTTCTGCGCCGGGCTTGACCTGAGCGAACTGAGCGAGCGGGATGCCGCGCAGGGCGTGCTGCACTCGCGCATGTGGCACGAGGCCTTGCGCCAGGTGCAGTTTGGTGCCGTGCCCGTGGTGGCGGCCCTGCACGGCGCCGTGGTGGGCGGCGGGCTGGAGCTGGCCAGCGCCTGCCACATTCGCGTGGCCGACAGCAGCACTTTCTATGCACTGCCCGAAGGCTCTCGCGGCATTTTTGTGGGCGGTGGCGGCTCGGTGCGCATTCCGCGCCTGATTGGTGCTGCGCGCATGGCCGACATGATGTTCACCGGCCGTGTTTACAAGGCCGAAGAGGGCGAGCGCATTGGCCTGTCGCAATACCTGGTGCCCGAAGGTCAGGCGCTGGACAAGGCGGTAGAGCTGGCGCTGCGCATTGCCGAGAACGCGCCCATGACCAATTACGCGCTGATGCATGCGCTGCCTCGCATCGCCGATCAGCCTGCCGATCAGGGCCTGATGACCGAAGCCCTGATGGCCGCCGTGGCGCAAAGCGCCCCCGAGGCCAAGTTCCGCTTGCAGGAATTTCTGGCCGGGCGGGCCGCCAAAGTCAGCAAAGACTGAACCTGGCGCATCACAACCAAGAGGTGGAGACAAAGACCATGCAGGAGACAGACACAGCCATGCGGGTTGAGCAGACAGAAGAGGGCACAAGCCCCAGGTACCGTGCGCTGGAATTTGGGGTGGCCCACATCCTGGTGAGCGAGGGAGAGGGCGGCGTTTTCTACGCCCGCGCCGATCAGGATCTGGCCCCCCATGCGCAGCGCATGACGGACAGGCTGGTGCACTGGGCGCAGGCCACGCCCGATCAAACCTTTATCGCCCAGCGCGTGCGCCTGGCCGATGGCAGCACGGGCGACTGGAAGCACATCAGCTATGCCCAGACGCTGGCCGCCGCACGCAGCATTGCGCAGGCGCTGGTGGAGAGAAAACTGTCGGCAGAGCGCCCAGTCATCATCCTCAGCGAAAACGATCTGGACCACGCCATGCTGGCCATGGGCTGTCTGTATGCCGGTGTGCCTTACTGCTCGGCCTCGACCGCGTACTCGCTGGTCAGCTCCGACTACGCCAAGCTGCGCCATGTGGTGAATACGCTGACCCCTGGCCTGATCTTTGCCAGCGATGCCGCACGCTACGACAAGGCTGTGCGGGCCGTTCTGCCTGCGGGCTGCGAAGTGGTCTATCGCAAAGGTGCAGCGGATGCGACAGCGCATACGCTGATGGCCGATTTGCTGGCCACGCAACCCACACCCGAGGCCGATGCTGCCATGCAGGCCACGGGGCCGGACACCATCACCAAATTTCTGTTTACCTCGGGCTCGACCAAGCTGCCCAAGGCCGTCATCAACACCCATGGCATGTGGTGCGCCAACCAGCAGCAGATTGCACAGACCATGCCCGATATGGTCAAAGGCCCGCCCGTGCTGGTGGACTGGCTGCCGTGGAACCACACTTTTGGTGGCAACAAGAACATTGGTCTGGCGCTGTACCACGGCGGCACGGTCTATATCGACGAAGGCAAGCCCACCGCTGCAGGCATTGCTGAGACGCTGCGCAATCTGCGCGAAATCTCGCCCACCGTGTACTTCAACGTGCCCACGGGCTTTGAATACATTGCCCGCGCCATGGAAGAGGACGCCGTGCTGCGCGCCAGCCTGCTCAAGAAGGTCAAGATGTTCTTCTATGCCGGGGCCTCGCTGGCGCAGCCGGTGTGGGACAGCCTGCATCGCACGCAGGAGGTCGAATGTGGCGAGCGTATTGTGATGGGCACGGGCCTGGGTATGACGGAGTCCTCGCCATCGGCCCTGTTCATCAACCGCACCGACGTGCGCTCTGGCGATCTGGGGGTGCCCGTGCCGGGGCTGGAGCTGAAGCTGGCGCCTGTCGATGGCAAGCTGGAAGTGCGTTATCGCGGCCCCAATGTCACGCCCGGCTACTGGCGCGCACCTGAGGCCACGGCCGAGGCTTTTGACGAAGAAGGCTTTTTCCGCACTGGTGATGCTGTGCAGTGGCGTGATGTGCAGGACCACCATCAGGGCCTGCGTTTTGATGGCCGCATTGCCGAAGACTTCAAGCTGGCCACAGGCACCTTTGTCAACGTAGGGCCGCTGCGCGCCAGGATCATTCACGCTGGTGCGCCCTATATCCAGGACGTGGTGGTGACCGGTCTGGACCGCAAGGAAGTGGGCGCCATCATCTTTGGCACGCCTGCCTGCGCTGCGCTCAGCGGCCTGGGCTCAGATGCCACGCTGGAGCAGATCATGCACAGCGCGCCTGTGCAGCAGCATCTGCAAGCCGTGCTCAACCAGCTGGCGCAAACCGCCACCGGCAGCGCCACACGCATTGCGCGTGCCGTGGCATCCACCCGCGCACCTTCTCTGGATCTGGGTGAGGTGACGGACAAAGGCTCCATCAATCAGCGCGCCGTGCTGCAGCACCGTGCCGATGTGGTGCAGGGGCTGTATGCCGAAAACCTGCCCCATGTTTTGAAGCCAAATCTGGCCTAAGCGCAATACCAATAAGCGCGAGAAGCTTTTAAAAGGATAGCGAAATGCAAGTTCAGGAACAGATTGCCATTGTCACCGGCGGCGCCTCCGGGCTGGGCGAGGCCACGGCCCGGGCGCTGGCCGCTGCGGGCGCCAGAGTGGCGGTGCTGGACCGCCAACTGGACAAGGCCAAAGCCGTGGCTGCGGACATTGGCGGGCTGGCGCTGGAATGCGATATCTGCGACACATCCAGCGTGACAGCGGCGCTGGATGCCATCCGCTCGCACTGGGGCGGCGATGCGCGCATTTTGATGAATGTGGCTGGCATTGGCACGGCCAAGCGCGTGATTGGCCGTGATGGCGAGCCCGCGCCGCTGGAAGATTTTGAGCGCGTGATTCGCGTCAACCTGATCGGCAGCTACAACATGACCCGCCTGTTTGCCGCACGTTGCGCCAAGCTGCCCGGTCTGGAAGACGGTGCGCGTGGCGTGATTCTCTACACCGCATCGGTGGCCGCGTTTGATGGACAGGTGGGCCAGCAGGCGTACAGCGCATCCAAGGGTGGGCTGGTGGGCATGACGCTGCCCATGGCACGCGACCTGGCCCAGCACGGCATTCGTGTCTGCACCGTGGCGCCGGGGCTGTTTGCCACGCCACTGATGCAGGAATTGCCTGAGCCTGTGCAGCAGTCGCTGGCAGCATCGATTCCCTTCCCGTCGCGACTGGGCAAGCCTTCGGAGTTTGCCGATCTGGCCGTACATATCGTGCACAACGATCACCTCAATGGCGAAGTGATTCGTCTGGATGGGGCGCTGCGGATGAGTCCTAGATGAGTGCCCCCTGAGGCGCTCCGCCTGGGCGGCCCCGCGCCTTCCCCCTGAGGGGGACGACACCATCGCTGCGGGGCGGCCCTTGCTTGGTGTCTCTGGCTTGGAGAGTGCCAGAGCCGGGGCGGCGCCAAAGATTGAGACAGGTATTGATTGATTTCACAGGACCGCAGAGTCCGCCTATTCCTAAGAGGAGACAAGTCATGCAAGGTCGTCGCAATTTCGTCAAAAGCCTGAGTGCTGGCGCTGCGCTGGCAGCGTTCGGCGGCATCGCCAGCCGCAGCGCCTATGCACAGGGCGCTGGTCCGCTGGATCAGGTGCGCATTCTGTACGGCTTCCCTGCGGGGAGCGCGGGAGATTCGGTTGCGCGCCGTGTGTCTGAAAAAATCGGAGGCAGCAGCTACACCAAGAACATGGGCGTGGTGGAAAACAAGCCCGGCGCCGGTGGCCGCATCGCGCTGGAAAGCTTGCGCAACGCCGCGAGCGATGGCTCGGTGATTGCGCTGTCACAGGTCTCGGCTTTTTCCATCTATCCCCATATCTATAGCAAGCTCAGCTATCAGGCCAAGGACTTCGAGCCGATTTCGATTGGCGCCATCATGCACCACGGTCTGGCCGTAGGGCCTGCTGTGCCTGCCGATGTCAAGACGCTCAAGGATTTTCTGGCATGGTGCAAGAGCAACCCCGATAAGGCCAGCTTTGGCAGCCCCGGTGCAGGCAGCCAGCCCCATTTGCTGGGCGCGCTGCTGAGCCTGCGCTCGGGCGTCAAGCTCAGCCATGCGCCGTATCGGGGGATGGCGCCCGGGGTCTCGGACGTGGCTGGCGGCCAGATTGCCGCCATCATGGGCCCTTGCGGCGACTATCTGAGTTATCACAAGGCGGGCAAGCTGCGTGTACTGGCCACCAGTGGCCCACAGCGCAATCCCTATCTGCAGAGTGTTCCCACGTTTGCCGAGCAGGGTTTTGCCGATCTGACAGCTGAGGAGTGGTTTGGCTTCTATGCCAATGCCAAGACACCTGCAGAGGTGCGCCAGCGTGCCCATGCGGCGATCACGACGGCTCTCAAGAGCGATGCGCTCAAGGAAAGTCTGGGGGTGGTGGGCCTGATTGCTACCAGCTCAACCCCCGAGGAAATGGCGCGCTCGCAGCAGGCTGAGTACGAGCGCTGGGGCGCATTGGTCAAGCAAATCGGCTTTACCGGCGACTCCTGAAATCAAGGGCTGAATCGCGTGCACACTTCAGTCCCCGGTCAGGTGGCAGGGGCTGAGAATTTCAAGACAGGCCGTAGCCTGCATTTCAAAAAATCTAGAGGAGACAAACATGCAAGATCGTCGTAATTTCGTCAAAAGCCTGAGTGCTGGTGCCGCGCTGGCTGCCTTCGGCGGCATCGCCAGCCGCAGCGCCTACGCACAGGGCGGTGGCCCGCTGGAGCAGGTGCGCATTCTGTACGGCTTCCCGGCAGGCAGCGCGGGTGACTCGGTGGCTCGCCGTGTGGCCGAAAAAATGGGTGGCACCAGCTATACCAAGAACATGGGCGTGGTGGAAAACAAGCCCGGCGCTGGTGGCCGTATCGCGCTGGAAAGCTTGCGCAACGCTGTGGGTGATGGCTCGGTCATCGTGCTGTCGCAGGTGTCGGCCTTCTCCATCTACCCCCATATCTATAGCAAGCTGACCTATCAGGCAAAGGACTTCGAGCCGATTTCAATCGGTGCCATCATGCACCACGGCCTGGCGGTAGGCCCGGCTGTGCCTGCCGAGGTCAAGACGCTCAAGGACTTTCTGGCCTGGTGCAAGAACAACCTCGACAAGGCCAGCTTTGGCAGCCCCGGCGCGGGTACGCAGCCGCACCTGCTGGGCTCGCTGCTCAGCCTGCGCTCGGGCATCAAGCTTAGCCATGTGCCGTATCGCGGCACGGCGCCTGCGGTGTCTGATCTGGCCGGTGGCCAGATTGCCGCCGTCATGGGCCCAAGCGGTGACTTCCTGAGCTACTACAAGGCAGGCAAGCTGCGCGTGCTGGCCACCAGCGGCCCACAGCGCAACCCCTATCTGCCCAATGTACCCACGTTTTCCGAGCAGGGCTTTGCCGACCTGACGGCTGAAGAGTGGTTTGGCTTCTACGCCAACGCCAAGACGCCACTGGAGGTGCGCCAGCGTGCCCATGCGGCCATCACAGCAGCGCTCAAGAGCGATGCGCTCAAGGAAAGCGTGGGTGTGGTGGGCCTGATTGCCACCAGCTCCACGCCAGAGGAAATGGCCCGCTCGCAGCAGGCAGAGTTTGAGCGCTGGGGGCCGCTGGTCAAGCAAATCGGCTTTACTGCAGAGAGTTGATCGAGTCACCCCCTGAGCCGCTTCGCGGCTTCCCCCTCTCTCGCTTTGCTTCGCAATGCGGGAGGGGGACGGCGCCATCGCTGCGGGGCGGCCCTTGCTGGGCGCCCCCGATTCCCCGATGGCATACGTCAGTGCTTATTCGGTTGCCCCCTTCTCCTATCTTTGATTGCTGTCGCGGTTTTTTTATGTCCTATTTGCCTACCAGTGCCGATAACGCGTTTCTTCTTTTCGATGTGCTCAAGGCTGATGAGCAGCTGCAGCATTTGCCAGCGCACGCCGCCACCGACAAGGCTTTGATGCAGCAGGTGCTGGACGAGGCGGGCAAGTGGGTGGGCGATGTGGTGGCTCCGCTGTCGCGTGAAGGCGATGAGGTGGGCGCGCAGTTTGCAGCAGGCAAGGTGACCGTGCCGCCGGGTTTTGCTGCGGCTTACCAGGACTTCTGGCAGGCAGGCTGGCCCGCACTGGCTTGCGCTGAGGAAGATGGCGGTCAGGGCCTGCCCTGGGTGCTGGAAGGCGTGCTCTACGAATGGCTGAGTGCGGCCAACCATGGCTGGACCATGGCGCCAGGCCTGCTGCATGGTGCGTATGAGTGCCTCAAGCACCATGGCAGCGATGCGCTGAAGGCGGCTTATCTGCCTAAAGTTGCCAGTGGCGAATGGCTGGCCACCATGTGCCTGACGGAAGCGCATGCGGGCAGCGATCTGGGTATGGTGCGCACGCAGGCTGTTTCTGCGGGTGAATCCGCGCTGGGCGAGCGCTACCAGATCACTGGCGGCAAGATTTTTATCTCGGGCGGCGAGCATGACTTGACCGAGAACATTGTTCATCTGGTGCTGGCCCGCCTGCCCGGTGCACCGGCTGGCCCCAAGGGCTTGTCGCTGTTTCTGGTGCCCAAGGTGCTGCCGGATGGAGCGCGCAACACCGTGGTCTGCGAACGCATCGAGGAAAAAATGGGCCTGCATGGCAGCCCCACCTGCGTGATGCGCTTTGACGCCGCCACAGGCTGGCTGATTGGCAAGCCCGGTGCGGGCCTGAACGCCATGTTTGTGATGATGAATGCGGCGCGCCTGCATGTGGCGCTGCAAGGCATTGGCCTGCTGGATGCCGCCTGGCAAAAAGCCCATGCCTATGCGCTGGAGCGCCGCCAGATGCGCGCCCCGGGCGCAGTGCCTGCCTCGCGTGGCGCGGGCGATGCTGCGGATTTGATCATCGAACATCCCGCCATTGCCCGCACGCTGGATGTGCAGCGTGCCTGGGTGGATGGTGGCCGCGTGCTGGCCTATCAGACCGGCATCTATCTGGACGTGGCGCGTCACGCCGAAACAGCCAGAGAGCGTGAACAGGCCCAGCAGTGGTGTAGCCTCATCACCCCCGTGCTCAAGGCCGCATGGACGCAGCAGGCTTTTGAAGGTGCCAGCGCCTGCCTGCAGGTCTTTGGCGGCCACGGCTATATCCGCGAATGGGGCATTGAGCAAATCGTGCGTGACTCGCGTGTGGCCATGATTTATGAGGGCACGAACGAAATTCAGGCCATTGACCTGCTGGTGCGCAAGGTGCTGCCCGATGGAGGGCAGTCCATGGGCCAGTGGCTGCTGCTTTTGCGCAAGAGTCTGGATGCAGGCCGCCAGCTGGACGCCGAAGTGCTGCGCTGCCTGGCGCAGTTGCGTTACTTCACCACCCTGCTGGCGCAGGCCTGCAAGGAAGACGATACCCTGGCCTGGCGTGTGGCCGATGACTATCTGCGCTGCATCGCCGTGGTGCTGATGGGCTGGGCCTGGGCGCAGATTGGAGCTACAGCGGGCACTGATCAACCGCGCTGGCAGGGGCCTTTGAAGCAGGTGCTGCAGCGCATCCTGCCCGAGATGGACTGGCGCATGAACCTGATGAAAGCGCAGTGGACGCAGGCGTCACTGGTGCACGGCAATCAGGCGTTCACACCTGCGAATTGACGATTTTTGCCCATAAAACGCGCGAAAGCGGCAAAATCTAGCAAAGATAACGATCTCTTGCTCCTGAAGTTGAAGCCCTCCATGCCCGCTCGTCAGCCTGTCGGAACCGCCGCCCCCAAAGTCACCACTACGCGCCGCAAGCGCGTCCTGCCTGACGCGCAGGAGGCCGAGGTCTTTGCGGTAGAGCAGGTCAATGCCAGCTTTCTGGAGTCCTTGCTGGGCTACAACGCACGCCGCGCATCGCTGTCGCTGGTGGGGGTGTTCGTCAAATGCATGGAAGGCTTTGATCTCAAGATCGTGGAGTTTTCCCTGCTCTCGCTAGTGGGCAGCAACCCCGGCATCACCTCGCGCCAGCTGTGTCAGCAGCTTGATGTGCTGCCGCCCAATATGGTGGGCATGATCGACGCCATGATGCGGCGTGGCTTTCTGGAGCGCCGCCGCCACCCGCACGACGGGCGCGCCATGGGCCTGTACCTGACGGAGCAGGGGCGGGCGCTGGTTGATCAGGCCGAGCCTCAGCTCAAGGCCAGCGAGCAGGCCTCGCTCAGCCACCTCAGCGCTGAAGAGCAGGCGCAATTGATGGCCCTGCTGCAAAAACTCTATCGCTGAGGAATGGCAAGGCCTACAGGTGCGGCAGCAGCACGCAGAGGGTGCTGAATCAGCCACAGCCCGCGTAATGAGGCTGCTCAGATGTGCGGGATACGTCGATAATGTCCGGCATCATGCAGATTCGCTTTACCAAGATGCAGGGCGCGGGCAATGACTTTGTCGTGCTCGACGAAACACAGGGCCGCCTGGGGTTGAGCGCCGCTCAGTACCGTTATCTGGCCAACCGCCATTTCGGTGTGGGTGCCGACCAGATTCTGACTGTGCGCCCGGCGCCAGCCGAAGGGCTGGACTTTGAATATGTGATTCACAACGCCGACGGTGGCGAGGTGGAGCAGTGCGGCAATGGCGCGCGCTGCTTTGCCCGCTATGTGCATGACAAGGGGCTGACCGACAAGCGCGTGATCAAGGTTCAGACCCTGTCGGGCGTCATTGCCCCCGAAATTCATGGCAATGGCCGCGTGACCGTCGATATGGGCGCGCCCGAGCTGAACCCCGCCAAGGTGCCTTTCAATAGCGAAAGCTTGCAGCCTGAATTGCTGGGATCTGCGCAAAAGTGGCCTCTGGCCCTTGATGATGGTGCGCAGGCTGCTACTGTATGGATAGCACCTGTTTCCATGGGCAACCCCCATGCCGTGCAGACTGTGGAGGACGTAAACACCGCCCCCGTCGAGCTGCATGGCCCGCTGATTGAGCGCCATGCGCGTTTTCCGCAGCGCGTGAATGCCGGTTTCATGCAGATCATCAACCGTGGCGAAGTGAAGCTGCGCGTCTATGAACGCGGCGCGGGCGAGACACTGGCCTGCGGCACAGGTGCCTGCGCCGCTGTGGTGGCAGGCATTGGCTGGGGGCTGCTGGATTCACGAGTGGATGTGCACACCCGCGGCGGCTTGCTGACCATTGAATGGGCAGGTGGTGCGCAGGATCGTGTGCGCATGACCGGCCCCGCAGAATTTGTTTTTGAAGGCCAGATCGACATACCCGAGACGCTATGAACAGCTTGACCGATATTGCAGTGACCGAAGAGTCGATAGCCGACTACCTCCAGCAAAACCCCGAGTTTTTCGAGCGTCATGCCGAGATGCTGAATGGCGCGCGCCTGGTCAGCGGTCACGGCCCGCGTGCCGTGAGCCTGCAGGAGCGCCAGGCCGAGATGCTGCGCGAAAAGATCAAGGGGCTGGAGCACCGCATCATGGACATGATGCGCAACGGCAGCGAGAACGCGGCCATTGCCAACAAGATTCACCAGTGGACGCATGCGCTGGTCAAGGTGCAGGACCTGCGCGAGCTACCCCATGCGCTGACGGCCAGTCTGCAGCATATTTTCGATGTGCCTCAGGTCGCGCTGCGCCTGTGGAATGTGGCCGGTGCGCATTCAGGCACGGTGTACACCATGGGTGTGAGCGAGGATGCAAAGGCCTTTGCCGCATCGCTGACCATGCCGTTTTGCGGCCCGAACATGGGGTTTGAGCCCGTCAACTGGTTGCCCAGCCCCAACGCGGTGCAGTCTGTGGCGCTGCTGACCCTGCATGACGGAGCCATGGACAGCACCTCCAACAGCTTTGGCATGCTGGTGCTGGGCTCCGCCGATGCGCATCGCTTTGATGCCACGATGGGCACGGAATTCCTCTCGCGCATTGCCGAGCTGGCCAGCGCCTCGCTGTCGCGCATGCGCTTGCCTGCCCTGACTCTGGCGCACGGGTAATCACGCGCATGGGCTTGCCGCAAGAGGGTGAGCAGCTCTCGTTTGAGGAGCAGCTTGCACAGCTGCCAGAAGTGGCTCACCGCTATCTGGAGCATGTGCATGTGCAAAAGCGGCTGGCCGAACGCACGCACACGCTGTATGCGCTGGACTTGATCAAGCTGCAGCAATTTGCCCAGCAGGCCGGGCAGCAGGGGGCAGAAGGGCTGCTGGGCCTGCAGCCCGCTCATATCCGCCGCTTTGCTGCGCAAATGCATAGCGCAGGACGCAGCCCACGCGGTATTGCGCTGATTCTTTCTGGCTGGCGCAGCTTTTTTCGCTGGGCGGCGCAGCAGGAGCTGGTGCCCTTCAACCCGGTGGAAGGCGTGCGCGGCCCCAAGGCGCCCAAGCCCTTGCCCAAGGCGCTGGGGGTGGACGATGCTGTGCAACTGGCCAGCTTCCATAACGCCGATGCCGATCCGTGGATTGAAGCGCGGGATGCGGCCATGACAGAGCTGCTCTACAGCTGTGGCCTGCGTGCGGCCGAGCTGGCGGGCCTGGATGTGCGGCCTGATTCGCAAACCCTGCAGCTGGGGCATGGCTGGATAGATCTGGAAGCGGGCGATGCCCATGTGCAGGGCAAGGGCAGCAAGCGCCGCATTGTGCCCGTGGGGCGCATGGCGGTGCAGGCGCTGCAGGCATGGCTGGCCCAGCGCAGCAGTGCTCTGGCAGGGGCGGTGCAGGCCAAGGCACAGCAGGAAAGCGCACTGTTCATTG
Source organism: Comamonas fluminis (assembly GCF_019186805.1). Lineage (NCBI taxonomy): Bacteria > Pseudomonadati > Pseudomonadota > Betaproteobacteria > Burkholderiales > Comamonadaceae > Comamonas > Comamonas fluminis. Next base: position 4,068,954 of record NZ_CP066783.1, on the reverse strand, counting down.
GCCGCCGCGGAGAGCGGCTCAGCACCCAGTCCATCTGGGCGCGGCTTAAGCTGCGCGGGCAGCAGGCGGGCCTGGCATCAGGCGTGCATCCGCATGTGCTGCGCCACTCCTTTGCCAGCCACATGCTGCAGTCCAGTGGCGATTTGCGGGCGGTGCAGGAGCTGCTGGGGCACTCCAGCATCACCACCACGCAGATCTATACCCGGCTGGACTTTCAGCATCTGGCCCAGGCCTATGAAAACGCCCATCCGCGTGCCCGGCGGCAGGAAGGCGGCGACAAGCCAGCCTCCAAACGCGGGCAGGGGCGAGATGCTGAAGATTAGAGAATTCCTGATTTGATAGCTGACAGCGTTTTACCTTTAATGGGTTCAGGCTGTTTTGAATTGATTTTCCGGGCAGCCCTGCTGCCGATAAGCGCTTGAAAGCGCCGCTACACTCCCCAGCTGTTATGGGAACGTCTCCACGTTCCAAGGCGGTGCTACGGCGCCGCGCATGTTTTCAGGGCTGGCGCATCAGGCGACAGACCGCAGCAAGAGGTTTCAAAGCATGGCTCTCATTCCAGTCACTATCCTCACGGGCTTTCTGGGCTCGGGCAAAACCACGCTGCTCAAGCGCGTGCTGCACGAATCCCACGGCATGAAGATTGCCGTGATCGAGAACGAGTTCGGTGAGGAAAACATCGACACCGACATTCTCAAGACCGAATCCAAAGAGCAGATTCTGCAGATGAGCAACGGCTGCATCTGCTGCACCATCCGTGAAGACCTGCGCGAAGCCCTGCAACTGCTGGCGGCCAAGCGCCGCAAGGGCCTGGTGGACTTTGACCGCATCGTCATCGAAACCACCGGTTTGGCCGACCCCGGCCCTGTGGCTCAGACCTTCTTCATGGACGATGAGATTGCCGAGACCTATCTGATCGACTCCATCATCACCCTGGTGGATGCCAAGCACGCCAACCAGCAACTGGAAGACCGCCAGGAAGCGCGCCGTCAGGTGGGCTTTGCCGATCAGATCTTCCTGTCCAAGACCGACTTGGTGACGGATGCTGAAAAAGACGCGCTGATCCATCGCCTCAAGCACATGAACCCGCGTGCACCCATCACGGCGGTGCACTTTGGCGATGTGCCCCTCAAGGATGTGTTTGACCTGCGTGGCTTCAATCTGAACGCCAAGCTGGACATCGACCCCGACTTCCTCAAGGAAGATGAGCACGACCACAGCCATTGCGACCACGACCACGGCAAGTGCGAGCACGATCATGACCACGCACACGATCACGGCCATGAGCACAAGCACGACGAACACTGCGGTCATGAGCACCACGACCACGAGCATGGCGAGCACTGCAACCACCCCCACCACCATCACTACGACGATGATGTAAAGAGCTTTGTCTATCGCGCCGAGCGCGCCTTCGACCCTGCCAAGCTGGAGGATTTCCTGGGCGCAATTGTGAATATTTATGGCCCCAAGATGCTGCGCTACAAGGGCGTGCTCGACATGAAGGGCACCAGCCGCAAGGTCATCTTCCAGGGCGTGCACCAGCTCATGGGCAGCGATCTGGGCCCCGAATGGGAAGCCGATGAAAAGCGAATGAGCAAGATGGTCTTCATTGGCATCGACCTGCCGCAGGACATCTTCAAGCAGGGGCTGGATCAGTGTCTGGTGTAATTGCCCACTGACTTTCTCATTGCTGACAATGACTGACGGCCTGCAAAGCAGGCCGTTTTTTTGTCCGATAACTCTCGCAAACTGCCACTCTTGGTGAAGAGACCAACCTCGCTTTTGTGGGGTATGTACAACGCATAGGGGACAGGGGAAGCTGCATGGCTACAATGCCGCCCCTAAAGAGGTGGTTGGAGCAATCCAGCCCTGCAATGTGCACCGTACTGTGAGGAGACAGGACGTGAACGCTGTGAAAACCAACAAGCCCATGACTGCAGCCACCAAAGCTGCAGGGACCGCTTCGCGTAATCGCAGCGCTAAAAGCAGCGCCAAGACCTCTTTGGTGGACGCAGCTGAGGGCAGCCCCGAGCTGGTGACTGGCGCAACGCGCAAGGCATCTGTAGCGTCCCAAAACCAACGTTCTGCAAAGCCTCCTGCGCGGCAGCCTAAAACGACAGTTCCGCCGCTGGCCCCTATTCAGGCCAGCGAAGCGGCAACCGAGAGCGAAACGAAAGCTATGACCAACACAAAGCAAGCTGCGACCAAGAAGGATCCCAAGCTGGCCAATGCCTGGAAGACCAAGTCGGTGGAGGAGTTGACCGATGCGGACGTGCTGGCCATGTCTGATGACGACTATATGAATGATGCCCAGCTGGCATTCTTCCGTCGCAAGCTGGTGACGCTCAAGAACGACATGCATGTCAACGCGGGTGAAACTGCGGAAAACCTGCGTGAAGACACCGTGGTGGTGCCCGATCCTGCCGACCGTGCAACCATCGAAGAAGAGCACGCTCTGGAGCTGCGCACCCGCGACCGCGAGCGCAAGCTGCTCAAGAAGATCGACCAGTCCATCGCCCGCATTGATGCTGGCGACTACGGCTACTGCGACGAGACGGGCGAGCCCATCGGCGTTGGCCGCCTGCTGGCTCGTCCCACGGCTACGCTGTCGCTGGAAGCGCAACAACGCCGCGAACTCAAACAGAAGATGTACGGCGATTGATTTGCATCAAGCGCTGACTGTGCACTTGGCTTCAAAGTAGTTGACCATGGCAAAAGAAGAGAATAAATCTGGTGGCTTGTTGTCCAAGGTGGTGCGTTTTGTGCGCCACCCGACGGTCAATTGGTCTGAGCTGGATCATCTGAGCCAGGACAGCGAAGAGAGCCAGTACAGCAAGCAGGCGCTCAAGGAAATGCTGGAGCGCAAGCGCCAGAACGACTTTGTGCGCAAACGTGAGTTCGACACTCTGCGCAAGCTGCGCCAGTCGCAACTGGCGCAGTCTGCCAAGCCGGGCGCCGGGCAGACTCAGCCCGCTCCTGTTGGTGGTACGTCCTTCATGCAGACCGTGCACAGCGGTGAGCACGGAGAGCGCGCGGACACGATCAAGAAGATTGATGAGATCGAAGCGCAGATGGCGCAGCAGTGGTGGCGTGGCAAACAGGCCTCCGATGCCGCCACCATGCCGCTGCAATTGCCGGAAGGCGGCAATGCGCTGCCGTCCTCGTTTCGCTCCCCACCGCCTGGCAGCTCCCCTCCCTTGCTCAGCGATGCTTTGCCCAGCGACTTGAAGCTGCCGGGTCATCAGCAGCCCCCCCTGATTACGGGCACCGGAATTCCGGGGCTGACCAGCATGCGTGGCGATACCGATTTTTCCCCGGGCTTTGCGCCCACGGAAGTCTCTGCCCCCGCATCGGTCAGTATGGTGCCGCCTTCGTTCATCCGCTTCGAGCACGATGCTGCGCTGGAAGAGCCCGCCATCGTGTTTGCCAATGGCGATGTGGAAGGTGCGGAACTGAGCCTCAAGGGCTTGATTGAGCGGCGCAGCCAGGATGCACCAGCGCAGCTGCCGCTGTGGCTGGCGTTGCTGGATCTATACCGTGCAGCAGGCTGGCAGGATCGTTTTGACGATGCAGGCATGGACTTTGCCTCGCGTTTTGGTCGCTCGGCACCGCAATGGTTTGCTATGCCGCAGGAAGCAGGCCAGTTGCGCGATACGGCTGGCGACAGCGCTGCAGCAGTGATTGGGTTTCGCTGGCAGGCGCCTGTCTCGCTGGGTGAATCCAGCTTCAAGGCGCTGCTGGCAAGCAAGGCCCGCAGCCCTGGCCCCTGGACCATGGACTGGAGCGCGCTGGAAGAGATCGAGGCGGCAGTGCTGCCCTTGATGCTGGCAAGCGTGCAGCAGTGGAGCAATGAAAAGGGCGAGCTGATCTTTGCTGGCCATGAACGCCTTCTGTCCGTCATGGGCAAGCACTGCCCGTCCGGTCAGGGCGATGTGGGGCAGGACTGGTGGCATCTGCGCCTGGCCTTGCTGCGTCTCATGCATTTGCAGGATGATTTCGAGCTGATTGCGCTGGACTACTGCGTGACTTACGAGCTTTCTCCTCCCTCATGGGTGGAGCCGCTCAGCCAGTTCCTGCAAGAGGGGCAAAGAGCCACTGAAGCCTATAAGAATTCAATTTTTGGCCCCGACTCCCTCCCTCCAGAGGCTTTGTGGCGTGAAAAAGCCCCGCGCTTTGCTCTGCAAGGCGTGATTGATGGCGATGCACTTCCCTGGCTGGCCGAGGTGCAGGAAAAGGCCAAGCTGGGCGAAGCCATTGCCATTGATTGCTCGCGTCTGGTGCGCATGGACTTTGCCGCGGCAGGTTCGGTGCTGAACTGGGCGGCCGAGATGCAATCGCTGGGGCATGTGCTGCAGTTCAGCCAGTTGCACCAACTGGTGGCGGTGTTCTTCAATGTCGTGGGCATTCAGGAGCATGCGCAGGTGATACCACGACGAGACTAGCTCCCCCTGAGCGGCTGCGCCGCTTCCCCCTCTCTGCTTCGCGGAGGGGGACGACGCCATCGCCGCGAGGCGGCTCTTGCCTGGCGTCTCTGAGATGGGTTGCGCCAGTTTTTGAGAGGCGATCTTCTCTAAATTTTCTTTTTTTGTGCTCTTGAGCTTGTGCTTTAGTGTCCCCATCTGCAAGAGATGGAACAGTTTCACGGCACCACCATTTTGAGCGTGCGCCGCCAGACTCCCGAGGGCGTGCAAGTCGCCATCGGTGGTGATGGTCAGGTCACATTGGGTCACATCGTCATCAAGGGCACAGCGCGCAAGGTGCGCAAGCTCTATCACGGCAAGGTGCTGGCGGGCTTTGCGGGCGCTACCGCTGATGCCTTCACGCTGTTTGAGCGCTTTGAAGCCAAGCTGGAAAAGCACCAGGGCAATCTCACCCGCGCGGCCATCGAACTGACCAAGGAGTGGCGCACCGACCGCGTGCTGCGCAAGCTCGAAGCCATGCTGGCCGTGGCCGATGCCACAACCTCTCTCATCATCACAGGTAACGGCGATGTGCTGGAGCCGGAGCAGGGCATTGTGGCCATTGGTTCGGGCGGCGCGTATGCGCACTCAGCGGCCAAGGCGCTGATCAACAACACCGAGTTGTCGGCCGAAGAGGTGGTGCGTAAGTCGCTGGCGATTGCTGGCGAGCTCTGCATCTACACCAATATGAATCACACGATTGAGACGCTGTAAGCGCTGCAATCATCGAAATTGATAGCTGCTAGCGCTTGATATTCAAGCGCTAGGGGCGAATTTGACTGAGAATTCACATGTCCTCTGCCATGACTCCCCAGGAGATCGTCTCCGAACTGGACAAGCACATTGTTGGCCAGAACGGTGCCAAGCGCGCCGTGGCCATTGCGCTGCGCAATCGCTGGCGCCGTCAGCAGGTAGCCGAAGGCCTGCGCCACGAAATCACGCCCAAGAATATTCTGATGATTGGCCCCACAGGTGTGGGCAAGACCGAAATTGCGCGCCGCCTGGCCAAGCTGGCGGATGCGCCTTTCATCAAGGTCGAAGCCACCAAGTTCACCGAAGTGGGCTATGTGGGCAAGGATGTGGACGCCATCATCCGTGACCTGGCCGAAGTCGCTGTCAAGCAGACGCGAGAGTCGGACATGAAGAAAATGCGTGCCCGTGCCGAAGATGCCGCCGAGGATCGCATCCTTGACGTGCTGGTGCCGCAGGCACGTACCGGCGAAGTCACTGCTGACAACACGGCGCGCCAGGTTTTCCGCAAAAAACTGCGCGAAGGTCAGCTGGACGACAAGGAAATCGAAATCGACATTGCCGAGCAACTGCCCCAGATGCAGATCATGGGCCCGCAAGGCATGGAAGAGATGGCCGAGCAGCTGCGCGGCATGTTCAGCCACATGGGGCAGGAAAAGCGCAAGACGCGCAAGCTCAAGATTGGTGAGGCGCTGAAGCTGCTGACCGACGAGGAAGCTTCCAAGATGGTCAACGACGAAGACGTCAAGACCCGCGCCATAGCGAATGCCGAGCAAAACGGCATTGTCTTCATCGACGAAATCGACAAGGTGGCCACCCGCCAGGAAACCAGCGGCTCCGACGTTTCCCGTCAGGGTGTGCAGCGCGATCTGCTGCCGCTGGTGGAAGGTACATCGGTTTCCACCAAGTACGGTGTGGTGAAGACCGATCACATTCTCTTCATCGCTTCGGGCGCGTTTCACCTGTCCAAGCCCAGCGATCTGATTCCTGAGCTGCAAGGCCGCTTCCCCATTCGGGTGGAGTTGGATTCGCTCTCGGTGCAGGACTTTGAGGCGATTCTCATGCAGACTCACGCCTCCTTGGTCAAGCAGTACCAGGCACTGCTGGAAACAGAAGGCGTGACACTGGATTTCAAGCCGGAAGGTATTACACGGCTGGCCTCGATTGCCTTTGATGTCAATGAAAGTACCGAAAACATCGGTGCCCGCCGTCTGTCTACTGTCATGGAGCGCTTGCTGGATGAAGTCAGCTTTGACGCCGCCAGGCTCTCCGGGCAGACGGTAGTGATAGATGCAGACTATGTCGATCAGCGCCTGCAGGTGCTGAGCAAGGACGAAGACCTGTCGCGCTTCATTCTTTGAGTTTTTGCGCGCTCTCCAGCGAACTGCCCGCCTGTGCGGGCAGTTTGTATTTGTAGGAAAAGTTCGTTTGATAAATACGTTCTTTCCATTGAATTGAATGGTTTCAATTGATGCTTTCTATTAAGGCGTAACTTGCACAGACTTTGCTAAGTGCTTGTAAAGGAAAGGTATTTTGCTTTTACGGGGCTTTTTGAAATGCTCTAAGTGATTGATTTCATTGCAAATAATTGTTCCTTCGGGTTTGGTGAGCTGCGAAATTGCTGATACAGTGCAAAAAAGTGCAATTAAGTGGTGAAAACTGCCCTCGCGGCCCAATTTCGGGAGGCGAGTGGCTCCAGATGACCGGAGTAGCTGGCCGTGTTTCAAGGGGCGTCTTCATTGAATCTCGATGGGAAGGGGAGGCTTTCAGTGCCTACCCGGCATCGTGACGCCCTGTTGTCCATGGCCGAGGGGCAGGTGACGTTCACCAAACACCCTCATGGCTGCCTGATGCTGTTTCCCCGCCCCGAGTGGCTGAAGTTCCGCGAGCGCATCGCCCAGCTTCCCATGAGTGCTCAGTGGTGGAAGCGGATTTTTCTGGGTAACGCCATGGATGCAGAGATGGATGGCACTGGCCGTTTGCTGGTGTCGCCCGAGTTGCGTGGGGGAGCGGGTTTGACCAAGGAAGTGGTGTTGCTCGGCATGGGCGATCACTTCGAGCTTTGGGACAAAGCCACTTATGAAGCGCGTGAAGTGGAAGCGATGCAGCAGGAAATGCCAGCAGCTTTCCAGGATTTTGTTTTTTAGGAAGAGACGTGCTTGTGAATCAGCCGTTGCAACATATCACCGTCCTGCTCGATGAAGCTGTCGACGCTTTGCTGGGTGGCGCAAGCCAGCCGCCAGCGGGTGACTGGGTGGATGCAACGTTCGGCCGCGGAGGACATTCCCGGCTCATTTTGCAGCGACTAGGGCCGGATGGCCGGCTGATTGCGTTCGACAAGGATCCGGACGCAATCGCTGAAGCGGCGCGCATCAACGATGCGCGTTTTTCGATTCGGCATGAAGGGTTTCGTCACCTCGGCGATTTGCCTGAAGGCAGTATTCAGGGTGTGTTGATGGACCTGGGGGTGAGTTCTCCCCAGATCGACAATCCTGACCGAGGCTTCAGCTTCCGTTTCGATGGGCCGCTCGATATGCGCATGGACACCACGCGCGGGCAGAGCGTAGCCGAGTGGCTGGAAGATGCAGAAGTGCATCAGATTGCGGAGGTGATACGTGACTACGGCGAAGAACGGTTTGCTGGCCCCATTGCAAAGGCGATTGTTGCTAGGCGCGAGAGCCAGGGGCCATTACGTACCACCGGTGAGCTTGCCCAACTCGTGGCTGGCCAGGTCCGGACCCGCGAGGCTGGGCAAAACCCGGCAACACGCACCTTCCAGGCTTTTCGGATTTTCATCAATGCAGAGCTTCAGGAGCTTGAACAAGCGCTAGAGGCCAGCCTGCGTGTGCTGGCGCCCGGTGGGCGTCTGGCGGTCATCAGCTTTCACTCGCTGGAAGACCGCATCGTCAAGCAATTCATTGCCAAGCACTCCAAAGAGGTCTATGACCGCCGTGCGCCGTTTGCCGCGCCCACACCCATGCGTCTGAAGGCGCTGGAGCGCATCAAGCCCAGTGCTGCCGAAGTGGATGGCAATGCGCGTTCACGCTCTGCCGTGATGCGCGTGGCTGAGCGCACGGAGGTGCCCGCATGAAGCAAAGCCATGCCTTGCTGAGCATGGCTGGGAAAGGCCTGCCATGCTGCGCATAAATCTGCTGCTGCTGCTGGCTGTGATGATGAGCGCTCTCTTTCTGGTGGGCACTCAGTACGAATCGCGCAAACTGTTTACCGAGCTTGACCGTGCGGAAAACGAAGCGCGCCGCCTGGCAACAGACCAGCAGCGGCTGCAAGTGGAAAAGCGTGCCCAGGCGACGCCGCAGCGCATTGAAACGCTGGCGCGCGACAAGCTGCAGATGAAGCAGGCTTCGCAGGCCATTACGCAGTATGTGCAGGACGGCAATCCCGCAGGAGTTGCCCAATGACACGCAGCGTGCTCTACACCACCAGTCCGCTGCTGGCGTCCAAGACGCCGCTGTGGCGCAGCAAGTTCATTGTGGCGGCACTGGCGCTGGGCTTTGTCGGGCTGGGTGCGCGTGCGGCCTATGTGCAGGTCTTCGGCAATGATTTCTTCAAGCGCCAGGGGCTGGTGCGTTTTGCGCGAACTCTGGAGCTGCCCGCCAACCGCGGTCGCCTGCTGGACCGCAATGGCCTGATTCTGGCCTCCAGCGTTCCCGCCGCCAGCATCTGGGCCATTCCTGAAGACGTGGATCTCAAGGACCCAGAAGTTCAGCAAAAGCTCAAGCAGGTCGCCAAGCTGATGGAGATGCCGCTGCCAGCGCTGCTGGACAAGCTCGATGACGAGGACAAGAGCTTTGTCTGGGTCAAGCGTCAGCTCGACTGGGATATCGGTCAGCAGATCGTTGCCCTCAATATCAAGGGCATTTACAACCGCAAGGAATACAAGCGCCAGTACCCCGAGGGTGAATCGGCAGCTCACATTGTTGGTTTTACCAACGTGGAAGACCATGGCCAGGAAGGCATGGAGCTGGCGTTTGACAAGGATCTGGCGGGCAAGCCCGGTTCACGCCGTGTGATCAAGGACCGTCTGGGCCGCGTGGTGGAAGGTGTGGGCGACGAGGTGCCGCCGCAGGACGGCCAGGATATTCAGCTGTCCATCGACAGCAAGGTTCAGTACTACGCCTACCAGAAGCTCAAGCAGCAGGTGCAGGAGCAAAAGGCCAAGGCTGGCAGTGTGGTGGTGATGGATGCCCATACGGGTGAACTGCTGGCACTGGCGAACTACCCCAGCTATGACCCTGGCCACCGCAAGAATCTGACGGGCGAGCAGCTGCGTAACCGTGCGCTGACCGACACCTTTGAGCCAGGCTCCACCATGAAGCCGATTACCGTGGCCGCGGCGCTGGAGCTCAAGCGCGTCAAGCCCACGACCATTATTGATACATCGCCCGGCCGCTATACGGTGACCGGCGCCACCATCACCGACACCCATAACTATGGCGTGCTGACGGTGGAAGGTGTGATCCAGAAGTCCAGTAACGTGGGCGCGACCAAGGTGGCGCAAAAGCTGACTCCGCAGGAAATGTGGGAGTACTTCAGTGCACTGGGCTTTGGGCAAAAGCCGCAAATCCAGTTCCCCGGTGCGGTCTCGGGCCGCCTGCGTGCCTGGAAAACCTGGAAGCCGATTGAGCAGGCCACCATGTCCTACGGCTATGGCCTGTCGGCTTCGCTGTTCCAGATGGCGCGCTCCTATACCGTGTTCTCTAACGACGGCAATGTCATCCCGTCCACGATTTTGAAGACCTCAGAGCCGCCCGTGGGTGTGCGTGTGATCTCCAAGGAAAATGCCGCCGCCGTGCTGCACATGCTGCGCCTGGCTGCCGGGCCCGGCGGTACAGGCCAGAGGGCTCAGGCCGAGGGCTACACCATTGGCGGCAAGTCGGGTACGGCCCGCAAGCAGGTGGGGCGCCACTATGCCGCGGGCAAGTACCGCGCGTGGTTCACCGGCATCGCCCCCATCGACAAGCCTCGCATCATCGTGGCCGTGATGGTGGATGAGCCCACTGCTGGCTCCTACTACGGCGGTACGGTGGCAGGCCCTGTTTTTGCGGACGTGGTCCAGCAGACATTGCGTTTCATGGGCGTTCAGCCCGACAAGGAAGTCAAGCCTCAGATTGTGGCTGCACCACCTGAGGAGCCTGTGCTATGAGCACTCCTATTCAAACTTTGAACAACGCAGCCGAGGCCGTCGCCTGGCTGCGTACTCGCGTGCAGGGTGACTTGCAGACCGACAGCCGCAAGGTCAAGACTGGCGATGCCTTTATTGCCTGGCCCGGTGCCGCCACCGATGGCCGCGCATATGTCGCCAAGGCTCTGGAGCAGGGCGCTGCAGCCGTGCTGGTGGAGGCCGATGGTCTGGAAGCGTTTGGCCTGAACAGCGACAAAGTCGCTGCCCTCAAGGGTCTGAAGGCTGCAACTGGCTTGATTGCCGATGAGTGGTTTAGCCACCCAAGCACCGAGATTGACGTGCTGGCGGTTACTGGCACCAACGGCAAAACCACTACAGCCTGGTGGCTGGCTCATGCACTATCAAAAGTGAAGCTGAATGAGCGCATGGGCTGTGCGCTGGTGGGCACTCTGGGTGTGGGCGTTCCACCTGCACTGGAATCCACCGGCATGACCACGCCGGACCCTGTGCTGCTGCAGCGTGAGTTTCGCAGCTATGCCGATCGGGGTCTTGCGGCCTGTGCGATTGAAGCGTCATCGATTGGCATTGTCGAGAACCGTCTGGACGGTAGCCATATCCGTGTGGCCTTGTTCACCAATTTCACGCAAGACCATCTGGACTATCACGGCAGCATGGAAGCCTATTGGCAGGCCAAGGCTCAGCTGTTTGACTGGCCAGGGCTGCTGGCTGCGGTGGTCAATATTGACGACGCGCATGGCGCCAAGCTCTGGGCCAAGCTGCAAGCCAGGCAACTGGATGTCTGGAGTGTTTCCATTCAAGGCCCTGCACGTCTGCAGGCCAAGGACATCAGTCAGGGTGAGCAGGGCCTGAGCTTCACCGTGCTGGAAGCGGGTCACAGCCTGCGCATGAACACACGCCTGGTCGGGCAGTACAACGTCTCCAATCTGCTGGGGGTGCTGGCTGCATTGCGCAGCCTGGGGCTGACACTGGATGAGGCCGTGGCAGCTTGCGCGCATCTGGAGCCTGTTCCTGGCCGCATGCAGCAGATCGCCAAGGCCAACCTGCCACTGATTGCGGTGGACTACGCACATACGCCCGATGCGCTGGAAAAAGCCCTGCGTGCCTTGCAGCCCGCAGCGCAGCAGCGCGGCGGCAAGCTGTGGTGCGTGTTTGGCTGCGGCGGCGACCGTGACAACAGCAAGCGCCCTTTGATGGGCCAGGCCGCGCAGACCTATTCGGACTGCGTGTATGTCACCAGCGACAACCCACGCAGCGAAGTGCCCGAAACCATCATCGACCAGATTCTGGCTGGCATGAAGCAGGGCGACGCCTTGCATGTGCAGGCCGACCGCGCAGCCGCGATTGCCGAAGCCATTGCCCGTGCGGATGCCCGCGATGTGGTGCTGATTGCAGGCAAGGGTCATGAAGATTATCAGGAGACGAAGGGCGTTCGCCATCCGTTCTCCGACATGGACGAGGCGCAGAAGGCGCTGTCAGTTCGCGAAGGAAAGATGCGGTCATGATGACCTTGGAAAAAGCGCTGGAGCTGATCCAGACGCATATCCCCCAAGCCAGGCTGGTCGGTAACGGCAAGCTGGAGGTGGCGCGCGTGCACACGGATACACGCACGCTGCAGAACGGGGATTTGTTTGTGGCTCTCAAGGGCGAGCGTTTTGACGCCCATGAATTCCTGCCCCAGGCGCAGGCAGCCGGGGCTGTTGCTGCTATCGCCAGTCATGGGCTGGAGGCTGCAGGCATGTCCGGCATTGAAGTGCCCGATACCTTGCTGGCACTGGGCGCTCTGGCCCGTGCATGGCGCGCGCAGTTTGATTTGCCACTGATTGCCGTGACCGGCAGCAATGGCAAGACCACTGTGACACAGATGATTGCTTCCATCCTGCGTGCCCATGTGGGGGGGCCAGGTGATGCAGCACTGGCCACGCGCGGCAATTTCAACAACTCCATCGGCATGCCGCTGAATCTGCTGCGCATGAGCGGCGAGCATCGCATTGCCGTGCTGGAGATGGGCATGAACCACCCCGGCGAAATCGCCGAGCTGGCTGCCATCGGTCAGCCCACAGTGGCACTGGTGAATAACGCCCAGCGTGAGCATCAGGAATTCATGGGAACGGTGGAGGCCGTTGCCCGCGAAAACGGTTCGGTACTGGGTTTTCTGCCTCAGGATGGCGTGGCCATTTTTCCCGCAGGTGATGAATACACGCCGCTGTGGATGCAACTGGCGGCCGGTCGCACTTGCCTGATGTTTGGCGAGGCAGCCGATGGGGCTCAGGTCTTTGCCAGCGATGTGCGCTGGGACAGCGGTGCCTGGAGCCTGCAACTGAACACGCTGCAGGGCGCAGCTTCCGTGCAGTTGCATATTGCAGGCCGTCACAACGTACGCAATGCGCTGGCTGCAGCAGCCAGTGCCCATGCGGCTGGCGTATCTCTGGTGGCGATTGCCAGGGGCTTGTCGGCCTTTGAGCCGGTGACAGGTCGCTCGCGTGCGCTGGCTGTGCAGGTCAATGCTCAGAGCGTTACGGTGGTGGACGATACCTATAACGCCAATCCTGACTCGGTTGCGGCTGCGATTGCGGTGCTGGCCGAGCTGCCCGCACCCCAGTTGCTGGTGCTGGGCGATATGGGCGAGGTGGGTGATAACGGCCCGCAGTTTCATGCCGAAGCCGGTGAGCTGGCCAGACAGGCGGGTATTGCCCATTTCTTTGCTCTGGGCGAACAGAGCAGGTTTGCAGCGACTGCCTTTGGCAGCGGTGCTCAGCATTTTGAGAGCATGACCGCCCTTCAGCAGGCGGTGTGCGCAGTTTTACCCAAGGTAGGTAGTGTGTTGGTCAAGGGTTCGCGGTTCATGAAGATGGAGCAAGTAGTGCAGAGCATTGAGGCCTGCGCAGATGGCAAACAGGGCAACTGCGGGGAGGCCTCCACATGCTGCTGATGCTGGCTCAATGGTTGCAGAGTATCTCGCCGGAATTTGGTTTTCTGCGTGTCTTTCAGTACCTAACACTGCGCGCCGTGATGGCCGCGCTTACTGCCCTGTTGATTGGTTTGCTGGTGGGCCCCAAGGCCATTCGCATGCTGACTGCACTCAAGATCGGCCAGCCCGTGCGCGGTTATGGCATGGAAACGCACCTGGTCAAAAGCGGCACACCCACCATGGGCGGGGTGCTGATTCTGTTTTCGATTGCGGTGTCTACCTTGCTGTGGTTTGACCTGTCCAACCGCTTTGTCTGGATTGTGCTGCTGGTCACGCTGGGCTTTGGCGCCATTGGCTGGGTAGATGACTGGCGCAAGGTTGTGAACAAAGATCCCGAGGGCATGCGCTCGGGTGAGAAATTTTTCTGGCAATCCGTCATTGGTTTGCTGGCTGCGCTGTATCTGGTGTTCTGCATTTCCGAGAACAACAACTCTGAGGTGTTTGCGCTGTTCATTTCCTGGGTGCAGTCTGGCTTTTCTATGGACTTGCCGCCCAAGGCCGGCTTGCTTGTTCCCTTCTTCAAGGAAATCAGCTATCCGCTGGGCATGCTGGGCTTCATCATCCTGACCTACATCGTGATTGTGGGCACCAGCAATGCCGTGAATTTGACGGATGGCCTGGATGGACTGGCCATCATGCCCGTCATCATGGTGGGTACCGCGCTGGGCATTTTTGCCTATGTGACGGGCAACGCGACCTATGCCAAATATCTGCTGTTCCCCAGCATCCCCGGAACGGGCGAGCTGATGGTGTTCTGCGGGGCTATTGCTGGTGCAGGTCTGGCCTTCCTCTGGTTTAACGCGCACCCTGCGCAAGTTTTCATGGGCGATGTGGGCGCACTGGCACTGGGCGCGGCACTGGGCACGATTGCTGTGATCGTGCGTCAGGAAATCGTGCTGGCCGTGATGGGCGGCATCTTTGTGGCGGAGGCAGTGTCTGTGATGCTGCAGGTGACTTACTTCAAGTACACCAAGAAGCGCTACGGCGAAGGCCGCCGTCTGCTGAAAATGGCGCCGCTGCACCACCACTTTGAAAAGAGTGGCTGGAAGGAAACGCAGGTCGTGATTCGTTTCTGGATCATCACCATGCTGCTGTGCCTGCTGGGTCTTTCGACTCTGAAGCTGAGGTAATCGCCATGCAAGACGAAGACCTCCAGCCCAAGACCCAGACTCTGATGGAAGAGTCTGAAGCAGCGGTGCACGCAGTTTCAGAAGAAAATTCTGCTGAAGTCGTTGAACAGCAAGCGGTGACTGCTTCTGAAATTGAAGCAGTCGAAGAGCAAGCAACAGATTCTGCTGTAGCAGTGGATCTGGCGAAGGCTCTGGGTGCAGAGCCTATTCCGGATATTTCTACCCTGACCGCAGCCAAGGATGCTGCAGCCTTTGTGGCGCAGATTTTTGCGGACCCCAGTGTCTCTGATACTGCGGATGCAGAGGTGACCGCTGCTGAGCAGCAGCCCGAAGAGCCGCTTGAGACTGTGGTGGAGCTGCCGCCTGTGCCTGCACACTGGCCTCAGGGTGCGACTCAGCATTTGCAGGGTCAGCGAGTGCTGATTCTGGGTCTGGGTATTTCTGGCATCGCCATGGCGCGCTGGTGCGTGCGTGCAGGTGCTGATGTGACAGTGGCAGATACCCGTGAAGCACCGCCTTTCCTGCCCGCATTGCAGGCAGAGTTGCCCAGCGTGCGCTTTGTGGCGGGTGAATTCACCGCCGCCCTGGTCGATGGTCAAAGCCTGAGCTCCGTTTATCGCTCTCCAGGCCTGAGCCCCGCCAGCGTGGCTCCCGTCTTCAATGCGGCACGCAGTATTGGTTTGCCCACAGGTGGTGAGCTGGATCTGTTTGCCTTTGCCCTCAAAGGCCTGCGCGAAGCCCATGGCTATGCGCCCAAGGTGCTGGGCATTACCGGCACGAATGGCAAGACCACAGTGACCTCGCTGACCGGTCAGCTGCTGGAGCACGCGGGCTTGAGCGTGGGTGTGGCTGGCAATATTGGCCCCTCGCTGCTTGATACCTTGTCTGAACGCATTGATGCGCAAACCTTGCCTCAGGCATGGGTGCTGGAGCTGTCCAGTTTTCAGTTGGACGACTGCCACGGCTTTGAGCCTTCGGCGGCCACAGTGCTCAATATCACTCAGGACCATCTGGATTGGCATGGTGGCATGAAGGCGTATGCCGATGCCAAATCCCATGTGTTTGGTGAGCAGGGCCTGATGGTGCTGAACCGCGAAGACCCTGTGGTCATGGCCATGCTGCCAGCACCGGTTCCTGTGCCCGGCAAGCGCGGCAAGACTTTCCAGCGCCCCCATGTCACTTTTGGCGGAGACATGCCGCGCCAGCCCGGTGACTTTGGCCTGGAAGTTGTCAACGGCATGACATGGTTGGTACGTGCCCATGAGGCCGATGAAACCAGCAAGAGCAAGAATGTGGATGACCTTCACATTACCCGCCTGATGCCAGCAGATGCACTGCGCATTCGCGGCCGTCATAACGCTATCAACGCCTTGTCGGCGCTGGCATTGGCTACGGGTGTGGGCTGCTCTCTGGCACCGCTGCTCTATGGGCTGCGCGAATACCGTGGCGAGCCGCACCGCGTGCAGCCGGTAGGACGCGTCAGCGATGTTGAATACTTTGACGACAGCAAGGGCACCAATGTGGGCGCCACGGTCGCTGCCCTCATGGGACTGGGTCCCGATCACCGCATCGTGGTGATCCTGGGTGGCCTGGGCAAAGGGCAGGACTTTGCGCCGCTGGCTGCCCCCGTCTCGCGCTATGTGCGCGCTGCTGTGCTGATCGGTCAGGATGCGCCGCAGATTCGAGAAGCGTTGGCTGATACCGGGGTGAAGCTGGTGGATGCCGCTTCCATGCAGGAAGCGGTGCAGCACGCAGCGCGTCTGGCGCATGCCAATGATGCGGTGCTGCTCTCGCCAGCCTGCGCAAGCATGGACATGTTCAAGGACTATGCGGACCGCGCTCACCAGTTTGTGGAAGCGGTGCGTGAACTGGCACTCGACGCCGGCCAGCAACTGGAGGAGGGCGCATGACAGCCTCCTTCATGACCAGCCTCTCCACACGCATGCGTTCGCTGTTTCGCAGCGCGGAGGACAAGCCCATTGATGTGCTGCCCGTGCGCGTAGGCGGGCCGCAGTACGACCGACCCACCCGTACCCCTGCCAGTGTGCTGGGGCTGGATCAGGCATTGATCTGGGTGGTCATCGGTTTGCTGGCATGGAGTCTGGTCATGGTGTATTCGGCCTCGATTGCGATGCCGGATAACCCCCGTTTCGGCAAGATTGAGCCTTATCACTTCCTGCTGCGCCACAGCATGTCGATCGGGATGGCTTTTGTGGCGGCGCTGCTGGCTTTTCAGGTGCCCATGAATGTCTGGGAGCGCGTGGCGCGCAAGATGTTCATCGTCTCCATCGTGCTTCTGGTGGCGGTGCTGATTCCGCACGTGGGCACCGTGGTCAATGGCGCCCGGCGCTGGCTGTCGCTGGGCATCATGAATTTCCAGCCATCCGAGCTGGCGAAATTCTCTGTGCTGATCTATGCCGCCGACTACATGGTGCGCAAGATGGAAGTCAAAGAGCGGTTCTTCCGCGCCGTCCTCCCCATGGGGCTTGCGGTGGTGGTGGTCGGGGTGCTGTTGCTTGCCGAGCCGGACATGGGTGCTTTCATGGTGATCGTGGTGATCTCCATGGGCATTCTGTTTCTGGGCGGCGTGAACGCGCGCATGTTCTTCATCATCGCGCTGCTGGTGGTGGGGGCGTTCGCAATGATTATTGCGACCTCGGAATGGCGTCGTGAACGCATTTTTGCCTATCTCGATCCCTGGGATGAAAAGCACGCCCTGGGCAAGGGCTACCAGCTCTCGCACGCGTTGATTGCGATTGGCCGTGGCGAGATCTTTGGTGTGGGCCTGGGCCGAAGTGTGGAAAAGCTGCACTGGTTGCCTGAGGCGCATACCGACTTCTTGCTGGCGGTGATCGGTGAAGAGTTCGGCCTGGTGGGCCTGCTGCTGATCGCTGCAGTTTTCTTCTGGCTGACTCGCCGCATCATGCTGATCGGCCGCCAGGCCATCGCGCTGGACCGGGTCTTTGCCGGACTGGTGGCGGAGGGCGTAGCGATCTGGATGGGCTTCCAGGCCTTTATCAATATGGGCGTGAATCTGGGTGCCTTGCCAACCAAGGGCCTGACTTTGCCGTTAATGAGTTTTGGCGGTTCGGCCATTTTGATGAATTTGATTGCGATAGCTGTGGTGCTCCGAGTCGATTATGAAAACAAGCTGCTGATGAAGGGAGGTCACGCATGACGCTTTCTGTTCAGCAAAACAAGCCACGCACCGCACTGGTGATGGCCGGCGGCACTGGCGGCCATATCTTCCCCGGCCTGGCCGTGGCCCAGGAGCTGCGCGTGCGCGGCTGGAATGTGCACTGGCTGGGTGCGCCAGGCTCCATGGAGTCGCGCATCGTTCCGCCGCAAGGCTTTGCACTGGAGCTGATCGAGTTTGGCGGTGTGCGTGGCAAAGGCGCCAAGACCCTGCTGCAGCTGCCTTTCAAGCTGCTCAAGGCTTTTTCTCAGGCGCGTGCCGTGATGAAGCGTGTGCAGCCGGATGTGGTCATTGGTCTGGGCGGTTATCTGACCGTTCCAGGCGGTCTGATGGCCAGCCTGTCGGGCGTGCCCGTGGTGCTGCACGAGCAGAACTCTGTGGCTGGCATGGCCAACAAGGTCGTCGCCAAGGTGGCCAAGCGCGTGTTTACCGCCTTCCCCAATGTGTTTGCCAAGGGCGAATGGGTGGGTAACCCACTGCGTCAGGCCTTTATCGAGCAGGCGGCTCCCGCCCAGCGTTTTGCCGGGCGCTCCGGTCCGCTGAAATTGCTGGTGGTGGGCGGCAGTCTGGGCGCCAGGGCTTTGAACGAGATCGTGCCCAAGGCGCTGGCCCTGATTCCTGCAGATCAACGCCCCTCGGTGACGCACCAGAGCGGCACTGCCCAGATTGATGCCTTGCGTGCCAACTATCAGGCTGCGGGTGTGCAGGCTGAATTGACGCCTTTCATCGAAGACACGGCCAAAGCCTTTGCCGAGGCCGACATCATCGTCTGCCGTGCTGGTGCCAGCACGGTGACAGAGATCGCAGCAGTCGGTGCTGCGGCGGTCTATGTGCCCTTCCCATCAGCGGTGGATGACCACCAGACCACCAATGCGCGCTTCCTGGTGGATGCCGGTGCTGGCTGGTTGCAGCCACAAAGTACTTTGAGCCCCCAAGGGTTGGCTGAAATGCTACAAAATATGCAGCGTGCGACGCTGTTGGAGCGCGCTGAACTAGCGAAAAAAATGCAAAAAATCGATGCCACCCAGAAGGTGGTCGCCGCTTGTGAGGAGTTGGCCGCATGAAACACGCCATTCATCACATTCACTTTGTCGGCATTGGCGGCGCCGGCATGAGCGGTATTGCAGAGGTGCTGCACAACCTGGGCTACGTGATTTCGGGCTCTGACCTGGCCGACAGCACCACGCTGCGCCGCCTGGCGGGGCTGGGTATCAAGACATATGTGGGCCATGCCGCCGACAACGTTGCAGGTGCTGATGCGGTGGTGACCTCCACCGCCGTGCATGGCGACAACCCCGAAGTCATTGCCGCACGCGAAAAGAAAATTCCCGTCGTGCCCCGGGCACTGATGCTGGCCGAGTTGATGCGCTTCAAGCAGGGCATTGCCATTGCTGGTGCGCACGGCAAGACCACCACCACATCGCTGGTCACCAGCGTGCTGGCAGAGGCCGGGCTGGACCCGACTTTTGTGATTGGTGGCAAGCTCAACAGCGCAGGCGCGAATGCCAAGCTGGGTCATGGCGACTACATCGTGGTTGAAGCTGATGAGTCCGATGCCTCTTTCCTGAATCTGCTGCCTGTGATGGCCGTCGTTACCAATATCGACGCCGACCACATGGAAACTTACGGCCATGACTTCGGCCGTCTCAAGCAGGCCTTCGTCGATTTTCTGCACCGCATGCCCTTCTATGGCCGTGCCATTCTGTGTATCGACAGCCCTGCCATCCGCGAAATCCTGCCCCAGGTCGCTCGTCCTGTGACCACTTACGGCTTTGCCGAAGATGCACAGGTGCGCGCCATCAATGTGCGCGCCGAAGCTGGGCGTATGTGCTTTACCGTCAAGCGTCAGCTGGGTGAGCATGTCTACCCCGATCTGGATGTGGTGCTCAGCCTGCCGGGCGAGCACAACGTGCTCAATGCCCTGTCTGCCGTCGTAGTGGCCATGGAGCTTGAAATTTCCGACGAAGCGCTGCTGCGCGCTCTGGATGGTTTCAAGGGCGTGGGCCGGCGCTTCCAGCGCTATGGCGACTTGCCTGCCAGCAACGGCGGCACGTTCACCGTCATTGACGACTACGGCCACCACCCCGTGGAAATGGCGGCCACGCTGGCTGCGGCCCGTGGCGCTTTCCCGGGTCAGCGCCTGGTGCTGGCGTTCCAGCCGCACCGTTACAGCCGCACGCGTGATTGCTTTGAGGACTTTGTAAAAGTCATCGGCAGTGCAGATTCCGTGCTGCTGACCGAAGTCTATGCGGCCGGTGAGTCACCCATCGTCGCGGCGGATGGCCGTTCGCTGGCCCGTGCGCTGCGCGTGGCCGGCAAGGTGGAACCTGTGTTTGTGGAAGACATCAACGATATGCCCGCAGCGATTGCGGGCAATGCACAAGCGGGCGATGTGCTGCTGTGCATGGGTGCTGGCTCCATTGGTGCAGTGCCCGGTAAATTGGTTGAGATGCTCTCGAATGGTGAGCAGGCTGCGCAGAAAGGACAAGCGCAATGAGCAAGTTTGGCACTGATATTGATGTGAAGGCGCTGGGCAAGGTTGCCGTGCTGATGGGGGGCCGCTCGTCCGAGCGTGAGGTCTCTCTGATGTCCGGCGCCGGTGTGCTGTCCGCACTGCAGTCCAAGGGTGTGGATGCGCACAAGTTCGATCCTGCAGAGCAAAGTCTGGACCAGCTCAAGGTGCAAGGCTTTGATCGCTGCTTTATCGCGCTGCATGGCCGCTATGGTGAAGATGGCACAGTGCAGGGCGCGCTGGAGTTGCTGGACATTCCCTATACCGGATCCGGTGTGATGGCCTCCAGCATTGCCATGGACAAGGTCATGACCAAGCGCATCTGGCGCTTTGAAGGACTGCCCACACCTGACTGGCGCATGGTGGCTTCGGCCGATGAAACCCGCGCAGCCTTTGCAGCACTGGGTGCGCCCATGATCGTCAAGCCCGCACGCGATGGCTCCAGCATTGGCCTGACCAAGGTCATGAACGCTGACGAATGTGCCAAGGCCTACGAACTGGCTGCCAAGTACGACGCAGAAGTGCTGTGCGAGGAATTCATCACCGGTGACGAAACCACCTGCCCCGTGTTAGGCACTGGTGCCAGCGCTCGTGCGCTGCCTGTGATTCGCATCGTGGCGCCTGAAGGCAACTACGACTATCAGAACAAGTACTTCACCGACACCACGCAGTACCACTGCCCAAGCGGTCTACCTGCGGATGAAGAAGCCGAGATCCAGCGCATTGTGGAAAAAGCCTTCCGCACGCTGGGCTGCCGAGGCTGGGCGCGTGCCGACATCATGATTCGCGGCAGTGATCGCAAGCCTTTCTTGCTGGAGATCAATACCTCTCCCGGCATGACAGGGCATTCTCTCGTCCCCATGGCTGCGCGCGCCTCTGGCGTGAGCTACGAAAACCTGTGCCTTGGCATTCTGGCCATGAGCACCCTGGACGGAGCAGCGGAGCAGTCATGAACCGTAATCTGCCCACCGCCAACGTCCCGTTCGACGTCAAGCTCATGAACATCACTGCAACGGTGATGTTCATGGGGTGCTTGGCTGCGTGCGTGGCGGCTGTGGGCTGGTGGCTGATGCGGACTCCGGCCTTCAATATCGGCCGTATCGTGGTGGAAGGCGAGCTGGTGCACAACAACGCCGTGACTCTGCGTGCCAATGTGGCGCCGGTGCTCAAGGGCAATTTCTTTACTGTCGATCTCAAGGCGGCTCAGGAGGCATTCGAGCAAGTGCCCTGGGTGCAGGAGGCGCAGGTGCGCCGCGAGTACCCGAATGGCCTGCGCGTGGCGCTCAAGGAGCATGTCGCCGAGGCCTTCTGGGGCCCGGAAACCAGCACCGGTCTGGTGGACAAGAGCGGCGAGGTCTTTGAGGCCAACCTGGGAGAACTCGACCGTGAAGGGCTGCCGCGTCTGCAGGGCCCTGATGGCTCCGCTCAGCGTGTGCTGAAGATGTACCACACCCTGGCTCCCGTGCTGGAGCCTCTCAAGGTCAGCCTGGACAACCTGACGCTGGATGACCGCGGTGGCTGGCAGATGACGCTGGATAACGAGGCGCAGGTCAAGCTCGGCGGTGGAACCACCGACGAGGTGCTGCTGCGCGTGCAGCGCTTTGTGCGTACGCTGCCTCAGATCACTTCTCAATACAAGCGCACGGCGGAGGCTCTGGAGTCGGCCGACCTGCGTTACGACGACGGCTATGCCTTGCGACTCAAGGGCGTGACCACGGGTTCCACTGCACCGGCAGCACCTGCCCGGGCGCGGCGATAGAGAGGAACGGGGACGACCTATGCAAGGCGCACACAAAGACAAGACAGAACCTACCGGGGGCGGATGCTGATATGGCAAGAGAATACAAGGATGTGATTGTTGGGCTGGATATCGGCACGGCCAAGGTCATGGCGGTGGTGGCCGAGGTCATGTCCAACGGTGAACTCAAGCTGGCGGGCCTGGGTGTTGCGCCCAGCAACGGCTTGAAGCGTGGCGTGGTCGTGAATATCGATGCCACAGTGCAGAGCATTCAGCAGGCTTTGAAGGAAGCCGAGTTGATGGCCGACTGCAAGATTCAGCGCGTGTGCACCGGTATTACGGGCAGCCATATCCGAGGTCTGAACTCCAGCGGCATGGTTGCGATCAAGGACAAGGAAGTCTCCGCCACGGACATGGCCCGCGTGATGGAAACCGCCAAGGCCATCAATATCTCGTCCGACCAGCGTCTGCTGCTGGTGGAAGCGCAGGAATTCGTGATCGACGGTCAGGAAGTGCGCGAGCCCATTGGCATGAGCGGCATCCGTCTTGAGGCCAAGATTCATATCGTGACCGGCGCCCAGAGCGCGGCTGAGAACATCATCAAATGCGTGCGCCGCTGCGGTCTGGAAGTGGAGCAGTTGCTGCTCAATCCGCTGGCTTCGGCACAGGCCGTGCTGACCGATGACGAGCGTGAACTCGGTGTGGCGGTGGTCGATATCGGCGCCGGCGCGACCGATGTGGCCATCTTCACCGGCGGCGCGATTCGCCACACCGCCGTGATTCCCATCGCCGGTGACCTGATCACCAGCGATATCGCCATGGCGCTGCGCACGCCCACCAAGGATGCCGAAGACATCAAGGTGGAAAGCGGCTATGCCAAGCAGTTGCTGGCTGACCCCGATGCCCAGGTCGAAGTGCCTGGTCTGGGTGACCGCAGCCCCCGCATGATCAGCAAGCAGGCACTGGCTGGCGTGATCGAGCCCCGCGTTGAAGAAATCTTCTCGCTGGTGCAGCAGGTCATCCGCGAGTCTGGCTACGAAGAAGTGCTGTCCTCGGGCATCGTGCTCACGGGCGGCAGTGCTGTCATGCCGGGAATGATCGAGCTGGGCGAGGACATCTTCCTCAAGCCTGTGCGCCGTGGTCTTCCCAAGTATTCGGGTGCGCTGGCCGATATGGTCGCCCAGCCCCGTGCCGCCACCGTGATGGGCCTGCTCGATGAAGCGCGCCTGGCACGCATGCGTGGCTACAAAGTGGCCCAGAAGAGCGGCTCCATGAAGACCGCCTTTGGCCGGTTCAAGGACTTTATCGTGGGGAACTTCTGACATGAGTACACATCGCATGTTCATCACCGGTCCACCCATGATGGACTTCGCGCGTTTCAGGCGGCGAAGGCCGAGGCCGCCTCACGAATCACAGATTTCTTTTTCTCAGCAGCGACAAACCACCACTAAAGAACAGGAGCACCACCATGCCCATTGACATGATTGAAGTTGAAGAGTTCAACCAAGGCACGCAGATCAAGGTGATCGGCGTTGGCGGCGGCGGCGGCAATGCCGTTGACCACATGATTGAACGCAATGTGCAGGGCGTTGAGTTCATCACCGCCAATACGGACGCGCAAGCTCTGCTGCGCAGCCGTGCGCATCGCACCATTCAGCTGGGTCAAAGCGGCCTGGGTGCTGGTAGCAAGCCTGATCAAGGGCGCGAAGCTGCTGAAGTTGCTGTGGAAGACATCCGTGCCGCGATTGAAGGAGCTCACATGCTCTTCATCACTGCCGGCATGGGTGGTGGTACCGGCACTGGCGCAGCTCCTGTGATTGCGCGTGTGGCCAAGGAGATGGGCATTCTGACGGTGGGTGTGGTGACCAAGCCTTTCGAGTGGGAAGGTGGTCGTCGCATGGCCAACGCAGACAACGGCCTGGCCGAGCTGGAAGCCAATGTGGACTCGCTGATCGTTGTGCTCAACGAAAAGCTGCTCGACGTGCTGGGTGACGATATCTCCCAGGATGAGGCTTTTGCCCATGCCAACGATGTTCTGAAGAACGCCGTGGGCGGTATTGCCGAAATCATCAACGAGTACGGCCATGTGAACGTCGACTTTGAAGACGTGCGCACCGTGATGGGCGAGCCCGGCAAGGCCATGATGGGCACTGCCAAGGCTGCTGGCCCTGACCGCGCCCGTATCGCTGCCGAGCAAGCGGTGGCCTGTCCGCTGCTGGAAGGTATTGACCTGTCCGGCGCCAAGGGCGTGCTGGTGCTGGTGACCGCCGCCAAGGGCAGCCTCAAGCTGTCCGAGTCGCGTCTGGCCATGTCCACTATCAATGCTTACGCTTCTCCTGATGCGCACGTGATCTACGGCGCAGCCTACGATGACAGCCTGGGTGACGAAATCCGTGTGACCGTGGTGGCCACCGGCCTGTCGCGCCCCAACGCACGTCGCCAGAACATCCAGGTGGTGCAGGGTGGTCTGCGTACCGGTACTGACAATATGACCATTGGCGGCCTGCCTCCTCTGGGCGCGGGCGTTGGCGTGGACTACGGCACGGCCAACACCAATGTGCCTAGCGTCTGGCGCACCAACCGCACTCAGGCTTCTGAGCGAGTGAGCGCTCTGGCTTCTGGCGGCATGGATGATGTGGAGATTCCCGCCTTCCTGAGAAAACAAGCCGACTGATTGTCGGCCACCCCCTGAGCGGCTTTGCCGCTTCCCC
The DNA here is from genome assembly GCF_019186805.1 of Comamonas fluminis. Taxonomy (NCBI): domain Bacteria; kingdom Pseudomonadati; phylum Pseudomonadota; class Betaproteobacteria; order Burkholderiales; family Comamonadaceae; genus Comamonas; species Comamonas fluminis. The sequence goes on along the minus strand of NZ_CP066783.1, from coordinate 4,044,322 downwards.
CTCTCTGGCGCTTTGCGCCGGAGGGGGACGATGCCTTCGCCGCGAGGCGGCTCTTGCTCGGCATCTCTGATATTTGGCAGCGCCAGTATTTGAGAGTCAGCCGCAAAGCCCTCTGGCGCGTTAAGCACTGAGGCCTTCATCAGTTCGCTGTATCGCAGTGATTAAGACAACCCTGAGTCGGTGTATGCCTTCTCGGGGTTGTCCCATTTAAAATAGAGACATGCTCCAGCAACGCACCATCAAGACCATTTCCCGTGCCGTAGGCGTGGGTCTGCACAGCGGCCAGCGTGTCGAGTTGACACTGCGCCCTGCCCAGCCTGATACCGGCATCGTGTTTCGTCGGGTGGATTTGCCTGAGCCTGTGGATATTCCTATTTCCGCCGAAGCCGTGACCGATACGCGCATGGCTTCGACCATCGGCACTGGTGGTGCCAAGGTACATACGGTTGAGCATCTGATGTCCGCCATCGCAGGCTTGGGCATCGACAACCTCTATGTGGACATTACCGCAGAGGAAGTGCCGATTCTGGATGGCTCATCTTCTTCGTTCGTGTTCCTGCTTCAGAGCGCGGGTGTTGAGCTGCAGAAGGCCCCCAAGCGCTTTATCCGCATCAAGAGCCCGATCGAGGTGCGTGAAGGCGAAGGCCAGAACCTCAAGTGGGCTCGCTTTGACCCCTATCACGGCTTCAAGCTGCGCTTTGAGATCGACTTTGCCCACCCGGCTGTGGACTCCACAGGGCAGTGCGTGGAGTTCGACATGGGTCTGGATAACTACACCCGCGATATTGCCCGTGCCCGCACCTTTGGCTTTACCAAGGATGTGGAAATGCTGCGCAACAACGGTCTGGCGCTGGGCGGTGGTCTGGATAACGCCATCGTCATGGACGACTACAAAGTCTTGAATAGTGACGGGCTGCGTTACGACGACGAGTTCGCCAAGCACAAGATTCTGGACGCCATTGGCGACCTGTACCTGATTGGCAAGCCCATTCTGGGCGCCTACAGTGCTTTCCGCTCTGGCCATGGTCTGAACAACAAGCTGCTGCGCGCCATGCTGGAGCAGCCCGAGACCTGGGAAGAAGTGACTTTTGAAAGCGAGCGCCAGGCGCCTCAGGGCTTTGTGCGGCCCGCGCAGGCCTGGTAACGGGATCAGGAAAATGCTGATTTTTCGCTGGCTGGCCACTCTGCTGATACTGGCATCGGCCTTGAGCTTTGCCTTCTATCTGGGAACCGGAAAGGTGCAGTACAAGCGCTTTGGCTTTTTGCTGTTCAAGTGGACGGTGATTGCAGCCCTGGCCTTTTTTGCGGTCATGTTCGTGGGTCGCATTATTTAGCCATAAAACTGGCTTTTGCGCTTGCAGAATAAGCGGTGATTGCTATGAAAATGATGTTGCTTTGTAAGCATGTATCTGCTTTGTAAAGCGAGGGAAAAACAAAGGTAAAGCAGCGCTGTCCTGCATTGCCCGGGGCTTCAGATCGGTAATCATGCAGTTCAAGGCAGGTGTTTTACCTGCCGGACTGATCAGGAGGAAATCCCATGACATCTCGCTGGAGCACCCGCATTCTTTCCGCATCCATTGCAGCCTGTATGGGGCTGGGCAGCCTGGCTGCCTACGCTCAACCTGGACCGCCTCCGGGCCATGGCCAGAATGATGCGCGCCAAGGAGGCCGTCATGACGATCGCGGTCGCAACGATCATCGCAATGACCGGAATGACCGCAACAACCATCGCAATGACCGGAATGATCGTCAGCAGGACTCACGCTATGACCGCCAGGATGGTCGTCGCGGTGCCGGCCCTGACCATAACTGGGTTCGCGGCTCGCGCGTGCCGCAGCAGTACCGTGGGTACAACTATGTGGTCAACGACTGGCGCGGCCACCGTCTGTCAGCGCCTCCACGGGGCTATCACTGGATCCAGAATGGCAATGACTACCTTCTGGTGGCTATCGCTACGGGTGTGATTACTTCTCTGGTGCTGGGTGGCGGGTATTGATGCCAGTGCAGAGTAGCAGACACGACGCTTGCAAGTCCTGCTTCTGAAGGTATTAGCGGCATCGCTTTGCTGGCTCTGAAGCGCTGATGAAGAAAAAAGCCCTTGCGTAATAGCAAGGGCTTTTTTCGTGGAGCGAGGGGGCTTTAGTCTTCCGTTACTCGTTCTACCTTGCCAACCAGCAGGATGTACGACAGCGCGCCCAGCAAGGCCAGTGCTGCGACGTAGGCGATGGCCGGTGCAAAACTGCCGCCCTGAACCAGGAAGCCGATGATCAGCGGTGTCACGATGGCCGACAGATTGCCGATCAGGTTGAAAACGCCACCTGTCAGGCCCAGAAGCCGGGTGGGGGCCAGCGCAGACACCAGAGACCAGGTAATGGATGCCAGACCGTTGCCAAAGAAGGCCAAGGCCAGGAAGAAGATCACCCAGTTGGTGGAGTCGGCGTAGTTGGCGCCAATCATGGCAGTCGAGATCAGCAGGCCGGTGATGATGGGCGTCTTGCGGGCAGCTCCCACGCTGGCACCGCGGCGAATCATCCAGTCTGACAGGAAGCCGGAGCACAGCACGCCGATGAAAGCAGCGAGGAAGGGCAGCGAGGCCAGAAAGCCGGATTTGATGTAATCCATGCCACGGTACTTCACCAGATAGGTAGGGAACCAGGTCAGGAAGAACCACAGAGTGGAAGTCAGGCAGAACTGGCCGAGATAGACGCCCCAGAGCTTGCGCTTGGACAGCACCAGTCCAAAATCAGCCCAGTTAAAAGGCTGCTTGGGTGTGAGCTTGCGGTCGCCCAGATCCACCAGACCGCCACCTTCCTGGATAAGCGCAATCTCGGCGGCGTTGGCGCCCTTGAAGTCGCGCGGCTCGCGATACACCAGGTACCAGATCACGCCCCAGATGATGCCTGCTGCGCCTGTCACCACGAACACCATGTGCCAGCCAAAGCTGTGTTGCAGCCAGGCAAGGACAGGTGTAAGAAACGCCAGACCCACAAACTGGCCGGAGGTGTAGAAGCCAATGGCCGTAGCGCGTTCACGCTCGGGGAACCAGGCGGTGACCACGCGGTTGTTGATGGGGTAGGCCGGTGCTTCTACAGCACCCACCAGCAGGCGCAGCCCGACCAGCACGGCAAAGCTGGTGCCAAAGCCCATGAGCAAGGTGGCGGCAGACCAGAAGATCAGCGCCAGTGCATACAGCAGGCGCGGAGCCACGCGGTCCACCAGCCAGCCGCCGGGAATCTGCATGGCTGCATATGTCCAGCCGAAGGCCGAGAGAATCAGGCCTTCCTGCACGGTGCTGAGCTGAAACTCGTCTCTGAGTGCGGGCAGTGCAATCGAGAGGTTGCTGCGGTCCAGGTAGTTGATGACCACGGTGATGAACAGCATCACCATGATGAGGTAGCGAGAGCGTGTGGCTCGCGGCTGGCCCGCAGGCCTTGTGGGTGCGGCGGTGGTCATGAGATTTGTCTCCGTCAGTTTGTTGTTGCGCTATTGGAGAGGTGGCCGTCTTACCACTCGGCCACGCTGCCGTCTTCGTGGCGCCACACGGGGTTGCGCCAGCGGTGGCCTTCCTTGGCGCGCTCCATCACATAGGCCTCGTTGACTTCAATGCCCAGTCCTGGGCCCTTGGGCATGGAGACAAAGCCTTCGTGATAGGTGAAGGCTTCGCGGTTCTGCACATAGTCCAGCAGGTCATTGGCCTGGTTGTAATGAATGCCCAGGCTCTGCTCCTGAATGAAGGCGTTGTGGGCAACGGCATCAATTTGCAGGTTGGCGGCCAGCGCAATCGGGCCCAGCGGGCAGTGCAGGGCCAGCGCCACATCGTGGGCTTCCGCCATGGCGGCGATCTTGATGGTTTCCGTGATGCCGCCCGCGTGCGATGGGTCGGGCTGGATGATGTCCACACCGCCTTGCTCGAACACGCGCTTGAAGTCCCAGCGCGAATAAAGGCGTTCACCCAGCGCAATGGGGGCTGCGCCAATGGCGGCCAGTTCAGGGATGACTTCCAGGTATTCGCTGAGGACAGGCTCTTCGATGAACATCAGGTTCATGTCGCGCAGCTCGCGCATCAGCACCTTGGCCATGGGCTTGTGCACGCGGCCATGGAAGTCCACGCCAATGCCGATATCGTTGCCAACCGCTTCTCGGATGGTGGCTACATTGCTGACAGCCTGCGCGACCTTGGCATGGGTGTCGATGTACTGCATCTCTTCCGTGCCATTCATCTTCACGGCAGAGAAGCCGCGTGCCACGGCAGCCTTGGCCTGGGCGGCGGTATCGGCAGGGCGGTCGCCACCAATCCAGGAATAGACGCGAATCTTGTTGCGCACCGGGCCGCCAAGCAGTTCATAAACGGGCACGCCCAGAGCCTTGCCCTTGATATCCCACAGCGCCTGATCGACACCAGCAATGGCGCTCATCATGATGGGGCCGCCGCGGTAGAAGCCTGCGCGGTACATCACGCTCCACAGGTCCTGCACATTGCGAGGGTCCTGACCAATCAGATAGTCAGACAGCTCATCCACCGCCGCAGCGACGGTGTGCGCACGGCCTTCCACCACGGGCTCGCCCCAGCCGACGATGCCTTCGTCTGTCTCGATTTTCAGAAAGCACCAGCGTGGTGGAACGATAAAGGTAGAGAGCTTGGTGATTTTCATATTGGTGGCTCCTTGGTAAGGCAAACAGCGGCTGTGCGTTTTTCAGGCAACGGCGGGGCCTTACTGCACGCAAACGTGCAGCAAGACGGGGTGGATGGGGGCGCTCTAAAAAATCAGAGGGCTTGTGTCAATTGCTTCCAGGCCTGCTGGAACTTGCGTGCATTGACGCGGGTGTCGTCGGCGCTCTGGCCGGGCTTGTACAGTGCAGACCCCAGACCGAAACCACTGGCTCCTGCCTGGAGGAATATGTCCATATTGTCTGGAGTGATGCCGCCCACAGGCAGCAGGCCCAACTCTCGCGGCAGCACGGCACGCCATGCTTTGAGTACCTTGGGGCCCAGTTGCTCGGCGGGGAACAGCTTGAGTGCGTCAGCTCCGGCATCCAGCGCCGCGAACGCCTCGGTTGGTGTGGCTACGCCGGGGGCGCAGAGCATGCCCAATTCTTTGGCGCGGCGGATCACTGCGGTGTCGCCATGGGGCATCACAATCAGCTCGCCGCCGGCGGCCTTGACTTGCTCTGCCGCCTTGGGCGTCAGCACGGTGCCCGCACCAATCAGGCAGTCGGCAGGCAGGCTCTTGCGCACCATCTCAATGCTCTTGAGAGGCTCGGGCGAGTTCAGCGGAATCTCGATCAGGCGAAACCCCTCGTCATACAGAGCCTGTGTGACGCCGAGGCATTCCTGCGGACCCAGGCCGCGCAGGATGGCAATCATGCCCTTGAGGCGGTTGGAGGCTTGGCTTTCGGTCATGAGGGTAGTCCTTGGAAGTCGGTTCAATGGGCGGGGTGCTGGATCAAGCGCTGGGCGATTGCCAGATGCCACAGGCCTTGCTGTGTGGCCTGTTCAAGAATGCGGTAGTTCGTGACACCAAAGGCCTCAAGGGCCAGGGTGTAGCGTTTGCACAGATGGGGCTCGCCAATCAGCCAGATGGGGGCGTGCGCCATGTCTGACTGGCGCTGTATCTGCTGCGCGGCCTCCACCTCGTGCCCGATCAGCAGGCCAGACAAATAATCGGCCTGCTCGGTGGGCTGCAACTGCTTTTCAAGCCCCAGAGTGCGAGTGCTGAAAATGGTGCTCAGAACGCCGCGTTTGCCGCTGGGCGAGCGTGCGACTTGCAGGCCTTGGGCAAAGGCCGCAGCCTGAAAGTCTGCAGCAGGCTCCATGGTTCGCCCGAGGATGGTGCTGGAGCGCAATGCGGCAAACACTTCGCCGGTCATGAAGGTGTCGAAATGGGTGATTTTCTGGTGCTGCACCTGTACCCACTTGCTGTGGGTGCCGGGCAGCAGCACCAGCAACTGATCTGGCGGGGTGTTGTCCAGCAGCGCACCAAAAATCTGCGTTTCTTCGCCGCGCATCACATTGGGCAGAGCGGGAAACTCGCCGCGCTCAATCAAACCGGGCAGGATATGCAGGGTTCTGCCACGCAGTGCAGCCTGCTGAGACTCGCTCATATGGCTGGCGTTTTCATCCACATGAATGCGGGCCATCAGCTGGGTGAGCTGTGTGGGCTCTGCGGGCACCTGCACATAGGGGGCCTCTTTCCAGCCCTGAGCGCTGCCAACCATGCCGCAAGCGATCAGCGGGGCCTGCGGGTTCGCAATCAGCCAGTCCTGGGCAATATCCGCCAGTGCCTGGGCAAAACCTGCGGGGCCTTCTGAGGGCAGGTGAGTGATGCCGTGGGGGGACTGGCGCTGATCTACAACCCGGCCTGCTGCATCAAATAGAAAAGCGCGCAGGGATGTGGTGCCCCAGTCGAGGCCAATCAGGTGTGCATCCGAAGCAAGAGGCGAAGTCATAAAGCAAGCCAGAGATTCTTAAAGTGAATAAGCGCTTCCATAGGAAAGCGCTTTCTTTAATCATCATACAAATTGGCTTGCTTGAAACTAGGGGTTAACTCTAGGTTTTGTGGGGAAGCAGGGCGCGAGTGTCGGCAAGAAGGGCGCGCATCCATAGCTGGGCGTCGTCGCTGTTTCCAGCTTGAATGGCTTCAAACACCTTGCGGTGTTGCGGCAGGGCTTCGTTGAATTTGCGCGCTTGCTGGGCATTGATGGCCAGTAGTGTTTCCAGTGCGGAAGCGATCATTCCACCTAGGGAGGCAATCAGCGGGTTGCCGGTGGCGTTGAGGATGCTTTCGTGAAATTGCAGGTCTGCTTCCACCCATTGCTGCAGGTTGGTGGCTTGCTCCATGTGTGCAAAGGCTTGTGCAATTTGCTTGAGCTGCTCGGGGGTGTGGATTCTGGCGGCAATGGCTGCGGCAGCGGGTTCCACGATCTCGCGCATGGTGGTGAGGTGGGGGATAAGGCTCTGCCCCAGGTTGTTCTGGTTGATCCAGCGCAGCACATCGGGGTCAAACAGGCTCCACTGCTCAAAGGGGCGAACTTTGGTGCCGGCTCTGGGGCGAGCTTCAAGCAGACCCTTGGCGCCCAGTACCTTGATGGCTTCGCGGATGGCGGTGCGGCTGACGGCGAAGCGGGCGCAGAGTTCTTCCTCGTTGGGCAGGGTGCTGTTGGGGCCGAAGGGTGGGGCAACAATCAGTTGGCCAATGGCGTCAACGGTCTGGTTGTGAACCTTGTTGCTGCTGGTGCTGGGTGGGGGCATGGCGGTGTTTTTGGGTTCAATCATCATATGAATGAATGCTTGATTCATCATACATATCGGTGCCGTTGAAGCGGTTGCAGCTCAATACACCCGTCCGCCCCGGTACATGGCGTGTTGCTTGCGGTGCAGTTCGGTGGATTTGGCCATCAGGTTCATGGCGGCGGATGCATGGGCGTGGGTGATGGCCAGGCCCAGTGCATCGGCGGCATCGGGGCCGGGCAGGCCGGGCAGCTGCAGCAGGCGCTTGACCATTTCCTGAATCTGGCTCTTGGCCGCACGGCCATGGCCAACCACGGCTTTTTTCATCTGCAGGGCGGTGTATTCCGAAACGCTCAGATTGGCGTTGACCAGTGCGGTCAGCGCTGCGCCGCGGGCCTGGCCCAGCAGCAGGGTGGATTGCGGGTTGACGTTGACGAAGACGATTTCCACCGAGGCCACCTCGGGCTGGTAGCGGGCTGCGACTTCGGAGATGCCGTCAAACAGCACTTTGAGGCGGCCTGGCAGGTCGCCCAGTTCCATCTTGTTGGTGCGGATGGTGCCGCTGGCCACATAGGACAGCCGTTGACCGTCCATGTCGATGACGCCAAAGCCCGTGGTCTGCAGGCCGGGGTCGATTCCGAGAATACGCATGGCTGTGGATTATCCATGTCTAGGCAGACCCTAGGCCAGCCGGTCATGGCTGGCTTGGCGAAGGTGACTGGCCTGGGGAAAAGACGCAAGGCGCCTGAAATGCCTCAGGGGGGCGTAATCATCGGGATATAGCGCGTGATGGTGCGTGTGCGTGCAGCCAGGTAGCGCGACTGGGTCATTTTTTCAAAGCGCTTGGGGGCGGGCAGCATGGCGGCTAGCCGGGCGGCTTCGCTGGCATTGAGTTGTGCGGCGCTTTTGCGAAAGTAATGCTGGGCCGCAGCCTCGGCGCCAAAAACGCCTTGGCCCCATTCCACGTTGTTCAGATAGATTTCCAGAATGCGCCGCTTGTCCAGCATCAGCTCCAGCAACTGGGCCAGTACCAGTTCCTGACCCTTGCGCAGGAAATTGCGCTCGCCCGAAAGCAGCAGGTTCTTGGCCAGTTGCTGGGTGATGGTGGAGCCGCCATAGACCTTGGCAGGCTTTCCGTTGTCGCTCTGCTCAGCTTTGGCTTCAGCCTTGGCGTTGCGCTGGTAAGCCTTCTGGATGGCATCCCACTGCACACCGTGGTGTTCCATGAAGCCAGCGTCCTCTGAGGCAATCACTGCGCGCGGAAGGTTGCTGGAGATCTGTCCGTAGTCCACCCACTGCTGGCGCCAGCGCAGGCCGTCTTCGCTATGCGCAAGCTGCCAGGCTTCGGAGCGCTGATAAGTGGTGGATTCAGGGTTAGCCCACACCATGACTGCGATGCGTGCTACAAAAAATAGTTGCAGCAGCAGCCCGGCACAGAGCACCAGCAGCAACAGACGGCCAAAAGCTTTCATGGTGGTGGTCGGCGTTCAGTGGGCGGATTCGGTTTTCAGCACTTCGCGCAGTTCGGCCAGAACCTGTGCGGACGGCGGACGCACACCGCGCCACAGGGCAAAGGATTCTGCGGCCTGCTCAACCAGCATGCCCAGCCCATCACGCGCCAGTGCGCCATGGCTGCTGGCCCAGTCCAGAAAGGCTTGGGCGGCAGGGCCGTACATCATGTCGTAGGCCAGACTGCGTGCGTGCAGCACACTGGCGGGGGCAGGCACATCCGCGCCTGCCAGGCTGCTGGCCGTGGCGTTGATGACGATGTCGAAACACTGGGTTAAATCGGCCTCCAGTGCTTGTCTTTCAAGCGCTATCAGCTCTACTTTATGTAGCGCGGCAATGCTGGCATGTTGCTCCACCAGCGCTTGTGCTTTGGCATGCGTGCGGTTGGTAACGACCAAACGGCGTGGCTTTTGCTCCAGCAGCGAACCCAGTGCGCCCGAAGCAGCGCCACCCGCACCCAGCAGCAGCACATCGCGCCCGGTAATCGTCACACCAGCATTGCGGGTGATATCGGCCACGATGCCCAGACCGTCGGTGTTGTCGGCATGAATGCCGCTGTCGCTGAAGACCAGGGTGTTGGCCGCACCGGCCAGTCGCACACGCTCGCTGGCGCTGGTGGCCAGCTCGGCGGCCTGCAGCTTGAAAGGCACGGTCACATTGCAGCCCTTGCCACCTTGCGCCGCAAAGTCGCGCACAAAGTCGGCAAAGCCGTCCAGCGGCACCAGCGCACGGTCATATTGCACTGGCTGACCCGTCAGCTCGGCAAAGCGCGCATGAATCCAGGGCGATCGGCTATGGGCCACAGGGTTGCCTGTAACGCAGTAGGAATCAAGAGTCGTTGTCATATTGAAAAGCTTGGGCAGGCCGCGCCCCTAAAACTGGCGCGACCCAACAAAGAAACACCGAGCAAGGGCCGCCCCGCAGCGATGGTGTTGTCCCCCTCCGGCATTGCGAAGCAAAGCCAGAGAGGGGGAAGCGGCGCAGCCGCTCAGGGGGTGCACGCCATCACCTCACATCCGTTTCCAAAGTCTGCTCCCGCGTAAACCGGAAGCGCGAGACCACGGCAATCTGGTCGGCCTTGGCGCGCATGGCCGGGCCAAAGTGGCCGTAGGGGCCGGCGGAGCGGGCAATGGCTTCGGCGCGGGTGTCCAGCATGCGGTTGCCCGAGCCTTGCACGATTTCGGTGGAGAGCACGCGGCCATCGTGGTTCACGGTCAGGATCATGACCAGCTCGCCGTACAGCTTCTTGCCCTTGTTTTCGGGGAAGTTTTCCGTGCCCTTGTCTTCCACTTTGCGCCGCAGCGCATCGTAGTAAACGGCATACACCGCCTCCTTGGTGGCGGGGCTGATGTAGCGTTTTTTGGGGCGAGCATTTTCTTCGTTGATGCGCTTTTCAATCTCGGCCAGCAGCTTGATGAGCTGCAAGCGCTTTTCTTCCTGCGCCTCCTTGGCCTGTGCATCTGAAGACAGGCGCGGGTCCAGCGGCGGCAGCGCTGCAACCTGCTGGCGCAGCTGGGTCAGCAACTGCGTCTGCTGCTGCTGCATGGCGTCAATCTGGCGCTGTTTTTCCTCGAAGTCGTCACCCACGGCGGTAAGGGCCGAGTAGGGCATGGGGCTGGTCGCCCGGCCCTTGTCGGCATCACCGCCACCGGCCAGCGCCGTCTGGGCAATGGCCTGGGCCTTGTCCGGCGTTTCGTTGGCGCGGGCGTTGACGAGGATGACCTCCAGCGGCGTGTCCTGGAACACGCGCTCAAAGCGCTCCGGGTCCACGAACTTGACGGTCAGCAGCACGGCGTGGACGGCGATGGAGACGCCCAGCGCCAGTTGCAGCGTGCTCAGTCGTTGAAGTGAGGATGGCAGTTTCACGGCAGCGCTTGAACGGAACTATGTGAATCAGGACTGTGCTTTGTCGGCGGCAGGGGCTTCGGCGTCATTCATGTCCACGGCAATGGAGATGGGGCCGGCCACGGCGTCGTCATCATCGTCTTCGCCGCTGTCGTCGCCTTCGACCTGCGCTTGGGCTTCGGTATCCAGTCGCTCAATCAGCGTGCCCGAGATATCCAGCGAGATTTCGTCAATCTCGCCCAGCTTGATGCGCACATGCGCGCCGCGTGGCAGATTCTGCGCACCCAGCACCGGCAGCACCAGCGGCAGATTGTCGGCGCGCACGAGGAAGGAGCCATTGGGGCCTTCCTTGAATACGCTCGCTGTCAGCTCGGTAATGCCGTTCTGCTCCAGGTACTTCAGCGTCCAGAAGCGCTCCATGCCGGCCTGATAACCGTTGTAGGCGCTGTAGGCACCGTCAAAGCTGCTGATGATGCCGAACAGCTCGGCATCCTTGGGCTTGAACGGGGCAGCCAGGGCTGCGGTCTTGCCATGGCGGGCGCAGGCAATGATCTGCCACTGGTTGACCAGGTCCACATAGCGGCGCAGTGGCGAGGTGGCCCAGGAATAGGCTTTGACGCCAATGCCGGCGTGGGGCAGGGCCTTAGTGGACATGCGCACCTTGACGCCCGGCGCCAGGCTGGCCTGGCTGCGGTAAATGCCGGGCACGCCGTGCTCGGCCAGCATCAGGCCCCAGGTGCTGTTGGCCACAATGGCGGCCTCGGCCACGATCAGATCCAGTGGCGCGCCGCGCTTGCGCACGGTGATCTGCACCTGTTCGCTGCCATTGGGCTCGGCGCCGTCGTTGCCAACAAGGCGGAAGTTGTAGTCCGGGCGGTTGAAGTTCTCGGGCTTGCCACGCACCACTTCGCGGTTGGCCTTGAGGAACTTGGACCAGCGCTGCAAAAAGGTGAGCTCCTTGCGCTTATTCAGCAAGGACTCTGGCGTGTTTTCAACCTCAATTGCGGGGTCGGCCAGCCATTCTTCGGTCACGATGTGGTCGAGCTTGTCGTAGCGGAAGTTGACTTCCACAGGCACGCGCTCCAGACGGGTTTCGCTGGAGATGGTCTCCAGCGTCTCCTCGTTGATCTGCACATACAGCGACACGGCGGGGTTGGCGCGGCCTTCGTCCAGCGTGTAGATGTGCACCACATCGTCGGGCAGCATGGTGATCTTGTAGCCCGGCATGTAAACCGTGGACAGGCGGGCGCGGCCCAGCTTGTCCAGCTCGCCACCGGGCGTGATGGCCAGGCCGGGGGCGGCAATGTGGATGCCCACGGTGACGGTGCCCGTGCCCAGTCCGGTCACAGACAGCGCATCGTCGATTTCGGTCGTGGCCGAATCGTCGATAGAGAAGGCTTGCACATCGGCCAGCGGCAGGTCTGCCGGGGGCTGGGGTGCCTGCAGGGCCGGGAAGCCCGTGCCCTTGGGGAAGTTGTCGAACAGAAAGCGCTTCCAGTGGAACTGGTAGGCCGAGTCGATGGCGCCTGCGCGGTGCAGCAGCTCCAGCGGGGCCATTTTGGTGGCGCGGCTGGCCTCGACCACGGCCTTGTATTCGGGCGCGTTCTTGTCGGGCTTGAACAGAATCTTGTAGAGCTGTTCGCGAATGGCCTGCGGGCATTCGCCGCGGCCCAGCTCTTCGGCCCAGCCGTCGATCTGTGCCTGAATCAGCTTTTTCTTTTCAATCGCGGCCAGGGCTTGCTGCAGGATTTCTGCAGGTGCCTTTTTGAAGCGACCCTTGCCCGCACGGCGGAAGTAGTGCGGTGCGTCATACAGGCAAAACAGCGCACCGGCCTGCTGAGCCAGCGTGGCCGATTCAGAAAAATAGTCACGCGCCAGGTCGGCAAAGCCGAATTCCTCATCAGGCGCAAATTCCCAGGCCAGGTCCAGCTCGATCTCGGCGGCCTGCGCCTGTGCCTGAGCCATCAGCTCGGCAGGGGCAGGTTTCTCGAACTTGAGCAGGATATTGGCGGCCTTGACCTTGACTCGTTTGCCGGAGTCCAGTTCGACCTGTGCCGAGGATTCGGCTTCAGAGAGGATGCGACCGGCCAGAAATTTGCCGGCTTCTTCAAACAGTGCGTGCATAACCGCGCATTTTCCCACGAGAGGGCAATCCGTCGCCGACAGAGTTCATGGTGCAGCTCAAGCCAGGGCCAGAAATTCGTCGATTCGGTCCAGATATTCTGGGAAATTCGACAGGGCGTGGTCGCCGCCTTCCTGCAGCAGCTGCAGCGCGTGGGGGTAGCGGTCACTCATTTCCTGCCAGTCCAGCACTTCATCGCCCTGTGCAATCAGGACCATCTCTGGCGCCGCTGCCGTCAGGCTTCGGGTGTCCAGCAGGCGCAGCTCGTCGATGTATTCGGGGCGAAAGAAAAAGACGTCTTCCGGGTCGTGCCAGTTGCTTTGCTCGCCGATATGACGCTCCAGGTCTCGGGCGGGGTTCACGGCCGGGTTGATCATCACGCTCTTGCAGCGGGCCAGTTGCGCCACCCAGCTGGCGTAATAGCCGCCCAGCGAGGAGCCCACCACGGCCATGGTCTGGCGTGGCCAGCTGGCAATGCCTTCGGCAATCAGGGCCGTGGCTTCGCGGGGCGATGGCGGCAGTTGCGGGCACCACCAGCGCACGCGGGGGTGAGTGGCGGCAATATGGTCACCCAGAATGCGGGCCTTGTTGGACTGCGGGGAGGAGCGAAAACCGTGCAGATACAGCAGGTGGGTGGTTGTCATGGCGGCAATCTCCTCTATCTAGTTAGCAGTCTTCAGCCCTTGGGAAAGCCCTTCGGGGGATGTGCAGCCCATTGTGCGGCTGACAAGGCCTAGCCTAGCAGCGTAGAAGACCTATGAAGGCTTGCCCAGGGTGTAACGGCTGTGCGCCGTCAGCAAAGCTCAACCCTGTAATGCGCACGGTGGCGCGCTCCCACGATAATTGCGGCCCATGTCCACCACCGAATTCGACAAGCCATCGCTGCTGCAGCGCATTGTTCCGCTGTTTCGCGGCTTTGATTTCCTGCTGCTCCTGTTTGTCCTGCTGCTGGCCAGTGCGGGGCTGCTGGCCATGTATTCCTCGGGTTTTGACCACGGCACCCGCTTTACGGACCATGCCCGGAACATGCTGATTGCGGCGGGGCTGCTGTTTGTGATTGCCCAGATTCACCCCCAGCAGCTGATGAAGGTGGCTGTGCCGCTTTACACGCTGGGCGTGGCCTTGCTGGTGGCGGTGGCGCTGTTCGGCATCACCAAGAAGGGGGCCACGCGCTGGGTGAATGTGGGGGTGGTGATTCAGCCGTCCGAGTTGCTCAAGATCGCTACGCCGCTGATGCTGGCCTGGTGGTTCCAGCGCCGTGAAGGCAATTTGCGCGCTTCGGATTTTGTCATTGCCTTTGTGCTGCTCATGCTGCCCGTGGGGCTCATCATGAAGCAGCCTGACCTTGGCACCTCGCTGCTGGTGATGGCTGCAGGGCTGTCCGTCATCTTCTTTGCGGGCCTGCCCTGGAAGCTCATCGTGCCACCCGTGGTGCTGGGTGTGATTGGTGTGTTTCTCATCATCTGGTATGAGCCGCAGCTGTGTGCCGATGGCGTGAGCTGGTACTTTTTGCACGACTACCAGCGCACCCGGGTCTGCACGCTGCTGGACCCCACCCGTGACCCCCTGGGCAAGGGCTTTCACATCATTCAGGGCATGATCGCCATTGGCTCGGGCGGCGTCTGGGGCAAGGGCTTCATGGCAGGTACGCAAACCCATCTGGAATTCATCCCAGAGCGCACGACCGACTTCATCTTTGCCGCCTATTCCGAAGAGTTCGGCCTGGTGGGCAACCTCTTCATCATCGTCTGCTTCCTGTTTCTGGTCTGGCGCGGTCTGGCCATTGCCATGCATGCCAACTCGCTGTTTGGCCGCTTGATGGCCGCAGCGGTCTCCATGATTTTCTTCACCTATGCCTTTGTGAACATGGGCATGGTCAGCGGCATCCTGCCCGTGGTCGGCGTGCCCTTGCCCTTCATCAGCTATGGCGGCACGGCCATGGTGACGCTGGGCCTGTCACTGGGTGTGCTGATGTCTGTTTCCAAGGCGCAGCGGCAATTACCGGGCGGGGATGGGCACATACCCCATGGGTGAAGACCCGCAAAATATGCGATGCTATTGATAAAGAAGCTGCAAGCACTTGATGCATAAGCGCTTGAAGCCTTTTTTCCTTAAAGTCTGCGCCCGGGTCGATCATGGAAAATTGTCAGCCCCTGGCGCGGCCTCTTGCCACTCTTGTAAACAGGGTTTACAAACGGCTCTGGGTGGGTCACAAGACCGATCAAGCGGGAGCGGCAAGACCCAAGGCGGCTTCTGCACGGCATGCGGGCGGTGCAGAAACCGGGTCAGTGAAGCGAGTGAATGGAGCGGAATGTTGTCCAGCCTGGTGGGGTGGCATTCCGCTCTTTCTTTTTTGTCAGGGCATCCTGCCATCCGCGAGGACATGCAAGCCTGCCTACAATGCATTCCATGATCTCCCGCGAACCCACCATCGAACGTCTGGCCACGGCCCGTCAATTGCTGCTTGAGCCTTTTGGCCTGGACGAGTCCCATCTGACCCGTGCACTGGCGGAAATTCGCTCGCACCAGGTGGATGACGCCGATCTCTACTTCCAGTACACCCGCGCCGAAGGCTGGAGCCTGGAAGAGGGCATTGTCAAAACCGGCTCCTTTTCCATCGACCAGGGCGTCGGCGTGCGCGCCGTCAGCGGCGAGAAAACGGCTTTTGCCTATTCCGACGATATTTCCGAAGCGTCACTGCTGGATGCCGCTCGCACTGTGCGCTCCATCTCGGCCGCATCGCAGACACGCAAAGTCAAGGCTGGTGCGCCCAAGATTGCCGCCAGCCGCTCTCTGTACCCCGGTCTGGACCCCATCAGCACATTGGACAGCACCGCCAAGGTTGAGCTGCTGGGCAAGGTTGAAAAGCTGGCCCGCGCCAAGGACCCGCGCGTGGTGCAGGTCATGGCAGGCCTTGCCAGCGAATACGACGTGGTGCTGGTCGCCCGTGCCGACGGCACGCTGGCCGCCGACGTGCGCCCGCTGGTGCGCCTGTCGGTGACGGTGATTGCCGAGCAAAAGGGCCGCCGCGAAGTGGGCTCCTCTGGTGGTGGTGGCCGTTTCGGACTGGCTTATTTCAGTGACGAGCAGATCACTCAGTATGTGGACGAAGCTGTGCACGCCGCCCTGGTCAACCTCGAATCGCGTCCTGCACCTGCTGGCGTGATGACCGTGGTGCTGGGTTCGGGCTGGCCCGGCGTGCTGTTCCACGAAGCCGTGGGCCACGGTCTGGAAGGTGACTTCAATCGCAAGGGCTCCAGCGCCTTCAGCGGCCGCATCGGCCAGCGCGTGGCTGCCAAGGGCGTCACCGTGCTGGATGACGGCACGATTGCCGACCGCCGTGGTTCCTTGAACGTGGACGACGAAGGCCATGCCAGCCAGAGCAATGTGCTGATTGAGGACGGTATTCTCAAGGGCTACATCCAGGATTCGATGAATGCCCGCCTCATGGGCGTCAAGCCCACGGGCAATGGTCGCCGCGAAAGCTATGCGCACATCCCCATGCCGCGCATGACTAACACCTACATGCTGGGTGGCGACAAGGACCCGCAGGAAATCATCGGCTCCATCAAGAAGGGCCTGTATGCCACCAACTTCGGTGGTGGTCAGGTGGATATCACCAGCGGCAAGTTTGTGTTCTCTGCCAGCGAAGCCTACTGGGTGGAAAACGGCAAGATTCAGTACCCCGTCAAGGGCGCGACTATCATTGGCAGCGGCCCGGAATCGCTCAAGCACATCAGCATGATCGGCAACGACATGCGTCTGGACTCGGGCGTAGGCACCTGCGGCAAGGAAGGCCAGAGCGTGCCGGTCGGCGTGGGTCAGCCCACATTGCGTATCGACGGCCTGACCGTGGGCGGTACTGCCTGATTTAGCGGTTTCAGTGGGTTTGCCCGCTGTCACTCTCAACCCCACCCTCAACCCCGCTCTGCATGGCAGACCGGGGTTTTGTCATTTTTGGGTCGGCTCATTGCGCTGGAGAGGCATCTGGAAAGGGTTTTTGAAGCCTTTTTGGGCGTTTGCCTTGAAATCGGCGGAGTTGATTGAAAATTGCACTAAGTCTTGCTTGAAACTTGTTTAAATCAATAAAATTCTAAAAAAACAAGAAATTTGCATAAATATTGCGTGATTGGTTTTTTGAAAAATGAGCCTGTTTCAGAGGGAAAGGGGCTGGAGGGTAAGACTGCTGTGCCAGTGGTTGATGTTGCATTGCAAAAGAGCTGTGCTACATTGAAAGACATGCAAACGCAACGCGCCTATTTCTTTTACTTTTGGTTCTCGCCCCCGGCGGCTGAGAGGTAATAGCGCGCACCCTGCAAACACCTCCCAAAGAACCGCCGAAGCTGCAAAGCCCGGCGGTTTTTTTTTTGGCCCTGACGTTTCAGCACCCCCGGTTTCCAACGATCAACGACTCTCACGAAAGATTGCCATGACTGCTCTGAACACTTCCTCCACCGATTCCTGGTATCGCCCCGGTTCTCCCAAGACAGGCCAGACCGACGACGCACGTATCAAGGAAATCACAGTGTTACCCCCTCCAGAGCATCTCATTCGCTTCTTCCCCATCCGCGGCACCGCTGTGGAGACCTTGATCAGCGATACCCGCCGCAGCATTCACAACATCATGCGTGCGCAGGATGATCGTCTGCTGGTTATCGTCGGCCCTTGCTCGATTCACGATCCTGCAGCAGCGCTGGACTACGCCCGCCGCCTGGCCGCAGTGCGTGAGCAGTACAAGGACACGCTGGAAGTGGTGATGCGCGTGTACTTCGAAAAGCCTCGCACCACGGTGGGCTGGAAGGGGCTGATCAACGACCCCTACCTGGACCAGAGCTACCGCATTGACGAAGGCCTGCGCATTGCACGCCAGTTGCTGATCGACATCAACCGCATGGGCGTGCCTGCTGCCAGCGAGTTCCTGGACGTTATCTCGCCCCAGTACATCGGCGACCTGATCAGCTGGGGCGCGATTGGCGCCCGCACGACAGAGAGCCAGGTGCACCGCGAGCTGGCTTCGGGCATCTCGGCGCCCATCGGCTTCAAGAACGGTACAGACGGCAATATCCGCATTGCCACCGACGCGATCCAGTCGGCCAGCCGTGGTCACCACTTCCTGTCGGTGCACAAGAACGGCCAGGTCGCCATCGTGCACACCGGCGGTAACCAGGACTGCCACGTGATTCTGCGCGGCGGCAAGACCCCTAACTATGATGCCGACCATGTGGCTGCCGCCTGCAAGGACCTGGAAGCCGCAGGCCTGACGCCGACCCTGATGGTGGACTGCAGCCACGCCAACAGCAGCAAGCAGCATGAGCGCCAGAAGGATGTGGCACGCGACATCGCAGGCCAGATCGCCGGTGGCTCCAACAGCGTGTTCGGCGTGATGATCGAAGGCCACCTGGTCGGCGGTGCCCAGAAGTTCACCCCCGGCAAGGACGAAGTCTGCAACCTGACCTATGGCCAGAGCATTACCGATGCCTGCCTGGGCTGGGATGATTCCCTGACCACGCTGGAAGAGCTGTCGCAGGCTGTTCTCAAGCGCCGTGAAGCAGCAGCTGCTACTAAAAAAGAAGCAGAAGTCACTGCCTGAATGCAAAGTGCCACGGCACAAGCTGCATAAGCGCTGATAAAAAAGGCCACGAAACTTGCGTCTCGTGGCTTTTTTGCTGAACGGGGCAAAAGCGTGTTCAGTGCTTTTCTTCTGGCGGCGTATCGGGCGTCATTGCGCAGCCGTTGAGCGTGGCGTCAATACGGTTGATAAGGCGCAGCAGATGGCGCTTGTCAAAGTCGGTGCGCTTTTCCCATTCATGCTCGGCCAATGGGAAGACGTGGCTTTGGTGAGGCAGCACTCCATTGGCATCAATCACCGCGTGCAGGCGCGGGATGTAAACCCACTGCAGCCATTCATGGATCTTGAGCGTGTCAAACATGAATGGGATGGTGGATTCCAGCGCCTTGGGGTCCGGGGCAGTGGCAGACCACAGTTTTTGCACTTGTAGTTCAGCCTCCAGTTGCTGCAGATGGTCACGCAGTTCTAGGTGAATGGGGTTGGCGGTCATGTTGATGGGCTCCGGTAGCCTGACGGTGTCAGGCGCATATGCATTAACAGTCAGATAAGTTCAGTCAGGGGTATTTCAAGGGTAACCATGGAGTTACGGCTTGTTATCACGTTCTTGAAATATGCTGTTTCATCCCCATGTCAGTGATATATAAGTGGTCTTAGCTATCAGTTTTGAATTTTATTGAGAGCGCAGCAGACTGTTTCTTTGTAACCGCTGTGATGTCTAGCGAGCCAATGATGCGCACGATTGCGACCCAGGTCGCTTGCATGCAGTCAGCTTGCTGCGTTTTCAGCTCCCGCAGCCGCGTTTAAGCTGTGGCTATGACAACGACTGGCGGCACAAGCGCCGGGAAGTGAGAGGAGATCTATGCGTAATGAAGTAATCGTCGTGTTGGATGGCGATCGTGAGTACCGAGTGGACACCCAGGCGCTGACACCTGTTAGCTCGGATGAAGGGCGCCGCTGGCTGGATCAGCAGTTTGTATCGCTGGACTGCGAGCCCCTGCGTGCTACTGGCAAGGTGCTGCTGGCCGACAAGCTGGTGGTGGTGGCGCGTGAAGCGCAGAACCGCACCAAGCTGTTTGATAACGAAGACTGGCGCAACACCTATGCGGTGGCAGCGCAGGCTGTGCTGTCCAAGCCCTTGATTCGGGTGGATGTGCCGGCGATGTCGATAAGTTATTGAGCACCCCCTGAGCCGCTTTGCGGCTTCCCCCTCTCTGCTTCGCGGAGGGGGACGGTGCCTTCGCCGTGAGGCGGCTCTTGCTTGGCACCTCTCGCATGGAGTGCGCCAGGTTTCAGAAAAATGCCCGCTTTTAGCGGGCATTTTTTGTTTCTGGTGTGGGCTCTGGCTTTATTTCAGCGCTTCGAGCAGCTTGGCGTGTATGCCGCCAAAGCCGCCGTTGCTCATGCAGACGATGGTGTCGCCGGGGCGGGCGGCGGCGGTGACTTGCTGGATCAGGGTGTCGATGTTGTCAGCCACTTTGGCATGCTCGGCCATGGGCTGC
The DNA here is from genome assembly GCF_019186805.1 of Comamonas fluminis. NCBI lineage: Bacteria > Pseudomonadati > Pseudomonadota > Betaproteobacteria > Burkholderiales > Comamonadaceae > Comamonas > Comamonas fluminis. The sequence continues at coordinate 4,024,550 of NZ_CP066783.1, read as the reverse complement.
AGGGCTTCTGCGGCGTCCCAGTCCAGGCCTGCGGTGTGGCAGAAGGCGAGGTCGGCGCTTTCCAGCGACCAGGGCAGCTGGCTTTTCATGGTGCCAAGCTTCATGGTGTTGCTGCGCGGCTCGAAGACCGCCAGGATGCGGGCTTCGGGGCCGATTTTGCGGCGCAGGCCGTCCAGCGTGGTGCGGATGGCTGTGGGGTGGTGGGCAAAGTCGTCATAGACATCGATGCCGTTCACGGTGCCGCGCAGTTCCATGCGGCGCTTCACGTTCTGAAAGCGCGACAGGGCTTCGCAGGCCACTTCGGCGCTGACGCCCAGGTGGTCGGCGGCGGCAATGGCCGCCAGGGCGTTGAGCTGGTTGTGCACGCCCGTCAGCGACCATGTGAGCTGGCCCACTTTTTTGCCATAGTGCAGCACGGCAAAGTCGCTGGGGTCACCTTCTGCGCTGAAATCACTGACTGCAGAGCCGAAATTGCGCACTTCGCTCCAGCAGCCCTGGCCCAGCACGCGGGTCAGACTTTCTTCCAGGCCATTGCTGACCACGCGGCCGGTGGATGGCACGGTGCGAATCAGGTGATGGAATTGGCGCTCGATAGCGGCCAGATCATCAAAGATATCGGCGTGATCGAATTCGAGGTTGTTGAGCACGGCCGTACGGGGGCGGTAGTGCACGAATTTGCTGCGCTTGTCGAAGAAAGCCGTGTCGTATTCATCGGCTTCGATCACAAACACAGGCTCATCGCCCACGGGGCCGGGGCCACGGGTGGGGCGCTTGGCAGCGCCCAGGCGGGCAGAGACGCCAAAGTCCAGCGGCACGCCGCCCACCAGGAAACCCGGCTGCAGGCCGGCGCATTCCAGCACCCAGGTCAGCATGGATGTGGTGGTGGTCTTGCCGTGGGTACCCGCTACGGCCAGTACATGGCGGCCGCGTAAAACATGCTCGGCCAGCCACTGTGGGCCGCTGGTGTAAGCCGCGCCGGTGTCCAGAATGGCTTCCATCAGCGGGAACTTGGGCGTTCCATCGGGCAGGCGCTTGCGGCTGACCACATTGCCGATCACATACATATCAGGCTGCAGCGCGATCTGGTCGGCGCCGTAGCCCTCAATCAGCTCGATGCCGAGCTGGCGCAGCTGATCGCTCATTGGCGGATAGACGCCTGCGTCGCAGCCGGTGACTTTGTGCCCCGCTTCACGTGCCAAGGCGGCCAGACCTCCCATGAAGGTGCCGCAAATGCCCAGGATATGTATGTGCATGGCTCGGGATTCTACGGTTGCAGGCATGACCTGGGAGCGAGGTATGCGCTGCAGGTGCATGGGGCGTCACATTTCTTATCAAATTGATAGCTGTTTGCGCTTGTTACGCATCGGATTGATGTGAAATTTATGGAGGTCTGATGCCAATAGTGCGCTGACTGCTATGAAATTTGCGGGCAGACTGCTTGGCTTGTGAGGAATAGGAAAAGGTCTTGCGGTCATCTGGGTCACAATGACCGCATGGCTCCTGGCGCACACTGCGCCGGCCCAATGGAAGTGCGCTATGAGTTTTGATAACGTGACTGCAGAAATCGCTCAGACGGCAGCTCGCATCGTGGTGGAAGAAGGGCTGGAATGGGGCCCGGCCAAGCAGCGGGCTGTGCGCCAGCTGGGCCTGCCCGGCCGTACTGCGCTGCCAGACAACGATCAGCTGGAAGAGGCGATTCGTGAATATATAGAGCTGTTCTGCGCAGATACCCAGCCGCAGGAGCTGCAGGCCCTGCGCGAGCTGGCACTGGTCTGGATGGACAGGCTGCAGGAGTTTCGCCCGTATCTGGCGGGTGCCGTCTGGCGCGGCACAGCCACCCGGCTCTCGGATATCTATCTGCAGCTGTTTTGCGATGACCCCAAATCCGCAGAAATTGCGCTTATCAATAACCAGGTGCAGTACGAACCCAGTACGGTGACGGGTTTTCAGGGCAAGCCGGTAGAGGCGCTGTCCATTCACTCCCTGTGCAAGCCCCTCAATGAAACCGTGGGTGTGCATTTGATGATTTACTACCATGACGATATGCGCGGCGCCATGAAGCCTGACAGCCAGGGGCGCAGCCCGCGTGGCGACGCCAAGGCACTGCGCAAGTTGCTGGAGGAGCGCGGCGATGACTGAAATTCCAAACTCGCAAGCAAAACGTCAGGGTAGCTCTCGCCGCGCCTGGCTTACGGGCGGGGTGGCTGTTGCGGCAGTTGCTGCTGGCGCAGGTGTGGCCTGGTGGCGCAGCCAGCCCAAGGCGATGGGGCCGGACACAGAGACACAGTTGTGGTCACAAGTCTTTGAAACGCCAGATGGCAAATCCTTCGCAATGGCGGACTTAAAGGGTAGGCCATTGCTGGTGAATTTCTGGGCAACCTGGTGCCCGCCCTGTATCAAGGAATTGCCCATGCTCAGTGAATTTGCAGCGCGGCAAGGGGCTCAGGGTATACAGGTGGTTGGTCTGGCGGTGGACAAGACGGAAGCGGTTCAGCGGTTTCTGCAGCGTCAGCCTGTGCAGTTCCCCGTTGCCCTTGTAAATCAAGGGGGATTGGTGCTATCACGCACCCTGGGTAATCTGCAAGGGGGGCTGCCATTCACCGTTCTCTTCGATGCCAAGGGTCAAGTGCGACAACGTAAAATAGGTGAGCTTTCCAGTGAAGATCTGGCAAGTTGGAGCAAATAGAGCGAATGAGCCTTGCTCTTGCTGTAAGAAAAGTGTAGGTAAGCAAATTCCATGGCGACGTTATTGAAAAATATGCGCCAATGCACGCAGAAGGCCGAATTTGAGGTAAATTCGCGCCCTGTTTAGAAATACGTCGCTGGAGCTCCCATGGATTTGCGAAAACTCAAGACCCTTATTGATCTCGTGTCCGAATCGAATGTTTCGGAACTGGAGATCACCGAAGCAGAGGGCAAGGTCCGTATTGTCAAGAGCGAAGGTGTGGTGCAGCAGTACGTTGCAGCTCCCATTCAGGCTGCCCCTGTAATGGCTGCACCCGTGGCTGCCGCACCTGCGGCCGCCGCAGTGCCCGCCGCCGCACCTGCTGCTGCCGCGATCGAAGGCCATGTGGTCAAGTCGCCAATGGTTGGCACTTTCTACCGTGCTTCCAGCCCCGGCGCCAAGGCTTTCGTGGATGTGGGCAGCCAGGTCAAGGAAGGCGACACCATCTGCATCGTTGAAGCCATGAAGATCCTCAACGAGATCGAAGCCGACAAGAGCGGCACCATTGTTCGCGTTCTGGGCGAAAACGGCCAGGCTGTGGAATACGGCCAGCCTCTGTTCGTGATCGAGTAACAGGTCATGAGGCGTTGCTTGCCTTTTGCAGTGCAACGCCGAGGTGCGTCAGCCACTGGCTGCGCGACTGAGTCATTGGCAGTGGTCTGTGCTGCGGCACAGGCACCAAGCTGCGAGGAACTTCATGTTTAAGAAAATTTTGGTTGCCAATCGGGGCGAAATCGCCCTGCGCATCCAGCGCGCTTGCCGTGAGCTGGGTATCAAGGCGGTGATGGTGTATTCCGAAGCCGACCGTGATGCCAAGTACGTCAAGCTGGCCGACGAGGCCGTGTGTATTGGCCCGGCTCCTTCTCCTCTGTCCTACCTCAATATGCCAGCCATCATCTCGGCTGCAGAAGTGACGGACGCAGAGGCGATTCACCCCGGTTACGGCTTTCTGTCTGAGAACGCCGACTTCGCCGAGCGCGTGGAAAAGAGCGGTTTCACCTTCATCGGCCCGACTCCCGAGAACATCCGCACCATGGGTGACAAGGTTTCGGCCAAGCAAGCCATGATCAAGGCGGGCGTGCCTTGCGTGCCTGGCTCGGACGGCGAGTTGCCTGACGATCCCGCACTCATCAAGCGCATTGCCAAGACGATTGGCTACCCGGTGATCATCAAGGCATCGGGCGGCGGCGGTGGTCGTGGCATGCGTGTGGTGCACACCGAGGCTGCACTGGTCAATGCGGTGCAGATGACCAAGGCCGAAGCGGCAGCTGCCTTTGGCAATCCTGCTGTGTACATGGAAAAGTATCTGCAAAACCCACGTCACGTGGAAATTCAGATCCTGGCCGATACGCACAAGAACGCCGTGTATCTGGGTGAGCGTGACTGCTCCATGCAGCGCCGCCACCAGAAGGTGATCGAGGAAGCTCCGGCTCCTGGCATTCCACGCCGCCTGATCGAGAAGATCGGCGATCGCTGCGCTGCTGCCTGCAAGAAGATCGGTTATCGCGGTGCGGGTACTTTCGAGTTTCTGTACGAAAACGGCGAGTTCTATTTCATTGAAATGAACACCCGCGTGCAGGTGGAGCACCCCATCACCGAGCTGATCACGGGCATCGACATCGTGCGCACCCAGATCATGATCGCCTCTGGCGAAAAGCTGCCGTTCACGCAGCGCCAGATTGAGTTCAAGGGTCACGCCATCGAGTGCCGTGTGAACGCGGAAGATCCGTACAAGTTCATCCCCTCGCCAGGCCGCATCTCCATGTGGCATGCGCCAGGTGGTCCAGGCGTGCGCGTGGATACCCATGTGTACAACAACTACTTTGTGCCCCCCAACTACGACTCCATGATCGGCAAGATCATCACGTACGGCGACACCCGTGAGCAGGCCATGGCCCGCATGCGTACCGCCCTGCTGGAGACGGTGGTGGAAGGCATCAACACCAATATCCCTCTGCACCAGGATTTGATGGTCGATTCCAAGTTCATGGAAGGCGGCACCAACATCCACTATCTGGAAGAGTGGCTGACGCATCGCAACACCAACAAGCGATGAGATCAGGAGCCTTGCTGCTCTGAGCTCCATGCTGGCCTCTGGAAACGGAGGCCAGCATTTTCGTTTTTCAGGAAAGTACAACTTCTCTGTGTTTTTTGCCATGCCAGAGCATGACGATCGAGCGCAGAGCGGTGATAGAAAGGATGGGCCATGTTTGAGCTGAGCCTGATGTGCCCCGAAGATCGGGTCGAAACCATGAGCGATGCGCTGGATGCACTGGATGCACTGAGCGTGTCCGTCGAAGATGCCGATGCCCAGACCGATGCCGAGCAGGCGCTGTTTGGCGAGCCAGGTATGCCCGCTCCCAAGGAAGGCTGGAACCGCAGCCGCGTGATCGCGCTGTTCCCCAGCGAAGCGGCTGCGACCGAAGCGCGTGACTTGCTGCAACCTCAGGAATTCTTTGAAGGCTGCAAGATTCTGGCCGTCAAACCCGTGCCCGAGCAGGACTGGGTGCGCCTGACGCAGTCGCAGTTCGAGCCTGTGGACATCACCCCCGAATTCTGGATTGTGCCTACCTGGCATGAACTGCCCGAGCAGGCCAAGGTCAGCATCCGCCTGGACCCGGGTCTGGCCTTTGGCACCGGCACCCACCCCACAACCCGCATGTGCCTGCGCTGGATTGCACGCCAGTCCAAGGGTGCACTGGGCCGCACGCTGGACTACGGTTGCGGCTCGGGCATTCTGGCCATCGGTGCCGCCAAGTTCGGCGCGCCCCAGATTGATGCCGTGGATATTGACCCGGCAGCGGTGGAGTCCACCAACTACAACACCAGCGCCAACCATGTGGAAGTCAACGCGGGCCTGCCCGAAGCGGCTACTGGCGCATATCAGACCGTGCTGGCCAACATCCTGGCCACGCCTTTGAAGGTACTGGCCCCGCTGCTGTGCGGCCATGTGCAGGCGGGCGGCAATCTGGTGCTGGCCGGTATTCTGGAGCGTCAGGCCGATGAGCTGAAAGAGGCTTATGCGCCCTACGTGAAGCTGGAAGTGGCCGATAGCGAAGACGGCTGGATTCTGATGACTGCCCAGCGCGCAGCCTGATCGTCACACTGGCAGGCACATCAGCCCGGCGCCTGCCTACAATTGCAAACCGATGAGCCAAGTCACCCGTTGTCCTTCCTGTGGAACCCGCTTCAAAGTGGTTGCCGACCAGCTGCGTATTTCGCAGGGCTGGGTGCGCTGCGGGATGTGCCAGAGCGTGTTCGACGCTTCTGAAGATTTGCAGACCGTATCCGACGATTTGCTGCAGTCTGCGATGGAGCAGGCCCAGACCGATGAACCGGTCAAACCTGCCGAGCTGGCTGAGCCTGAACGCGCGGATGCTCCTGATTCAGAAGCTGCAGACGCTGATTTAAAAAGCGCTGGAAGCCAATTTGATGATGAATCGGTGACGCCGGCTGTGCATGAATCCGACGCTGTTTCACCTCCTGTGACGGAGGTTGAAGCGGCACCTGAGCCAGAGCTTGCACCTGAGTCTGTACCTGAACCTGTGGAGTCAGTCGCTGAAGATGCGAGCGCTGAGACGCCTGCTCACGCAGAATCGCCTGAGCCATCGTTCGTTGATCAGGCCAAGCCGCTGGTGGCTGAGGCCGAGGTTCAGTCTGCATCGTCTGCAGCGGCGGTGGATGAGGTGAGCGAAGAGCTGCCGCAGGCTGAAAGCAGTGCAGAGGACGCGGTGGATAAAGTCGCCGCGGAACCTGCAGCGGCAGAGCCGGGCACTACAGATTCTGAGCCGCCGGAAATCGGCGATGTGGAAATCGTCTCTGACCAGCATTTGCTTTCCACCGATGTGGATGCCGTTCGCAGTGAGGTCAATGCGGCCCAGCCTGTTGATGAAGAACGTGCTGAGTTGCATGAGCCACTGCCAGTTGCCGATGAGCCGGGCTTTGTGCGTCAGGCGCGCCGGCAGGCTTTCTGGCAATCCACAGGCGTGCGCGTGGCACTGGTGCTGGGTTCAGTGGTTGCTGCGGGCGGGCTGCTGGCTCAGCATGCATGGCAGCAGCGCGATACGCTGGCAGCCGAATACCCGGCCCTGGCTCCCGCGCTGACCAAGGCTTGCAAGGCCGTTGGCTGTGAATTGCAGCCCCGCCGTGAGATTGCCGATGTGGTGATCAGCGGCTCGGGTTTCAAGCAACTGGCCGATGCCCATGAATATCAGTGGAGCCTGACACTGGAAAACCGCTCCGATGCGCCGGTGGCCACCCCCGTGGCCGAGCTGACGCTGACGGATGCACAGGACAAGCCGCTGCTGCGGCGCGTTGTGGACCTCAAGCCTCTGGGTGCGCCCGAGCAGTTGCAGCCCCGTCAGGAGTGGAGTGTGAATGTGCCAGTGCAGGTGCAGGAGTTGTCTGCGCCTGTTGCGGGTTACCGCGCGCTGGTCTTCTACCCTTAATCCCTCACAGAAAGAGAACAACATCATGGCTGCTTTGATCTGCGGATCGCTGGCGTTCGACAACATCATGACCTTTGAAGGTCGTTTTTCGGACCAGATTCTTCCTGACCAGCTGCACATCCTCAATGTGTCATTTCTGGTGCCCACGCTGCGCCGCGATTTTGGCGGCTGCGCTGGCAATATTGCCTACAGCCTGAAGCTGCTGGGTGGTGATGCACAGCCCATGGCCATGGTGGGCAGCGATGGTGCTGACTATGTGCAGCGCTTCAAGGATCTGGGTATTGAGACTCGCCATGTGGGTCAGCTGCAGAGCACGCACACGGCCCAGTGCATGATCATGACGGACCGTGATAACAACCAGATCACGGCCTTCCACCCTGGCGCCATGATGCAGGCGCATGAGAACCAGATCACGGCCGATATGGCTGGCGAAATCAAGGTGGGCATTGTGGCGCCCGATGGTCGTCAGGCCATGATTGAGCATGCGGCGCAATTCAAGGCTGCTGGCATTCCCTTTGTTTTTGACCCGGGTCAAGGCCTGCCCATGTTCAACGGCGAGGAACTCAAGGCATTCATTGAGCAAGCCGACTGGGTTGCGGTGAACGACTATGAAGGCAAGATGCTCAGCGAGCGCACAGGCCTGAGCTTTGCGCAGATCTCGCAGCAGGTGAAGGGCTTGATCGTGACGCTGGGGGCTGAGGGCTGCGAAGTCTGGCAACAAGGCGAGAAGACGCTGGTTGCACCCGTAAAGCCTGCTGCCGTGGTGGACCCCACAGGCTGTGGCGACGCATGGCGCGGCGCGTTCCTGTTTGGTCTGGAGCGTGGCTGGGATCTGGTGCGCTGCGCCGAGCTGGGCAATCGCATGGGCGCGCTCAAAATCGCTCATCGTGGCCCGCAAAACTATGCGCTGAACTTTCAGCCCTGATTGCCTGAAATGCCTGCGCCGCTGATGTGGTGCAGATGAAAAAAGCCCGACCTCTTTTTCAAGAGGCCGGGCTTTTTTATGGCTTGCTGGTCAGCGAACTGATCAGGGCTTGTTGCCAGTAGGGAAGGGCCACGCGGCTTGAGGTGCCAGGCGAGTTTGTGCCACGGGTGCAGCGGCTTCAGCAGCAGCTGGTGCAGGTGCAGGAGCGGCAGCCTTTTTCGCAGCAGTCTTCTTGGGAGCTGCAGCCTTCTTGGCAGGCGCAGCAGCCTTGGGAGCAGCGGCCTTGGGTGCAGCAGCTTTCTTGGCGGGAGCAGCCTTGGCAGCAGTTGCAGCCTTCTTGGGTGCAGCAGCCTTGGCAGTTGTTGCCTTAGGTGCAGCAGCCTTCTTGGCAGGAGCAGCCTTGGCAGCAGTTGCAGCCTTCTTGGGCGCGGCAGCCTTGGCAGTTGTTGCGGCCTTCCTAGGTGCTGCAGCCTTCTTGGCGGGAGCGGCCTTGGCAGCAGTTGCAGCCTTCTTAGGAGCGGCAGCCTTGGCGGTTGTTGCAGCCTTCTTAGGTGCAGCAGCCTTCTTGGCAGGAGCGGCCTTGGCAGCAGTTGCAGCCTTCTTGGGTGCAGCGGCCTTGGCAGTTGTTGCCTTGGTTGCAGCAGCCTTCTTGGCGGGGGCGGCCTTGGCCGCAGTTGCAGCCTTCTTGGGAGCTGCAGCCTTGGCGGTTGTTGCAGCCTTCTTGGCAGGAGCGGCCTTGGCAGCAGTTGCAGCCTTCTTGGGCGCAGCAGCCTTGGCAGTTGTTGCCTTGGTTGCAGCAGCCTTCTTGGCAGGCGCAGCAGCCTTGGCTGTTGTCTTTGCAGCGGCCTTGGGAGCTGCAGCCTTCTTGGCGGGAGCAGCCTTGGTCGCTGTCTTTGCAGCAGCCTTGGGGGCCGCTGCCTTGGTTGTTGCTGCCTTCTTCACGGCTTCAGCCTTAGGTGCGGCCGCCTTTTTGGCAGGTGTCTTTTTCTCGGTTGTGGCCTTGGCGGCCGTCTTCTTCGCAGTTGCCATCATTTTCTCCTTCGTTGATTTGCATAAAGCGCCCGGCTTTTTGTGGCCGGGCGATTCAAAGCGATGTGGAGTTACGCATCGCTAGGAACACAAATTTGCTTCACGCCAAAAATCTCAGTTTTTTGTAGCAATGAAGTGAAGCAAGTCATGACTCGCATTGTGCCTGCTTAGAAGCAATTAATCCCAAGAAAGTGCGCCTCCGGTCTGATACTCGATCACTCGTGTCTCAAAGAAGTTACGTTCTTTCTTCAAATCGATCATTTCGCTCATCCATGGGAAGGGATTTTCTTCACCAGGGAAAAGTTCTTCGAGGCCAATCTGGGTGGCGCGGCGGTTGGCGATATAGCGCAGATAGCCCTTGAACATCGAAGCGTTCATACCCAGCACGCCGCGTGGCATGGTGTCTTCGGCATAGCGGTATTCGAGTTCAACGGCTTTCTGGAAAAGCTCTGTGATTTCCTGCTTGAATTCGGCGGTCCACAGATGTGGATTTTCGAGCTTGAGCTGATTGATCAGATCGATGCCGAAGTTGCAGTGCATGGACTCGTCGCGCAGGATGTACTGGTACTGCTCGGCAGCGCCCGTCATCTTGTTCTGGCGGCCCAGCGCCAGAATCTGCGTGAAGCCCACGTAGAAGAAAAGACCTTCCATCAGGCAGGCAAAAACGATCAGCGATTTCAGCAGCGTCTGGTCGGTTTCGGGGGTGCCGGTGTGGAAGTTGGGGTCCATGATCGCTTCGATGAAGGGGATCAGGAACTCGTCCTTGTCGCGGATGGACTGGACTTCGTTATAGGCGTTGAAAATTTCCGATTCATCCAGGCCCAGAGATTCCACGATGTACTGGTAGGCGTGGGTGTGGATGGCTTCTTCAAACGCCTGGCGCAGCAGGAACTGACGGCACTCGGGCGCTGTGATGTGGCGGTAGGTGCCCAGCACGATGTTGTTGGCGGCCAGCGAATCGGCGGTCACAAAGAAGCCCAGATTGCGCTTGACGATGCGGCGCTCGTCTTCGGTCAGACCGTTAGGGTCCTTCCACAGCGCGATGTCGCGGGTCATGTTCACTTCCTGCGGCATCCAGTGGTTGGCGCAGGTGGCCAGATACTTTTCCCAGGCCCATTTGTACTTGAACGGAACCAGCTGGTTCACGTCGGTCTTGGCGTTGATGATGCGCTTGTCAGCAGCATTCACGCGCTTGTGGGTGCTGGTGGATGCACCGGCTTCTGCGCTGGTCGCGGAAGAGGCAAAGGTGTCGTCGTCAAAGCTCAGCATGAGTTATTCCTTGAAGGGAAAAGCTGGGTGCGAGATCGACATCCAGCCTTCTGATTTATCTATTTAATAAGCGCCACTAAAAACTGGCGCAATCCAACCCAGAGACACCGAGCAAGGGCCGCCCCGCAGCGAAGGTGTCGTCCCCCTCCCGTAGCGCGCAGCGCGTAGAGAGAGGGGGAAGGCGTGTAGCGCCTCAGGGGGTGTTTATTGACATGCTTCGCAGCCTGGATCGTCAATCGCGCAGAACTTGATGTCCGTAGCCGGTGCCTGGGCACGCGCTGCAGCGGCAGCTGCCTCCAGTGCGCTCACCGCAGGCTTGGCGGCAGGTGCCGAGGCCGCAGGCGCAGCGGAAGACACGGCATTGAGCGTACGGCTTTGCACGGTAGATTTTTCAATCTGCGTCGCGCTGGTGGTGCGCAGGTAGTAGGTGGTCTTCAGACCACGCAGCCAGGCCAGCATATAGGTGTCGTGCAGCTTCTTGCCCGATGCACCGGCCATGTAGATGTTCAGGCTCTGGGCCTGATCAATCCACTTCTGGCGACGCGAGGCGGCTTCCACCAGCCATTCGGGCGAGACTTCGAACGCTGTGGCGTAGAGGTTCTTGATCTCTTGCGGCACACGATCGATGGCGCGCAGCGAGCCGTCGAAATGCTTGAGGTCCATGACCATCACGTCGTCCCACAGGCCCAGGCGCTTCAGGTCACGCACCAGGTACTGGTTGATGACGGTGAACTCGCCCGACAGATTGGACTTCACGGACAGGTTGCCGAACGAAGGCTCGATCGAAGCATCCACGCCCACGATGTTGGAGATGGTGGCGGTGGGGGCAATGGCCACGCAGTTGCTGTTGCGCATGCCATCCTTGGCGATCTTGGCGCGCAGAGCGTCCCAGTCCAGCTTGGCCGAACGGTCCACTTCCACATAGCCACCACGGGCCTTTTCCAGCAGCTTCAGGGTGTCGGGAGGCAGAATGCCCTGATCCCACAGCGAGCCCTTGAAGGTGGAGTAGGTACCGCGTTCCTTGGACAGCTCGGTCGAGGCCCAGTAAGCGTAGTAGCAGATGGCTTCCATGGCTTCGTCGGCAAATTCGACGGCGCCCTGGCTGGCGTAGGCGGTGCGCATTTCATACAGCGCATCCTGGAAACCCATCAGGCCCATGCCCACGGGGCGGTGGCGCAGATTGGAATCCTTGGCCTTTTGCACGGCGTAGTAGTTGATGTCGATCACGTTGTCCAGCATGCGCATGGCCGTGTTCACGGTCTTGCGCAGCTTGTCATGGTCGATCTTGCCGTCCTTGATGTGCTGGACCAAGTTCACCGAGCCCAGGTTGCAGACAGCGGTTTCGGTGTCGCTGGTGTTGAGCGTGATCTCGGTGCACAGATTGGACGAGTGCACCACACCTACGTGCTGCTGGGGCGAGCGGATGTTGCAAGGGTCCTTGAAGGTGATCCAGGGGTGACCGGTCTCGAACAGCATCGAGAGCATCTTGCGCCACAGGTCCACAGCAGGAATGCGCTTGGCCAGCTTCAGCTCGCCGCTGTCCACCTTGGCTTCGTAAGCGGTGTAGGCCTTCTCAAAGGCTTCGCCGTACAGGTCGTGCAGGTCAGGCGTGTCGGCAGGCGAGAACAGCGTCCACTGGCCTTTTTCCATCACGCGCTTCATGAACAGGTCGGGAATCCAGTTCGCCGTGTTCATGTCGTGGGTGCGGCGGCGGTCGTCGCCGGTGTTCTTGCGCAGTTCCAGGAATTCTTCGATGTCCAGGTGCCAGGATTCCAGATACGTGCAGACCGCGCCCTTGCGCTTGCCGCCCTGATTCACAGCCACGGCCGTGTCGTTGACCACCTTCAGGAAGGGAACCACACCTTGCGATTCGCCGTTGGTGCCCTTGATGCGGGAGCCCAGAGCACGCACACGGGTCCAGTCATTGCCCAGACCGCCTGCGAACTTGGACAGCAGCGCGTTTTCCTTGATGGATTCATAGATGCCGTCCAGGTCGTCGGGCACGGTGGTCAGGTAGCAGGACGACAGCTGCGAGCGCAGTGTGCCGCTGTTGAACAGCGTGGGGGTGGACGACATGAAGTCAAATGAGGACAGCAGCTCGTAGAACTCAATGGCACGGGCATTGCGGTCAGGCTCGTTCAGCGCCAGGCCCATGGCCACGCGCATGAAGAAGGACTGGGGCAGCTCGATGCGGGTCTTGCGTACGTGCAGGAAGTAGCGGTCGTACAGTGTCTGCAGACCCAGGTAGTCGAACTGCTCGTCGCGCTCGGCCTTCAGGGCCTGGGCCAGACGGGGCAGGTCGTAGTTCAGCAGCTCGGGGTTGAGCAGCTCGTTGTCCACGCCTTTTTGCACAAAGCCGGGGAAGTAGTCCACATAGGCGGCCTGCATTTCGGCAGGCTGCACATCACGGCCCATGACTTCGCGCACGATGGTGTGCAGCAGCAGGCGGGCGGTGACATAGGTGTAGTCGGGGTCTTTTTCGATCAGCGTACGGGCAGCCAGGATGGAGGCCTTGAACACTTCGGTCAGTGGCACACCGTCATACAGATTGCGCAGCGTCTCGGCCACGATGGGGGCAGCCTGAATGTCGGCGTTCAGGTTGCGGCAGGATGCGGCAATCAGGGCTTCCAGACGCTCCTGGTTCAGCGGCACGCGCTGGCCGTTGTCGGTCACTTGCAGGGCGGGCTTGCTGGCCTTGGCGGCGCTGGCCGCAGCTTCGGCGGCTTTCTTCTGCTCGGCGCGTTCCTGGTTGCGGGCTTCACGGTACAGCACGTAAGCGCGAGCCACGTCCTGGTGACCGCCGCGCATCAGGCCCAGCTCAACCTGGTCTTGCACGTCTTCGATGTGGAACGTTCCGCCTTCGGGACGCGAGCGCAGCAGGGCGCGCACCACGCCTTCGGTCAATTCGTTGACGGTATCGCGCACGCTGGCCGAAGCTGCGCCTTGTGCACCACGCACGGCCAGAAATGCCTTGGTCAGTGCCACGGCAATCTTCTGGGGGGCGAAGGCCACCACATCACCGCTGCGGCGGATGATCTGGTAGTTGTCGTTGGGGGAGGAAGAATTGGCTGCGCTGTCGGGCGCGGCAGAAGGCAGTGAGTTCAACGCTTCTTGCATAAGTTCCTCAGGGTCAATATGTGGATAGGCAGACAAAGGCCTGCACTCTGGGCAGGCCATCAAAAACGAATTCGGGCGCTAGTGTCTGCACATGGTTTGCACAGGGTGTGCACAACTTGTAAACACTAGATGTAGGGTCTGAAGCGCCCTGAAACACTACCGGTAGTGTATCGCTGTTCAATCTGGCTGACCTGATGAAACTACTGAAGCGGACATTTCATAGGTCACTTGACAGACGCGCAATGCGCTCCAAAGCCCCGCCACACAAGGCCCTCTGGGCGTTGCACGGTGCTGCTGCCAAGCCGCGCAAATTTGTAAAAAATATGTGTGTTTGGCAGAAGCGACATCAGCGCGCAAAAGCTGCTTGACAGCACAGTGACCGGGGTTGAACGGTCGGGCTCTGTGGATGCTGCTCATGAAAAGCTAGCGTCTGTCGCACAGCTCGACAGGGTTCTTCATTCAGGCAACTATGAATGCCATGAATGGCAAGCGTGTGACGCTCTGAATTTGAGAGTGCTCAACGGCTTGCGGGTGTGCAAGCTCAAACTTGCGGGGGCAGTTGCCAGTGGCTGGTGCTGCTTTGGGCTTTGAGCTGTGCAGTGAGCGCTTTCCAGTCAAAGCCGGCGCCGGGGTCATGCTTGCGGCCGGGGGCAATATGTTCGTGGCCAGCGATATAGGCAATGGCGTAGTGATCGCCAATGGCCTGGCACAGATTCTGCAGCGCCAGATATTGCGCAGATTCGAAGTGCAGGCCCTCCAGGCCCTCGAGCTCTATGCCGATGGAGTCATCATTGCAGCGATCGCGACCGCGCCAGTGGCTGACGCCTGCATGCCAGGCTCTGTCGTCACAGCTCACAAACTGCCAGACCTCGCCCTGGCGCGTAATGAAGAAGTGCGAGGAAACTTCCAGCCCGCGAATGCCTTGATAGTAGGGGTGTGCATCCCAGTCTAGCTGGTTGGTGAACAGCTGCTGCACAGCGCCGGTGCCGTACTGGCCCGGCGGCAGGCTGATGGAATGAACAACAACCAGGTCAATGCTGGCATCTGCGGGGCGCGGGCCGAAGTTGGGAGAGGCTAGCTTGTGCGCAGCCTGCCACCAGCCGGACTCCCAGGTGGAGCGATGGTCTGCTGGCTTAGCTGTGGTCGCCATGGTGCTTGTTTCCTTCGGAGGGCAGGTCAATGCCCAGTCTCTCAATGCGATAGCGAATCTGGCGCAGGCTGATGCCCAGGCGTGCTGCGGTGGCCGTGCGGTTAAAGCCGTTGTCCTGCAGGGCCTGAACCAGAATGCTGCGCTCTTGCTCGTCCAGCCAGGCTTGCAGGTCTTGAGGTAGAGCCGCAGGCAAGGCTGTACCGGTTTCTGGCGACGCGGCTGGTGAAAGAGCTTGGGGTAGCGATGAAGAGTCTCCTGAACTGCTCGGTTCGGGCAGGCGCAGCGGGCCTTCATCACCCAGCGCAATAGCGCGGTGCAGCACGTTTTCTAGCTCGCGCACATTGCCGGGCAGCTCCAGCTGAGCGATCTGGGTCAGGCTGATGGTGTCAAGCTCTGGGGTGTGCAGGCCGGATTCATGGGCCAGTTTGTGCAGCAGGGCATTGCACAGCTCGGGCAGGTCTTCACGGCGCTCACGCAGCGCGGGCAGGGTGATTTCAATCACATTCAGGCGATAGAACAGATCCTGGCGGAACTGTCCTGTCTGCACCTGCGCCGCCAGATCTCGGTGGGTGGCACTGACGATGCGCACATCGACGGACTCTTCCTGCGTGCTGCCCAGTGGGCGAATCTTGCGCTCCTGAATGGCGCGCAGCAGCTTGGCTTGCATGGCCAGCGGCAGGTCGCCGATTTCGTCCAGGAACAAGGTGCCGCCCTGGGCTGCCTGGAAGTAGCCCGGCCTGTCCTGCGTGGCGCCGGTATAGGAGCCTTTGCGTGCGCCAAAGAATTCGGCTTCGAGCAGGTTTTCGGGAATGGCGCCACAGTTCACGGCGATCAGGGGTCCGTCGGATCTCTGGCTGCAGGCATGCAAAGCGCGTGCTACCAGCTCCTTGCCCGTGCCTGATTCGCCATGCACAAGCACGGGAGCCATGCCTTTGGCCACCTTGGCAACGCGCTGCTTGACGCTTTGCATGGCGGCAGAGCTGCCCACCAGTGCCTGCAGGGCGGAGTCGCCTTGTGCGGGGTTGCAGCCATCTGCATCGCTGGCTGTATTGGGGCTGATGCCGGGCGTGGGAACTGCACCAATGCCTTGAATGGCAGAGGCCACCACCTGGCGAAACTGGCGCAGGTCCACGGGTTTGGTCAGGTAGTCAAAAGCCCCGGCGCGTAAGGCGTTGACCGCATTTTCTGCCGAGCCATAGGCCGTCATGACAATGCAGCGCTCCGTCCGGTTCTGCTCGCGAAGTTGCAGCAGCAGCTCCATGCCAGTGCCGTCTGGCAGGCGCATATCGCTGATCATCACGTCAAAGCGCTTGCCCTGCAGTTGCTCTCTTGCTTCCTGGACCGAGCCAGCGGTCTCCACACGATAGCCTTCGCGCAGCAAGGTCAGTTCATAAAGCGTGCGCAGATCGGGCTCATCGTCCACGACCAGAATGCTGGCAGAGGTGGGTGTTGTGGGCAAGGAAGTCACTAGGCTTACACCATGATCGAGTCAAACAGGGAACGGTCTGAGGATGCCGCGGGGCTGGTGTGCAGGCTGACGATGAAGGCATTGCCATCGACGCCATCGCGTTTCATACGCTGGTAGCTGATGCTGGCGCCATAGCGCTGGCACAGCTCACGGCAGATATACAGACCCAGGCCGCTGGAGCGGCTTTGCGACGAGAAAAAAGGCTCGAACAGATGGCGCTGCACACTGCTTTCCAGCGGCGCGCCATCGCTCCAGACCATGAACCAGCTGCTGTCCTGCTGGGATGCATGGCTGTCACGCAGCTCTTCGCAGCCGTAGCCGCTGATTAGCTGCAGGCTGGCAATGTCCTGGGCGCTGCTGCGGTGGCGCTGGGCATTGTCCAGCAGGTTGATGAGCACGCGGCGCAGATGCTCTTCATCAAAGACGATGTGGCGAGCTGGTGCATTGAGCTGCAGCGTCAGCAGGCGGGGCGGCGAAGTCTGACTTTGCCACTCCTGCACACTCAGCGCCAGGTGGGTGTCCAGATTCAAGGTTTGAGGGGGGCTGGCATCACCGCTTTGCTGAACGCGGGCAATGTTGAGAATCTCTTCCGCGATGCGGGCCAGCCGGTCGGCATTCTGGCCCACGATGCGGCATAGCTGCTGATGGGTGGGCTGACTGCCCAGATCCTCAGCCAGCAAGGCATTGGCCTGGGTAATGGCGGCCAATGGGTTGCGAATTTCGTGGGCCACCGCAGCCGACATGCGGCCCATGGAGGCCAGCTTTTCGGTGCGCAGCTGTGCTTCCATTTCCCGAAGGTCGTGCAGAAACATCACGCACAGCGAATGGGCGGCATCGATGCTGGAGTTGCTGTCGATGAAAGACGCCGTCATCTCTGTCACGCGTGCCCGGACATCCAGACCTGTGACGCCGCTTTGCGCACTGCTTTGCAGATGCACGGTGACGGACAGGGGGCGGGCGTGGGTAAACGTGGCCTGCACCACTTCCGTCAAAGGGTGCCACCAGGCTTGCGTTTGCAGCGAAAAATGCTGTGAGTGGTGCTCAGGAAGGCCCAGAAGACGCAGTGCCGCAGGATTGGCCTGCAAGACTTGTTGACTGGAATCCACCACCAGCACACCATCCGAGAGGTGGTTGATCACCAGCGCATTGACCTGCTCCTGGGTCTGCGTGCGCAGCTGGTTGTACATGGCGGCAGCCCGCTCTCCGCGCAAGCGCCTGGCCAGTTCATGCGTCAGGTAGGCCACGCAGAAATAGCCTGCGCAGGAAAAAGCCGTCTGATAGTAAGTCTGTGCAGCGTCGCTCAGGCCGTGGGAGTACTGCCACGCGGTGTAGCCCAGCATCAGCAACGTGATGGCGGCAGTGGTGCCAAAGGCCAGCAGCAGGCCGCCCAGCGCTGATGAAATCAGAATGGGAATGGCCAGCAGCGCGGTGTAGTTCAGAGAACCTGCCTGCAGCAGCTGCAGCAGGAAAATCACGGCAATATCCACACCAATCACAGGCAGCCACTGCATGCCTGCCTGTGGTGCCGGCACATGGCTGGCGGCGGCCAGCCGCATGACAAGCGTCAGCGCCAGATAGGTGCTGCAGATCAGCCAGACCAGGGGCGAGCTGATGTTTTGCAGCTGCCAGTTCAGCGTCTGCAGCAGTATCAGAGCCACAGCCAGCAGCACACGGCCACTGAGAAAAGCCTGCCAGAGGCGAACAAACGGTGCTTTCAGGTTGACATCGGCCTGGCGGCTGATGGCGGACTCCAGCGGAATCAGCGTGTGCTGCCAGTCAGATTGGGGTGCCGCCATGCTTTACCGATCGGATGGAGAGCGCGCCGCCAGTCGGCGGTGCTCTGCGCTGCAGAAAAGCTGGCCCTGTGCGTTGCTGACAGCATCAGCCTTTGGCAAGTGCAGGCCACAGTGCGCGCATTCCACCATGGCCTGAGGTTTGCTGAGTGCCGTGGCTGGGCGTGCGGATGGGCGGCTTGAATCTGCAACACGGCGCTTGCTGCGCCAGATGCCAATGGCAATAGCCACAACAATGAGTACCAGCAGATATTTCATGCCATGCGCCCCAGCAGGACTTCAATGACAAAGCGCGAGCCCACATAGGCCAGCAGCAGCAAAGCGGCACCGATATAGAGCACGCGAACAGCGCTCTGGCCGCGCCAGCCAAAGCGTTTGCGCCCGAACAGCAGCACGGCAAAAGTGATCCAGGACAGCAAGGAGAACACGGATTTGTGATTCCAGACCCATGCGCGGCCATAGAGTTGCTCGCCAAACAGCCAGCCAGCGGCTAGGGTGGCGGTCAGCAGTAAGAAGCCTGCGCCCACAAAGCGGAAAGTCAGGCGCTCCAGCGTCAGCAGGGGTAGGCCGCCGTCATGGTCGGCGCCCAGGCGCATCTGCTTTTCTGCATGGCTCATCAGCGCGGCGTGAACCACGGCCGCAGCGAACAGGCCGTAGGAGGCAATGCCCAGTGCCAGGTGCAGCGGCAGCCAGGCCGATGCATTCACATGCAGCGGTGTGCCGGGAAAGATGACGGCCAGAAGAACGGCCACACTGCCCAGCGTGGCCAGAGGCCAGCGCGAGCGCAGCTGGGGAAACAGCTGCTGCTCGACCACATAAACCGTCAGAACCAGCCAGGCGGTGATGGACAGCGCCGGTGCAAAGCCAAAACGGGGCTGCTCACCGAGCAGGCCCACGCCCAGACTCAGTGCATGCAGGGCCCAGGCCAGGCCAAGAACGAGGCGCGCGCTCTTTTCCTGCATTTTTTGTGTTGCAAGAGCGGGCAGAGCATAGGCAATGGCTGCCGCAATGGCCAAAATCCAGCTGGTGGTGCTGGCAGCGGTAAGCGGGTGGGAGAGCATGCTTTCTATGATAGTGCCGTGGGCCGCCACTCGCCTTTTGTTGACATCAATCCAGCTGGTAGGTGGCGGCTTGCACACGGTTGCGACCGTGGGTTTTGGCTTCGTAGAGCAGGCTGTCCACTTTTTGCAGCCACTCTTCAATGGTTTCGTCACCCGGGTGCGCAATGGTCAGCACGCCGCAACTGACGGTCAGATGCGATGCAGTTTGCGATGCCGCATGGCTGATGCCCATTCCGGCCACATCCTGGCGGAATTGTTCCACCAGGGTTTGTGGCTCGGTATGGCCAGGCAGGATGAGGGCAAATTCTTCACCACCGAAGCGGGCGGCAATGTCAAATGGCCGTCTGGCATGCTGCATCAGGGTGTGTGCTACTGATTTGAGAGCTTCATCCCCTTGAATGTGGCCGTAGTGATCGTTGTATTGCTTGAAATGGTCAATATCGATCAGGGCCAGACCGAGGGGCTCGCCGGTGCGCAGGCAGCGGCGGCTGGTGCGCTGCAGCATGTCGTCAAAGTGGCGGCGGTTGGAAAGACTGGTCAGCCCATCCACATGGGCCAGACGCTCCAGCGTGCGGCGCTGCAAGGCCATTTCGATCTGGTTGCGCACGCGCACGCTGACCACGGCAGGGCGTATGGGCTTGGAGACATAGTCGGCTGCGCCCAGACGCAGGCCGTATTCCTCGGCAGCGGCATCGCTCTGGCCGGTAATGAAGATGATGGGAATATTGGCCGTGGCTTCATTGCCTCGCAACTGAGCCAGCACTTCGTAGCCATCCATGCCCGGCATGCTGACGTCCAGCAGGATCAGCATCAGGCGGTGGGCTTCACGGTTCGCAATAGTCAGTGCACCAGGGCCATCTTTGGCCAGCAGAACCCGGTATTGCTGGCCCAGCAACTCGGCCAGCATGGTGCGATTGACGCGCTCATCATCAACGATGAGGATGGTGGGTTGCTCTTGTTCCAGTTCTTCCAGCATAGACCGTGCTTATTCTTGTGGATAGGAGGAGTTTGGCTGCGATGGCGAGGTCATTCGCAGTTGTTGCTCAAGGTGCGAGAGCTCTTGCAGAGCGGCCTCGGCTTCCAAGTCTTCGACATTTTTGCGGATTTTCTGCAGCAGCACCCCATGGCGGCGCATGTCCAGCAGGCGCTGAAGTCTTTCAAATTCTTCCAGCGCCGCGTAGTCGCCGTCCACAATGAACTGCCGCAGTCGTTCCACAGCTTCCTTGACTTCGGGCGATGCGCTGTGGCCTGCGGTGCTGGCGCTGCTGGCCGGTTGCGGGCTTTGCGCTCCCGGCAGGCTGGCCAGCAGCAGTTCGAGATGCTGGCCAAATAAGGGAACGCGCTGGCGCAGTTGCTGCTGAACTTCCATGGGCTGGGGAATTTCGCTGTGCGGAGATTGCCGCGTCAGCGCTTCGATTTCGGCAGCTTCCTGCATCAATGCATCTGCACCCAGATAGCCCAGCGAGCCTTTAAGGGTGTGGGCCAGCATGCCAAGGTCTTGCCACTGGCTTTGCTGCAGCATTTCCTGCATCTGTGCGGGCGCATTGCTGAAGTCCCGGAAAAAGCCGTTGAGCACACGCCCAATCAGATTGGTGTTGCCGCGAAAGCGTTGCTGCACCTGCTGCATGTCCACCCGGTATTGCTGGCTCTGCAGGTTTTCGGGCGCTGCATCAGCGCTGATGAAGGCAGCTTCCGGGCCGGGGGCAGATGCCTGGGCAGAAGGCAGCCACTGGCACAGCGTTTCATAGAGCTGAAACTCATCAATGGGCTTGCTCAGATGCGCATTCATGCCGGCGGCTTCGATGGCGTCCTTGTCTTCCAGGCGGGCCTGGGCTGTCAGGGCAATCACGGGCAGATGACTCAGTGCTGGCGTGTTGCGAATGGCCCGGGTGGCTTGCAGGCCGTCCATATTGGGCATATGAACGTCCATGAGCACGATATCGAAGGTCTTGGCTTCCAGTGCCTGCAGTGCGCACAGGCCATCGTTGGCGGTCTCCACGCTCACGCCGACCAGTTCCAGAAAGTCGGCTGCCACTTCGCGGTTCAGTGCGTTGTCATCCACCACCAGCACGCGAAGCCCCTTGAGCTGTGGATAACGTTGCAGCGCAGGCATGCCGGACATGGATGGCGGCGCAGAGAGGGAGGGCGCAGGGGTATGGTTCGGGCCGTAGGACTGCAGAATTTCCAGAATGGAATTGAAGAGCACGGACTCCGTCACCGGCTTGACGAGCAGACCCTGAAGACCCAGACGATCCGCCTGACGCAGAACTTCCTCGCGCCCGTATGCCGTCACCATCAACACGGCCGGGGTGGTGGACAGGCGCTCCTCCTCGCGAATGCGGCGCGCCACTTCCAGGCCATCCATGCCTGGCATGCGCCAGTCCATCAGCACCAGACAGTAGGGCGAGCCACTGCGTGAGGCCATGTGCAGCGCAGCCAGCGCCTTGTCGCCGCTTTCCACCGTGTCGGTGCGCATGCCAAAGCCGCGCACCATGGTGCTGAGAATGTCGCGTGCGCTGGCATTGTCATCCACGATCAGCACCCGATCGGCAGCGCCCACACGGTAGAGCTGGGGGCGGATATTGGGCGTGGCGGTGGCCTGCATCTGCACCGTGAATACAAAGATGCTGCCCACGCCGATCTGGCTTTGCACATCGAACTGGCCGCCCATGAGCTGAACCAGCCTGTGACAGATGGCAAGGCCCAGACCGGTGCCGCCATAGCGGCGCGTGGTCTGGCTATCGGCCTGAGAGAACGGGCGGAAGAGCTGGGAAATCTGCCCCGCATTCATGCCTATGCCAGTGTCGCGCACGCTGATGCGAAGAATATGGGTCTCCGGCGCGCGAGTGGACAGCAGTGCCGGGCGCTCCAGCTCGATAGCGACAACGACTTCCCCATGGTGGGTGAACTTGATGGCATTGCTCACCAGGTTGTTGAGTACCTGGCTCAGCCGCAGCGGGTCGCCCCGCAGATGGCGCGGCACTTCCGGTGCAATCGAATAGACGACTTCAATGCCTTTTTCCTCGGCACGCAAGGTGGTGACAGCCGAGACCGTTTCCAGAATATCGTCCAGCGCGAACTCCACGGCCTCCAGCGCCAGCATGCCCGCTTCGATCTTGGAATAGTCCAGGATGTCGTTGATGATGGACAGCAGCGCGTTGGCCGACAGTTCCACCTTCTCCAGATAGTTGCGCTGCTTGGGCGACAGCGGCGTCTGCTGCACCAGCCGGGTCATGCCGATGACGGTATTCATCGGCGTGCGGATTTCGTGGCTCATGGTGGCCAGAAAGTCAGACTTGGCGCGTTCCGCGCTTTCTGCCGTTTCCTTGGCCTGCTTGAGTGCCAGTTCGGCCTCGCGCTCGCGGGTGATGTCCAGCAGGATGCCATCCCAGACCACGCCGCTTTCCATGCGTCTGGGGGCCGATCGGCAGCGCAGCCAGCGCTCTGTACCACCGGGGCTGATGATGCGAAAACTGTGATCAAACAGCGTGAGCTGCTGAAACGACAAATTCATCAGCTGGTTGTATTCCTCCAGATCATCGGGGTGGATGGAGTTCAGGTAGTTTTGCCGGTCCGCCATGATGGACGCGGCAGAGATACCGATCAAGCGCTCCACACCGGCGCTGATATAGCTCAGTCGCAGCCCGGGGCCATCTTTTTCCAGACGGAAGATGGCGCCGCTGGGCAGGTTGTCGGCCAGCGCCTCCAGGCGCAGCTTGGCATCTTCGCGCTCAGACAGATCCTGCACCGTGCCGCTGATGCTGATGATGTTGTCCTGCTCATCGCGATCGGCCTGGCCCAGAATGCAGGCCGGAAAGCTGCCGCGGTCGGCGGTGGTGTGGATTACATCCAGTGTGTATGACTGGCCCGTCTGTGCGCACAGGTTGATGGCTTCCACAACCTTGGCGTGGTCGGCCGGGCTCATCAAACCTTGCAAATCTTCGGGAGTCAGGCGCGGGCCTTTGGGGTCCACGCCATTCATCTCGTACATCATGTCCGAGGCCAGAAATTCGCCTGTGGCAATGTCCAGCGTCCAGCTGCCGATGCGCGACAGGCGCTCGGCCCGGCGCAGCGAGTCATAGCTCATGCGCAACTGCTGCTCGGCGGCGTGAATTTGCGTGATGTCGCGCGAGATGCCCAGCAGGCCTATGACCCGGCCCTGCTCGTCCAGGTACTGGCTCTTGATGGACTGGAAAACATGCTTTTGTCCATCCACAACGGCATAGGCCAGAGAGACCACAGGCTCCGGGCTGGCCAGCGCCTGGGCATCATCATCGGCAAAGCTGTTCTTGCCGCCCAGCAGCTCTTCGTCCGTCTTGCCGATGGTGCCGCCTTCGGGCACGCGGGCCACCTTGTCCGATGCAGGGTTGGCGAACAGATAACGCCCCTGCAGGTCTTTGACGAAGACAATGTCTGAGGTTCCGCGCATCACCGAATTGAGCAGCCGGGTCGAATCCTGCCACTGGCGGGTGCGCTCCTGAATCTGCTGCTGCAGTTCGGCATTGAGCTTGTTGATCTCGTCAACCTGGCGGTTGGTCTCCGTCATGTCGCGCGCCAGCGTGAAATAGTGTTTTTCGCCATCGACCAGCTGGCAGCTGATGGTGACTTCCACCGGAAGCACGCTGCCATCCTTGCGGTAGTGGTGATCCTGAATCACATAGTTGGCGCCAGGGGCGGTATCGTCCCACATGCGCTGCAGATCGGCATCGTTGTAGTCCGCAGCGATTTCGTGAACCCGCATTTGCAGCAGCTCTTCACGGCGGTAGCCCAGGCTGATGCAAGCCTGCTCATTGACATCCAGAAAGCGGCCTTCGCTGTTTTGCAGGAAAAACGCATCGGCATAGCTTTCTAGAAACTGGCGATACAGCACATTGAGCATCGGATACCTCGATTGCAGCCCACAGCGGGGCGGCTTATTGCTTGGATTTATACAAATGTTACCTGCGATGCCGTCTGTGCCAAGTCCCCTGTGTGGTTCGGAGTCCAGATGGCAGCCCGATGCCTGGCAGAGGGGAGCGGGTAAAATGCTCTATATACATAGCCTTGTGGCTTCTTGCAGCGGGCAGTCTGATGCTGGTGCTCACCATCGTCGCAGCCCCTTGTCTGTCTACCTCTTTCGAATGCTTTTTGCTTATGGCCTCCGCACTGACCGATAAACTTTCGCGCCTTGTCAAAGAGATGCGCGGCCAGGCCCGCATCACGGAATCCAACGTTCAGGACATGCTGCGCGAAGTGCGCATGGCCCTGCTGGAAGCCGACGTGGCCTTGCCCGTGGTGCGTGATTTCATTGCTCGCGTCAAAGAAAAAGCGCTGGGCCAGGAAGTCATCAGCTCTTTGCAGCCCGGCCAGGTGCTGGTGTCCATCGTCAACAAAGAGCTGGCTGCCACCATGGGCGAAGGCGTGGCGGATATCAACCTCAACGCCCAGCCTCCCGCCATCATTTTGATGGCCGGCCTGCAGGGTGCAGGTAAAACCACGACCACGGCCAAGCTGGCCAAGCACCTGATCGAAAAGCGCAAGAAAAAAGTACTCACTGTCTCGGGTGACGTGTATCGCCCTGCTGCTATCGAACAGCTCAAGACCGTGACTGCACAGGCGGGCGCCGAGTGGTTCCCCTCGACCCCCGACCAAAAGCCTCGCGACATTGCGCTGGCAGCCCTTGACTACGCCAAAAAGCATTTCTTTGACGTGCTGCTGGTGGACACGGCCGGTCGTCTGGCCATTGATGAACTGCTGATGCAGGAAATCAAGGACCTGCACGCCATTCTGAAGCCTGTGGAAACCCTGTTCGTGGTGGATGCCATGCAGGGTCAGGATGCGATCAACACCGCCAAGGCCTTCAAGGAAGCGCTGCCGCTGACCGGTATTGTGCTCACCAAGCTCGACGGTGATTCGCGTGGTGGTGCGGCCCTGTCCGTGCGCCAGATCACGGGTGCGCCCATCAAGTTTGCCGGTGTCTCGGAAAAGATCGATGGTCTGGAAGTCTTTGACGCCGACCGCCACGCACAGCGCGTGCTGGGCATGGGCGACATCGTGGCTCTGGTCGAGCAGGTCACCAAGGGCGTGGACATGGAAGCCGCGCAGAAGATGGCCGAGAAGCTCAAGAGCGGCGACGGCTTTGATCTGAACGATTTTCTGGCCCAGTTGCAGCAGATGAAGCAGATGGGCGGCCTGTCCCAACTGATGGACAAGCTGCCCAGCGAACTGGCGGGCAAGGCCGGTCAGGTCGATATGGACAAGGCCGAGCGCGAGATCAAGCGCAAGGAAGGCATCATCTGCTCCATGACCATGAAGGAGCGCAAGCATCCGGCTCTCATCAAGGCCACGCGCAAAAAGCGCATTGCTGATGGCGCTGGCGTGCAGGTTCAGGAAGTCAACCGTCTGCTCAAGGAGTTTGAGCAAATGCAGACCATGATGAAAAAGTTCAAGGGCGGCGGTCTGATGAAGATGATGAAGAAGATGGGCGGCATGAAGGCCATGAAGGGGATGATGGGCGGTGGCATGCCGAAGCTGCCGTTCTGATTGCTCCCCCTGAGCGGCTTTGCCGCTTCCCCCTAGCCGGGTGCCCCTCTCTGCTTCGCGGAGGGGGACGGCGCCTTCGCCGCGAGGCGGCTCTTGCTCGGCGCCTCTGGGTGGAGGCATGCTTGATTTGAGATTGTTTGATTCTAAAAAGTGAGCTGCTTGCGCTTGCTGGTTCTTGAATTTCGATGGTTTTCATCGTTTTTTTCATGATCTGGTTGGCGCAAGCAGCTCACTTTTTTATAAGCCTCAAGGGTTATGACTGGAGCCTGGCGCAGCTTTCTGAGAACATGGGCGCTATGAAAGTACAAGCTAGCACCTCCATGGATTTGGGCTTGCCGCAGGATTCACAGCGGCGCGTGGCGCTGATGGCGGGCGCCGGTTCGCTGCTGGCTTTGCTGGCGGGCTGTTCGTCCAAGCCACCCGCAAGACCGACACAGGCCGCGCAAAGCAGCAGCGGCGGCGGTGCCAGGGCGGTCAATTCGCTGAATCTGTCCGACGATCTGCGCGAAGGCATGCTGGCACGCACCATGCTGGTGGTGAACACGCCTTATACCTATGGCGGTAATTCACCCGAAGGCGGCTTTGACTGCAGTGGGCTGATTCAGTGGGCGGTAGGCGGCGTGACCGAGCGCAGGCTGCCGCGCACCACATCGCAGTGGGCGCAGTCCAGCAACCCGGTCTCGGGGCGTGATCTGCTGCGCGGCGACTTTGTCTTTTTCAATACGCTGGGCGGGCGCTATTCGCACATGGGTATTTTTGTGGGCAACGGGCAGTTTGTGCATGCGCCATCCACCGGCGGGACGGTGCAGCGAGTGCGCATGGATAACGTGTATTTCGCCAAGCGATTTACCGAGGCAAGAAGTATTTTTGCCTGAGTGAGTGTGCTGTGAAAAGTACAAAGGACTGCCTGGCAGTCCTTTGTTTTTGATAGCTACCAGCGCTTCATAGGTAAGGGGTTGAGCCTGTTTTGTCTATGCAGCTTGAGCCATCGCAGCCTCTGGCGCTGCATCAACAGCAGGCTCCAGCACCAGATTCCAGTCCATCACATGCCAGGGGTGCTGCTCTTCGGTCACCCACTGGGCCACTTCTTCGGGCGTTACGACTTTGCCCAGCACGTCGCTGCGGCCAGTGCCCACCCATTGGGCACGGCCCTGGGCATAGGCCTGACCAAAGTCCAGCCAGCTGCCAAAGCATTGCTGGGCGCGCTGGGCGTTGAGCATCAGCACCTGCCACTGCGCATCTTCATCCACCCAGCCCAGCAGGTGGGCGCAGCGCACAAAAAAGGTGACGCGTGCACAGGCAAACGCCATGGCAGCGCGTGGCTCGTCGCTGCGTGACGGGCGTTGCAGATCCAGCATGAACCAGCGCTGGCGCAGGGCGTCAGGCAGTTGCAGGCGCACCTGCTCGTCGCTCAAGTCAGTGCGCAGGCCCAGGTGGTGCAGGATCATGGGGCGCAGCTGTTTGGCCAGGGCATCGTCCGCGCCATAGAGGTCGCTGGCAAAGCCGCCCTGCATGGCGTGGTAGGCCGTGGGGTGGGCCAGGGCCAGCGCCCAGTTGCGCTCGGGGCTGCCAGCGCTGTAGCTGATCATGTCGCCACGGGCCTTGGCTGCTTTGAGGCGCTTGAAGCCACCGCGCAGTACCCAGTAAATCAGTGCAATGACCAGCGCAAAAATCGTCCAGCCGCTCATATCCGGCCTCCGCTGCGGGCAGGGCGCTTGCGGGCCAGTTGCAGCGTGGTTTGCAGCGCGGCGGATTTGGGCATCTTCTCCAGCACCTCGTTATCCACAGAGTCCTTGCGCGCAGCCACCATCCACTGCATCAGCGGGGACTGCAGATCCAGCCTGCTCAGCAGCTCGGGGTGCTGTTGCATCAGCCACAGCTGTTCGGCGTCACTGGTCAGATCCTGCACGGCGCACCAGGGCGCCAGTTGCGGGTTGGCTTGCAGAAAATGGGCCGGGCGGCGCAGCACGCCCATGGCCAGGGCGTCGTCGGGCACCTCGTCATTGAGCGGCTGGTGGTTGAGCAGGGCCACCACATCGGGCACGTAGCGGGCGATGGGCGGGCGGTTTTGCTTGCCCTTGATCTGCTCGATTTGCAGCGTGCCGTCTTTTTGCACAAAGGCGTTGACGGTGATGCGCGGCTGGGCCGAGCCGGTGCGGTAGCTGAACAGCCGCATCTTGCCGGACAGCAGGCCCTCAGCGTAGTGCTCACCATAGCCGCCCTGGAATTGCTTGCGGTCGGCAAACTGGCCCACACAGTGGCCCATCATCTGGCTTTCATAAGCCATCTCTTTGCGCAGATTGGCACTCTTGCTATCAAATTCAAAGAAAATGCCTTGCTGGCCGGGCAGCAGGCCGCGCACGGCGTCCTTGGAGTGCTCAATCCAGCCGCTGTTTTGCTTTTGCTGGAAGGACAGATGCTCCAGCGTCCAGCGGGCCAGTGCCTGCGGCGCATTCACGCGCTGCAGCTTGCCTTCCAGCGATGTGCCTTTGCGGGTGGAGAGAAACTCCACCAGGCGGTTTTCCAGCGCCAGCACGGCGGGGGCGTCGGGAACAATCCAGTACAGATTGGGCAGGGGAAAGCCGCTGGCTTTCTTGCTCAGGCGCTCCAGTGCCCAGGCGGGGGCTGGTTTGCGGCCCAGCAGCTCCTGCAGTGCGTGCCCATCGGCAATCATCTGCACCACGGGCGCATCGGCCTGCAGATTGCCAATCACATGGCGGCAAAAGTGGTTGGCCAGCCAGGCCGCGACATCAGGGGCATCGCCGCGTGCGGCGCTGCGCGCGGCGATGGCCTCCTTGATGGCGGGGGCGTTGACCACGTCGCGGGCCTGATAGGCGCTGGCTGCGCCTGCGGATTTTGCCTCGCTCACCAGAATTTCCACCAGGGCTTGCGACCGCTGGACTGGCCACCGGCCTCGGCATCGCGCTCGCCAATCTTGCGCTCTGCGCGGGCAATGCCTTCGCGGCTCATGCGGCGCTCGTCCTCGTCGTCGTCCTTGTCAAGGAAGGTGCTGGCCTGCTTGTGCAGCGCCAGCGATTCTTCCAGGTGCTCGGGATAGGCTTCCAGCGCGCAGGCCAGGCGGCGCAGCGGGTAGCAGTCGCGCAGGGCGGTGACTTCGGCCTGATGGGCGCGCAGGCGGGGCAGCACCAGCTCGGGCCGGGTGCTGGACTGGAAATCCAGCATGCTCATCAGCGTAGCCAGATAGTCGCGGCGCTCGGATTGCTGCTCTTCCTCGTCCAGCTCTTCAAACCACTGGTCCAGACGTTCCAGCCAGATGCTGATTTCATCGTCGCGGTCCAGCTTGTACAGCGACATGGCAACGGTGGAGAAGTAGTTGGTCGGGTCATGGCGGCCATAGCCGTGGTCCTGCACAAAGTGCCACAAGCGCTCGGCTTCGGCCACGATCTCGGCGTCGTCGTCCTTGAGGATGGCGGACCACATCAGCCCATCCTGATGCTCGGCAAACGGGCTGCTTTCCAAACCCTTGCGGTGCAGGGCAGCAGCATCGTCATAGCGTTCGGCAAAGCGGTATTTGATGGCCAGGTTGTTGCACAGCATGGAGTACACATGCAGGTCGGCATCCTTGAACGCGCCCTGATTCGTGGCCCAGAAATGCTCAAAGCGTGCCAGACCCATCTCGTAGTAACGAACCACCAGCGGCTCGCGTACTTCTTCGGACGGTACATTCTTTTTACCACCCATCAGCGGGGCCAGGTCGTCCTCATCATCGAGCACCACACCAGCGGCATAGCACCAGTGGCCACCATGGGATTCAGGGAAGGGGCGGGCCAGCGCTTCTTCCAGGGGCAGCACGGCAAAGCGGGCGGCCCACAGGGCTGGCAGCTTGTCGGTGTCGGCAAACTCGGGGTGCAGACCGACCGATTGCTCCAGCAGCGGCAGGGCTTGCTCCATCTTGCGCTTTGAGGCCCATTTCATGCCTTCGATGACGGCCAGCACCGGGTGCTGCGGCTGTGCGGCACGCACCATATTCATATAGAACTCGGGCGGGTGGGCGGCCATGTCTTCTTGCGCCAGCAACTGGCGCATGTCTTCGTCGATGCCGCCCATGGCCAGAATCAAGGCCCAGGTGATGGAGCGTGTCGGGTCGGTATCAAAGCGCTGGCGCGCCAGATGGTAGGCGGTAACGGCTGAAACCGGGCGGGCGTGCAGCACGGACTCCATCGCCAGATTGGCAGCCTCGTCCATGTGGCCTGCCTGCACCAGCCATTCCAGGTGCAGAGCGGTAAAGGGGTCGCCAGCATCATCGGTCAGGCCGAAGTGCCCTTGCGGAGCCAGCTGCAGCGCGGCTTCCAGCTGGCCAGCTTGCGCGCAGGCCTGTGCCTGCAGGCGAACGATGCGCACCTTGCGGTGGGCTTTGATGGCTTGCGATGGGGCGGGCTGCTCTCGCTGGGCTAGTTGCTGCTCGCAGGCCATCAGCAGCGATGGCAGGCTTTGCGCGGCCAGTGGCAGCGACTGGTCTGCCAGCTGCATCCACTGGTCGAACTCCACATGCTGATCGGCAGGCGCATCGCGCAGCGTGTTGATGGCGGTCTGCACCAGGGGGCCGACTTCTGAGGGCTTGCCTGCGCGCTGCGCCAGCTCTGCCTTGCGAACGCAGGCCAGGGCATCACGAAACGCGGCGTCATCGGCCAGATCGGGGTCGCGGCGCTCGCGGGCGCGGCGCATGTCGATGGCGATGGCGTTCATCTCCCAGGCCTGCAGCTTGTAAGCCTGGTTCTGCCAGAAGTCCCAGTAGTTGCTCTCGTCCTGATCGGGCAGGGCCTCGATCTTCTGGAGCGTGGGCATGAGCAGCGCAATGGCTGCGGGCTTGTCAAATTCGGTGCGGCTTTGAATATCGCTCAGCGCCAGCCGGATATCGCCATGGGCGTGGCGGGAGGGATCGGTTTCGGCTGCCAGCACGCGTTCACGGTGCGTTTGCAGCAACTGGCTGGCGGTCTGGTTGCGGCCCAGATAGGCCAGAAAGTCGTGCAGGCGTTCCAGCTCATCCACGCTGGTGGGGGCATAGGTTTGCTGCTCCAGCAGCTCGGCGGCAGCGGCCATGCGCTCTTCGCGGCTGATGGCGACATCGCCCGGGCCGTTGTCGTCATAGACCAGTTCTTTCGCTTGATCGAGAAGCGCATACAGCGCATCGCCTTGAAGTGCAGCAGTTTGGTTCATGGTGTCCAGATATCAATCCGAGGCAGCGTGGCCCCCAACAGTCTTCCATCCTAGCGGTTGATTTGACGCCCACGTCAATCGTTCAGCGCTTGTCACCTCCTGTTACTGCCCGAGGGAAGGCACAAAAAAGCCAGCACAAGGCTGGCTTCTGGGCAGAGCTTGTGGCCGTGGGTCAGTCCTTGAGCAGCACTTCGCCGCGCAGGGTGTAGGCCTTGGCCTCGGTGATCTTCACGTCCACCAACTGGCCAATCAGGCGTTCGTTACCGGGGAAGTTGACCACGCGGTTGCAGAAGGTGCGGCCCATCAGCTCGCTGCCGTCGCGCTTGCTCACGCCTTCGACCAGCAGGCGCTGGACGGTGCCCACGCGCTCTTCGCTGATTTCCTTGATGTTCTGGTTGATGACGGCTTGCAGCTCCTGCAGGCGGCGCAGCTTGACTTCGTGCGGTGTGTCGTCAGGCAGATTGGCCGCAGGCGTGCCGGGGCGGGGGCTGAAGATAAAGCTGAAGCTGTTGTCAAAGCGCACATCGTGAATCAGCTTCATCATCTTCTGGAAGTCTTCCTCGGTCTCGCCGGGGAAGCCCACGATGAAGTCGCTGCTCATGGCCAGATCGGGGCGGATGGCGCGCAGCTTGCGGATCGTGCTCTTGTATTCCATAGCCGTGTAGCCGCGCTTCATGGCCATCAGAATCTTGTCGCTGCCGTGCTGCACAGGCAGGTGCAGGTGGCTGACCAGCTTGGGAATCTTGGCGTAGGCTTCGATCAGGCGCGGCGTGAACTCGTTGGGGTGGCTGGTGGTGTAGCGAATGCGCTCAATGCCGGGAATTTCGGCCACATATTCCAGCAGCAGCGCGAAGTCGGCCATCTCGGTGGTGTCGCCCATCTTGCCCAGATAGGCGTTGACGTTCTGGCCCAGCAGCGTGATTTCCTTGACGCCCTGGTCGGCGAGCCCTGCCACTTCCACCAGCACGTCTTCAAACGGACGGCTGACTTCTTCACCACGGGTATAGGGCACCACGCAGTAGCTGCAGTACTTGGAGCAGCCTTCCATGATCGAGACAAAGGCCGAGGCACCTTCCACACGGGCGGGGGGCAGGTGGTCGAACTTCTCGATTTCAGGGAAGGAGATATCCACCTGCGGCTTGGCCTTGGCGGCGCGGGCGTTCAGCAGCTCGGGCAGGCGGTGCAGAGTCTGGGGGCCGAAGACCACGTCCACAAACGGTGCGCGCTTGATGATTTCAGCGCCTTCCTGGCTGGCCACGCAGCCGCCCACGCCAATCAGCACGCCTTTTTCCTTGAGGTGGCGGATGCGGCCCAGATCGCTGAACACTTTTTCCTGTGCCTTTTCGCGCACCGAGCAGGTGTTGAACAGAATCAGGTCGGCTTCTTCCACATCCTGCGTGGGCTCGTAGCCCTGGGCTGCGCCCAGCACGTCGGCCATCTTGTCCGAGTCGTACTCGTTCATCTGGCAGCCAAAGGTTTTGATAAAGACTTTTTTGCTCATGGGGCGCTCTTATATGGGGTGTATGGCTTGCAGCAAGCCAAGCACAAAGTCATAGCGGCTAGCGCTGGTCAGACTTTGGTTTGAAATAGAAAAATCATTGAAGTGCTTGCACTGCAAGCGCAAGCAGCTTTGAAATCAATAGCAGGTGCTATGCGCCGAATCAGCTGCCAAAGACGCGCTGCAGCAGGCTGCGCGGCTGAATGGGCTTGTATTTTTCGATTTCGGCGGGCGTCAGAATCCAGGCCGTGTGCAGGCCTTCGGTCTGTGGCTCAATCACATAGCCCACCAGCATCTTCTGGCCTGCGTAATTGCTGGCAAAGACGAGGGTGCGCTCCTGGCTGAACAGGCGAAAGCCCGGTGTGGTGCGAATGGCCGTGCCGTTGATGGCAACTTCGGGGAAGTTGGTAATCGTCAGTTCGCCAAACTGCGCCGTGGGCGGAAAGTTGCGCGTGTCGTTGGACGGCAGGCCCTGGGCCAGTGTCACCTGCGTCAGCAGGCAGCCGGTGGCCGCCGCAGCCAGCAGGGCAGAGCTGAAAAGGCGGCGGCTGGGAGAGGGGCGCAGAGAAGAAATGGTGCAGCGATTCATGGTGTATATCCAGGGGCTGGAGCCGGGATTCTACGAAGTTCTGCCGCTGCGACCTCTCTAGTCGGCCATTCGAGGGTGACTGGGCCGCGCTCAGTCCGGCCGGTCTTGTGGCAGTCGGTTGCCGCAATGTGGGCAAAAGCAATACTGGTAGTGCTTGTCGGCCAGCGCTTTTTCCTGCTGCTCGCGAATCAGCTTGAGCACGATGTCATGCGTCTGCTCGGGTGTCAGCCCCACTTGCAGGCGAATTTCTTCAATCTTGGCCTGATCCTTGAGCAGATCGATCTGCTGGCTTTGCAGCAGCTCCTGAAACTTCAGTGCAATTTCCTGCTTGCGCGCTTCCAGCTCATTGGCAATGCCGGTGGCCAGAATACCGGCTGGCAGCGCTGCTAGGCCCAGGCCCAGAATGGTGATGACCGCGCCCAGCGCCCGGCCCAGCGGCGTGATCGGCGTGACATCGCCATAGCCCACGGTGGTCAATGTCACCACAGCCCACCACATGGAGGCGGGAATGGAGCTGTAAACGTCGGGCTGGGCCTGGTTCTCCACCACATAGACGCCAGCGGCGGCCATGACGATCAAGATGCTCAGAATGAAGATTACGGCCTGAAACGAGCCTTTTTCTCTTTCAATCACGCGCAGCAGCATTTGCAGCGAGGTGAAATACCGCGTGAGCTTGAGCAGGCGCAGCAGCCGCAGAATGCGCAGGAATCTCAGGTCGATGTGGACAAAGAAGTTGATGTAAGCGGGCAATATGGCCAGCAGATCAATGATGGCGCCGCCGCTGGTAACCCACTGCCAGCGTGTCTTCCAGGCTGCTTGCTGCGGCTTTTCTTCAACCACGCACCAGAAGCGCAGTATGTATTCCGCCGAAAAAATGACGATGGAGATATTTTCAAAAATATCAAAAAACCGCTGATTGGCTTTGTAGATATCGTTGACGGACTCCAGCAAAACCGCCACCACATTGCCAATGATCAAGGCAATCAGCAGATAGTTGAAGGTCTTGCTGAGGCGGGTTTCATTCTTCTCGTCGTGAAGATAGTCGTAGAAGAATTTACGCAGCGCCAGCCATGGGTTCCCATGCAGGTGGAGGTTCATAGGAATTCAGGCGTTTGTCGATGGGGTGGATGAGCCTGCAACATAAAGCACTGCCTTGGGCGGGCGGCACAGGCCCCAGAAGCGCAGACCTGTCAGCTCTGCCATGCGCACGCCCATGGCCGTGGGGGCCGAGATGGTGGCCAGCGCCGCAATGCCCACCTTGGCGCATTTGCGCACCAGCTCATGGCTGCCGCGGCTGGAGAGCACCACAAAGCCAGGCTCGCCCAGCCTGCCGGTGCGCGCCAGTCGGCCTATCAGCTTGTCCAGCGCGTTGTGGCGGCCCACGTCTTCCAGTACATCGGTAATTTCACCGTCCAGCGTGGCCCAGCCTGCGGCGTGAATGGCTCCGGCCTCGGCATTCAGAATCTGGTGGGGCGGCAAGGCATCAATGGCTTTGCAGACGGTGGCGGAATCAATGCGCTCAAGCCAGTCATGCGCCGGCAGGGCGTCAAAAGACAAATCCAGTGCGGCAAAACTTTCCACGCCGCAAACACCGCAGCCGGTGCGCCCCGTCATGCGGCGGCGCTTGTCTTTCAGCCGTGCAAAGCAGCGCGAGGCAATGTCCAGCTGCACCTCCATGCCGTCCATGCCTTCGGGCAAGCCAGCGGCTGCGGCAGCAACCGGGCGGGCTTCGATGCCATAGCAATCGGCAGAGCTGTCGATGATGCCTTCGGTCAGCGCAAAGCCCAGTGCAAAGTCCTGCACGTCGCCGGGCGAGCCCATCATCACCGCGTGCGATATGCCGTTGAAGACCAGTGCAATCGGCACCTCGGCGGCCAGCACGCGCTGCTGCACCTCGGTCTGCCCGGCGTTGTGAAACTGTACGGCATGACTTTGCAGCGCCGCCAGAGGTTCGAGCGAGGGTAGAGGGCAGGCAGATTCAGTCATGGGCTGATGATAGTCAGCACCGCATGGACTTGCAGCGCCCTTTGTTATGCGGTTCTGCCCTCAGGTTTCCGCAGGCTTCAGCAGATTTTGTATGCGCTGGGCCGCTTCCAGCAGGGCGGGAACCATGGAGTGGGTGACGGCTTCTGTCTGCTCCGGCACGGACGGGTGAACAAACAACTGGCCGTTGTCGGCGCGGTAAACCATGCCGCGCTCAATCAGCGTCAGCACCTTGCGGCGCACAGTCTCGCGCGGAATGCCGGTGGCTTCGGCAATCGACAGCGCATTGCACGGGCGCAGCACTTCGGGATGGCGCTGCAGGTCTTCCAGCACCTGCGGGTCGTTGTCCTCCTGCGCCAGCCAGCGCCCCGCGTTGTGCACCGCAATTTCCCCCAGAACAATGCACAGCAGAATGTCGCCGCCAAAAGCCTGGTACACGCCGCGCAGCAGCGGCAATGTGAAGCCCGACATGGTGATGGAGATGCGATGCTTCTGCGCCTGAAACTGCGGGCTTTGCGTCAGTGGATGGCTGTCTTGCATCTACCCATTATGGGTAGGCTGGCTGTCCCATCGGAGGCTTTGACGGCTAGAGTTTTCCCAGGCTTTGCAGTGGGAGTGCGCTGCAGAGTTTCGTCATAAAAAAGGAGACCTCAGCATGCTTGCCCCTGTGAACGATATTGTCAGCCCCGGTGTTTATGCCAACCCCGAACTGCTGCATGCCCGCTATGCACGCTACCGCCGTGAAGAACCTGTGGCCTGGATTGATCAGGAGCCATACCGCCCCTTCTGGGCCGTGACTCGCCACGCCGACATTATGGAAGTGGAGCGCCAGCACCAGATCTTTATCAACGAGCCGCGTGTGACCCTGGTGCCGCGAGAGGTGGAGGATCAGACCACGGCGGCCCTGGGCAAGCGCACGGCCATGGTGCGCAGCCTGCTGGATATGGATGAACCTGATCACCGCAAATACCGCGCCGTGGCGCAAAGCTGGTTTATGGGGCCGGGCGTGGCGCGCTTTCAGTCGCGCGTCGATACCGTGTGCAGCAACTGGATTGACCGCATGCAGGAGCAAGGCGGCCAGTGCGACTTTGCGGCCGACATTGCCAACTTTGTGCCGCTGTCTGTGATCATGACAATTCTGGGCCTGCCCGAATCGGATATGCAGTTTGTGCTGCGCAGCACCCAGCAGCTGTTTGGTGCCAGCGACCCTGATATGCAGGACGACAGCGGCGACTATGGTCGCACCGTGTTCATGCAGCTGATGGGCTATCTGGGTGAGCTGGTGGAGCGGCGCAGGCGCGAGCCCACTGACGATCTGGCCAGCGTGATTGCCAACGGCGTCATCGACGGCGCGCCCATGGCCATGCTGGAGACCTTGTCCTATCTGCTGGTTACCAGCACCGCAGGGCATGAGACCACAGCCTCGGCTCTGGCTGGTGGCCTGCTGGCCATGCTGCAAAACCCCGATCAGCTGCAACTGCTGCGCGATCGCCCCGAGCTGTGGAATGAAGGCGCAGCCGACGAGGTGGTACGCTGGGTTACGCCCATACGCCACATGATGCGCACCGCCACGCAGGACTATGTGCTGCGTGGCAAGCAGATCAAGGCGGGCGACAGTTTGGCGATGCTGTACCTGTCTGCCAACCGCGATGAAGAGGCGTTTGTCGATCCCTTCCGCTTCGATGTGCAGCGCACGAATTCACGCCATCTGGCCTTTGGTTTTGGCGTGCACTTCTGCTTGGGTCGGTTGCTGGCGCTCAACGAGATCAAGTCCTTCTTCAAGCAGCTGCTGCAGCGCGTGGAGCATATCGAACTGGCGGGCGAAGCCGTGCAGGCGCAAAGCAATTTCGTGGGTACGCTCAAGAGCCTGCCTGTGTGCTATAGATTCAAGAGCTGATAGCGCTTTTCAGATAAGCGCTTCAGTCCAAAAGTGCCATACCCTTGATCTGCGCAAACAGCTGCATGCCAGCCTGCAGCCCGAGGGCGGTGGCCGAGTGCCGGGTGATGCGCGCCAGCAGCCGGGTCTGGCCGGCTTGCAGCGACACCATGACCTGACCCGGTCCGTCTTCGCGCAGGCCCAGCAGTTGCACGGGAAGGATGTTGAGAATGCTGCTGGCTTCGGGGCGCGTCAGGCTCAGGCTCACATCGCGGGCCTGCACGCGCAGCTGAACCTGGCTGCCGATTTCGCGTGGGCGTGCCATGACCAGTTGCAGCTGGCCGCCGTCAAAGTGCAGCGTGCTCAGGTGGTTGGCTGCATCGTGGTCTTGCACGGTGGCATGAACCACGCTGGATGCCAGATCGCCTTGCGCCAGTGGCAGATCAAGGCTGGACAGCAGCTCGGCAACTGCACCCGCAGCAAGCACCCGGCCTGCATTCAGCAGCACCATGTGCTGTGCCAGTCTGGCCACTTCGTCCATGGAGTGGCTGACGTAGATCACCGGTATCTGCAGGTGGCGCTGCAATTGCTCCAGATAGGGCAGAACTTCGGCTTTGCGCTGGGCATCCAGCGCGGCCAGAGGCTCGTCCATCAGCAGCACTTCGGGGCTGGTGGCCAGCGCCCGGGCAATGGCTACGCGCTGGCGTTCGCCGCCAGAGAGTGTGGCGGGCATGCGCTCCATCAGATGGCCTATGCCCAGCAGTTCTACGGCCTGTTTTTTGGAGACTTTGCGCCGCTCGACGGGGGTGCGCTTCAAGCCATAGTCGATATTTTTCTGTACCGACAGGTGGGTGAACAGGCTGGCTTCCTGAAACACATAGCCGAGCGCACGTTGATGTGTGGGCAGCCATTGCTTGAGGGCGTCGTCTTGCCAGATTTGCTGATTGACGGTGACGCGGCCCTGCGCACGCTCAAGGCCTGCCAGGCTGCGCAGACAGGTGGTCTTGCCGCAGCCGGACGGGCCGAACAGTGCGGTGACGCCGTGGCCAGGCAACTGCAGATTCACATCGAGAGAGAAGTCAGCGCGCTGCAGTTGCAGGCGGGCTTGTATGAAATTTGAACTGCTCATAACAGCCAGGTGTTTTTGCCGCCGGGCCGCCCCAAGGCAAAAATCGGCGTAGCCGGTCGGGGCCCCCTTGGGGGGCAGCGGTTACACGTCAGTGAAGCAAGCGTGGGGGTCATTTTTTTGGCTGGAGCCAGTTGAGTGCCAGCAAAACAAGGAAGGAAAACGCCACCATGCCAGCGGCCAGCAGGTGGGCATGGCCGTACTCCATGGCTTCCACATGGTCGTAGATCTGTACCGAGACCACGCGCGTCTCGCCCGAGATATTGCCGCCCAGCATCAGCACCACGCCAAATTCGCCCACGGTGTGGGCAAAGGTCAGCACGGCAGCGGTGATAAAGCCGGGGCGGGCCAGCGGCAGGGCTACGGTGAGAAAGCGGTCGATGGGGCTGGCGCCCAGGCTGGCAGCGGCTTCCATGGGGCGCGGCCCCAGCGCTTCAAAAGCGCGCTGCAGCGGCTGCACGGTAAAGGGCATGGAATAGATCAGCGAGCCGACGACCAGGCCGGCAAAGGTAAATGGCAAACGGCCCAGGCCCAGCCATTCGGTGAACTGGCCCACCGGCCCATTGGGGCCCATGACGATGAGCAAATAAAAGCCGATGACGGTGGGCGGCAGCACCAGTGGCAAGGTCACGACGGCGGCAATCGGCCCGGCCCAGCGCGAGCGCGTATGTGCCAGCCACCAGGCCAGCGGTGTGCACAGCAGCATCAGCAGTACCGTGGTCACCCCCGCAAGCTTGAGAGTGAGCCAGATGGCCGCGTAGTCTTCGGCGTTCAGTTGCATAAGGTCAAAAAAGGCCCTTGTTGTCCCAGCTTAGCCGAGAGGCACCAAGGGCAGAGCGGAGGGTGGCGTCAGAGGCTTATAGGCAAAACGGCCTCAAGCCATTGTCAATAAAGCGTTAGAAGCTATAACCGTAGGAGCGGATGATCTCGTGCGCCTTGGGGCTGCGCAGATACTTCATTAGCGCAGCGGCGGCTTCGTTGTCCTTGGCGCTGTTCAGCACAATGGCGTCTTGGCGGATGGGTTCATGCAGATTGCCGGGCACTTGCCAGGCCGAGCCTTCGCGAATCTTGCCGTTTTCCATGACTTGCGACAGCGCCACAAAACCCAGTTGTGCATTGCCACTGGCGGCGAACTGGTAGGTCTGGGCAATGTTCTCGCCCATCACGATCTTGGGCTGCACCTGGGCTGTCAGGCCCTGCTTTGTCAAAACTTCCATGGCGGCTGTGCCATAGGGCGCCAGCTTGGGGTTGGCAATGGCGATGTGCTTGTAGTCGCCGGTCTTGAGCACTTCGCCCTTGTCATCGACATAACCGGCCTTGGGGCTCCACAGCACCAGTGTGCCAATGGCATAGGTAAAGCGGGAATCGGCGACGCCCTTGCCTTCCTTGGCGATTTTTTCGGGCGTGGTGTCATCGGCGGCCAGCAAGATGCCGAACGGTGCGCCGTTATTGATCTGCGCATAGAACTTGCCAGTGGCGCCAAAGGACAGCTCAGCCTTGTGACCGGTGTCCTTTTCAAATTCAGCCGCAATCTTCTTCATGGGCGCGGTGAAGTTGGCCGCCACAGCCACCGAGACTTCAGCCGCCTGGGCCTGCGCAGACCACAGGCTCAGCATGGCAGTGCCTGTCACCGTGGCGATCATGGCCGCAGAGCGAACCCGCTGAAAGGAAAAACGTGTGGAACGGGCAGTCATCTGTGTCATTGCAAGATCGCTATTCATTAAAGGAATAGCGAAGTGTAGCCTTTTTGAAAAACTGAGGGGCGCTAGGAAAATCCAAGGCAGGGCATGATGGCGGCTTATGTCAGATACCAATAATTTCGAACAAGAACAATTTGAAATGTCCGAAGAAGAGGGCGTGCAGACTGCGGCGCTGTCTTCGGACTCCGTTTCTCAGGCGCTGGGCTACGACATGGCCGACCGTCGCATCGCCATCCTGCGTGGCATTTCGCAAAGTGGCTCCATCTCTCAGGCGGCCCGTGATGTGGGGGTGAGCTACAAGGCGGCCTGGCAGGCCATCGATACCCTGACCAATCTGGCGGGTGTGCCCCTGGTGGAGCGCAGCGTTGGCGGTGCGGGTGGCGGCGGCGCGCAGATTACGCCAGCGGGTGAAGAATTGCTGTATGCCGCAGAGGCCATGGTGAAGCTGCGCACCGAGTTGCTGGAGCGCATGAAAGCTGGCACCCCGGGAGGCACGCACCCGAATCTAGGCCTGATGACCAGCATGCGCAACCAGTGGCCCTGCACGGTGCTCAAGGTTGAATCCATGGGCAGCCAGATTCGCGTCTGGCTGCGTGCGGCCAGCGATGCAGGCTCTGACTGGATCATTGCTGCACGCATCACCCCCGAGAGCTATGAACTGCTGGGCCTGGCGCCCGGCGTGCAGGTGCTGGCGCTGTGCAAGGCCACGGCTGTCAAAGTCTGGCTGGGGCAGGAACGCCCGGCCGCCTCGGCCCAGCCCATCAACCTGTGGCCTGCCGCAGTGCAGCGCGCTACCTATGGCGCAGCCACGGTTTCAGAAGACGTCACCGCCAGCGATGAAGCCATCTGCCGCCTGAACTGGGGCGCGCAGATCGTAGGCTTTGCCCCGGCCATGAGCGGCCTGGCTGCGGATGACCAGGTCTGGCTGGAGGTGGCGGAATCTGCCGTGGTGGTGGCGGTGGCTTCGCAGTAAAGACCTCTTACTCAATACATAAAAAAGCGCCAGGCTTTTTAGGCTCTGGCGCTTTTTCTATATGCGGTAGCTGCTATCTTTATTGAAGTTCTTTGCCCTTGAGTTCGGGAATCAGAAAGGCCGTGGCCAGCATGTCCAGCACATAGATGGCGGCCAGCAGGGCGATGGCGACCTGGAAGGAATAGGCCATGGCCAGCGCGCCGATGACGACTGGGCCAAAACCGCCGACAGCGCGGCCGATGTTGAACAGCACGTTCTGCGCAGTGGCGCGGGCTTCGGTGGGATAGGCTTCGCTGATGACAGCGCCATAGCCGCCCATCATGCCGTTCACGCACAAGCCCATGATGGCGCCCACCCACAGCATGGCCGTGGCATCGGTGAGCTGGGAATAGGCCAGCACGGAGATGACGGAACCGACCTGGAAGATCAGGAAGGTGGGCTTGCGGCCAATGCGGTCAGCCAGCTGGCCGAACACCCAGATGCCAATCGACATGCCAACAATGGTGACGGCTGTCCACATGGAGGACTTGGTCAGGCTGAAGCCCATCTGCTTGGACAGAAAGCTGGGCATCCAGATCATGATGCCGTAGTAGCCAAAGTTCTGTACCGAGGTCAGAACGATCACGCCCAGGCTGATCTTGGCTGTGGTCTTGTCCTTCATCAGCTGCTTGAGGCAGTGCATGGCAGAGGGGCGCTGCTGCTTGCTTTTGGCCACAAACACCTCAGGCTCGTGCAACTGGTGGCGGATGACCCAGGCTACGACAGCGGGAATCACGCCCACGAGGAACATGCCGCGCCAGCCAATCAGTGGCAGCAGCAGCGGGGTCAGCAGCGCTGCACCCAGAACGCCCAGCTGCCAGCCCAGCGCCACATAGGAGGAGACGCGGGCGCGGTGGCGGGCAGGCCAGGCCTCGGCGGCCAGGGCCATGCCAATGCCGAACTCGCCGCCCAGGCCAATGCCTGCAATGGTGCGGTAGGCCAGCAGGTCCCAGTAGCCCTGGGCAAAGGCGCACAGGCCGGTGAAGACGGCAAACAGCACGATGGTCCAGGTCAGCACACGAATGCGGCCAAAGCGGTCGCTGAGCATGCCGAAGACGATGCCGCCAAAGACGGCGCCGATCAGGGTCCAGGTCACCAGCGAGCCAGCCTGGCCGGGCGTCAGGTTCAGGTCTTTGGAGATGGCGGAGAGCATGAAGCCCAGAATCAGCAGGTCAAAGCCGTCCATGGCGTAGCCGACGGCCGAGCCCATGAGTGCTTTCCAGCTGTATCCGTTGACTTCTGT
Source organism: Comamonas fluminis (assembly GCF_019186805.1). NCBI lineage: Bacteria > Pseudomonadati > Pseudomonadota > Betaproteobacteria > Burkholderiales > Comamonadaceae > Comamonas > Comamonas fluminis. The sequence goes on along the minus strand of NZ_CP066783.1, from coordinate 3,982,838 downwards.
TGGAGCGGCGGGCGTGGCTGTGCCTGCCACGGCGCCTGTGGTTTGTGTGGTCACGGGAGAGTCCTTGAGCGAAAACGAACTTTTAGTACCCGAGGGGCTGTTCTTGCAGAAAACAGCAAGCCCTCGCTGGGCGAAAGACCAGCGCGCGGGCACGCAGCGTGCGTGCAGCATCCTTGAGGTGCAACGGGCACGGAAAAGTCCTTGAGGGGAGTGTGGGTCGGCTGGAGCATTGCGATTGCGGACTGCATGGCTTTCTGCAGGGCAGAAAGGGCAGCGCAAAACAATGTCGCCTCTGTAAAAAGCGAAAAGCCCCAGCTGCGTGAGCAACTAGGGCTTGTATTTGGTGGTCGTAGCGGGACTCGAACCTGCGACATCAGCATTATGAATGCTGCGCTCTAACCAACTGAGCTATACGACCGACAGACCGCAATTCTATGGCCAAAAAAGTGGCCTTCGGGCGAACTGGGGAAAATTTTGTGCAGAAAGCACTGGGGAAAGAAAAAACCGCAGTGCTTTTGCAAACACTGCGGTTTTATGTCTGGTGGTCGAGGCGGGACTTGAACCTGCGACATCAGCATTATGAATGCTGCGCTCTAACCAACTGAGCTACACGACCAGAGATAGCGATTATATACAGAAAAAACCTGCCGCTAAAAAACAGATGAGAATTTTTGTGTAGGCGCAGCAGCGAATTTTTGTCTGCCTGTTGCGCTTGATCAGCAGCCGGTCAAGGTTTGATAGGAGTCGAATGTCGTATAGGTGACGGTACTGTTGACACAAACCAAGCGTCTAACAATAGTTTGCGATTCCGAAATCTTGAAGCGAGTCGTGAGCGTGTCAGAGAGTCAGCTATCCAATACATCCCTTTCCTCGTCCCGCCGCCGCACCCTGCTGGCAGCAGCCGGAGCTTCTTTGCTAGGTACTCCGTGGGTGGCCAAAGCCCAGTCCTCTACCTTGCGCATCGCCGCCACGATTGCCGATACGGGTGTTGAGCGCTTCAATGGCCAGGGCCTGCTGAATGGCGCCAAGGCGTATTTCGACGCCGTCAATCGCGCCGGTGGCATTCAGGGGCGGCAGATTGAGCTGATCAAGGCCGACGATGAATTCAACGCGGGCAAGGCCAAGGACAACGCCCTGCGTTTTGCGGCTGACCCGAGTGTGCTGGCACTGATCCATCCGCAAGGCACACGCCAGACGGCGGAGATCATGAAGGCGGTACGCGATCTGCCCATCATCGGCCCCAACACGGGCGCGACGGCGCTGCACAAGAGCGGGGCCAAGAACGTATTCTGGGTGCGCACCAATTACGATCAGGAGGTGGAGCGTCTGGTCAAGCTGGCGGACAACCTGGGCCTCAAACGCTTTGGTCTGGTCTACCCCAACGATCCCTTTGGTCAGTCTGTGCTGGAGTCGTTTCAGGCTTCGCTGGCGCGGCGCAAGATCGAGGCCGTGGGCATTGCCAGCACGCCGGGTACGGCAAGTCTTGAAGTGGATGCCGCCGCGCAGCAACTGGCGAAATTGCCGGTTCAGGTGCTGGTGATGAGCCTGGCGGGCACTACGCCTGCTTTTTATCAGTCCTATCGCGCGGCGGGTGGTGCCTCGCTGTGCTATGGCCTGTCCGTCAGCGGCACGGCGGCCAATCTGGCCAAGTTGTCCAAGGGCAATGACAGGCCTTTCTTTTCGGTGATCGTGCCTTCGCCCAATGCGCAGAAGTTCGAGATCGTGCGCCAGTACCGTCGCGATATGAAGGCGGCCGGATTCGAGAGTGAATCTCTGGTCAGTCTGGAGGGCTATGTGGATGCCTATGTGCTGGCCGAAGGCCTGCGCCGCGCTGGCCCCAAGGCGGATCGTGAAAGCCTGATCGCGGGGCTGGAAAGCCTGTCCAACTTTGATATTGGCGGCGTGCGTCTGAACTTTGGCAAGAATGTGCGCGAAGGCAATAGCTATACCGATACGGTGACGATTGATGGCAGCGGCCGTTTGATCAGCTAATTGAAGCGCCTCGAAACAAAAAAGCGCCACAGTCATGTGGCGCTTTTTTCATGGCACGTCATAGCGCCGATGGATTTACTGGTGTGTGAAGTTGGCAGGGCGCTTGTTCACAAAGGCATCCATGCCTTCCTTCTGGTCCTGCGTGGCAAACAGCGCGTGGAACAGGCGGCGCTCGAACATCACGCCGTCAGACAGGCCGCTTTCAAATGCGCGGTTGACCGATTCCTTGGCGGCCATGACAGCCAGCTGAGAGAAGCCGCTGATGATGATGGCAGCGCCCAGCACTTCGTCCATCAGCTTGTCAAAAGGCACAACGCGGCTGACCAGGCCAGCGCGCTCGGCCTCGGTGGCGTCCATCATGCGGGCGGTCAGGGCCATGTCCATGGCCTTGCTCTTGCCCACAGCGCGGGGCAGGCGTTGCGTGCCGCCAGCACCGGGAATCACGCCCAGCTTGATTTCGGGCTGGCCGAACTTGGCGTTGTCAGCGGCGATGATGAAGTCGCACATCATCGCCAGCTCGCAGCCGCCGCCCAGCGCAAAGCCGCTGACGGCGGCAATCACGGGCTTGCGGATGGTGCGAATGGCTTCCCAGTTGCGGGTGATGTAGTCGCCGCCGTAGGCATCGGCAAAGTTGTACTTGGCCATGGCACCGATATCGGCACCGGCGGCAAAAGCACGCTCGCTGCCGGTGATGATCATGCAGCCAATGCTTTTGTCAGCATCGAACTTCTTGAGCGCGTCGCCCAGCTCGTCCATGAGCTGGTCGTTCAGTGCGTTGAGCTGCTTGGGGCGGTTCAGCGTGATGACGCCGACTTTTTCCGCTTCCACGCGGACTTCGATGGTTTCGTAGGCCAAGTTTGTCTCCTGCTAATAGATGGGGTCGTTGCTGCTGCCAAGAATAACCGCTGACGCTGGCAGCAGGCTGTCGCGCAGCAGCAGCGTTTGAAGGGCTGATTACGCCGCTGCGCCTGTCAGCCAGCGCTCTGCCGTGGCTTTGTCGCTGATTTCCAGCCCCAGATTACTGATGGCGGTGGCGCTATCTGCATCCTCGCTGGCGGGTTTGGCGGTGGCGGGGCTCAGGTGCAGCGTCAGCTCCAGAATCTGGCGATCACGCGCCACCCAGGCGGTGACTGGATTGGAGCTGCCCGCGTACAAAGTCACATCGTCCAGTTTGCTGATGCGCCAGCGTTGGCCGTCCACGGCAATGGCCAGCCACTCGTCGCCTGCCATCATTCCGGCCTGCTCAGCAGGGCCGCCGCGCAGCACAGTCTTGATTTGCACGCTATGGTTTTCCTGAACGCGCAGCCCCAGTTTCTGCGCCAGCTGGGCGGGTTCGACCTTGGCGTTGATGCCATGCTGGGCCAGCAGCTCGCGCAGGGGCAGGTCATCTGTGGAGTGCACCCAGCTGTGCAGTTGCGCGGCAATGGCCGGGCTGCCCAGGCGGGTCACAACACCCAGCACATCGGCTTCGCTGATGGGGCCGCCCTGGGTTTGCTGCCACAGGCTGCGCATGACGTCGTCAAGGCTGTGCGAATCGTGGGCGCGCAGGGCCAGGTCCAGACACAGGGCCACCAGCGAGCCCTTGGTGTAGTAGCTGACCGTGTGGTTGGCCGTGTTCTCGTCCTGGCGGTAGTACTTGACCCAGGCGTCAAAGCTGGCCTCGGCCACGGACTGCACCTGGCGGCCCGGCGTCTGCAGCACCTGGTTGATGGTGCGGGTGATGAGCTTGAGGTACTGGGCATTGTCCAGCAGGCCAGCGCGGCGCAGAAACAGGTCGTCGTAGTAGCTGGTAAAGCCCTCGAAGAACCACAGCAGCTCGGTGTAGTTCTCCTGCTCGTAGTCGTAGCGTGCAAATTCAGCAGGGCGCAGGCGCTTGACGTTCCAGGTGTGAAAGTATTCGTGGCTGATGAGGCCCAGCAGGGTGTTGTAGCCCTCGCTTGCCTTGGCTTCACCCTTGCGGGGCAGGTCGCGCCTGCCGCAGATCAGCGCCGTGCTGTTGCGGTGCTCCAGCCCGCCATAGCTGTCGTCCACGACATTGAGCATGAAGACATAGCGCTGCATGGGCGGCTGGCTGCCATCGGCGTGCCAGAAGGCGATTTCGGTTTCGCAGATTTTCTGGGTGTCGGCCAGCAGGCGCTCGCCGTCAAAACTGGGGGCGGCACCGGCCACCACAAACTCATGCGGCACGCCGCCTGCGGTAAAGCTGCCGCGCCAGAACTGGCCCATCTCCACGGGGCAGTCCACCAGCTCGTCGTAATGGGCGGCGGTGTAGAGGCCAAAGCCGTTGGCATCCACCTTCGCAGCAGTCAGGCCGGTGGCGATTTGCCAGCTTTCAGTGGCGGGGCTGGTCAGCAGCTCCAGCGCATGGGCTTGATCTTCCTGACCATGCACGCGCAGGCACAGGCTGGTGCCGTTGAAAAAGCCACGGCGGCTATCGAGCCAGGCGGTGCGCACCGATGTGTCGTAGGCGCAAATTTGATAGCTGATGACGCATGTATCTCCTTGGCTGCAGCCGATTTTCCATTGATTTTTGCTCAATTGATGAGCTTCAATCGGCTGGCCGTTTTGTGTGGCGCTCAGCCCTTGCAGGTTTTTGGAAAACTCGCGCACCAGATAGCTGCCGGGAATCCACACGGGCAGAGAAAGCAACTGGTTGGCCGCTGGCTTGGCGATATGCAGGGTGACATCAAAAAGATGAGCGTCTACCGCGCTGGCCTGCACGGCGTAGCGGATGCCGGGGCGAATGCCGGAAGGATTGAGAACAGCAGTCATGACAGCTCCAGAAATGCGGCCGGAGCATGCGAGGCTGTCGCAGCGCGCTGGATGTGGCATCTGCAGCGCACTGCCCCGGCGATGTGAGTGAGATTACTTGGCGGCGGCCAGGTGCTTTTCCACTTCGGCGGCCGAGATGGCGCCGGGAACGCGCACATTGTTGGCAAACACGATGGTGGGGGTGCCGGTGATCTTGTACTTGCGGCCAAAGGCCAGATTGCGCTGGATGGCGGCAGGATCGCACTGGGCGGCAGCGGCGTTCTTGCTGCTGAGCATTTGCTCATGCCAGGCCTTGGCGGGGTCCTTGGCGCACCAGATGTTGCGCGACTTCTCGGCCGAATCGGGGCTCAGGATGGGGTAGAGGAAGAGGTAGATGGTGACGTTATCCACGCTCTGCAGGTCTTTTTCAAAGCGCTTGCAGTAGCCGCAGTTCGGGTCTTCAAACACGGCCATCTTGCGCTCGCCCTTGCCGTGCACGATGGTGATGGCGTCCTTGAGCGGCAGCTGCTTGAAGTCCACCGCCGTCAGCTGGGTCATGCGGTCTTCAGTCAGATTGCGCTTGGCCTTGGTGTCGATCAGCTCACCCTGAATCAGATAGTTGCCCTTGGCATCTGTGTAGAAGATGTCCGTGCCCGTGCGCACTTCGTACAGGCCCGCCATGGGCGTGGCACGCACTTCGTCGATTTTTTCGAGCTGGGGAATGCGCTCGGTCAGCGTCTTCTTGAGATTGGCATCCTGAGCGTGAACGCTCATTCCGAAGGTCAGGCTGGCAGCAGCCAGCGCGCAGGCAACAAGTTTCATGGCTTAAATCTTGGGCTGCAGCAGGCTGCAGCGTGGAGTAGACGTTGACTGCCAGTCACTGTGCAGTGATGGCAGGGCTGATGCTTGGAGTGTGCAGGGCGGCAAGGGTTCCCGGTGCTGCGCTTTTCAGAGCAGGCCCATGGCTTGCCTGGCCATCCAGGACTTGATCGGGCCGCTGCGCTCAAAGCCTTTCATGCCCCAGTTGCGCAGCATCTGCACAGGCACTTCGGGGCGGGCAAACAGCTGCTGCAGGCCATCCATGGCCAGACCCATGGGGGCGAGAGACGCCTTGCGCTCGCGCTCATATTGGCGCAGCAGCTTCAGGTCGGCGGGGCTGCGCCAGTAGTCGCGCTCTTGCAGAATGCGCGCCAGCGCCTGCACATCGCCCAGGCCCAGGTTCAGGCCCTGGCCTGCCAGTGGGTGCACATTGTGGGCGGCGTCGCCTGCCAGCACCCAGCTTTGGGTGGAATTCTGGGTCAGCGGGCCGCACCAGCGGTCAGCTACGGCCTGCTGCAGCGGCCAGGTGGCGCGCTCGGCCGTCAGCTCCAGCTGGCCCAGCGCGTTCTGGCTGATGGCTTGCAGGCGCGTGGTAAAGCTTTCTTCATCGCTGTCCAGCCATTCGGGCACCAGAGATTTTTCCAGCGACCAGACCACGGCGACCTCATGGCCCTCGGTGCCGCCCATGGGCAGGAAGGCGAGGATGCCTTCGGGCGTGAACCACTGGCGGGCAATGCCGCCATGAGAGATCTCACAGCGCAGGCGCGTGGCAATGGCATGCTGGAAATAGGGGGTGACGGAGAAATCCACGCCAAATTCGGTGCGCGTGCTGCTGGCGCGGCCTTCACAGACGGCGGTGAGGGCGGCTTCCACCGGCTCTTTGACAATTTCCACCTGGGGCTGATAGCGCACGGCCTCGGACAGACGCTGCTCCAGCGCGGGCACATCGACAATCCAGGCCAGAGCCTCCACATCCTGCGATGCGGCATCAAACTGCACCTGTCCATCCAGATCGCCAAACACTTGCATGCCCAGCACGGGCGTGGCGTCTTCATCATCAGGCCAGCAGCGCAGCGACTGCAGTACGGCTCTGGAACTGGCGTTGAGCGCATAGGCGCGCACATCCTTGTGCTGGGATCTGGGTTGCGCAGGGGCGACCAGCGCCACGCGCAGACGCTCACGCGCCAGCAAAAGAGCCAAGGTCCGGCCCACAATGCCGGCTCCGCGAATACATACATCAAAGGTTTGCGCCATGTCCGGCATTGTAGGAGGCGCAGGCAGCCTCAGTGATCATGGTGGAAACCGCAGGCTGCAGTCAGCCGCACGAACCTGTCTGCAGTGCGGGCTGCATCATTCATAGCGCCTGGCGCAAGCCCCCTTTGGGCTTGAAGGCAAAATGACCCTGAATTTAACGATGCTGCAAGGAGCACCCATGGATGAGCTTGACTATGACGTCGCGGGCCAGATCGATCAGTTGTGGATTTTTCCGATCAAGTCCTGTGCGGGCATTTCCGTGCCGCAGGCCCGTTTGATGCGCCATGGCCTGCAGTGGGACAGGCACTGGATGGTGGTTGATGCCGATGGCGAATTCCTCACCCAGCGCAGCCACCCGCGCATGGTGCTGATTCGCCCGGAAATCACGGAGGAGCACCTGGTTCTGCATGCGCCCGGTCACAGTGCTTTGCAGATTCCGCTGCTGGCACAGGGGCAGGCCTGCAAAGCGACGGTCTGGAGCGATACGGTGCAGGCCAGGGACCTGGGCGAGTGGGCGCTGCCTGCCCAGCAGTGGCTCAGCAAAGTACTGGAGGCCGATTGCCGACTGGTGCGCTTTGACCCGGCCCAGCCACGCCAGGCCAGCGACCGCTGGGTGAAAAAGGGCGATGCGCCCGTGCATTTTGCGGATGGCTACCCGCTGCTGATCCTCAGTCAGGCGGCGGTGGATGATCTGAACCAGCGCCTTGCTCGCAATGGCGCGGCTGCCGTGGATGCGCGCCGCTTTCGTCCGAATATCGTGATTTCTGGCCTGGAAGCCCATGATGAGGACAGAGTGGAGCAACTGGACCTGCTGGGCCAGTCCGGCTTGAGCCTGCGCCCTTGCAAGCCATGCACCCGCTGCCCCATCCCTGATATTGACCCCGACACCGCAATACCTGGCGATGCGGTTGGAAATGAAATTTTTCAATACCGCCAAGACCCCAGAATGGATGGAGCAATCACTTTCGGCATGAACGCCGTCGTTCAAGGATTGCCACAGGAGGCGGGCGCCAGCGTTCTGCTGACCGTCGGTCAGCGGCTGGGCGGACAACTTTGCTTTGAATGAAGTAGTTGTAAGCATTTGTCTGTCACACGATGGCGGCACCATCAGGCGTTCGGCGCCAGGGATTCACGGTTCAATCCAGTGAACGATGGCGGACAGGCACAAGGAGGGACATCATGACTGCTTTGAAATCAGGAGACTTTGTTGTTTTGACAGGCAACAGCGCATTCGCAGGAAAGATCGCCCGCGTGCTGTGCCGCGCCCCTGACGCAGACTTTGCCTTGCCTTGCCTGACGGGCGTCCACATATCGGCTGCAGCGTGGGGGAGTGGGTGCTGGAGTTCCCGCAGAAAGTGGCAGCACTGCATCGCGGCAGCGACAAGCCCTGCATGACCAAATACCTGTGCAGCCCTGAATGCCAGTTGCAGCCGCTGGGGAAGGCAACCGGGCTGTACTCGCTCTTCAGCCCCGTGCTTCCATCGCTGCAGAGTGCGCTGCTAGCCTGAAGCAGGTCCTTCGGCGGCCCACATCAAAGCCTGCGCAATGCAGGCTTTTTGCTGCGGTATAGGTGCATCCACCGCACGCTCGTCAGCAATAAACGCCGGTTCATTACAATCAAGGGTTTTCGTGACCTTTATTCGCCATGGCTGGGTGGAAGGTCACGCTCAAGAACAACCAGATTCGCCTCAATGCGGGTCGGGCACTTCGACCACGAGGGTGTGGTGCTCGATAGTGCATTGATACCAAAGGAAATTCCATGAGCCTCAAATGCGGCATCGTTGGCCTGCCCAACGTGGGCAAGTCCACTCTTTTCAACGCGCTGACCAAGGCGGGCATTGCTGCTGAAAATTACCCCTTCTGCACCATTGAACCCAATACCGGTGTGGTGGAAGTGCCTGATCCCCGTCTGGATCAGCTGTCCGAGATCGTCAAGCCCGAGCGCATTGTTCCCGCCATCGTGGAATTTGTGGACATCGCCGGTCTGGTGGCTGGCGCTTCCAAGGGCGAAGGTCTGGGCAACCAGTTCCTGGCCCACATCCGCGAAACCGACGCTATCGTCAACGTGGTGCGCTGCTTTGAAGACCCCAACGTGATCCACGTGGCCAACAAGGTGGACCCGATTGCCGACATCGAAGTCATTCAGACCGAGCTGTGCCTGGCCGATATGGCCACGGTGGAAAAGGCTATCAACCGCTATAGCAAGGCCGCCAAGTCGGGTAACGACAAGGAAGCCGCCAAGCTGGTTTCCCTGCTGACCCCCATTCTGGAAGCGCTCAACGCTGGCAAGCCTGCCCGCGTGGTGCCGGTGTCCAAGGAAGACGCGCCCCTGCTCAAGCCTTTCTGCCTGATCACCGCCAAGCCTGCCATGTTTGTGGGCAACGTCAGCGAAGACGGCTTTGAAAACAACCCCCTGCTGGACCAGCTCAAGGCCTATGCCGAAGCCCAGGGCGCCCCTGTGGTGGCCATCTGCGCCAAGATCGAAGCCGAAATGTCCGAAATGGACGATGCTGACCGCGACATGTTCCTGGAAGAGCTGGGTCTGGAAGAGCCGGGCCTGAACCGCCTGATTCGCGCTGGCTTCAAGCTGCTGGGTCTGCAAACCTATTTCACCGCTGGTGAAAAGGAAGTGCGCGCCTGGACCGTGCGCGTGGGCGCCACCGCACCTCAGGCTGCTGGCGTGATTCACGGCGACTTCGAGCGCGGCTTCATCCGTGCCCAGACCATCGCGTTTGAAGACTACATCCAGTACAAGGGCGAGCAGGGCGCCAAGGATGCCGGCAAGATGCGCGCTGAAGGCAAGGAATACATCGTCAAGGATGGCGATGTGCTGAACTTCCTGTTCAACGTCTAATTGCTATTGATTTTGATGTGTTGGCGCCCGGCAGTCGTGCGCCAGGGCTCAAAAACAATCCAAACCCGCTATGCAGATAGCGGGTTTTTTTGTACCGTTTTCAATGAACTGGCAGGCACGGAGATACCAGCACGGGGCAAATTTTTCGTTCGCCTGCTGCTTGACAGGTATCAATAAGTAAACGATTCAGGTACAACTGCGCCATCGGGTTTGGCGGAGCTCTGTCCATGGCTGAAGTGAGCGTTTTAGGCACACCGTCTGTCAATGCGGCGCTGTTGCAGGTCGCCGTGGAGCAATCATTCAGTGCAGTGCTGATTACCAATGCGGCGCAGGACGAAAAAGGGCCGCTGATTCAGTACTGCAACGAAGCGCTGTGCGCCATGACGGGTTATACCCGCGATGAGCTGATAGGGCAGTCGCCCCGCATTCTGGGCGGGCCGCAAACCGATCGCGAGGTATTGCAGCGACTGCGCGAGTGCTTGCGCGAAGGGCGCTATTTTGAAGGCCGCGCCATCAATTACCGAAAGAATGGCGAAACCTATTGCGTGGAGTGGAATATCTCCCCCGTGCGCGACAGCAATGGGCAGATATGCCATTTTGTGTCGGTGCAGCGCGATATTTCTGCCCAGGTGCGGGCCGAGCAGGATTTGCAACTGCTGGCGCGGGCGCTGAATGCGGCGGATGAAGCGATTTTGCTGGCAGACCAGCAGTTGCGAGTCGTCTTTGTCAACCATGCCTTCGAGGAACTGACCGGCTATTCCTATGCCGAGTTCAAGGGCCAGTCTGTCACGCTGCTGCGCTCAGGCATTCACGGGATGGATTTTTACCGGCAGATGGAAGACACCGTGGCCAATGGCCGGAGTTTTCGGGCCACGTTCGTCAATCGCCATAAAAGTGGCAGCCTGTACTACGCAGAGCAAAGCGTGACGGCTTTGCGCAACGATGCGGGTGAAATCACCCACTATGTGGGTGTGTCCAGAGATGTGAGCGATGCGGTTGAGCGCGAAATGGCACTGCGCGAGCAGGCTACCCGGGACAAGCTCAGCGGGCTGCTCAACCGCCATGCGGGCGAGTCCGAACTCAAGCGCTGCCAGGCGCTGGCGGTTTCTCAAGGGCAGTCGTATGGGTTGATTCTGGTCGATATCGATTATTTCAAGCGCGTGAACGATCAGTTTGGCCATGCCGTGGGCGACCGGGTGATTCAGATGGTGGGCAAAGCCCTGTCTGACAAGGTGCGCCATTACGACCGGGTGGTGCGCTGGGGCGGTGAGGAGTTTCTGGTCATCCTCTCGAACGTGAGTGTGAATGAAGCGCTGGAGTCTGCCGAGCGCATTCGCAGTGCCGTGGCGGCGTGCGAGGATGCCGAGGCTGGGCGTCTTACCATCTCGCTGGGCGTGGGGGTGTGGCAATCGCATGAAACCGAGGAGACGCTGCTGCACCGCACCGATTGCGCGCTGTACCGGGCCAAGGAGCGTGGACGAAACCAGGTGGCGTTGGCTACAGGCATGTAAGAACGCGCTGGTTGATCTCCTCGCGCTGCCGAGTGTGCCGCGCAGTCTTTGCTAGCCCGTAGAATTTGCCCATTTTCAAGATGCCGGAGCGCGACAAGTTTTGATCGGTTCGAACGAATTCACAGCCCATTCAGTGCAGGCCGATCTGGTGGCGGTTCTGGTGGCCGTCACCGGCGGACAGCCTCGCATTCTGACCACCCGCTCAGGGCTGGCGCTGCCTGCCGGGCCGTTCACCAGCAATCACCGCTCGCTGCAGGCCAGCCTGCGGGCCTGGGTGGAGACACAAACCCACCATCCGCTGGGTTTTGTGGAGCAGCTCTACACATTTGCAGACCGCGACCGCTCGCAGGAGCTGGGCATGCGCGCCATCTCCATCAGCTATCTGGCGCTGACGCGCGAGCTCGATGAGGCGGGGCAGGCCCAGCCGGGCTGGCAGGACTGGTACCGCTACTTCCCCTGGGAAGACTGGCGCGAAGGCATGCCTGCCGTGGTGCAGGAAAAAATTGCGCCTGCACTGCAGGATTGGAGCGAGGCTGCTTCAGATAGCGTAGCTAGAAGCGCACGCTGGCAAAGGGCTGCAATGACTTTTGGCCTGGGTGACCATGAGTGGAACGAAGAGCTGGTGCTGCAGCGCTATGAGCTGCTGTTCGAGGCCGGTTTTGTCGCCGAATCCTGGCGCGACGGTGCACCTGCACCTGCCGCGCAGTTGTTGCCGGGCATGGCCATGAGCAACGACCATCGCCGCATTCTGGCCACCGGCATGGCGCGGCTGCGCGCCAAGATCAAATACCGCCCCGTGGTGTTTGAGCTGATGCCCGAGGAATTCTCGCTGCTGCAGCTGCAGCAGGCGGTGGAAGCTTTGGCCGGGCGCTGCCTGCACAAGCAGAACTTTCGCCGCCTGATTGAGCAGCAGGCGCTGGTCGAAGAAACCGGCCAGATGACAGCGGCTGGCGCAGGGCGCCCGGCCAAGCTGTTTCGTTTTCAGCGCAATGTGATGCTGGAGCGCGCCATTGCAGGCAACAAGCTGCCGCTGGCAAGAGATCACTGACCCGCCTTTTTTCAGGTTCATCGCCCGCTGTTCTGATGACTGAATTGACGAACGGGGTCTTGACCTTAATAATGCTCAGAGTTAGCATAATTGCGTGAAACCCCTTACGACGCGATGCAGGAGACAGGCATCGCGTTTTTTACTCTATACAAATACTCAAAATGAGCATTAATAAAATCGCCGCCTTGCCCGTTTCACCCCTGCCCGATGTGATGCTGGAGCCGCTGGTGCGCATGGCCTTGCTGGAAGACCTGGGCCGCGCGGGGGACCTGACCACAGACACCATTGTGCCTGCCGACGCAACGGACGAATTGCGTCTGGTGGCTCGCCAGGAGGGCGTGCTGGCAGGCCTTGATCTGGCGCGTCTGGCATTTACGCTGATGGATGGGCAGATGCAGTTCGAAGTCAGCTGCAGCGATGGCACGCTGCTCCAACCGGGCACGGAAATCGCCTGCATTCGCGGCAAAAGCCGCGCCATGCTGACGGCCGAGCGCACTGCGCTCAACTACCTCTGCCATTTAAGCGGTGTGGCCACAGCCACGCATTCGATTGCCGAGGCCATCAAGTCCTTTGGCACCCGCGTGACTTGCACGCGCAAGACCATGCCGGGCCTGCGTTCGCTGCAAAAGTACGCGGTGCGCGTGGGCGGCGGCAGCAATCACCGCTTTGGTCTGGATGATGCCGTGCTCATCAAGGACAACCACATTGCCTTGGCCGGAGATCTGGCTACAGCCGTGGGCCGGGCGCGGGCGGGCGTGGGCCATATGGTCAAGATTGAGCTGGAGGTGGACACGCTGGCGCAGCTGGATATGGCGCTGTCGCTGGGTGTGGATGTGGTGCTGCTGGACAACATGAGTCTGGACGATTTGCGCACTGCTGTGGGCATGTGCAAGGGGCGGGCGATTACCGAAGCCTCGGGCCGCATCACACCTGAAACCGCCCCTGCTGTGGCTGCCACGGGCGTGGGCCAGATCGCCGTGGGCTGGCTGACGCATAGCGCCAGGGTGCTGGATATTGGCCTGGATGTATGAAATTACCCCCCCTGAGCCGCTGCGCGGCTTCCCCCAAGGGGGACGACAGCTTCGCTGCGCGGCGGCGCTTGCTTGCTGTCTCTGGGTTGGGCCGTGCTTCGTTTGAGGCTTGTCGGTTGGAAGGAGGGTGTGATGTCATCGACATCTAAGCGTCGCGGGCTTGTCGTGTTGGCTGCGGCGGTTGTGGCAACGGCCTGTGCTGGCCTGTGGCAGGCCCGCACGGGCACTGCCGCCATGCGCTTTGAAAAGCCCATCACCATTGTTGTGACCTTTCCGCCAGGTGGCGGCACAGACCTGCTGGCACGCAAGCTGGGGGCTGAGCTGCAGCAGCGCATAGGGCAGACGGTGGTGGTGGAAAACCGGCCCGGCGCCAGCGGCAATATCGGTGCGCGTGAAGTGGCGCAGGCCAAGGGCGATGGCAGCACGCTGCTGATGGTCAACAGTACCTTTGCCATCAACCCGGGTGTGTACCGGCATCTGGATTTTGACCCTCAGAAGGACTTCAAGGCCGTGTTCAATGCGGGCACGATTGCATCGGTACTGGTGGTGCCTGCATCCAGCAGCATTCACAGCATGGCCGATGTGCTGGCTAAGACTTCAAAGGCCTTGCCCCTGGGTTTTGCCAGTTGCGGCAATGGCACGCCTCAGCATATGGCGGGTGAGATGCTGGCGCAGGCGGCTCGCACGCACTTGCAGCATGTGCCTTACAAGGGCTGTGGCCCGGCTGTCACAGCGGTGGCTGCCGCTCAGGTTCCGCTAGGCATGGTGACTGCCAGCAGCGCTGCGCCTTTGATGGAGGCGGGGCGGATAAGGGCGATTGCAATTACGGCGCCCAAGCGTGTGGCTCAGATGCCCCAGGTTCCTGTCGTGGCAGAGCAGGGCTTGAAGGGCTTTGCCGTGCAGCAGTGGCATGGCCTGCTGGCACCAGCGGCAACACCTGATGCGGTGGTGGCAAGGCTGAATCAGGTGCTCAATGAGATCGTGCAGCAACCTGCAATGCAGCAGGCGCTGGGCCAGCAGGGCTATAGCTTGCTTGAGCAGACACCGCAGCAGTTTGCGCAGCAGATACAGGCCGATATGCAGCGCTATGCCTTGCTCAGCGAGAGTCTGGGCTTGAAGGTTGATTGAGCAGCTTTGCAGGCAGTCGGGTCCCAAGGGCGAAGTTGACCGACAGGACTTGATGTCGCTGGCTGCGGCTGGCATGGGCTGAAGTCAGCGATAAACAGGTTTTGTCACTTCACGGATGGCCTGACATGTCCAAAAAACGTATTTCTTCGCTTGCGGCCTTGAGCCTGATTGCTGCCACCCTGGCCCTTGGTGCCTGCTCTAGCCAGCCCGGTAACGCGGGCGCGGGCAGTGCTGTTGTGCAAATCGATGCGGCGGTGAAGGCGCAGCGCAACAAGCAAAGCGCAGTCACGTTCTACGACCAGTTTTTCAACAAGCACGACCTGACGGCGGCAGACCGCTTTATTGGCGACAGCTATACCCAGCACAACCCGCGTGTGCCCAATGGCAAGGCCGCTTTCGTGGGTGCTTTCCAGCAGATTTTTGCGCAAAACCCCCAGCGCCAAAGCCGCATCACACAGGCCATTGCGGATGGCGATCTGGTGGCGCTGCATGTGCACACCACCACCGGCCCGCAGGATCGCGGCGTGGCGATCGTGGATATCTTTCGCTTTGATGCCAACGGCAAGATCGTCGAGCACTGGGATGTGATTCAGCCTGTGCCCGAGTCAACCGCTAGCGGAAACTCAATGTTCTAGGGTCTGTTGAGATTTAGGCGGGGATCGCATTGCAGCGACAGGAGGCTGGATGCTAGGCGCATGACCGAAGCAATGCTCATGCCTTGCAAGGGCATGCAACAACGCAGACGGCTTCCTGTCGCTGCAACCCAAAGGGAGGGACTCTGGCCGCTCGCCACTCGTCGTTGCGCGTCTTGTGCGGGTGGGCACCCGCACGGCGTCACGCGCCTAGATTGGCAAGCGGCCAGAATCCTTCGCGACCTCGCTCAATTCTCAACAGGCCCTAAATTTTTTGCACATGGTGCGCAGCGCGATGCAGGTGCGCCGTGAGCTGGCGCAGCACCGGTGACAGCATGGCGTTGCTGCGCATGATGGCTCCAACTTCCAGTGGCAGGCCGCGCTCGCGGATGGGAATGATGGAGATATGCGCTGCCGCCAGCGCACCGCGTGCAATCTGCTCTGGCATGAGGGCGATGCAGTCGCCCGAGACCACCAGCGACAGCAGAGCCAGTGTGGAGTTGACCAGTGCCCCCACATGGGGTGGCGGCAGGCCATGCTGGGCAAACAGCAGCTTGGCGTAGCCTGACTCGCCGCTGGCGCCAGTCAGCACCCAGCGGGCATCCTGAAGATCACGCAATTCCTTGGCCTTGAGCCAGCGGCTGCCCTTGCGTACCGTGGGCACCATGGTGGTCTGCAGCAGGCGCTCGACCATGAACTCACCGGCAGGCAGGTCGGCGGGAATGCCGCCTACGGTCACATCCACTTCTTCGCTGCGCAGGCTGTGCAGCGGCTCCACATAAAGCTCCTCACTCACGCGTAGGCGAATTTGCGGAAATTCCTGGCCAAAGGTGCGCAGGGTTTCGGGAATCAGCAGCATCACGGCCAGCGGCACGGCACCGATATGTACCTCGCCCACCATTTGCCCATTCATCTGGCGTATGGCGGTGACGGCGCTGCCCAGCTCGCGCGTGGCTCTGAGCGCATGTTCGTACAGCAGGCGGCCCTGCGCCGTGGGCGTGACGCCGCGAGAGCTGCGCTGCAGCAGCTCGGCACCCAGCTCCAGTTCCAGCTCGCGGATGGTTTTGGTCAGCGCAGGCTGAGACAGGCCCACGCGCCTTGCGGCTGAGCGCAGGCTGCCATCTTCAACGGCAGCAATCAAGGCATTCAAGGTGGCAAGTTTCATGGCGAAGGGCGGCAGTGCATGTGCCAAGCACTGTAGCGATAACCGCTGTTTATCGCGCCTTGCTTGCCTGCATCTTCCCTGTGAGCAGGGGCTTGCGAACAATGGCGCGCTCGGCCGCAACGCATGGCCGCGGCCAGCCCAAGGAGATAGAACATGGCACAGATCATTGGCGCAATTGCCGCCTCGCATACCCCGACCATCGGCTTTGCTGTCGATGCCAACAAACAGCAGGACCCCGTTTGGGCGCCCATTTTCGAGGGCTTTGAGCCCGTGCAGCAATGGATCAAACAGCGCAAGCCCGATGTGCTGTTCATGATCTACAACGACCACGTGACTTCATTCTTCTTCGACCACTACTCGGCGTTTGCGCTGGGCGTGGGCGAAAAGTACGAAGTGGCCGATGAAGGCGGCGGCGCACGCGATTTGCCTGCCATCGGTGGCCACAGTGCGCTGGCACGCCATATTGGCCAGTCGCTGATGAGCGAAGAGTTCGATATGTCCTTTTTCCAGGACAAGGCACTGGACCATGGCTGCTTCTCGCCGCTGTCCGTGATGTGCGACAAGACAGAGCAGGGCTGGCCGCTGCAGATCGTGCCGCTGCAGGTGGGGGTGCTGCAGTTTCCCGTGCCATCGGGCCGCCGCTGCTACAAGCTGGGCCAGGCGCTGCGTCGCGCCATCGAAAGCTATCCCGAAGACCTCAAGGTCGCCATTGTGGCGACGGGCGGCCTGTCGCACCAAGTGCATGGTGAGCGTGCAGGCTTCAACAACCAGCCCTGGGATCAGGAGTTTTTGCAGCTGATCGAAAAAGACCCTGAGTATCTGGCTTCGCTCACGCAGGCAGAACTGGCAGAGCTGGGCGGCATGGAAGGTGCTGAAGTCATCATGTGGCTCATCATGCGCGGTGCGCTCTCGGCCAATGTGCGCAAGGTGCATCAGAGCTATTACCTGCCCTCCATGACGGGCATTGCCGTCGCCATCTATGAAAACGAGGCCCAGCAGCAGCCCTTGCCCGGCCCGATTGCGCGGCACCAGGCCCGCATGGCGCTGGAGCTGGCGGGAGCGGAAAAGCTGGCGGGCAGCTATCCGTTCACGCTGGAGCGCAGCGTCAAGGCCTACCGCCTCAACCGCTATCTGCATGAACTCATCCATCCCGAATTTCGCAGCGCCTTCCGTGCTGACGAAGAAGCCACTTATGCGCAAGCCGGTCTCACTGCCGAGGAGCAGGAGCTGGTGCGCAGCCGCAACTGGCGCGGACTGATTCACTATGGCGTGATCTTTTTCATGCTGGAAAAACTGGGCGCGGTTATCGGCGTCTCCAATCTGCATATCTATGCGGCCATGCGTGGCCAGAGCCTGGAGGAGTTTCAGAAAACACGCAATGCGCCCAACGCGCTGTATTCCGTGGCCGGCAAGGAAGGGCTGGCGCGGATTGCCGATGGCTTCAAGGCCACGGCTCAGTAAGAAGCCATGTCGCCAAAAAACAAATTCCAAGGAGCAGACATGTCGAAATCTTCCTCTCTCAATATCCGCGAGTTCATCAACCAGCATGCGCTTTCGCGCAACCAGTGGGTGCTGATTGCGCTGTGCTTTTGTATCGTTGCCGTGGATGGCATGGACGTGGCCATCATGGGCTTTGTCGCGCCTTCTATCATTGCTGAATGGGGAATCTCTCGCCCCGCATTCGGCGCCGTGATGGGCGCTGCGCCCATTGGCCTGGCCATTGGTGCGCTGGTGGCGGGCTCGTCATCGGACTGGTGGGGGCGGCGCAAGGTGCTGCTGGGCTCGGTGCTGTTCTTCGGCCTGTGCACGCTGTGCACTGCCCATGCCTCGAATGTGACCGAGATGGCACTATGGCGTCTGCTGACAGGCCTGGGCCTGGGTGCGGCCATGCCCAATGCCACAACACTGCTGTCCGAATATGTGCCTGAGCACCGCCGCTCCTTTCTGGTGGCTGCCATGTTCACGGGCTTCAATCTGGGCTCGGGCGTGGTGGGCTTTATCGCGGCGGGGCTCATCCCTCACTGGGGCTGGCAGTCGGTGCTCTATGTGGGTGGTGCGCTGCCCCTGCTCATGCTGCCGCTGCTGTATCTGTACCTGCCAGAGTCGGCGCGTTTCATGGTGACACGTGGGATGAGTGCGGATCGCATCGCCAAGGTGCTGGGCCGTGTGACCCAGGTTCCCATGGCCGATATTCAGCGCTTTGAAAGTGGTGAGCCAGCGGTGGCCGCACGCCAGCCCATTGCCGTTCTGTTCAGCCAGGGCTTCAAGCTGCGCACTCTGACTCTGTGGTCCACCTATTTCATGGGGCTGCTGGTGATTTATCTCACCACCAGCTGGCTGCCAACCATGATGAAGGATGCCGGCATGAGCGTGGACCGCGCTGCCACCGTGACAGCCATGTTTCAGGTGGGCGGCACCGTGGGTGCGCTGCTGGTGGGCTGGCTGATGGACCGCTTCAACGCCAACCGGGTGATTGCCGCTTCCTACCTGCTGGGCGCGGTGGCGCTGGTCTGCACGGGCAAGATTGGCTTGCTGTCGGCATCGCTGGTGGTGCTGGTGACCTGTGTGGGCTTTTGCCTCAGCGGTGCGCAGACTGGCCTCAACGGCTTTGCTCCCGGCTGCTATCCCACACTGGCACGAGCTACGGGTGTCAGCTGGATGCTGGGCGTGGGCCGGCTGGGCTCCATCGTGGGCTCGTCGATTGGTGGTGTGCTGCTCAGCCAGGGCTGGGGCTTCAGTGGCATCTTCTACGCGCTGGCGGTGCCTGCAGTGCTTGCCAGCTTGTCCATCCTGCTCAATCGAAGAGGGTTGAGCACTCAGTAAGAACCAAGCCCGGGCCATCCGGGCTTTTCTATTTTGATAGCTACCTGCGCTATAAAGACACTGGCTTGGTGCATATATGACGATGTGATGACAACGCAGCAAAGGTCATGGCCTGTGGCGTAGTCACACCGCGATACAAAGCGATATTGCAGTGCAGCATGGGCTGCCTATAATCCGCGCAATTTCATTTCATAAGGACGGCAGTG
The DNA here is from genome assembly GCF_019186805.1 of Comamonas fluminis. Classification (NCBI taxonomy): domain Bacteria; kingdom Pseudomonadati; phylum Pseudomonadota; class Betaproteobacteria; order Burkholderiales; family Comamonadaceae; genus Comamonas; species Comamonas fluminis. The sequence goes on along the minus strand of NZ_CP066783.1, from coordinate 3,963,624 downwards.
ACTAGCTGCTCAAGTGATTGTTGTAGGCCGGTGACATGCATCGGTGCGCTGCAGGCTCGCTGACGTCTTTGTGTGAGCCACAGGGTGCAGAGGGCGATCTGCTCCTGGCGTCCCTTTGCGGCACTGGCCTTTTCCATTTTCCCTCAACGATATCTGCGCATGGCTTGCCTGGAGCCATGCCTGCATGCGTTGCTGGCTGATGGCTTCTTTTCCGGGCGGATAGCACGCTGTTTCTGCCACCAATTCAAAGTGGTGCGAATGCGTAGCGAGGAATTTGAATGCGCGAACCCAAATCAATGAGCCGACGCGAGCGCGGCTGGCGTGTCTGTGCGGTCGGCGTGGCCGCTCTTTGCCTGGCATGGGGTGTGCCGGCGGTAGCTCAAGTCGTTGATGAACCACAGGCGGCCGCGCCTGCAGTTTCGCCTGCCGCAGATTCGCCTGCCGCAGTTTCGTCTGCCGCAGAAACAGCGGCAGCGACGGTAGAGCCAGAGAAGTGGAATGCCCACTTGCAAAGCACTTATGTCTGGCAAAGAAAGCGCGCCTTTTCTGCGCCTTACAGCGGCCCGATGAGCTTGTCGCCCGAGCGTGAACGCAGCTATTCGCTGACCGCAACAGCTTCCTTTGGTTATCGCCCCTGGGCTGGCGGCGAGGTGTATCTGGATCTGGAAGGCGCCAAAGGCATTGCGCTATCGCACCTGGCCGGTCTTGGCGGTCCCACCAATGGCGAGCTGGCCAAGACGGCGGGGTCGCAATTCAAGGTGTACCGCGCACGCGCCTATCTGCGCCAGACCTGGAACCAGGGCGGCGAGCTGGAAGCGGTGGAGTCAGATGCTGGCCAGCTGGCTGGCATGGTGGACAAGCGCCGCACCGTGCTCACGGTGGGCAATATGGCGGTCATCGATCTCTTTGACGACAACCGCTACAACCACGACCCGCGCACCCAGTTCATGAACTGGTCGCTGATGACGCAGGGCGCGTTTGACTACGCAGCCGATGCGCGTGGCTATACCTGGGGCGCGGTCATTGAGTGGTTCCATGATGACTGGGAACTGCGCTTTGGCCGCTTCATCCAGCCCAAGGAGCCCAATGGCCAGCCGCTGGACTACCGCATCTTCAAGCACTATGGCGATCAGATCGAAATCGCCCACGCCCACACGCTGGCTGGCCAGCCCGGCAAGCTGCGCGCGTTGGCGTTTCGCAATCATGCGGTGATGAGCAGCTATAGCGACGCCCTGAGCCAGGCGGCGCAGACCGGGGCAGTGCCCGACCTGAATACCGCCCGCTATGGCGCCAAAAGCAAGCATGGCTTTGGCCTGAATCTGGAGCAGGCGCTGACGGACGATGTAGGCCTGTTTGCCCGCGCCAGCTGGGCCGATGGCAAGACCGAAATCTATGCCTTCACGGAAATCGACCGCTCTTTGTCTGCCGGTTTGCTGATTCAGGGGCGCAAATGGGGCCGCGCCAAGGATACGCTGGGCATCGGCGTGGTGCGCAACTTTCTGTCTTCCACCCACCGGCAGTATCTGGCCGCTGGCGGCATGGGTCCGTTCATTGGCGATGGCCGCATGAACTACAAGCCCGAGGACATTCTGGAGATGTTCTACAGCGTGGGGCTAGGCAAGAAATCCAGCGTCAGCTTTGACTGGCAGCATATTCGCAATCCCGCATACAACGCCGATCGCGGCCCGGTCAACGCGCTGGCGGTGCGCCTGCACACCGAGTTTTAAAACAGGTGGCTGATGATCTGGTGCAGGCCCGCTGTCATCAGCGTGTAGCGCAGAAACTTGCCAATCGCCATATAGAACACGCAGGCCCAGAAGGGAAGGCGCAGCCAGCCGGCCACGGCACACAGCGGGTCGCCCACCACGGGCAGCCAGCTCAGCAGGCAGGCCTTGGCGCCGTACTTGCGCAGCCAGTAGCGGGCAATGCGGTGCCAGCGTGACTGGTTGTGCATGCTTTTGCGCGCCGGCGGTGTTTCTTGCTGGTGGCGCAGCTTGCGGGCCTTGTTCCAGGCCTTGTGTGCGCCCAGCCCCATCCACCAACTGATGGCGCCGCCAATGGTGTTGCCTGCCGTGGCCACCACTACGGCGGGCCAGAACAGCTCGGGGCTGGCCGTGACCAGGGCGGCCACCACAGGCTCGGAGCCCAGCGGCAGCAGCGTAGCCGAGACCAGCGCCACAATAAAAACCGTGCTCAGACCCAGCTCCGGCAGGGCCAGCCATTGCAGCACTTGATGCATCCATGCTTCCATAGGGGCGTAAGTTTAGGCTGCGGCACAATCGCGCATTCGACCAATATCCTGCAAGGTCGCTAGCGTATGGAGATATCAGCATGAGTTTTCAGCCCCGGGTTGCGGTTGCGGCTTTTACTTTAATTTTGATAGCTGGCTGCGCACAGAATATGGGCACTACGCCACCATCAGAGGAAAAAGCGGCGGCTGATCTGGTGCCGCTGGCCAGTGTGGCTGCCGGGGTGAGGCAGGACATGCGCTATGCCACGCGCCACAACTTCATGGGCCGGCCTGTGGCGGGCTATGAGGCGGGCGTGTGCTGGCTCAGCCGCCCGGCGGCGCAATCGCTGGCTGCTGTGCAAAAGGAACTGCTGGCCAATGGGCTGGCGATCAAGGTCTATGACTGCTACCGCCCGCAGGTGGCTGTGGATGACTTTGTGCGCTGGGGCAAGGATCAGGCCGATCAGGTGAACAAGGATATGTACTACCCGCGTGTTCCCAAAAGCGAGCTGTTCAAACGCGGCTATATTGCCGAAAAATCCGGCCACAGCCGTGCCAGCACGGTGGACATGACGCTGGTGGTGCTGGATGCCCGGCGCGCCAGCAAGCTGGTGCGTGGCCCGCTGGCCGACGGTATTGATGTGGACATGGGCACGCCCTTCGATATGTTTGACGAGCAGTCGCATACCGACAACACCCGCCAGTCCCCCGATGTGCAGCACAACCGCCGCTGGCTGCGGGCGCTGATGCAAAAGCATGGCTGGAAGAATCTGCCCGAGGAATGGTGGCACTACACCCTGGTCAGCGAGCCCTATCCCGAACAGTATTTCAACGTGCCGGTGCGCAAGAACTGACAAAAACCGAGTCTGGCTGCGGGCGAGGCTCGATAGTGACTCGCCCTGCAGGGTGATGCGGAGAGTTTGCCTTTGCTGAAAAATTGAGCAGGTATAATTCAGCCCTCTTTTCCAGCACCCGGTCGGCCTCAGGCAAGCACTGCCTGCGGCGACCCCAGAACCCCTTTCATGCCCGCTCTGCACATTGGTCATATTCCATTGGCAAATCGTTTGTTTGTCGCGCCCATGGCGGGTGTGACGGACAGGCCATTTCGCCAGTTGTGCAAGGCCCTGGGCGCGGGCTACGCGGTCAGCGAGATGGTGACATCGCGCAAAGACCTGTGGAACAGCCTGAAAACCAGCCGCCGTGCCAATCATGAAGGCGAGCCAGGCCCGATCTCCGTTCAGATCGCTGGTACCGAAGCGCCCATGATGGCCGAGGCGGCTGTCTACAACATCGAGCGCGGCGCGCAGATCATCGACATCAACATGGGCTGCCCGGCCAAGAAGGTCTGCAACAAATGGGCGGGTTCCGCCCTGATGCAGAACGAACCCCTGGCCGTGGAGATTGCCCGTGCTGTCGTCGAGGCTGCACGCCCCTACAACGTGCCCGTTACGCTGAAGATGCGCACCGGCTGGTGCGATGAGCACAAAAACGCCGTTCTGCTGGCGCGCCAGTTTGAAGACGTGGGCATTCAGATGCTGACGGTGCATGGTCGCACCCGCGAGCAAGGCTACAAAGGCTTTGCCGAGTACGACACGATGGCTGCCGTCAAGCAGGCCGTGAGCGTGCCCGTGGTGGCCAATGGCGATATCAACAGCCCCGAGAAAGCCCGCGATGTGCTGGCCTACACAGGGGCTGACGCCATCATGGTTGGTCGTGCAGCGCAGGGCAGGCCATGGATCTTTCGCGAGATCGCGCACTTTCTGGCAACGGGCGAGCACATGGCGCCGCCCCTGGTGGCCGAGCTGCGCCGCCTGCTGCTGGAGCACCTACAGGATCACTACAGCCTGTATGGCGAGGGAACGGGTGTTCGCAGCGCACGCAAGCATATTGCGTGGTATCTGCGGGCTCTTCCGGGTGGGGAAGAATTCAGAAAACACATCAACACTATTGAGGACTGCGCGGTGCAATGGCAGGCCGTAGCGGACTATCTGGATGCCTTGGCGCAGCAGATGGACCGCATACCGGCTGTCACGGCTGCTGCTGATAGCAGCGAGCTGGAAGAACCCGCAGGAATGACTGCATGAGCAATCAGAATTTAGAACAAGTCGTGCGCGACAGCCTGGAGGGCTACTTCCGCGATCTCGAAGGCGAAACACCCGCCAATGTCTATGACATGGTGATTCGTCTCGTCGAGAAGCCTTTGCTGGAAGTCGTCATGAACCAGGCCGACAACAACCAGTCGCGTGCTGCGGACTGGCTGGGCCTGAACCGCAACACCCTGCGCAAAAAACTGCTGGACCACCAGCTGCTTTGAGTTGTAGTGCTTCCAAATCCATAGCTGCAAGCGTTTGATACATATGCGCTTGCAGCTTGTTTTTATCCAAACTTTGAATTGACGCCCATGAAAGCTCTGATCTCCGTCTCTGACAAGACCGGTATCGTCGAATTTGCGCAAGCCCTGCACGCTCTGGGCGTGCAGCTGCTGTCCACCGGTGGCACTGCCAAGCTGCTGGCCGACAAGGGCCTGCCTGTGACCGAAGTGGCGGAAGTCACCAAATTCCCCGAAATGCTGGATGGCCGCGTCAAGACCCTGCACCCCATGGTGCACGGCGGCCTGCTGGCCCGCCGCGACACGCCTGCCCACATGGCAGCGCTGAAGGAGCACGGCATCGAGACCATCGACCTGCTGGTCGTGAACCTCTACCCCTTTGAAGCCACCGTGGCCAAGGCTGGCTGCACACTGGCTGACGCCATCGAGAACATCGACATCGGCGGCCCCGCCATGGTGCGTTCCGCCGCCAAGAACTGGAAGGATGTGGGCGTTGTCACCGCTGCAGACCAGTACGAAGCCGTGCTGGGCGAGCTCAAGGCCGCTGGCAAGCTGAGCAACAAGCTGCGTTTCGATCTGTCGGTCGCTGCATTCAACCGCATCAGCCAGTACGACGGTGCCATCAGCAACTACCTGTCTTCCGTGAAGTTCGAAGACGAAAAGCTGAGCGAAGAATATGTGCCTGAGCGCGCATCCTTCCCGGGCCAGTTCAACGAGCAGTACCTGAAGGTGCAAGACCTGCGCTATGGCGAAAACAGCCACCAGCAAGCCGCCTGGTACCGCGACGTGAACGTGGCTGATGGCTCGCTGGCCACTGGCGTGCAACTGCAGGGCAAGGAGTTGAGCTACAACAACATCGCTGATGCCGATGCCGCCTGGGAATGCGTCAAGAGCTTTGAGGTGCCAGCCTGCGTCATCATCAAGCACGCCAACCCCTGCGGCGTGGCCGTGGGTGCCAACCCCTTCGAGGCTTATTCCAAGGCCTTCCAGACCGACCCCACCAGCGCGTTCGGCGGCATCATCGCCTTCAACCGCCCTGTGGACAAGGCCGCTGCCGAAGCTGTGTCCAAGCAGTTCGTCGAAGTGCTGATGGCCCCCGACTTCAGCGCCGAAGCGCTGGAAATCTTCAAGGCCAAGGTCAATGTGCGCCTGATGAAGATTGCACTGCCTGCCAACTACGGTGCCGTGCGCAATGCGCTGGAAACCAAGCGCGTGGGCTCGGGCCTGCTGCTGCAATCGGCTGACAACCATGAACTCAAGCTCGAAGAGCTGAAGGTCGTGACTATCAAGCAACCCACGCAAGAAGAACTGCAAGACCTGCTGTTTGCCTGGAAGGTTGCCAAGTTCGTCAAGTCCAACGCCATCGTCTTCTGCAAGAACGGCATGACCATGGGCGTGGGCGCTGGCCAGATGTCGCGCCTGGACTCGGCACGCATCGCCTCCATCAAGGCAGAAGCGGCCAAGCTGTCGCTGCAGAACACCGTCGTGGCGTCGGATGCCTTCTTCCCCTTCCGCGACGGTCTGGATGTGGTGGTCGATGCAGGTGCAACCTGCGTGGCACAGCCCGGCGGCTCCATGCGTGATCAGGAAGTGATCGACGCGGCGAACGAGCGTGGCGTGGCGATGGTGTTCACCGGCGTGCGCCATTTCCGTCACTAAAAACACCCCCTGAGGCGCTTTGCGCCTTCCCCCTCTCTCTACGCGCTGCGCGCTAGGGAGGGGGACGACAGCCTCGCTGCGGGGCGGCCCTTGCTTGCTGTCCCTTTGATGGGGTGTGCTTGTTCGGGTAATGTGCTCAATGGCTGGCGTTTGCTGGCCATACTTTTTTGTGAATCTGCTTTGCTATGACTGACCCTATCGACGACGAAGAAAACTACCCGCCTCGGCCGCGCTGGATTGGCTGGCTGATCGGGCTGGTCATGCTGGCTTCTGCGGCGGGCGTGGCCAATATTGGCTGGCGCATCATGCGGGTCAGCACAGCTGAGAAGGCGGCGGATGCGATGGTGGAGACCAAGCCTGAGCTGGCGCAGGCTCGCAAGCTCGTGGAGGGCGCTGACTGCATGCGCTGCCATGGGCTGGATCGCAAGTTTGTGGGCCCGGGCTTTACCGAGATTGCGCAGAAGTATGCGGCGCAGGCTGATGCTCAGAGCTATCTGGCTGGCAAGATTCGCGGCGGCAGTGTGGGTGTCTGGGGCAATGTCATCATGCCGCGCCATCCTCAGGTGAGTGAGGCGGATGCCTTGCAAATGGCACGCTGGGTGATGTCGGCCAAGGCTCTGGAGACACCAGACGCATCAGACAAGTAAGCAGCCAGTGATACTCGAAGGCCCAAAGCGTAATGCTTTGGGCCTTTTGTCTTTTTTGCCTTTCAGACTACGGTGCAGCTTGCGCAGCCATTTCATAATCCGCGCATGACCGAGCCCGTGACCGCCGCCTCTCAGCCCCACAAACCCCACCCCCCGTCCTCGCGCAAGCAGCGCGGCTTTGTGTTCTGGGCGGTCTGGGTGTTGATTGCGTCTTATGCGGTCTATCCCACGGCCAACTGGCTGGCCAGTCTGCGCGATCAGCGCTATGACTTCATCACGCGCTGGGACGCCATGATTCCGCTGGTGCCGGAATTCATCTTTGTCTATTTCTCCTTTTTTCCGTTTCTGCTGCTACCGCTGTGGCTGGTGCAGCAGCCGGTGCTGTCGGCGCTGGGTAAGCGCCAGATTGCGGGCACGCTGATCTGCGGGCTGGTCTTTGTGCTGTTCCCGGCCAATCTGGCGTTTGAGCGCGTCATCCCGGACGCGGAGCCTTACCGCAGCATCTTCTCGGCCATGTTTTTTGTGGACAAGCCGCACAATCTGCTGCCCTCGCTGCACATCGTCTATACGGCGCTGACCTGTCTGGCCATCTGCCAGTGTCAGTGGGGCAAGGGGCGCGTCTGGCTGTGTCTGGGCGTGGTGGCATGGAGTGCTGCCATCTGCGCGTCCACCATGCTGGTGCACCAGCACCATGTTCTGGATGTCGTCACAGCGCTGGTGCTGGTGGCATTTCTGTGGGTGCTGATTCGTCCCATACCCCTGTCGCCAGAGCTGCCGCAGGCGGGGCCGGTCTGAAAGAACCTGTCCATGGCAGCCCATGGAAACTTTTGAATCCTGCTTGAGTGCTCACTTACTTGCAGGAGTGCAGCGTTGACGGTGCGCTGCACGCAGGCTTCGTGAATCACGATGCTGACTAGTCTTTTTTGGCAATGCTGTGCTGCAGCGCTTGCACAAAACATGCGGTACAGGCGGTGATGCCGCAGGGAATCTGCAAGCATCTAGTGAAAACCCTAGGATGCATTTTTGACCAAACAGATGGGCCTGCTGCTGCGCCACAAGCGCGGTGTAAGAGTGCCCATGGATATGCATGCAGTGGCTGAAAACCAAAACCATTGAACAGGCGCTGGCCGATTCGGACGAGCCGGGCCGCCAGCTCCAGCGCACGCTGGGCGTTTTTGATCTGATGATTCTGGGCCTGGCCGTGGCCGTGGGCGCAGGCATCTTCTCGGTGGGCGCGCGCGCGGCGGGCAGCTTTGCCGGGCCGGCGGTGATCTTCTCCTTCATCCTGGCCGCTGCCACCTGCGCGTTGGCCATCATGTGCTATGCGGAGTTTGCTTCTACCGTGCCGGTCACCGGCAGCGCCTACACCTATACCTACCTCACGCTGGGCGAGGGGCTGGCCTGGATCATTGGCTGGAATCTGCTGCTGGAGATGATCTCGGCCGCTGCGGTGCTGGCCAAGTACTGGGGCATTTATCTGGCGGCGGTGTTCTCCACGGCGGGTATCGATATTCCGCAGACGATTCAGATCGCAGGCTTTGGCCTGAACTGGGGGCCGTTCTTCATCGTGGCCGTGTTCACCGCGCTGCTGATTGCGGGCACGCAGATTTCGGCCAAGGTCAACAACGTGTTCACCGTCATCAAACTGGTGATTACCGTGTTTGTGATCGTGGTCGGCTTCACCTATATGAACACCGACAACTTCACGCCCTTTGTGCCGCAGTCGCAGCCGCCTGTGGTGGCCCATGGCGTGACAGGCGATGTCTGGGGACAGCCCATGCTGGCCTGGCTGTTTGGCGCCGCGCCCAGCCAGTACGGCTGGCTGGGGGTGATCTCGGGGGCATCGCTGGTGTTCTTTGCGTTTCTGGGTTTTGACGTGGTGGCCACCTCGGCCGAAGAAGTCAAAGACCCGCAGCGCACGCTGCCGCGCGGCATTCTGGGCGGACTGGCGCTGGTCACGGTGCTGTACATTCTGGTCACGCTGGCGCTGACAGGCATGGTGCCCTACACCGAGCTGGCCAAGGCCGAGAACCCGTCGCTGGCCACCGCCTTCATCGCCGTGGGCGCTGGCTGGGCAGCGCAGGTGATTTCGGTGGGCGTGCTGATCGGCATGACCACCGTGGTTATGGTGCTGCTGATGGGCAGCTCCCGCGTGCTGCTGGCCCTGTGCCGCGATGGCCTGCTGCCGCGCAGCTGGGGCGTGACATCGGTCAAGCGCAAGACGCCGGTGCGACTGCAACTGGCCGTGGGCGTGATCGTGGCCGTGCTGGCGGGCTTTACCAAGGTGGAGCTGCTGGAAGAGATGATCAACATCGGCACGCTGTCGGCCTTTGTGCTGGTCAGTATTGGCGTGCTGGTGCTGCGCAAAAAGCGGCCCGAATCAAGCACTGGTTACCGCGTGCCTTTTATGCCGGTGTTGCCCGTGCTCTCGGCGCTGCTGTGCTTTTATCTGATGCTCAACCTCACCACGCTGACCTGGCTACGCTTTCTGGGCTGGATGGCGCTGGGCGCAGTGATCTATATGGCCTATGGCATGCGGCATTCGCGGCTGGCGCAAGCTTATAAAAAGTGAGCAACTGCCGCCTGTTATTGAATGGTTTCAATTGGATTTATTGCTGAAACCCTTTGAGATAAGGCACAGGCAGCTATCAAAATGAAAGCCCTGTGGTGAGATCACTGCAGGGCTTTTTCATTGGTTAGAGTGCAGGGTATGAGCGCTGAAACCACTGCATCTTCCGCACCCCCGTCGCCCACCCAGCCCGCCGAAGACGGCCAGCACCGCTGCCGCTGGTGTCTGGCCACGCCGCTGTACGTGAGCTATCACGACAAGGAATGGGGCTTTCCGGTGGGGCAAGACCAGCGCCTGTTTGAAAAGCTGTGTCTGGAAGGCTTTCAGTCCGGCCTGAGCTGGCTGACCATCCTCAACAAGCGCGAGAACTTTCGCGCCGGTTTTGCGGGCTTTGATTTCCACAAGGTCGCCCAGTTTGATGAGGCTGATGTGGCGCGCCTGCTGCAGGATGCGGGCATTGTTCGCCACCGCGGCAAGATTGAAGCCGTGATCAACAATGCGCAGCGCGCTATCGAAATGGTAGAAGCTGAAGGCTCGCTGGCGGCATTTTTCTGGCGCTATGCACCGAAGAACGCTTCCACAGGCACAGACATTCAGGCGCAGACCGCCGAATCACTGGCCTTATCCAAAGAACTCAAAAAGCGCGGCTGGAAGTTTGTCGGCCCCACCACCATGTACGCGCTGATGCAGGCCATGGGCATGGTCAACGATCACGCGCCGGGCTGCGTGACGCGTGTCGCGGTAGACAAAGCGCGCAAGGCTTTCAAGTTGCCCAAATAAAAACACCCCGGGGCAGAGCGGGGCGTATTCATCAGCCAATTGAGAGTCAATTAGCTGAGCTTGGAAACTGGCGCACTCCAAGTCAAGGACATCAAGCAAGAGCCGCCCCGCAGCGAGGATGTCGTCCCCCTCCCGCGTAGCGAGAGAGGGGGAGGCCGCAAAGCGGCTCAGGGGGAGACCTTCAAAGTGTTTTAAACACTTGCTTGGCGGCTTCGATCGTGCGGTCGATGTCTTCATCCGTGTGGGCAGCGCTCACAAAACCGGCTTCGTACAGTGCTGGCGCAAAGTAGTGGCCGCGGTCCAGCATGCCGTGGTAGAACTTGTTGAAGACCTTGCCGTCGGTCTTCATCACCTCGGCGTAGGTGCTGGGCAGTTCAGGCAGGAAGTAGAAGCCAAACAGACCGCCTTGCCAGTCTACGCTGAACGGAATGCCGGCAGCCTTGGCTTCGGACTTCAGACCTTGCATCAGATGGCCGGTCTTCAGGTGCAGATCGGCGTGGAAGCCGGGGCGGCTGATGAGTTCCAGCGTTTTCAGGCCGCAGGCCGTGGCAATGGGGTTGCCAGACAGCGTGCCGGCTTGGTAGACCGGGCCCAGGGGCGAGAGCTTTTCCATGATCTCGCGGCGGGCGCCAAAGGCGGCCATAGGCATGCCGCCACCGATCACCTTGCCCATCACCGTGATGTCAGGCGCAAAGCCTTCGATTTCCTTGGCGTACACGCTTTGCGCGCCGCCCAGGGCCACGCGGAAACCGGTCATCACCTCGTCGTACACCATCAGCGCGCCGTGTTCCTTCGTCAGCTCGCGGATGCGGCGGGTGAAATCGACGCTGGCGCGCACAAAGTTCATATTGCCGGCGATGGGCTCCATGATGACGCAGGCGATTTCGCTGCCCATCTTGGCAAAGGCTTCTTCCAGCTGGGCGACATCGTTGTACTCCAGCACGATGGTGTCCTTGGCCACATCGGCAGGCACGCCGGCCGACGACGAAGCGCCAAAGGTGGCCAGACCTGAGCCTGCCTTGACCAGCAGCGCATCCGCGTGGCCGTGGTAGCAGCCGTTGAACTTGATGATCTTGTTGCGGCCGGTGTAGCCGCGCGCCAGGCGCAGCGCGCTCATGCCCGCTTCGGTGCCAGAGCTGACCATGCGCACCATGTCCATGCTGGGCATCAGCTCACGGATTTTTTCGGCCAGCACCACTTCGCGCTCGGTAGGGGCGCCGTAGCTGAAGCCTTCCAGCACGGCGGCCTGCACGGCCTCCACCACTTCGGGGTGGCCGTGGCCCAGGATCATGGGGCCCCAGCTGCCGATGTAGTCGGTGAACTGCTGGTCGTTCTGGTCCCAGAAGTAGGGGCCTTGGGCGCGTTTCACAAAACGGGGGGTACCGCCTACAGCGGCAAAGGCACGTACGGGGGAGTTGACGCCGCCAGGGATCACGTCCTTGGCGCGTTCGAACAATGCAATATTCAGGTCAGTGTTTTGTGTCATGAGAGGGCATCACAAAGCCTTCAATGGGCTTTGTCTCAGGTTCATTGTCAGAAGAGGCTTCGGCTTCATCAGCCTCACCGTCGTCGTCGGCATCATCGTCTTCGGGCTGGGCCCAGAACAGACGGTCGGGCACGTAGTGGCCCATGCCGGGTCTAAAGCCTGCATCCAGGCTGTGGTCCAGGTATTCCAGCGCTTCCAGCGTGGCCACGCCCAGGTCGTTTCCGGTGGCCAGCAGAGCTGTCAGCGCGGCAGACAGCGTATCGCCCGCGCCGGTAAAGGAGGCGTCGAACATTTCGTACTTGCTGTTGCCCAGAACGGTCTGGGCTGTGGTCAGCACGTTATCGACAAACTGGTCAGGCAAGGGAATACCCGTAACCAGTACATAGGGCACTTCCAGCGCTTCGGCCGCCATGGCAATGTCGCGGGCGGTTGGGCTGCGGCTGTGCTCCCAGTCGGGCAGCAACCAGCGCCAGAGGGTATTGTGGTTTCCAACCAACACTGAGGTTTGAGGCAGGACAAGTTCCTTGAAGGCGTCCAGGTACTGATCCTGCTTGTCGTCTTCCCACCAGGACAGGTCCGGCATATAGCTGATGACGGGAATGTCCGGGTAGTCGGAAGAAATCTCGGCAATGGCGCTGAGGTTGGCGGGGCCACCCACAAAGCCGACCTTGATCGCCGTCACGGGAATGTCTTCCAGCACGGCACGGGCCTGCTCGGTGACGGCTTCATCATCCAGAGCAAAGTGCTCGTAAATGCGCGCCGTGTCTCGGGCATAGGCGCCGCACGTTACAGGCAGGGCATGGCCGCCCACGGAGGAGATCGTCGAGATGTCGGCAGACAGACCGCTGGCGCCGCTGGGGTCGCTGCTGTTGAAGACCAGCACGCAGATCGGCGCTGTTTCTGTAGCCTGCTCTTCGCGGCTGGAACGGGGGGAAGGAGAGGAGATGGGGTTGGTTGCCATGGCGAACCCCAGTTTGCACCCGGAAATGCAAGGGTGAGAGCCGGGGTTATGACTAGATACAATCATTGCATTCTATGTGAAGCCCCTTTAAGCTGTGACTGACCCTAAAACTTGGATGTGTTTGACCTGTGGCTGGCTCTACGATGAGGCCCAGGGTAGCCCTGAACACGGTATTGCTCCGAATACTCGTTGGGAAGACGTGCCGATGAACTGGACCTGTCCGGAATGCGGTGCGCGCAAAGACGATTTCGAGATGGTGGAAATCTGAGGGCGCAAGCCACTTGGATCAACGAAAAAAAGATTTTTTGAGAGGAATGTCACCGTGACAGCATCCAGCGTGCCCCTGCGGGTTTTGGTGGTGGATGACAGCAACACCATTCGTCGCAGCGCGGAAATTTTCCTCAAGCAAGGCGGCTATGAAGTGCTGCTGGCCGACGATGGCTTTGATGCGCTCTCCAAGGTCAACGATTACCAGCCCCAGCTGATCTTTTGCGACATTCTGATGCCCAAGCTCGACGGCTATCAGACCTGCGCCATCATCAAGCGCAATGCCCGCTTTTCCAATACACCTGTCGTGATGCTGTCATCCAAGGATGGCGTATTCGACAAGGCACGCGGCCGCATGGTGGGCTGCCAAGACTATCTGACCAAACCGTTTACAAAAGATCAACTGCTGCAGGCCGTGGAACAGTTCGGCAAGCAGTCCGCAGGTGTGGGAGCTGCATGATGACAATTCAAAAAGTATTGGTCGTAGATGATTCCAAGACAGAGCTGATGGCTCTGAGCGACATGCTGCAACGGCAGGGCCTGCAGGTGCGCACGGCCGCGAATGGTGAAGAAGCCATGCTGCGCCTGGCCGAAGACAAGCCAGATCTGATCCTGATGGATGTGGTCATGCCCGGCCAGAACGGCTTTCAGCTGACCCGTGCCATCTCCCGCGATCCGCTGTATGCCGATGTGCCCATCATCATGTGCACCAGCAAGAATCAGGAAACCGATCGCGTCTGGGGCATGCGCCAGGGCGCCCGGGGCTATATCACCAAGCCGGTGGATGCAGCTGAACTGCACGCCAAGATCGCTGCTCTTTAACAGGCGGCGCTCTACATGGCGAACCGCGAAGCCCTTAGAGATCTCCAATCCCGTCTGGCAGGCCGACTGCAGGCCGCACGTAGCGAAGGCGTCAACGTCGCCGCATGGCTGGCCGTGCAGGCGGGTGGCCGGGACTATCTGCTGCCGCTGACCCAGTCCGGCGAGATCTTCCCCTGGACCGGCCTGCAGCCGGTGCCCTACACACAGCCCTGGTTCCTCGGTATCGCCAATCTGCGCGGCGCACTGATGGGGGTGATCGACATCGCTCAGATGCTCGGTCACGGCCAGGCTCGCAATGAGCAGGAGCTGCTGGAATGCAGCTTGCTGGCCTTCAATCCTGCGCTGGAAGTCAATGCAGCGCTGCTGGTGGACAAATTGCTGGGCTTGCGCGCAGCCGATGCCTTCACCCAGACCGAGCCCCCCCCTGAAAGATCCCCGAGTTTTTACGGCGCTGTCCATGTGGATGGCACAGGCCGCCGCTGGCAGGAGCTGCAGTTGCAGCGCCTGTCGCAAACCGCCAAGTTTTTGAGCATTCGTGCTTGAGGTTTCTGGATACAGCGCTATGTCTTTTGCAAACAAAGTAAGTCATTGGTTCAAACGCAAGCCGGTGGTTGAAGCCGCAGGTGCCCACGGCAGCATGATGAGTGACACGGTGGTACAGGATATGTACGACGGCGCACTCAACAGCGTGCAGGGCGCTCCCTCCATCATCTCCATGGATGAGGACGGACGCGTGGAAGATCTGGTTCGCCTGCCCATTCTGGGCAAGGCCACGGTGGCCAAGCACCAGCGTACCCTGTTCACGGTGCTGGGCGGCTCGGTGGTGGTGCTGGTGGTGCTGGCGGTCTGGATGCTGCGCGATGCCAGCAACTCCAACCAGCAGCTGGCCGCTACCGGTCAGGCGCTGATGCAGTCGCAGCGACTGGCCAAATCGGTTTCTCTGGCCATGACGGGCGCAGCCCCCGCGTTCAGTGACGTCAAGGACAGCTCAGGCGTGCTGGCGCGCAATGTGCGCGCTCTGGTGACGGGCGACTCGGAACTGGGTGTGAAGGCCGTCAGCGATGGTCTGCAGGGCGAAGCCAGCGGCATCAGCACGCTGATGGATCGCGCTGAAAAGAGTGCTGCGCTGATTCTGAGCCAGCAAAAGACGCTGACCCAGGTGGGTGAGGCGCTGCGCTCCATCAACCGCCAGTCAGCGGACCTGCTGGAGACTGCGGAAACCATTTCCTCGCTCAAGCTGCAGCAGGGTGCCAATCCTGCAGAGATCGCAGCGGCCGGTCAGCTGGTGATGCTGACCCAGCGTATTGGTAAGTCAGCCAACGAATTCCAGACGCTGGAAGGCGTGAGCCCCGAGGCCGTGTTCCTGCTGGGCAAGGACTTGAACTCCTTCAAGGAAATCTCCGAAGGCCTGCTCAACGGCAGCGCTGAACTGCGTCTGGCTGCAGCGCGAGACTCTCAGGTGCGCGAACAGCTGCAGACGCTGATCAAGCAATACGACGACACCCGCAATCAGGCCAGCGCGATTCTGGGCAATCTGCAAGGTCTGGTGTCGGCACGCGAAGCGCAGACCACTATCAATAACGATAGCGAACCACTGCGCGTGCAGCTGGAGCAACTGCAAACCTCTCTGCAAAGCCTGGGCGGCACCAATATTGTTCAGCTGAGTGCTCTGGCGCTGGCTGTGCTGGTGGCGCTGCTTTGCGGCGTGGGCATCTCCCGCGTGCAGCTGATGGACAGCCGTGCCCGTCAGCAGGACGCCGAACGCCACCAGATGGATGCGCGTCTGCAGGAGCAGGAAGCCAAGCGCATCAACGATGCCAACCAGGCCGCTATTTTGCGTTTGATGAACGAGCTGCAGTCGGTGGCTGAGGGTGACTTGACTCAGGAAGCCACTGTGACCGAAGACATTACCGGCGCGATTGCCGACTCGGTGAACTACACGGTGGAAGAGCTGCGCGCGCTGGTGGGCTCGGTGCAGAACACGGTCACCCGTGTGGCGCAGACCACCGAGCAGGTGGACTCGACATCGACCGAGCTGCTGGCTGCATCGAACGAGCAGCTGCATGAGATTCGTGAAACCGGCAAGTCGATTCTGGACATGGCGGGACGTATCAACAACGTCTCGGCACAGGCGCAGGAATCGGCTCTGGTGGCCCGTCAGTCGCTGCAGGCTGCAGACTCTGGTCTGAAGGCTGTACAAAACGCCATCGGCGGTATGAACTCGATTCGTGACCAGATTCAGGACACTTCCAAGCGAATCAAGCGTCTGGGTGAATCCTCGCAGGAGATTGGCGAAATTACCGAGCTGATTTCCGACATTACCGAACAGACCAACGTGCTGGCGCTGAATGCGGCCATTCAGGCTGCATCGGCGGGTGAAGCCGGTCGTGGTTTCTCGGTGGTGGCGGAAGAAGTGCAGCGACTGGCTGAACGCTCGGCAGACGCCACGCGCCAGATTGCGGCGCTGGTGAAGGCCATTCAGACCGACACCCAGGATGCGGTGGCCGCTATGGAGCGCTCCACCCAGGGTGTGGTGGAAGGTGCACGACTGTCTGACTCTGCGGGTACCGCACTGTCCGAAATTGATAGCGTGTCGCGCAGACTGGCCGAGCTGATTGAGCAGATTTCCAGCTCTACCTCGCGCGAAGCCAATATGGCCAACGGCGTGGCAGAGAACATTCAGCACATTTTTGCGGTGACCGAACAGACGGGGGAGGGCACACGTTCCACAGCCCAGCAGGTGCGAGAGCTCTCGCACATGGCCGAAGAACTGCGCCAGTCCGTCTCGCGTTTCAAGATTGCGTAAACAAGATCACCCCCTGTGCCGCTGCGCGGCTTCCCCCAAGGGGGACGACGCCATTGCCGCGAGGCGGCTCTTGCTTGGCGTCTCTGATAAGAGGCACATGCAGCATGGACAACTGATACGGACTCTCTAGGGGTCAAGGAAATTGAGCATGTCAGAGGTTGACAACTCGCCAACACGCGCAGCAGCAACTGGGCCCAACGAGCAAGATCTGGGCCCTCTGGCCTGGGTGCTCGATGAAGTGCGCAAGTCGCTGGAGGCAGCGACCAAGGCCGTAGGCCGTTTTGTCCGGGATGCGGATGCAGCCCGCCAGGCGGATCTGGAAACGCTGGATACATCGGCGCTGCGCATTGCACGCCAGCAGCTGCATCAGGCCTGTGGTGCGCTGGAAATGGTGGGCATCAGCGGCCCGGCGCAGGTGCTGCGAGGCATGGAAGCTGCCGTTAACCGTTTTGTGCAGCGCCCTGAATACTGCACCCAGGAAGCCGCAACGACCCTTGAGCGCACGCACTTTGCGCTGATGGAATATCTGGAAGCCGTGCTGGCGGGCAAGAGCGTGTCGGCGGTGGCTTTGTTCCCCCAGTACCGCGACACCCAGGCACTGGCCGGTAATGACAAGGTGCACCCCGCAGACCTGTGGCCGTCTGAGCGCCGAGCCCGCGAGCCGCGCTGGACCGGGCCCATGCCTGAGCCTCTGGCCTATGGCCCGGAAGCCCGCGCCATGCTGGATGGTGTGGTGCTGCGCATGGTCAAGAGCGATGACCGCGAAGCGGCGGCGCAGATGTGCGTGCTGTGCCTGCGCTTTGCCGCCGGTCAGCCCGAGGACGTGGCGGCCCGCAGCTTCTGGAAGATTGCTGCGGCGTTTTTTGACGGCCTCTCGCGTGGGCTGATTACCGCAGACCTTTACGTCAAGCGCATGGCTTCGCGCGTGCTCATGCAGTACGCCACCATGGCCCGTGGTGACAGCCTGCCACCCTCGCGACTGCTGCAGGATTTGATGTTCTTCTGCGCGCAGGCCAAGCCCCGCGAGCAGGCAGGCCCCGCGTTGCAGGCCGTGCAGGAGGCTTACTCCATGCACGCCATGCCGCTGGTGGACTACCAGGTGACGCGCTTTGGTCGCTATGACCCGTCAGTGCTGGTGCAGGCGCGCAAGCGCATTGCTGCAGCGGCGGAAACATGGTCTGCCGTGGCTGGTGGCGAGAAGGGCAAGATTCGCCCCATGACCGAGCAGTTCGCTCAGGTCGCAGAGTCGCTGGTCAAGCTGCAGCCCGCCAGCCATGGTCTGGCGCGGGCGCTGATTCGCGTGGCTGAAACAGTGGACCGCATTGGCGAGCCACCACCGGCTGAGCTGGCTATGGAAGTCGCCACCGCAGTGCTGTATCTGCAGGCCTCTTTCATGACAGGCGGGCATGACGAAAATGCGCAGGCGGAACAATCTGCGGTGCTGGTGCAGCGCCTCGATGCTGCCCTGCACGGTGCGCCATCGCAGCCTCTCGAATCGTGGATGGAAGAGCTGTACCGTCAGGCCAGCGACCAGCAGACCATGGGGTCTGTGGTGGGCGAGCTGCGCGTGACACTGGGTGAATCCGAAAAGCATCTGGACCAGTACTTCCGCAACCCTGCGGATTCCACCGTGCTGGCACCTGTGCCTGGCCAGATGTCGCAGATGCGCGGCGTGCTCATGGTGCTGGGCTTTGACCAGGCCGCGACCGCCATGCAACGCATGCGCGATACGGTCGAGCGCCTGATGCTGGGCGAGGTTCAGGAAGAAAGCCGCCCGGCGGTTTTTGAAAAACTGGGCAGCAGCCTGGGCGCGATGGGATTTTTGATCGACATGCTCAGCTACCAGCGCAATATGGCGCGCAAGCTGTTTGTGTACGACGAAGAAAAGGACGAGCTGCGCATCGTCATGGGCCAAAGCCGCAGCCGTGGCGCTGCGCTGGCAGCCCCTGCCGAGCTGACCACAGAAGCGCCTGCAACAGTGCAGCCCGCACCAGCGGCGCCTGCTGCGGTGCCTGCAACAGCAGCCGCAGTCGTGCATGCTCCGACGCCGACCCCTGCGCCACCACCCGTGCAGGTGCCTGTGCAGGAAGTGGCCAGACTGGCGCCAGAGGATGCGGGTGCTATTCATAACATAGCGCCAGTCGAAGATGTACCGGGCACTTCCTTGCCATTGCAGCCTGAAGCGCTGCATCAGCCTGAAATCGATTCCGCAGCTGCTGCAGCGCATCAGTTGACGCCGTTTGCAGATTCTGCCGCCGAAGAATCCAACCCCTGGGCCGAGACCGAGCCTGCAGGGCTAATGGATTTTGATGCTCTGGCTTCTGCCTCATCGTCTTCATCGAGCAACCCAGATGCTCTGGCAGATGCCATGGCGCAGGTGTTCGCAGGCATGCAGTCGAGCAAGAGCGCTGCAGATGAAAGTCTGGGCCTGGATGAATTCACGCTCGACTTCTCTGCGCCTGCGGTTGCCCCAGAGCCTGCAGCGCAAGCTGCTGCAGAGCCATTGCCCGAGCTGACACCTGCGGCGCAGGAACACGCACCAGCGCAGGCGTTCGTGCAGGCGCTCGCACAGGAGGCTGTGCAAGAGCCTGCGCCAGTGCCCGCACAGGAGCCGCCTGCACCTGTGGCCCAGCCGGTAGAGCTGAGTGCCGATGATCTGGACGGTGATGATGAATTGCTGGGCATCTTCCTTGAAGAGGCTCGTGAAGTTGTTGGCAATGGTCTGGAGGCGTTGAAGGCGCTGGCTGATGAGCCCGCAAATCTGAGCGAACAGACCACGCTGCGCCGTGCTTTCCATACGCTCAAGGGCAGCTCCCGCATGGTGGGGCTTGACGAGTTTGGCGAAGCAGGCTGGTCTATGGAGCAAATGCTCAATGCCTGGCTGGCCGAGCAAAAAGCCATGCCCGAGGCCATGCAGCAACTGGCCCAGGATGCGCTCAAGGCCTTTGGCGCCTGGGCGCAGGATCTGGAGCAGCACCAGGCACAGAACTGGTCGGCAACCCCGTTCCGCGCTGCCGCCGATGCCATGCGCCTGAATGGCGAGCGCGCCGAAGTAGCGCTGGTGCCACGCCGGGGCGTGCGTGAAGAGGTGGCAGAAGTGGCAGAGCAGGAGCCACTGGCTCCAGACTTTGCACCACAAGCGGTGGCTGAAGTGCCAGCCGCTGTGGAAGCGGAGCTGCCGCAGATGGATGCGCTGCCGGATCTGGCGGATCTGGAATGGACGCCCGAAATTCCTGCGCTGGAAATTCCAGAATTTGTGCCGACCGATCCCGTTCTGGCACCTGTTCATGAGCCTGTTATTGAACCAGCAGCACAGCCAGAGCAAGCTGCAGAGCTGGTGCTGGATGAACTGGACGGCCTGAGTCTGGAGGAAGTGCCTGCGTTTGACGTGCAGGCGCCAGCCGCTGAGGCCGTGCCTGCTGTTCCTGCCGTGGCTGATGATGCGCAGGAGCTGGACTTTGCTGCGTTTGAAGCGGCCATGCGCGAGAGCGAGCAAGCCTCGATTGCAAGCCACACACCTGCTGCTGTTGAAAGCGAAATCGAGTTGCCTGCGCTGCAACTGCAGGACGTGAATCCGCAGGAAGAGCTGCACGGGGAAGTGTTGCATGAGGAGGCGCTGCACGAGGAAGTGCTGCCGGAGCCCTTGATTGCCGAGCTGCCCGAGGCCGAGCCAGCCCAGCCCGAAGAGCTGGACGACGGCTACAAGAACATTGATGGCCTGCGCATCAGCACGCCGCTCTACAGCGTTTATCTGAACGAAGCTGATGAATGGTCAGCCCGTCTGGACGCCACGCTGCAGCAATGGGTGAAAGAGCCTGAGCAGGAAATTCCGGACGACGCCATTGCTCTGGCGCATTCGCTGGCAGGCAGCTCTGGCACGGTGGGATTCAAGGCCTTGTCCGAGCTGGCGCGACTGCTGGAACATGCCTTGCTGCATCTGCAGCCACAGCGTTATGCCAGCGAGGTTCAGATCCGTCAGAGCCTGGATGCATCCGACGAAATTCGTCGTTTGCTGCACCAGTTCGCGGCAGGCTTCCTCAAGACGCCGCTGCCTTCGGTCGAAGATGCTCTGCGCGAAATGCTGAACACCGAAGTTCAGGTGGACGATCAGGCAGAACCCGCTGGCGAAGAACTGTTGATTGCTCCTGATACCGAATGGCCTGCCGACGTGCTGCCTCTGGTCAGCGACCCCAAGGACCAGCCGCTGGACTTTGCGGCAGAAGTCGATCAGGTCGAAAAGGACGTTGAGCCCGAGGTTGAGCCCGAAGTTGTGGCGCAAGCCGCTTCGCCATCGTTGCAGCCAGAGCTGGCAGCAGAGCCTGCTTCGCCAGAAGTGCCTGCCTTGCCCGAACTGGCCGCTGAGCTTGAGCCTGTGCAGGCTGCACCGGAAGTTCCTTCCGTTGAAGAAATCCATCAGCCCGCCGAGGCTGAAATGGAAGAGATTCACGCCTTGTTTGAAGCACCTGTCGATCAGGTGCTGGACACCGCCGAACCCGTGGCCCTGCAGGCGCCTTATTCACTGGTGCCAGGTGGCAGCACCGTGGACCAGGAAGCCGAGCTGCAACGCCGTATCGACGAAGCCATCGCACTGGCAGTGCATGCCGATGATGACGAAGACGATATCGATGTGCTGGACCAGGTCGATCCCGATCTGTTCCCCATCTTCGAGGAAGAAGCCGTCGATCTGCTGCCCAAGCTGGGCGCCGCACTGCGCCGCTGGCATGGCCGCCCGTCCCAGGACGATGCGCGCAACGAAGCGCTGCGTGCGCTGCACACCCTCAAGGGCAGTGCCCGTCTGGCGGGTGCCATGCGCATGGGCGAAATGGCCCACCGTCTGGAATCTGCCGTCGAGCGTGTGGACCATGAAAAGCCCACGGCCGACGCGATTGAGCCGCTGCTGAGCAGCTTCGACGCGCTGCAAGCCAGCTTTGACGTGCTGCGCATGGCGGGTGAGCAGGTGCAGGAGCCTGCGCTTGACCAGCTGGATGACTCGCTGGCCATGGCGCCGCTGCACCTGAGTGCCGCAGAAGCCGCGCCCGCGCAAGAAGTTCAGACAGCCCCGGAAACACCAGCGGCGGCACCCGAAGCCATTCAGATGCCCGCACCGGTGGTGCCTCGCGCAGCTTCGCAGCAGACGGTGCGTGTGCGCGCCCAGTTGCTGGACAGACTGATTTCTCAGACCGGTGAGGTGCTGATTGCCCGCTCCCGCGTGGATTCGCGCCTGAATCAGGCACGCAGCGCGCTCAACGATCTGACGGGTAACCTGGAGCGTCTGCGCAGCCAGTTGCGCGACATTGAAGTGCAGGCCGAAAGCCAGATGCAGTCGCGTCTGGCCCTGTCCAAGGACACGGCTGCAGGCTTTGACCCGCTGGAATTTGACCGCTTCACCCGCGTGCAGGAGCTGACCCGCATGATGGCCGAGTCGGTCAACGACGTGGCCACCGTGCAGCGCAATCTGCAGCGCGATCTGGCGGCTGCGGAAGATGACTTGGTCGCCCAGGGCCGCCAGGCGCGTGACTTGCAGCGCGATCTGCTGCGCACGCGTATGGTGGAGTTCGACTCCTTTGCCGAACGTCTGTACGCCGTGGTGCGCCAGACCTCCAAGGAGATGGGCAAGCAGGTGCGCCTGAATATTCTGGGCGGCACCATCGAAATGGACCGCGGCATGCTGGAACGCATGATGCCGGCCTTCGAGCATCTGCTGCGTAACTGCGTGGCCCACGGCATTGAGTTGCCAGAGGAGCGCCAGGCCGCTGGCAAGCCCGCAGTGGGCACCATCGAAATCATTCTGAGCCAAGAGCGCAATGACGTTGCGCTGTCGGTGGAAGACGATGGCGCAGGTCTGCACCTGGAGCGCATTCGCGCCAAGGCCATCAGCCTGAGGCTGTGGACTCCCGAGCAGTTCATGACCATGGAGGACGCAGGCCGTCTGATCTTCGAGCCGGGCTTCAGCACGGCCACCGAAGTGACGGGTGTGGCCGGTCGCGGCATTGGCATGGATGTGGTGCGTTCCGAAGTGACGGCGTTGGGTGGCCGTATCGAAACCCACTCCGAAGAAGGCCGTGGCAGCGCCTTCCGTTTGGTGCTGCCGCTGACGACAGCGGTGACCCAGGTGGTCATGCTGCGCATGGGCTCTATCTCCATGGGCGTGCCCGCCAATTTGGTGGAAATCGTGCGCCGCGTCTCGGTCGAGACGCTGGAAGAAAGCTACCGCCAGCATGAGTTCCACGATGGCAGCGAAGTCATGCCCTTCTTCTGGGCGGGTGCGCTGTGGCAGGCATCGCTGCGCAGCGATGAGAACGTGGGCCGCACGCGTCCCGTGGTCATCGTGCGCAGTGCCTCGCAGCGCGTGGCTTTGCACGTGGATGAAGTGCTGGGCAACCAGGAAGTCGTGATCAAGAACCTGGGCCCGCAGCTTTCGCGTCTGCCCGGCCTGACCGGCATGTCCGTGCTGCCATCGGGCGCTGTGGTGCAGATCTACAACCCCGTGGCGCTGGCCAATGTGCACGGCGACAGCGTGCGTGCCATGCTGGCCAAGGCCGAACAGGCTGCCGCCGAAGGTGCTACAGAGGCTCAGACCGCTGGCCTGCTCGACGGCGCGCAGACCACAGTGCCGCTGGTGCTGGTGGTGGACGATTCCATCACCGTGCGCCGCGTCACCCAGCGTCTGCTGCAGCGCGAAGGCTACCGTGTCACGCTGGCCGCTGATGGTCTGCAGGCTTTGGAGCGTTTGCAGGATGAACGCCCCACGCTGGTGCTGTCGGACATCGAAATGCCGCGCATGGACGGCTTCGACTTGCTGCGCAATATCCGTGCCGACCACAAGCTCGAAGGCCTGCCCGTGGTGATGATTACCTCGCGCATCGCCCAGAAGCACCGCGAAATGGCACGCGAGCTGGGTGCCAATCACTATCTGGGCAAGCCGTACTCGGATGAGGAACTGCTGGGCCTGATTCAGCACTACGCCCTGCAGCGCAGCGGCCCGGCGCCAGAGCGCAATCCGCTGAGTGGGCCTGCGCCGGAGGAAGCGGGGGCGGCAGACGAATAAGGTTTGCTACTGATAGTGAAGCGGCTTGCGCTGGTTCTTGAATGGTTTGAGATTGGAATGATCTGAAACTTATTTAGGACTTGCGCAGGCCGCTTCTTTTTTGTTTTGAGCTTTGTGGTTTGTTTTTGATGCAGAGGCCGGGATTTCGCCCCGGCAGGCGACTTACTTTCTGGCGTGCCAGAAAGTAAGCAAAGAACACCGCCCCGATGCCCACGACCCTCCGCTTCGCTGCGGGCAACCTGCGCCGACAAGTTCTTGTGGCTGTGCGGCAAAACTCACTTCGAGCTTCGCTCTCCGCTCAAACAGTTGCCGCAAGTTTGATGACGAAGCAGTTGCACTCTGCGGTGCAACTGCCAGCCCCAAGAGCTTGCCGTCACAGGCGTGGTCACAAGGGGTAATACCAGAGCTTCTCTATATTTTTGATAGCTGTAACCGCAATCATTGATGGGGCTAGAAGCAAGTTTCTTCATAACTCTGGCAGGCCGCCCGTACCCGCTCCCACCCGTGCGGATGCGCCTGCGGCACGCGGTTCAGGCTGCGGGCATTGGCACCGAAGAGTGCCAATGCTTCGTGCTCTGACTTGCCGCCGCTTGTCTGAGCGAAGCGGCGTGCCGCGCAGCGAGTTCGGCGGCACCGCAGACTGAATTGCGTGACGCAGGTTTGCCCGGAGCGCAGCGCAGGGACGCAGGAGGTCGGGTCGCATTCTTTGGGTTACCTTTCTTGTGCGAGCAAGAAAGGTAACTCGCCTGCCGGGGCGAGACCCGGCCTCTGTCTCTAAATAAGAAGCATGGAGCCAAAAACCTCAAGACTCCTTCTTCAATATCCCAAACCGAGCCAGCGTCTTCTCCCGCGCCGCGGCATGATCCACCACCGGTAACGGGTAGCTGCTTCCAAGCGCAACACCCGCCTCGGCCAGCTCCAGGGGCTTCGCCAGCCACGGCGCATGCCGCAGCTTGGCGGGCAGTGCAGTCAGCTCAGGCACATAGCGGGCGATGAACTTTCCTTCCGGGTCGAACTTCTCGCTTTGCGTCACCGGGTTGAAGATGCGAAACCAGGGCTGGGCATCGCAGCCGGTGGAGGCAGCCCATTGCCAGCCGCCGTTATTGGCGGCCAGGTCAAAGTCATTGAGCTTTTCGGCAAAGTAGGCTTCGCCGCGCCGCCAGTCGATTCCCAGGTCTTTGACGAGAAAGCTGGCCGTAACCATGCGCAAGCGGTTGTGCATATAGCCGCTGGTGTTGAGCTGGCGCATGGCTGCATCGACCAGCGGGTAGCCGGTGCGGCCTTCGCACCAGGCGGTGAAGAGTGCGTCGGCCTCAGCGCCTGCTTCCCATTCGATAGCGTCATATGCGGGTTTAAAGCTGCGCTCCACCACATGCGGGTGGTGAGCCAGAATCTGAAAGTAAAAGTCGCGCCAGATCAGCTCGCTGAGCCAGGTGGCTGCGCCTTCGCGTGCGCTGGCAGGCCACTCTTCGTTGTGTGTGGCTTCATAAGCCAGCCGGGCCAGTTCGCGGATGGAGACGGTGCCAAAGCGCAGGTGCACGCTGAGGTAGCTGGGGCCCTTGAGGGCCGGAAAGTCCCGCGCCGCCTTGTATTGCGGCAGGCGCGGCAGAAAGTCGGCCAGCAACTGGTTGGCACCGCTGGTGCCCGTGGGCAGGCGCAGGCCTTGCAGGGTGTCGGCGGCAAAGCCCAGGTCTGCGGCTGTGGGGATGGGGCGGCGCTCGCTCTGCGGCAAGTTCGCTAGTTTGGCGCTCAGGTCGCGTTCACTGGGGTAGCTGGAGAGGTAAAAGGGCGTGATTTTCCTGAGCCAGGCGTTTTTGTAGGGTGTAAAGACCGAGAAAGGCGAAAGGCTCTGGGTCAGCACCTCGTCCTTGGCAAAGATGCGGTGGTCTTTGTAGCGCAGCAAAAGCCTGCCATCGGCCTTGAGGCTGCGGGCCACCTGGGCATCGCGGGCAAGGGCGGCGGGTTCGTCATCGTCATTGCAAAAGACGGCACTTGCGCCCAGTTGCTGCGTCAGGGCGGGAATGATGTCCTGCGGCAGGCCGCGCCGGGTGATGAGGCCGGTTTCCGGGCGGGGTGTGTGCTGGCGCAGGTCCGCATCCAGCTCGCTCAGGCTCTGGCAGATGAACTCCACGCGGCGGTCGGCGTGGGGTAGGGCGCAAAGAATGCTGTCATCAAAGACAAAGACGCAATACAGCTTTGCACAATGCTTTGCAGCCTGATAAATAGCGGCGTTATCGTGCAGGCGCAGGTCACGTCTTAGCCAGATCAAGCCCACAGGGTAAGAAGGAGTCATGGTTCGCCATTAAAATCGCAGTTATGTCTGCAGAATCTGCGCCTATCAACTTGACGCACCACTTCCTGATTGCCATGCCTGGCCTGGAAGATGAGTCGTTTTCGCGCAGCGTTGTGTACCTGTGCGAGCACAGCGAGCGTGGCGCGCTCGGTTTGATTATCAACAAGCCCTCCAAGCTCAGCCTGCAAGGCCTGCTCCAGAAAGTGGATTTGGGCCTCAAGCGCGAGGATCTGCGCGAGGCCCAGGTTTTCACCGGCGGCCCGGTGCAGACCGATCGCGGTTTTGTGCTGCATGAGCCCATGGTGATTGCCGATGCGCCCGAGAACGAATCGGCTTACGCATCGACCATGACCATACCCGGCGGGCTGGAAATGACCACTTCCAAGGATGTGCTCGAAGCCCTGTCTGACGGCGCTGGCCCCAAGCGCGTGCTGGTCACGCTGGGCTATTCGTCCTGGGATGAGGGGCAGCTTGAATCCGAAATTGGCGAGAACGCCTGGCTGACCGTGGAGGCTGACCCAGATGTGATCTTCAATACCCCCGTGGATGAACGATACGACCGGGCGCTGGGCCTGCTGGGGTTGCAGCGCTGGATGCTATCGCCCGAAGCGGGACGCGCATGAACGGTATCGGGACGCGCATGAACGATATTTCCTCTTCCAACAAGGCCGCCGATGCGGCCTTTTCACCGACTGCTTCCGTGGCAGAACAAGCGGCCCCCAAGCCCGAAAAGCCCGAGGTGCCTGCGCATTTTCAGCAGTTTCTGGGCTTTGACTTTGGCATCAAGCGCACGGGCTGCGCCTCGGGCAACCGGGTGCTGGGCGGTGCCAACCCGCTGCCCACCATCAAGGCCGAAGGGGCCGATGCCCGTCTGCAGGCCGTGGACAAGCTGATCCGCGAGTGGCAGCCCAATGCGCTGGTGATTGGTGTGCCGTATCACCCCGATGGCGCTGCGCACGAGAACACGGCCCGCGCCCTGAAATTTGGACGCCAGCTCAGAAGCCGCTTCAAACTGCCGGTGTATGAGGTGGACGAACGCTACAGCACAACTGAAGCCCTGGCGGGCGGCGCACGCGACGCCGACGCGGCATCGGCTTGCATCATTCTTGAACAGTTTTTGAGGAGTCTTCCATGAGTGAAACCATTGCAGGAAACCTGTCGGGCCAGGGCAGCCTGATTCTGGACGCCGAAGCCCTGTACAGCGAATTGCTGCGCGGCGTGCAGCGCCTCATGGGCCCCAATACCCGTCTGGCGGGCATCACCTCCGGTGGCGCCTGGCTGGTTGAGCGTCTGCACAAAGACCTGAACCTTGCAGGCAAGCCCAGCGTGCTGTCGTCTTCGCTGCACCGCGATGACTTCTCGCAGCGCGGCATGTCCAGCAGCGCCCAGACCCAGATCGACTTCGATGTCAACGGCGCCGACATTCTGGTGCTGGACGATGTGCTCTACACCGGCCGCACCGTGCGCGCCGTGCTCAACGAACTGTATGACTACGGCCGTCCCGCTTGCGTGCGACTGGCCGTTTTGGTGGACCGGGGTGGGCGCGAGCTGCCTATCCAGGCCGACTTTGCCGCAGCCCGCGTGGCGCTGCAGGCCGACCGCTCTCTGGCGCTGGCGCGCGATGAGGGCGGTGTTTTCCACTTCCGCATTCAAGAGGCCTGATCGTGCTGTACAAGCGCAACCCCCAACTCAACAAGAATGGCGAGCTGATTCACTTGCTCACCACCGAAGGTTTGTCCAAGGACATCCTCACCCAGATTCTGGACACCGCCAGCAACTTCGTCAGCGTCAACGACCGCGAAGTCAAGAAGGTGCCGCTGCTGCGCGGCAAGAGCGTGTTCAATCTGTTCTTCGAAAACAGCACGCGCACCCGCACCACGTTCGAGATCGCGGCCAAGCGTTTGAGCGCCGACGTGTTCAATCTGGACATCGCACGCAGCTCGGCCAGCAAGGGCGAGACGCTGCTGGACACCATCGACAACCTGAGCGCCATGGCCGCTGACATCTTTGTCGTGCGCCACAGCGAATCCGGTGCGCCCTATCTGATCGCCAAGCATGTGGCGCCCCATGTTCACGTGGTCAACGCCGGTGACGGCCGCCATGCACACCCCACACAGGGTCTGCTGGACATGTACACCATCCGCCACTACAAAAAGGATTTCTCGAACCTGCGCGTGGCGATTGTGGGCGACGTGCTGCACTCGCGCGTGGCGCGTTCGGACATCCACGCGTTGACTACCCTTGGCGCTGCTGAAGTGCGCGTGGTGGGCCCTCGTACGCTGGTGCCATCGGACATGAGCAGCATGGGCGTGCGTGTCTTCCACAACCTGGAAGAGGGCATCAAGGACTGCGACGTCATCATCATGCTGCGCCTGCAAAACGAGCGCATGAGCGGTGCGCTGCTGCCGTCGAGCCAGGAATACTTCAAGAGCTTTGGCCTGACCGAAAAGCGCCTGGAGCTGGCCAAGCCCGATGCCATCGTCATGCACCCCGGCCCTATCAATCGCGGCGTGGAGATCGACTCCGCTGTGGTCGATGGCCCGCAGGCCGTGATTCTGTCGCAGGTGACTTTCGGCATCGCGGTGCGCATGGCCGTCATGTCGATCGTTGCGGGTAACGAAGCCTGATGGAACATCAGGCCATCCCCCTGAGCGGCTGCGCCGCTTCCCCCTTCTCTCGCAGCCTTGCTGCGGGAAGGGGGACGACGCCCTCGCCGCGAGGCGGCTCTTGCTCGGCGTCTCTCGCGACAGCGGGCCGGAACACAGGGCTGGGTGGCATTGGGTTCAATATGTTTTTTGTAGCTGCTAGTGCTTATGAATTAAGGACTTGCGGCCAATTTGGTGCCAAACCATGAAGATTTTGATTCGCAATGGCCGGGTGATGGATCCGGCAAGCGGTTTCGACCAGCAGGCCGATATCGCCATTGATGGCGGCGTGATTGCAGCCATCGGTTCTGTGCCCGCAGGTTTTGTGGCCGAGCGTGAAATTGACGCGGCTGGTCAGTGGGTGCTGCCGGGTCTGGTTGATCTGGCCGTGCGCTTGCGTGAGCCAGGCCATGAGCACGAAGGCATGCTGCAGTCCGAAATGGCTGCTGCCGTAGCCGGTGGTGTGACCAGCCTGGTCTGCCTGCCCGATACCGACCCTGTTCTGGACGAGCAAGGCCTGGTGGAAATGCTCAAGTTCCGTGCCGAAAAGCAGCACAAGTCGCGCCTGTTCCCCATGGGTGCGCTGACCGTGGGCCTCAAGGGTGAGACGCTGACCGAAATGGCCGAGCTGACTGAGTCCGGCTGCGTGGCCTTTGGTCAGGCCGATGTGCCGCTGCCCAGCATCACCACGCTTAGCCGTGCGCTGGCCTATGCCAACACCTTCGGCTATGCCGTGTGGTTGCGCCCGCAGGACAAGGACCTGGGCAAGGGCGTGGCTGCCAGCGGCGCACTGGCCACCCGCATGGGTCTGGCTGGCGTGTCCGTGGCGGCAGAGACGATTGCACTGCACACCATCTTCGAGCTGATTCGCGGCTCGCAGACCCGTGTTCACCTGTGCCGCATCTCCAGCGCTGCAGGCGTGGAGCTGGTGCGCCGCGCCAAGGCCGAAGGCCTGAACGTGACGGCTGACGTGTCCATCAACTCGCTGTTGCTGACGGAAACCGATATCGGCTACTTCGACAGTAGCGCCCGCGTGATTCCCGTGCTGCGCCAGCAGCGCGACCGCGATGCGCTGTCTGCTGCGCTGGCCGACGGCACGATTGACGCCCTGGTGTCTGACCACACGCCTGTCGATGAAGACGCCAAGGTCCTGCCTTTTGCCGAGGCTGAACCCGGTGCCACCGGTGTTGAACTGCTGCTCTCTGTGGCCGTGAAGTGGAGCCGTGACCACAACGTGGCTCTGAACCGCGCTCTGGCGGCTATCACCACGGCTCCGGTTTCCGTGCTGGGTAATGCGCTGGGCGATCAGCAATCGTTGCTGGGCCAGTTGAAGGTGGGTGGCATTGCCGACCTGTGCATTGTTGACCCTGATGCGGAGTGGACGGTGGAGCCCAAGGCACTGGAAAGCCAGGGCAAGAGCACGCCGTTTACCGGCTATGAACTGCCTGCCCGTGTGGTGACGACTATCGTTGATGGTGAGATCGCTTATCAGCGCTGAGATCACCCCCTGAGGCGCTGCGCGCCTTCCCCCTGGCCGGGCGCCCCTCTCTCGCTACGCGGGAGGGGGACGACAGCCTCGCTGCGCGGCGGCGCTTGCTTGCTGTCCTTGGCTTGGGGCGCGCCAGTTTTAGCGATCGCCCGTTTCAAGTTGCTGCATTTCGTTTTAGCTCAGTCGCTACACTCTTTGAGAATCATGGCAAACGGCTTGCACAGTATCAAAACCAGTATTCGCGCAGTCTGGCGCGGCATGCGGCTGCTGGCGCATGTGGCCAAGGGCGCGTGGATTGTGGCGTTTCGCTTTCCCCAGTTGCATTACTGGCAGCAGCACGAGCATGTGCAGGCTTGGGCTGCCACCTTGATGCTGCGTGCGGGTGTCGAGCTGCAGATCAAAGGCGAGCCGCCTGCCAAAGGGCCGGTGATGCTGGTCAGCAACCATATCTCGTGGCTGGACATCCCCATGCTGCATGCGGCGCGTCACTGCCGCTTTATCTCCAAGTCTGACGTCAAAGGCTGGCCCATCATCGGCACCCTGGCCACGGCTGCTGGCACGCTGTATATCCAGCGCAGCTCGCGGCGCGATGCCATGCGCATGGTGGGCGCGATGGAAGATGCGTTTAAGCGCAGCGAAATTCTGGCCGTGTTTCCCGAGGGCACGACGGGCGATGGGCGAGAGCTACTTTCTTTTCACTCCAACCTGCTTGAAGCCGCCGTGCAGTGCGACGCACCAGTGCAGCCCGTGGGCCTGCGCTTTGTTGATGGCAAAACAGGCCAGACCAGCTATGCCGCCACCTATGTGGGCGACGAAACCCTGCTGGGCTCCATCTGGCGCGTGCTCAGCTCCGACCAATTGCAGGCCGTGGTGCACTATGGCCAGCCTCAGCAGGCACAAGGGCGCGATCGCCGGGCATGGTCCAAGGATTTGCATGCCGAGGTGGATCGGCTGCGGCAGTAATCAAAACACCAGAAAAGAAAAATGCAGCCTTTGAGGCTGCATTTTTTTGACGGGGAATCAGAGCGTCATCTTGCTGTCAATGATGACTTTGCGCCAGCGTGCCAGGTCTTTGGCGATCAGGTCGGCAAACACCTTGGGGCTGCTGGGCATGGGCTGGGCGCCTTCGTTTTGCAGACGCTCCAAAATGGCGGGGCTTTTGAGCGAGGCATTGATCTGTGTGTTGATCTTGCTCACCACATCGGCTGGCATATTGGCCGGGCCCACAACGCCATACCACTGGTCTGCTTCAAAACCGGGAAGACCTGCTTCAGATACGGTAGCTACATTAGGCAGGGCTGCAATGCGCTGGGGCGAGGACACGGCGATTGCCTTGATCTGGCCCGCACGAATCTGGGCCAGCACTGCAGGTACACCGGTAAAGAGTGCTTGCACCTGACTGGCCACCAGATCATTGACGGCTGGGGCCGTGCCTTTGTAAGGCACATGCTGCATGGTCAGCCCGGCCTGCAGCGCCAGATAAGCCATGGTCATGTGGGCTGCGCTGCCATTGCCGCCCGAGCTGTAGTTCACGCTGCCGGGGCGGGACTTTGCATAGGCGATGAAAGACGCCAGATCGTTGGCGGGCACAGATGGGTGAACCACCAGCACATTGGGCACGCGAGCCACCCAGGCCAGCGGGGTGAAGCTCTTGATCGGGTCGTAAGGCAGCTTGGGATAGAGCGAGGGGGTGACGGCCAGCGTACCCACATGCCCCATCAGCAGCGTGTAGCCGTCCGGTGCCGCCTTGGCCACGCGGTCAGCGCCAATGCTGCCGCCTGCGCCCGCTACGTTTTCGGGCACCACACTCTGGCCCCAGGCCGTTGTCAGCTCGTGGCCAATGGCGCGGCCCAGAATATCGGCCGAGCCACCCGGTGTGAACGGAATCACCATGCGTATGGCTTTGCTGGGGTATTTGGAGTCTTGCGCCAGAGCGCTGCCAGCTAGGCCGCTCAGCGCAGTGGCTGCGGCCCATTGACTCCATTGGCGGCGGTTGATCTGAAGTGGATAGGGGGCTGGGGTGTTTTTCATAAGTCTCCTCTTGATTTTTTAGGGCGGGTTGTAAGTCAGTCTATGCAAATAGCCGCCTTTGCAGTACCGGGTGCAATGGCATAGCAGCTATGGCTGGGCGCTCTGGCTCGCTACACTGCCGCCATGACTACAAGCACAGACACCCCGGTGAACCGCCCCGATATCACCATCTTCCACAACAACCGCTGCAGCAATTCGCGCGGCGCATTGGCCCTGCTGCGCGAGCATGGCATTGAGCCCAATATCGTCGATTACATCGCCACGCCACTGACAGCGCCTGAGCTGGCGGAGCTGATCGCTCACCTGGCTGAGCCTGTGCGTGATCTGCTGCGCAGCAAGGAAGCGCAGTTCAAGGAGCTGGGGCTGGACAACCCTGCAGTCAGCGATGTGCAGCTGATTCAGGCGGTAGCTCAGTATCCGGTGCTGCTCAACCGCCCCATTGTGGTCACGCCCAAGGGGGCCAAGCTCTGCCGCCCACCCGAGCTGGTGCTTGAACTGATCTGATTGAATAAATCAAGTGTTTTGTGGCTGCAGCGCTTTAAAGATAAGCGCTAGCAGCTCACTTTTCAGGAGTTTTTGACTTCTGACGGCATCCTAAGTCTGTCCTAAGTGTGGCTTGGCAAACTGGCTTTCAACAACACCGATGCGGTGCTTTTTGAAAGGTTTGCCATGAATACACTTTTGTTGACTCCTCGTCGTCTGGTGATGGCCCTGGTGGCTGCGGGTGCGATTGGTGCACTCGGTGCGACGGGGGCGGGTCTGGTCGGCGTGCGCAGCGATGCCCATGCCCAGGTGACCACGGCTGCGGCAGTCGTCCAGCCCGCAAGCACGGCGGGTTTGTCTGCGGTGGGTACCCCCAACTTTGCAGACATTACTGCGCGCAATGGCGCGGCGGTGGTGAATATCAGCGTGGTGGGCAGCTCGCGCGCCATGGAAGAGGGTGATGGCGATGAGGCGGCAGAACGTCAGGATTCGCGCCAGGAGCAACGCCAGGGCCCTCAGGGCATGAGCCCCGACGATCCCTTCTTTGAATTCTTCCGCCAGTTCGGCATGCCCGGAAGGCCGGGTGCGGGTCCACGCGGTCAGCAGCCTGATACGCCCATGCGCGGCGAGGGCTCGGGCTTTATTGTGTCCAGCGATGGCGTGATCTTGACCAACGCCCATGTGGTGCGTGGCGCCAAGGAAGTGACGGTCAAACTGACCGACCGCCGCGAGTTCAGCGCCAAGGTGCTGGGCTCTGACCCCAAGACCGATGTGGCGGTGCTCAAGATCAATGCCACCGGTCTGCCCACCGTCAAACTGGGCCAGACCAGCCAGCTGCGTGTGGGCGACTGGGTGCTGGCCATTGGCTCGCCATTCGGCTTTGAAAACAGCGTGACCGCTGGTGTGGTCAGCGCCAAGGGGCGTTCTCTGCCCGATGATTCCTTTGTGCCTTTTCTGCAGACGGACGTGGCCATCAACCCCGGTAACTCGGGTGGCCCGCTGTTCAACGCGCAGGGCGAAGTCGTGGGCATCAACAGCCAGATCTACACCCGCTCCGGCGGTTATCAGGGCGTGTCGTTCGCTATTCCTATCGAGCTGGCAACCCGTGTGCAGCAGCAGATTCAATCCACCGGCAAGGCCCAGCATGCCAAGCTGGGTGTGAGCGTGCAGGAAGTGAATCAGGCCTTTGCCGATTCCTTCAAGCTCGACAAGCCCGAAGGTGCGCTGGTGGCCAGCGTGGAAAAGAATGGGCCTGCTGCCAAGGCAGGGCTGGAGCCCGGCGATGTGGTGCGCAAGGTAGATGGCACGCCGGTTGTGGCTTCGGGCGATTTGCCGGCCTTCATCGGCCAGGCGCTGCCTGGGCAGAAGGTGACGCTGGAAGTCTGGCGCAAAGGAGAATCCAAAACCTTGAGTGCCACTCTGGGTGATGCCAGTGACAAGGCCGCCAAGGTTGCCAAGGACTCTGCCGATGCCGGCAAGGGAAAGCTGGGCCTGGCTCTGCGCCCCTTGCAGCCCGATGAGAAAAAGCAGATTGGGGTGGATTCCGGTCTGGTCGTGGCTCAGTCCAGCGGGCCAGCGGCTCTGGCGGGTATCAATCAGGGGGATGTGCTGCTGTCCATCAACGGCACACCAGCCGCCAATGTGGACGATGTGCGTGCAGCCGTAGCCAAGGCTGACAAGACGGTGGCGGTGCTGATCTGGCGTGATGGCAACAAGATCTTTGTGCCTGTGCGCCTGGGTTGAGGGGAGTGCTGAGTCGCTACCCAGCGCTCATCTGAAGCGCGCAGAGCTGTGATGATCTGAGTGCAGCCGCATCCCCTGGGGAGCGGCTTTTTTTGCTCGTCGATTTGATTGATTCATCGCAAAAATCATCCCAATTACTGACTTAAATCGGGATTTCCCCATGGAATTGTCACGTTTCATTAAGTAACGAACTTATACATGTGTAATGAAATAGACTGCCGCTCCTGTGCGCTCAATTGACCGAGTCAAGGGCTGAAGGCAGAGCTCAATAGCATCTGCGATGACCCGGGCGCAACGATAAAACACGACCTGCCACAGGGCTCATGGCGTACGAGGGAGGCTTTCTTGGATCAGCAACACAGTCTGCAGGCATGGGGCCTGGGGGCGTCTTATGGCCCGCGCGTCATCCTGGCCGAGGTGGATTTTGCGCTGCCAGCCTCTGGTGTCACTGCATTGCTTGGGCCGGCTGGTACAGGCAAGTCCACTTTGCTGCGTACTCTGGCTGGCCTCAATGACGTCAACCCGCGCTTTCGCAGCTGGGGGCAGGTTCAATGCAAAGGCCAGCCGCTGGGTACAGCAAACCAGCCCCGTCTGGTGCAGCAGCATGCACGCCTGATGCGCGCCAATACGCTGGATGCGCTGATTGAAATGGCGCGTCAGGGCGAGCAGAAGACTCCCCTGCAGTGGCGCCAGTGGGTCACAGAACAACTGCAGCAATACGGCTTTGCCGAGCTGGCTCAGGTGCTGGATAGCCCGACGATGGAGCTCAGCACTGTGCAGCAACGTGCCGTCGCCATTCTGCGCGAAGCCTGGGCCAGGCCCGCTGTGCTGATGGTGGACGAGCCCACTGCCGACCTTGATGGCTACGAAGCCTTTTTGCTGCTGGACGTTATCAAACAAATAGGCCTGCACAGCAGCGTGCTGCTGGTGACCCATCAGCAGCAGCATGCACGGGCTGTGGCGCAGCAGATGCTTTTGCTGGCTGGTGGACGCATTCAGGAAGCTGGGCCCATGGCTGATTTTCTGCAGCGCCCGGTCAGCGCAGCAGGCCAGCAATTTGTGCGCACGGGCAGCTGCCATGTACCCATGCCAGGAACGCCTGTGCATGAGCTGGCAGACGATGTGCTGCCGCCCCCGCCGCTGCCAGCAGCCGCTGTGGCTGCGATTGCTGAATTTCTGGAGCCGCAGAAGGCGTCTGCGGTGCTTGAAGCCGTTGTCCAGCCTGTCGTTCCGGCTGCGCCAGAGGCCGCAGAAGAGAAGGTCAAAGCTGAGCCTGTGGCGGACATCAAGCCTGAACCCGCCACACCCGTGCCTGTCACTGCAGAGCCCGCAGCAAGCTCTGCACCGGCATTTCAGCCTCGTCCTGTCAGCGCTTCTGTACTGATGGAAATGCAGCCGCTCGCAGCGAGTGAAAACGCGGTGGCAGCCAGCCGTGGCCCCAGCGGTTTTTCCTGGCTGGTACCGGGACGGCTGGCCGGCACACCGTGGCCCGGTGTGGTGCATGACATGGATGCCGACCTCAAGGCGCTGAGCCGTTGTGGCGTGACCATGCTGATCACGCTGACTGAAAAAGATTTTCCCCAGGATGCGCTGGCCCGGCATGGCTTGCGCAACTTCCACCTGCCTGTGTATGACCACGAGCCGCCCACCGTGGCGCAGATTCAGATGCTGCTGGCGCGCATGTCTGCAGCCCTGCGCCGGGGCGAGGTGCTGGCGGTGCATTGCCTGGCGGGGCTGGGGCGAACCGGAACGGTGCTGGCCGCCTGGCTGGTGCGCGAGGGGCTGACGGCCGAAGAGGCATTGCGCCGTGTGCGGCTGATTGATGCGCAATACGTGCAGTCAGCGTCTCAGGAAGCTTTGCTCCACGAATACGAAAACGCGTTATTGCAAAAAATGGCGTGAGCTTACGCGCCGCCTGCGGCGCACAACGAAAGAGAGAAAAAATGAGTTTGGATGCTGTCCTGACCCAGGCCGTGGCATCGGTGCCCGAATGTCTGGCTGCTGGCTATGTGGATGCGGCTTCGGGCATGTTGCTGGCCATTCGCACCGTGGATTCCCACCCCCGTGAAGTGATTGATCTGGTGGCCGCTGCAACGGCTGACCTGTTCAACGGCCCCAATGTTTCCATGATCGAAACACTGTTCAAGCGCTCGCGCGGCATTTCCGATGATGGTCACCACTACTTCCAGGAAATCATCATCAACAGCGACAACCTGATTCACGTGTTCCTGCGCAGCAAGGCTGTGCCTGACTATGTGGCTGTCTTTGTCTGCCGTCGCACCGCCAATCTGGGCATGGCGCTGACCAAGGCGCGCATGGCTATGCCGGGGATTGAGGCGGCGGTCTAAAAACTCCCCCTGAGGCGCTGCGCGCCTTCCCCCTGAGGGGGACGACTGCCTCGCTGCGGGGCGGCCCTTGCTTGCAGTCCCTTACTTTAGGGCGTGCCAGTTTTTGACTGGCACGCCCTTTGCTTTTTTCGCGGGTGGCTGATCACAGCGCTATGCTTCCTCCATGAGACTGCTACTCGTTGAAGATGACACCATGATCGGCCAGGCCGTGCTGGCGCTGCTGCGCGGGGATGGTTATGTGGTGGACTGGGTGCAGGATGGCGCTCAGGCCGATGCTGCTTTGCATGGTCATCAATATGACCTGGTGCTGCTGGACCTGGGCTTGCCACAGCTCGATGGCCTGCAGGTGCTGCGGCAGTTGCGGGCCCGCCGCGATGCGACGCCGGTGCTGGTGGCTACGGCCCGTGATGCTGTGCGCGACAGAATTGCGGGGCTGGATGCCGGTGCCGATGATTACGTCATCAAACCCTATGACATGGATGAGCTGCTGGCCCGCATTCGTGCGCTCACGCGCCGTGCTGGCGGGCATCTGGAGCCGGTCTATGAGCATGGCGACGTGATGCTCAACCCGCGAACCCATGAGGCCACAGTCGGCGGCCAGCCTGTGCAGCTTTCTGGTCGTGAATGGGCGGTGCTCAAAGCGTTGCTGACCCGGCCCGGCAGCACCCTGTCGCGTCAGCAGCTGGAAGACAAGCTCTATGGCTGGGGTGATGAAGTCAGCAGCAATGCGGTGGAGGTCTATATCCACGGCCTGCGCAAAAAGCTGGGCACCGCCGCCGTGCTCAATGTGCGTGGCGTGGGCTATATGGTGCCCAGACCATGAATAAGCCTCGCCGTTTGCACGGGCTGCGTCTGCCATCTTCACTGGGTGCGCGTCTGCTGCTGTTCATTGGTCTGGCCATTGCGCTGCTGGCTGTGCTGCAGGGTGCGCTGGCCTACCGCAATGCGCTGGTGCAGACCGATACCCTGTTTGACTACCAGATGCAGCAGACTGCATTTGCCCTGCGCGCCGGCCTGCCTGTTGATGCCAAAGGCAGGCCCGAAGGCACGCCGCCCGAGGATGAAAACGATGAATTCATCGTGCAGGTCTGGACCAATGAAGGCCTGCGCATTTTTGAATCTGCACTGGGTGCAGCCTTGCCGCAGATGGCGGTGCTGGGTTTTGCCGATGTGCCCGCACGCGGCACCACATACCGGGTGTTTTCGCTGCAGACGCGCTCCCAGGTCATACAGATAGCGCAGGACATGCGTGTGCGCAGAGCGCTGGCGCGAGAAGCTGCCCTGCGCAGCCTGCTGCCTGTGGTTTTGCTGCTGCCTCTGCTGGCGCTGGCAGTGTGGTGGGTGGTGCGCCAGTCTCTGCAGCCAGTACAGCGGGTGAGGGCTGAGCTGTCGCAGCGTCAGCCGCAGGACTTGGCTGCGGTGAATCCCGAAGGCCTGCCCGATGAAATCCGCCCGCTGGTGCTGGAGCTCAACAGCTTGCTGCAGCGCGTGGAGCAGGCGTTCGATGCGCAGCAGCATTTTGTGGCCGATGCGGCGCACGAATTGCGCTCGCCATTGGCTGCGCTGACCCTGCAGTTGCAGGTGCTGCGCAAGGCAGTCGATCAAACCTCGCGTGAAGCCGCACAAAACGAGCTGGCTGCAGGCATTGACAGAGCCAGGCGGCTGGTAGAGCAACTGCTGGCGCTGGCTCGGCAGGAAAGCGGGCCAGTCGCCGCTGCACCTGCGCAGCAGGCACCCGTTGATTTGCGCGAGCTGGCTGAAACCGTGCTGGCCGAAGTCGCGGAAGCTGCGCAGCACAAGGGGCTGGACATGGGGCTGAGTGAAGACCCAGTGCAGCAAACCAGCTTCAGCGTGCAGGCCGATGCACAGGCCCTGCACATGCTGCTGCGCAATTTGCTGGACAACGCCATCAAATACGTACCGCAAGGCGGTAGGGTCGATGTGGGCTGGCTGCAGAGTGCGCAAGGCCATGCCTTGGTGGTGGAGGATTCCGGGCCCGGCATAGACGCTGCAGAGCGCCCCCGCGTGTTGCAGCGCTTTGTGCGCGGGCCGCAGGCGGGTGGCATGGCCGGGGGCAGCGGGCTGGGCCTGGCGATTGTGCAAACCGTGGCAGAACGCAGCGGTGCCAGCCTGGTCCTGGACGAATCGCCCTTGTTAGGCGGGTTGCGGGTAAGGGTTATCTGGCCTCAGATTCAAGGTGGTCTATCAAAAAATATAGCGCTTGGCGCTTGAAAGGCCTAGGCTTGGGTGGAAAAAATGCATCAAAACGCATATTGAGGTTTTGACGGACAGTTACGAAAGAAGTCTTTGCTTAAACTTTGCGCTAACTTTTTGATTGCGCATCGTACGGAGGGGTTGCCCATGACATCGATTGTTCAGCGGCTTTCGCACACTGTGACCAGCTCTCAGACCATGCCGGCGCTGATTGGCCCTTTGCTGGAAATCATGCTGGAAGTCACCGGTCTGGACTCCGCCTATCTGACGACAGTGGATGAAGAGCGTGGCGTGCAAAACGTCGTTCACGCCCTCAATACCGGCACCATGCTCATTCCCGAGGGGCTGGAAGTCCCCTGGAGCGACACCCTGTGCAAGCGTGCTCTGGACGAAGGGCGAACCTATACCGGCGATGTCAAAGAATGCTGGGGCGATTCCGATGCCGCCCGGGCGCTGAACATTCAGACCTACGTCAGCACTCCGGTGCGCTTTGCCAGTGGCAAGCTCTATGGAACCCTCTGCGCGACCAGTGACCGCTCCGTCAAGCTGGCCGACGAGGCTGAGGATGTGCTGCGCCTGTTCGCCAAAATCATTGCCGGCTTTGCCGAGCGCGAGCAGCTCGTCAGCTCCTTGCAGCTGGCCAATCAGGAACTGGCCTCACTGGCCATGCTGGATGCACTGACCGGCCTGCCCAATCGCCGCTGCGTCACCGAAGAGCTCAACCGCATCATTGCGCACTGCCGCCGCACCCGTGAATGGGTGCTGGTCGGCTTTGTGGATATGGACCATTTCAAGCAGATCAACGACCAATATGGTCACGAAGCGGGTGATGCACTCATGCGCACCATGGCCGAACAACTGAGCGCAGCACTGCGCGGTAGTGACATGCTGGCCCGCTTTGGTGGCGACGAATTTGTCATGGTCGGCACCGGGCCCCTGCTGGATGGCGATGGAGATGCCGTTGTCAAAGACCTGCAGCAGCGCCTGTCTGCCGCATCAGCTGTTGCGGTTGACCTGGCGGATGGCCGGCAGATCAGCTATCCCGGCGCCAGCGTTGGCATGGTCTGCCTGACCCCGGACGACACTGATGTGGACGACGCGCTGCAAAAAGCCGATGCGGCGATGTACAGGGTCAAGACAGCCCGTCAAAAACACAAGGAAGCCGCTTGAGATAGAGATTTCTGGGGATTTAAAAGAGGGCTGGAAAGCAAAAACTCCAGCCCTTTTTCAATGAGCGGTAGGCATGGCCAGTCGTTGTGACCGAGAAAAAGAAAAGGCCGGAAGGTGATGTACCTTCTGGCCTTGAATTTGGTCCCTCCAACAGGAATCGAATCCGTTATCACTGGGTTTCCGCAGTTTTTGAACGAAACTGCAGTGGATTTCCTATAGGCAAGCTTCGTTGATCTCCGGCCTTATGAGACTCCATGTCCCACTGTATGTCCCAGGCTTTTTGGGGTGAACAGTAGTTGGAAATTTAGTCAGCCAGAACAAAGCGTGCATCGGTCCGGCCTAGCAGCTCGAATGTATCAATGCACGGCACGCCGAAAGCTTGGCAGACGTTTGGAATACTGTACTTTCGTCGTGTTTGCGGGTTGAACTGTTCATGCGTGACGATGACGGCGCCGGGTATCGTCATTGCCTTTGCTAGCAGCCAAGGGTCCGCCCCTCCAAGAAAGTCTTCTAGCGCGCCCGGTTTCATTGTTGCGACCTGCGATGCCACATGCGCAGCTACACGAACGAAGGCTTGCTGTGTGGCGTCATCCGATACTGGAAGAAACAGTCCCGCTTGACCCTTAGCCCATTCTGCAAGCTCATCATTGCCTCGACGAAGCTCTGCACCTACAGGCTCTATGCTCGCAACCACACCAGCGGTATGACTGCGCTGAACCCAGGCCCAATAAGCAGGGCAGACGGCCATCCGGTAATAGCGGTTCTTGGCTTCAATCAAAGTGTTGGAATCAAGCAAATAGTTCATGCGCCAAGCTGTCCCGCAAATTCACGAATTTTTGAAGGCTGGACACCCAGCAGCCTACCTGCTTCACGTAGCAGTAAGCGACCGCTGAATGCTTCTGCAATGACCGCTTTAGCGAAGCGTGCGCTGTTCTTTGCTCCAGCGTTGCGATAAAAATTACCGCCTCCACCTTCTGCATTGCGAAAAGCGGCCAGCTCAGCTAGATAAAAGTCAGAGTAGGTAGCTCTATCCACAAATCCCATGTCTAGTGCTCGGCGGATGATGACAAGCCGACTAACATGGAAGCGCCTTGCCAACTCCGCTACTCGCACATTCAACTCTGGGGAGCTAATAGGCCACAGCTGAGCAAAGATGGCCGACGGAGCTAAAAACTCGCCAGCGACTGCATTGCAGAAAATTTCCTCACGTCTGGTGTTGTTTGGCGCTGCGTTAGAAATTCCGCTGCTGCCGAGCCAAATATGAGCAAGCTCATGCAGCAGCGTGAACAGTCGGGCCGATGGCGCATCAGTAGAGTTGATGAACACGATCGGGGCGAGTGGGTGGCTAATTGCAAAGCCCCTGAACTCTCCAACGTCAAGCTTCCGATGAGTGTTGTTGCCGACGATCCCGCTTCGCATCACCAACACGCCAGCACGTTCAGATGCGTCTATTAGTTCACGCTGATAGGCTTCCCAGCTAGCATGCCCTTGCTCAACAGCAACACCCAGCACATTACGAATGTCATTCGCAACCTCCACCACGCTCGACTGGATGTTGAAACGTCCAACGAATGGGAGTGGTTGGGCCCCTTGTTCTTGCAGAAATTCGACAAACCATTCCTGCCTCTGCATCGCATTTTTGATGGTTTCCTTAAGGTTGATGCTGGGACTCGGTACAGGCAGTCCACCGATGGTCCGAAGATCAGGCAGTGTCGGCTCGTCTTCAGGAGCTTCGCTCAGGAAGAGATAGCCGAACGGCGCATGTAAAGCGCTTGCGACGAGCTGAGCTTGCCTGAATGTTGGCTGCGCGTCACCACTTTCCCAATTTTGGTATGTCTCTGGCTTAACGCCGACAGCTGTGGCCGCTTCTTCAACGGCGAGGCTCGCACGACCACGTGCCCAGCTGAGCATCGCAGGGTTGATATGAGCGTAAGCGTTGGCCATGTGGTTTTCTAATAAAACAATCTGTCACCGAATTGCGCCATGTTACCAACATAGCATCATGACTGTGGGAGGGGGGCGACTAGGGCGTGTTCACATTACCTCAGGTGTTCGCAAATCAAAGCCATTGAGATAAAGGTCGCGTACACAACATCGAGCTTGTCATAGCGCGTGAAGACGCGCCGGTAAGCCTTGATCCGCCGGAACAAGCGCTCGATCTCATTGCGCTGGCGGTATCGTCGTTTGTCCAATTGCCAAGGGTGTTTGCGCAGTGGGTGCGCAGGGACGACAGGTATCAAGTTGCGCTCCAGTGCCTCAGCTCGCAAGTCACCGCCGCCGTAGACGCTGTCCATCAGCAGATACACAGGTGCGTCTTGGACGCCAATGATCTTGCCCCCGTAGTTCCGGACACCATCCAGTCGCTAAGTTAGCCCTGATGGGCGGGGCGATTCTGCCGTCGTCGGAACTCCCTGGGCGACATCATCTTCAAACTCGAATGCGGGTGGATTTCGTTGAAGTGCTCGAACGCATCCGGCAATTGCACCAGCACCGTCGGCGCGTCACGCAGGTCCATACGGCTCATGTAGTCCCGCTTGAAGGTATTCACGAAGCTCTCGGCCATGCCGTTGCTCTGCGGGCTACACACGGGCGTGTTGATCGGCTTCAAGCCCAGCGATCTAGCAATGCTACGCGTCTCGTGCGCGATGTAGGCGCTGCCGTTGTCGGTGAGGAACTCCAATTCATGCTCCAGGGGCACGGCTTCAACCGTGCCAAAGCGCCGCTCCACGGCTTCCACCAGCATATCGCGCACCGGCTCTCCCGCAAGCCCCTTGCCCTTCCAAGCTCGCCAGGCCAGGATCTCCCGGTCGCAGCAGTCCTTGGCGAAGGTGGCTGTGACCGTCTCGCCCGAATCGCACTTGATCTCAAAGCCGTCAGAGCACCAGCGCATGTTGCTCATCGGCACACTGACCTGGCCATCGTGAACACGGCTCGAATGCCGGCGCTTGGGCGCCTTGGGCAACAGCAGTCGATGCTGCGCCATGACCCGATAGATGCGCTTGTGGTTCAGCACCTGTTGACCTTGCGAACGTCGCTCTCGATTGAGCAGCGCACCGGCGCGGCGATAGCCATAGCTGGGCAACTCGGCAATGTGGCGGCGAATATCGACCAGCAATGCCTCATCCTGGGCTGGCGCACGGCCACTGCGGCCATCTCGCCAGTCACTGGGCCTGCGATGGCGCACATACAGATTCGAGCGCGCCACGCCCAGCACTGAGCAGACCGACTTCATTGGTCGTCCCCCGGCAACAAGGGCGAGCGCGCAATCCACTTTTTTGCGGCGGCGAGCTCCACGGCTTCCTTGAGTATCTCGTTCTCCAAGGTCTTTTTGCCCAGCACACGTTGCAGCTTGGCGATCTCGGCGCGAGCTGCGGCCAGTTCCGAAGCTGGCACAACCGCT
This sequence comes from Comamonas fluminis, assembly GCF_019186805.1. Classification (NCBI taxonomy): domain Bacteria; kingdom Pseudomonadati; phylum Pseudomonadota; class Betaproteobacteria; order Burkholderiales; family Comamonadaceae; genus Comamonas; species Comamonas fluminis. The sequence goes on along the minus strand of NZ_CP066783.1, from coordinate 3,920,204 downwards.
TCGCCTGCGCTCACGGCCACCAGCGCGCCTTCACGATCCAGGCGCCGCCAAGTGAATAGCAAGCTCGCTGACACACCCTCCTGGCGGGCTACGAGCGACATGCTCATGCCTGGCTCATAAGTTTTGCGAACCAAGGCCGCCTTCTCGGTAGCCGACCAGCGTCGCCTGCGCTGGTCTCGGGTGATGACCTCAATCGTCTCTGTATGTCTAGTCATACGCACAGTCCTATGCCTGTCTCAAAGATAAACGATGGACCGTGTCCGGAGATTCAGGGGGCTATCTCAGCCAATGACTTCAATGAGGTGACGGCCTTCGGGGCCATCACCGGCTTGGCCTGCTGTCAGGCTCCATACCAAAGCATCTCGACAGCTGGCGGCCACCATGTGAATCTTGCTGCTCCAGCCACCCCGGCTCCTGCCTATGGCTTGTGGACCGTTTTTTTGCGAGCCCCGCAGCCATCAGGGTGGACTTTGACGATGGTTGAATCCAGACTCAACGCTTGGACACACCACTGGCTAAGTCGGTCCTGCTGTAAATGTGAAAGTACTTCCACCAGAACGCCGCTGTGCGCCCATCGGTACAGACGCATGTAAATCGTATGCCATGGGCCAAATCGAGTTGGCAGTGCGCGCCATTTACAGCCGTTACTGGCCATGTAAGCCAGCGCATTGAGCAAGCGATAGTGGCTGATACGACGACTGCCACGGGGCTTAGGTAACAGATGGCGGATGCGCTTGAATTGAGAGCGAGAGATGTACATGCAGGCGCTGGATTGTCAGCGCCTGCATGAGCAGTCAACTATTAATGTGAACACGCCCTAGCTACCCGCAATGAATGCATCCAGTTTGCGGCGCTCGGCGCCCTAGTCAGCACCTTTAGTCCATCGACTGTACACGCGGAAAAACATCTCTATGGAGTGCCCCATCTGCATGGCAACCCATCTCGGCGTGGTGCCCGCCATCAGGCACATGGTCGCAAAGGTGTGGCGGGTTTGCGGGGCATCGCGGTAGCGCAGGCCCAGCGCGCTGACAGCGGGGCGCCACTATGCATCCAGTGGAGTGTCCGTGGATCCAAAAAGCTTGCCCTGCTCTGTCTCAAACACATAAATGGCATTCTTGTGGCTGTCTGCTTTTTGACGGTGCAATGCTTCCGGGGCATTGGCAGTCAGCTCCACCGTGCGGGTGTTGCCCGTCTTGGTTCCCTTGTCTTGGCCGCGTCTTCAACCCGATTGACTGTCTTTCCTATCTCGATGTTTGACTTGAGGAAGGAACAAAGAAAAAGGCCGGAAGGTGATACACCTTCTGGCCTTGAATTTGGTCCCTCCAACAGGAATCGAACCTGTATCTAGCGCTTAGGAGGCACTCGTTCTATCCATTGAACTATGGAGAGGGACGCTGGATTCTAACTGCCTTAGCCAGCCTCACCGGGCTTGGCACAAGGATGTTGATCCTGGATGTGCTGATTTAGCGCCTGGATGGTGGGTATCACTTGGGTGTGTGTCGCTACCCAGTCGCAGCCCAGAAACTCCGCAATGCTGCGATCTTGCAGCAACTCGGGCAGTCGATTCTGCGCTGCTGCCTGCAGCATTTCATGGGCGCGATCCATGGCCTCTTCGCTATGCGCGGCGGCGGGCTCGCCCATCTCTGCTATCCATTCTTTTTGAATGGCAGAGATGAGCAGGCCGGCTGCGATTTGCTGCGCTGTGCGTGTTGCTGGCATATCAGAAAAGATAGCTGCTTGCGCTTTCTGTACATGGACTAGAGGCGGTTTTCATGCTTAGTCCTTTCGCACGGTGTAGACCAAGTCCAGCGCGCTGGTGACGCCGGTCTGGGCGCGCAGCGTGAGGTTGCGCGACAGGTCGTAGAAGATGTAGATGATGCCCATGGCTCCGGACAGGCTTTGCTCGTATGTCAGGTAAAGCTTGTCCGAGAGGCGCTTGCCCATGGTCAGGGCGGCACCTGCGGCGTCGCCGTCACTGCCGCCCTTGAAACCTACTTCGTCCAGGCCCAGGCTGCCAGCGATCTTGCCGCTGCTGCTGTTGCCGCCTGCCAGCAGCGCCATGGCAGCTTGCTGCAGCAGTGCGCTGCTGGCGCCGCCGGTTGTAGGGTCACGGCCCATGACGACCCAGGAGAGCTTTTCGGCATCTGGCAGATCGGGGTCTGAGTACAGCAGCACACGGGGTGCGCTGGCTGTGCCAAGCACCTGTACACCGGCCTTGACCGTGATGTTGGGGCGCAGGGCCAGGATGTCCAGCGAAGGGTTGGCCATGGGGCCGTTGAAGCGGATCAGGCCGTTGTCCACATCCAGCGACTGGCCCCAGGCACGGTAGCGGCCCTGCTCGGTGCGGATCTCGCCGGTCACGCTGGGTGGCCCGCCGAGATAGCTGGCGCCCTTGACTTCCAGATTGCCGCGCAGGCGGGTTGTGATGCCAAAGCCCTGCAGCGCAAAGTCCCGGCCCATATTGAGCTTGACCAGGATGTCTGGCAGCTTGCGCGGCGTGGCGCGGGCTTGTTCCTTGCGGTCGGCTCGCTCCTGCTTCAGGCGCGCTTCTTCCGCAGCCTTGCGCGATGCGGCAGAGTGCACGACCACATCCTTGTCCAGCGATGGCGCAGATTCCTCGGGCAGGATGATGGAGGCGCGATCAACCGTCAGATCGCCGCGCAGCGTGAACTGGCCTTGCAGCAGGCTGGCTGTCAGATCACCCGAGACGCTGACCTGGCGATCGGCGCGCACCAGCACCTGCAGCTTGCTGGCCTTGGCCTGCAGATGCATGCTCAGGCCCGGCTCACCACTCTGGCCCGGTGGGGTGAACTGGGCATAGCCGCTGCCCACCAGCGAGCCGCCTTCGGTGGGGGCGGAGGTCAGGTTGCCGCTATAGCCCAGGATGCGGGTGTTGCTGCCCTTGCCGCCTTTGATGCGGAACTCGGTGATATCCAGACGCGTGCCTTGCAGCTTGGCGCGCAGCACGCCATCTTGCAGATCCACGCCGTCGAGCAGCGACGCAATATTGAGTGCATCTGCATTGATATTGCCCTGCCATTGCGGGTCATTGAGGGTGCCGGAAATCGTGGCATCTGCTGCCAGCGTTCCCTTCACGCGCCAGCCCGGTGGCGCAAACAGGCCCCAGATGCCGATGTCCGGCATGCTGGCGTGGACCTTGCCACTCAGCGGTGCATTGGGCGGCAGCATCCAGCCATCTTTGCCATAGCTGAGCTGGGTGCGCAGATCCGCCTGCGCAGTGCCTGCGCGTTCGCTGTCCCAGATCAGCTGGGTGGTGACATTGCTGCCTTCTGCGCGCACTGACAGTTTTGCCTGCTTGATGCGTGCACGCATGCCTGCACCGTTGATGGTGCGTGTGCGGGTGCCGCCAGCGCTCTTGGCGGTGGGGCCGGTGGTCTGAATCACGGTGGTGCCGCTGCCGCCGTCGTCCACAGCCAGACGCAAGTCACCCGCAGCGCGTTCGACCAGCAACTCGGCCTTGAGGTTGCGGCCCATGGTGTCCACATCCCAGCGGCCATTGAAGCTCAGATCACCAGACAGGCCTGCCGCCTGCAGTGGTGGCTCATCGTCCCCCAGGCTGAAGGCATCCACCCAGGCCAGCGGAATGCCCTGAGCCCGCCCAGTGCTGCGCAGGCCGAACTGGCCGTTGCCCGCCTTGGTGAAGTTGCTGCCATCCCATTCCAGCAGCGCTGCAGGCAGGGTGCTGCTCTGGCCTGCTGCATTGCTATTGCCGCGCGGAGGTGTGATCTGTAGCTTGCCTGCGCTGATTTGCCAGGCGGTGTTCAGCACGGTCTTGCCCGATGTGTGCTGCGTGATCTGCACCGGGGCGCCGGGCTGCAATTGCAGCGCCCAGGGGCCGGGCTTGTCTTTGCCCAGCTTGAGCTGCGCCTGCAGTTTTTCCAGACTGGCTTGCCAGTCCAGCGGGGCGGCGCCCTTGCCACTGGCCAGACCTGCCTGCAGAGCGGTATCAAGCTGAACCGACTTGTCTGCCTGCTGTGCCAGAGCGGCCAGTGTCAGCCTGGCGTTTTCGGGGCTGCCGTTCAGCTTGAGCTGCATGCCGCTCAGGCGCAGGGCCTGGTCTGCGGCAGCGTCTGCTGCCTGATAGCGAATCTGATCGCTTTGCACTGCGGCGTTGAGCTGCAGGCCGCTGGCAGGCAGGGCTGCGCCGGGGGCGGCGTTGAGCCGCTGCAGCAATCCGCCCCAGCCGCCGCGCCAGTCCAGCTGGGCCTGGGCGGCGCCATCGAGTCTGGCTCCGCCCAGCGGGTTTTTCATGCCGGGCAGTCGTCCCAGCCACTGCGTCAAAGCGTTCAGAGAGCTGAGCTGCAGCGTGGCATTGCCCTGACCATCCTTGGGCGCCATATGGCCCGCCAGTTGCAGCTGGGCACCGGGCAGCATGGCTTTGAGCTGGGCCTTGGCCTGCTGTGTTTCGGTGTTGAATTCGATGGCTTTGGCGTCGATATTGGCTTGCAGCGCATCCAGCTTCAGTGTCTCCAGCTGCAGCAGCGGTGTCTGCCACTGGCCTTTGGTGGCCAGCGTCTGAATGCGCAAGGCCTTGCCTGTGGGCTTTCCAGCGGCATGCAGATCCGCAGAGAACGCAACGGCCATGGCTGGCTTTTCGTCGGCTTCTGCCGGATTGACGGGCACAGGGGGCGTCAGCGTATGGGCTTCAAGACTGCCGTCCAGCGGAGCCGCTTCCAGGCTGCTGTACAGGTCTGCAGGGTTGAGCTGCTTGACCTTCAGCTCACCCTCAAAGATCTGCGCCGAGGGGATGAAGTTGCCACCCAGATTGATCTGGCCTTTGCCAATATCGATCAAGGCTTCGTCCACCAGCCACTGGCCGTTGTTGAAACGGACCTGGGCCTGCAGATTTTGCACCGGCAGGCGCTGCTTGTCCCACGGGCCGGGCAGGGTGTTGCTGAACTGCGTGCGCAGTGCCCAGGATGGCTGGCTGGGTGTGCCGGGCTCGGGGGATTGGCCGACGGTGCTTGCAGAGTCGGCCTGCTGCACAGGGCCGGGGCCGGCTTGCAGTTCACCAGACAAGGCTGTGCGCGGGCCTTGTGGCCAGAAGGCTGCAACGTCCAGATTTTTGAGCATGGCCTGGGCCGACAGCAGGGGCTGAGGCTTCCAGGGGGCAATAGCGGCCTGAATATCGGCCAGCATGGGGGGCGCATAGGCGGCTGGCCGCTCTGATTTTTCTAGCGGCTTGCGCTTGTCTGTAGCTGGGTTTTTGGCAGGCTTGGCTTCAGATGGCTTGCTTTCTTGCGATGCCTGCTCCTGATTTTGAGAATCGGCAGCTTGAATGGCGGCTTCAGCATGGGCGGTGATTTTGAGCTCTGCCGCTTCCGTGGCCAGCGTGCCCTTGATCTGTGCGTTGGCCAGCACATCAATCAAATCGGCTGGCTTGCCGGTGGAGTTTTCGCTTTTGGCTTGCAGCGGGTTGGGCGTTTTCAGCTTGCCTTGCAGCTCCACGCTGGTCTGCATGGGGGCCGCACCCTGTATGCGTGCCAGCGCCTGGTAGTCGCCATCCGCAACATGCAGGCTGTTGATCTGCAGCTCATGGTGGCTGCCGGTGTACTCATAAATACCGTTGATGTTTTCGACAATGGCTTCGGGCGGGCCATTCCAGATCACGCGATCGACCTGAAAAGGCAGCTCGATCTTGACGGGCAGCGTCAGCGACTGCAGTGGCTCACTGGGCTTTTTGTCGGGGTCTGGTGTGCTGGAGATCTCTACCGATTCGATGTGCACATTACCCAGCTTGAGCGCACGCGAAAAAATCAGGGGGCGGAACTGCCAGCCGATCTTGGCTTGCTTGACTTCAACCTTCATGGTCGGGCTTTGCCATTGCAGCCAGCCGATATGGCCGCCGTTTTTGACCGAGCCTGTGACATCTTTGGCGGAAAGGCTTTGCTCCACAGGCAGCCAGCCAGCCACTTTCTGCAAGGTGACAGACAGCGAATCATCGCGGCCAATCCACCACAGCAGGCCGCCCACGGCCAGCACGACCACCAGGACGAGGGTGAGGAACAGCCAGCCCAGCGCGCGCAGCCAGCGGCGGCGTTTGCGGGGCGCAGGCTGCGCGGCAGGTGTGGAGGGCGCTGCGCCCTCTGAATTCTTGTGATCCGACATGTTTAGAACGTGAAGCCCAGACGCAGGTGCAGGCGTAACTGCTTTTCCTGCAAGCCATAGGCAAGGTCAGCCTGAATCGGGCCGACAGGGCTCTTCCAGCGGATGCCGGTGCCCACGCCGACGCGCATGTACATGTGATTGAGCTCGTCACCCACTGTGCCCGCGTCCATGAAGACAGCGTGCTCGAAGTCGCGGGTATTGCCCTTGATGGTGATGGGACGCTGCCATTCCACGCTGCCCGTGGCCAGATAACGCCCGCCGATGATCAGACCGTTATCGGCGCGCGAGCCGATCTTCTGATAGCCGTAGCCACGCACGGTGTTGTCGCCGCCGGTGAGGAACATCAGTGTCATGGGCAGGTCGGCATCTTTCTTGGCCATGATGGCGCCTGCTGAGGCGCGCAGCGACAAGCGGCTGCGGCGCTTGGTTTCCTCGTCACGCTCGCCAATAGGAATCAGTGTCAGATAGCGGCCAGTGGCCCGGCCAAATGGCGTGCGCTGAGGGGTCAGTGTGGTGCCCGCGCCGACCTCAAAGGCAAAGCCAAAGCCTGAGGAGGGCGATATCTGGCTGTCGAAGTAGCGCCCCGTCCAGCCATAGTTGCCCAGCAGCGACGAGGCGCTGGGCGGTGCGTCCGGCCCCTGTGTCTTGGCGAAGTCGTACTGCAGATACATATTGCGCTCAATATGCTCTTCGGCCTTGGAGCGGCCAAAACGCAGCTGGGCGCTGTTGGTCTTGAAGTCACCAGCGGGGGCTCGCTCGACTTTGCCGCCCACAAACCAGCGCCACATGTCTTCACCGGGCAGGCCGGTGATCTGGGTGGAGATCAGCGGGTTCTTGGTATCCAGCTGCAGCTTGCTGACGGCGCGCCAGTCCAGTCCGGGCACCTTGTTGTAGATATGGTCTATGGAAAGCCGTGGCCCGGTATCGGTGCTGGCACCCACACCAAAAACCCATTTCTGCAGCTTGGCCTCGCGCACCTTGGCAATGACGGGCGAAGTCACCTCGCTGGCCATGGCCTTGCGCTTTTCATCATCGGCCGCCACGCTCTCGCTTGGCTGGGGGGCATCGGCAAGGGTCAGAAAGACCGAGTCGTAATAGCCGCTGCTGACCAGGCGCTGCTGTGCATCCAGCAGGCTTTGCTGGTCGTATTCCTTGCCTTCGGGCAGGCGTGCAATGCGGGCGGTGCGCACGGGGTCGTAGCGCTGGGCTCCATCAATTTGCAACGAACCGAAGGTGTAGGCCGGGCCGGGGGCGTAGGCCACGTTGATGCGGGCCTTGCTGGTGTCGGCGTCAATATCGGCCAGGCTGTGCTCAATGCGTGCCAGTGGGTAGCGACGCTTTTGCAATTCCTTGAGGCCACCACTCTTGGCTCCGCCCCAGGCGCTTTGCGTGAAATGCTCGCCCACATGCAGCGGCCAGGTTTCTTCGATGGTCAGGCGCTGAGATCGGCCCAGTTCGTCTTCGGCATTCGGCCCCACGAATTTCACTTCAGACTGCTCGATGATGGTGGGCGGGCCGGGGTCCACCTTGACCACCACCTTGCGCGGCGCTTCGGCGCCTTCTTCGGGGGTGTCAGTCAGCTCGACGGTGACGGTGGGGCTGAAATAGCCCATGGTGCCGATCAGCTCGCGCACGTTGGCGTCAGTGGCGCCCAGCAGACGCGTGAGTTCGCGCCGCTGCAGATCGGGCTGATAGCGAAAGCGCTTGAGCTCCAGGTGCTTTTCCAGCAGCTCGCGCATGTCTTTGGGGGCTTCAACCTCCAGTGTGAAGGCAGGAGGGCCACTGGTGTCGATGCCCATGGCATCGGCTTCTTTGTCTTTGGAGGGAAGCAGGCTGCAACCGCTGAGGAGCAAGGCGGCTCCCAAAAGCAAAGCCGGCCTCAAGGCCGGCTTTTTCAAGGGCAGGTTCTGGGGCATGCTGCTATTTTGACAGCATGCGCATGGCGTCTTCCAAGCCTTTCAGAGACAAGGGGTACATACGGTCGCCCATCAGCTGCTGAATGATGCTGATGCTCTGGCGGTATTGCCACACGCCCTGCGGCTCGGGGTTGATCCAGGCAAAACGCGGGAAAGCATTGGTCAGGCGCTGCAGCCACTCGGCGCCGGGTTCTTCGTTCATGTACTCGACCGAGCCGCCCGGCTGCAGGATTTCATAGGGGCTCATGGTGGCATCTCCTACAAAGATCAGTTTGTAGTCCTTGTTGTATTTACGGATGATGTCCCACGTAGAAAACTTCTCGGCAAAGCGGCGGCGGTTGTTTTTCCACATGAAGTCATAGACGCAGTTGTGGAAGTAATAGAACTCCAGGTGTTTGAGTTCGCTTTTCACAGCAGAGAAAAGCTCTTCCACGCGCTGAATGTGCTCGTCCATGGTGCCGCCCACATCCATCAGCAGCAGCACTTTCACATTGTTGTGCCGCTCGGGAATCATCTTGATATCCAAGTAGCCCGCATTGGCAGCGGTAGCGCGAATGGTGTCCGGCAGGTCCAGCTCCAGCTCGCTGCCCTGGCGCGCAAACTTGCGCAGGCGGCGCAGGGCCACCTTGATATTGCGTGTGCCTAGTTCCTGCTGGTCGTCATAGTCGCGGTAGGCGCGCTGCTCCCACACCTTGACGGCGCTCTTGTTGCGCCCCGGCCCGCCAATGCGAATGCCTGCCGGGTTGTAGCCGCCGTGGCCAAAGGGGCTGGTGCCGCCTGTGCCAATCCATTTGTTGCCGCCTTCGTGGCGCTCTTTCTGCTCTTCCAGGCGCTTCTTGAGCGTCTCCATCAGCTCATCCCAGCCCATGGCCTCAATCTTGGCCTTGTCCTCGGGGCTGAGTTCGCGCTCCAGCAGCTTTTGCAGCCAGTCCTGCGGAATTTCCTTGGTCAGGTCGGCCAGCATTTCCACGCCTTTGAAATAAGCGGAAAAAGCGCGGTCGTACTTGTCGTAGTGCTTCTCGTCCTTGACCAGGATGGTGCGGCCCAGGTGATAGAAGTCATCCAGGCTCCAGCGGTCTTCACTCTTGGGGCCGATGATGCCTGCGTCCAGCGCCTCCAGCAGGGCCAGAAACTCCTTGACGGAGACGGGCAGCTTGGCTGCGCGCAGGGTGTAGAAGAAGTCGATCAGCATGGGCGGGTCGTGGTTGCTTGCGGGAAAAGGGCCACTGCATTTTCAGGCAGATTGTGGCGGCTCTCGATCTTGTGCGATGCGCTGCAAGCCCGTCAAGGCGCAGCAGTTGAGTGGGCGACAGCTGGGGGCATTGGCGCGTGCCGCTATGCTGAAGGCCTGCAATGAAGACAAGGATGCTGAATGACTGCGCTGCACTACCCGGGCTTGAAGATTGACTGTGATTACTGCGGCCACCGCTCGTCGGCCGAAGCTACGGCCTGCGAGGGATGCAAGCGCGCCTTCAAGTTTCGTACCAAGGATGTCAGTGACTGGAAGGGCTCGGAGTTCTATTCATGGATGTTTGCCTATTCCTTCCAGCTTGATGAGAAGGCCGAGGCCGAAGGCTACGCCACATTGCCGCGCAACGAGCAGATGCACTATCTGACAGGCTATTTCTACACGCAGGTCATGAATGGCGGGGTGGGTCAGTATTTTTTCAACCCATCGGGGGTGACATCGCCTGAACTGATCCTGGCCTTGAAGGAAATGGGCGCGGTGCGGCTGGCGGCGATTCTGGAGCCGGTGGTGCAGAAGTTTCCAGACGGCCAGCCCCCGCAGGAGATGAAGGACAGAGCGGCCTGCATGGATGCCATGGGGGATGACGACTGGTGGGAAGCGCTTGATGAACCCGTCATGGCGCTCATTGATGCCAAGAATTCGCCAGAAGACCTGCTGGAGCTGCTGTACGCAGCCTGCGCAGCGAAATCGGTTTGAGGTGTTTGGGGTCTGTAGCGCTTATTTGGTAAGCGTGTGCTGCTCTAAAAGATAGAGCAGTTGCGCACGCGCTTCGGGCCACTCACCACTGCGCATGGAATACATCACCGTGTCGCGGATCGTACCGTCGCGGCGCAGCGCATGGCCGCGCAGCACGCCGTCTTTCTTGGCGCCCAGCCGCTCAATGGCGCGCTGGCTGGCGAAGTTGAAATTGTCCGTGCGCCAGCCCACCACATGGCAGCCCAGCGTGCCAAAGGCGTGCGCCATCATCAGCAGCTTGGCCGAGGTGTTGACGTGGGTGCGCTGCATGCTTTTGGCGTACCAGGTGTAGCCAATCTCCAGCCTGCGTATGGCGGGCACGATGTCGTGATAGCTGGTGGTGCCCAGTACCTTGCCGCTGTCGTCATCGAGCACGGCAAAGGCAAAGCGATGACCTTGCTCACGACCCAGCAAAGCGGCTTCGATATAGCTGCGGGTTTCCTGCGGCTCGGGCACCGAGGTGATGCGCAGTTTCCACAGCTCACCATCCGCGGCGGCGGCGGCAAGACCTGCTTCATGTGTCAGTGCCAGCGGCTCCAGTCGCACGCCGCGGTCACGCAGGGTGACGGGTTCTACAAAGGCCATAACTCTCTCTGATTTTCAGCATTTACCGGGTGGCGCGACTGAGGCGGCTTCGGCGCCAGCGGCGTGCCAGTTGCAGGCCAAGGCCACCGCCCAGGCCCACCATGACAATCGCTGCAATGCTGCCTGCGCCATAGCCTGTGGCAAACAGGTCAAAGCCCAGTACATGGGCCAGACCCCAGCCTAGCAGGGCGCCACCTACAAAACCCATCGCGTCGGAGCTGCCTTCCAGCAACAGTTGTTGTGCAGTGCTCATGGGGCAGGCTCCTCCGTATATCGATGGCTTCAGCGGTTGCGCTGGTTCATGAAGACCAGCTTTTCAAACAGGCTCATGTCCTGTTCGTTCTTCAGTAGCGCGCCCACCATGGGCGGCACGCTGACTTTGCCATCTTCGGACTGCAGGGAGGAAGCGGGAATGTCCTCAGCCACCAGCAGCTTGAGCCAGTCGATCAGCTCGGAGGTGGAAGGCTTTTTCTTGAGGCCCGGCAGATTGCGCACGTCGTAGAACACCTTCATGGCGGCGCTGAGCAACTCGCCCTGCAGCTTGGGAAAGTGCACGTCCACGATCTGGCGCATGGTGTCGGCGTCAGGGAACTTGATGTAGTGGAAGAAGCAGCGGCGCAGAAAGGCGTCGGGCAGTTCTTTTTCGTTGTTCGACGTGATGAACACCAGCGGGCGGTGCTTGGCGCGAATCATCTCGTGGGTCTCGTAGCAATAGAACTCCATGCGGTCGATTTCGCGCAACAGGTCGTTGGGGAATTCGATGTCGGCCTTGTCGATCTCGTCGATCAGCAGCACCACGGGTTCATCGGCCATGAAGGCCTGCCAGAGCACGCCCTTGACGATGTAGTTGGTGATGTCCTTGACGCGCTCGTCGCCCAGCTGGCTGTCGCGCAGGCGGCTGACGGCGTCGTATTCGTACAGGCCTTGCTGGGCCTTGGTCGTGGACTTGATGTGCCACTGCAGCAGCGGCATCTTCAGCGCCGCGGCCACTTCCTCGGCCAGCATGGTCTTGCCAGTGCCTGGCTCACCCTTGATGAGCAGGGGGCGCTGCAGGGTAGCGGCGGCGTTCACAGCCAGCATCAGATCTTGCGTGGCAACGTATTTGTCGGAACCTTGAAACTTCATGGGCGGTATCAGCGTAAGTATTGATAAGCGTGCCAAATTCTGCCTGCCATAATCATTTGCACTGCAGCAAGGCATTTGAGCACCCGTCTGAACTCTTGAAGGATTGTGCGCGCAAAATGATAAAAACTTGGACCACGGTATTGGCAGTTGTTGTCGCATCAGTGACCGGCATGGCAAATGCACAGGCCGTCAAGGGCGATGCAAAGGCGGGCGAAGGCAAAGTCGCCATGTGTATCGGCTGCCACGGTATTCCCGGCTATCAGGCCAGCTTTCCTGAGGTGTACAAGGTGCCCATGATTGGTGGGCAGAACGAGGTTTATATCGTCTCGGCCCTGAACGCCTACAAGAAGGGCGAGCGTAAACACCCCACCATGCGCGGCATTGCTGATTCGCTCAGCGATCAGGACATGGCCGATGTGGCTGCGTTCTATGCAGGCCATGGCAAGACCAAGGATGGCAAGCCCAAGGAGGCCAATGCCGCAGTCACCGCACTGCTGCAAAAGGGCGCCTGCTTCTCTTGTCACGGTGAAGGCTTCTCCAAACCCATCGATCCTTCCTACCCCAAGGTGGCGGGCCAGTATTCGGACTACGTCTTCCGCGCTCTGCAGTCATACAAGACCGAGAACAATCCGCTGATTGGTCGCAGCAACGGCGTGATGGCCGGTATTGCGAAACAGTTCAAGAATGATGAGCTGCAGCAACTGGCCAAGTACATTGGCACGCTGGACAGCGAGATGCAGGTGGTGGCGCAGCCCCACTTCCGTTTCGGCCAGAAATAAGGTCGGCACCCGCCCACAAAAAAGCCCGTGAAAACGGGCTTTTTGCTTTTTAAGATGTTTGATCCCAGGATGTGCTGGCTTTCAGCTGGCGCTTTTGAAGCTGCCATCCGTAGTGGCCAGGCGCTGCACGCCGGCCACATAGGCTTCGCCATCAGGGGGGCGGCCAGCGCGCTGGCTTTCCCACAGCATCTGGCCCAGGCATTCCATGGCGGCGTGGTGGGCGTCGTGCAGGTCGCGCTTCTTGGTCAGCAGCTCTACCGCCTGGCGAATGCCGCGCGGTGAATCCACACTGCATTGCTCGCTGATGGACAGGTGCATGGACAGGTGCAGAAACGGATTGGTGCGCTCTGGCTCTGCATCGTAGTTACGGGCCACGGCGGCATCGGCGTCTGCCAGCTCCGCAAAATACTCGGGGTGCTCGTCGATCCACAGACTGGCCAGCGTCTCGATGGCCTCCATGGGTGCGCCGCTGATCATCTTGGCGCGAACACCGCAAAAAAATCGCCGTACGTCGGCTTGACTGGGGTTGAACATGATGGCGCGCAGCGTATCACGGCTGCTGTGAGCCAGCAGGGCTGTGGTCTTGCGTAGCTGCAGCGGCTTGTGGTTCCTCGCTGTCGTGTTTTTCCAGCAGGGCAGCTCGTTCCTTGGCCATTTGCTCCACCAGTTGCTGGCGGCCTTGCTTGGCCACGGCAATCAGCTGGTTCTGGTCTTTGTAGTGGGGGTACATGCGCTCGGCCAGCGCCAGGTTGTGCTCGCGAAAGCGCTCCGTCATGCGTTTGGCTTCGGCAGGGCTCTCGCCGATCAGCTCCAGCACGGACTGTGCGGAGAGCAGACTGGACTCGAAAACCTCGCGCTCTGCATGAGTGACCCCCGCATCGCGCAGACGGAACCAGTGGTCCAGATCGCGGGCGCGGGCGACGACTTCGAGGTTGGGGAAGTGTTTGCGCACCTGAGTGGCAATCTTGATGGATTGCTCAGGCGAATCCACGGCAATCACCAGCACGCGGGCCGATGCAGCCCCGGCAATGCGCAGCAGGTCGATACGGGTGGCATCGCCATAGAAGACGCGGTAGCCATAGGTCTGGGCGGCTTCCAGCATTTCCACGCTGTGATCCAGAATGGTGGGGCGCTGACCTTGGGCCAGCAGCACGCGGGCCACGATCTGGCCATAGCGGCCAAAGCCCGCAATGATGATGGGCGACTCCTGCTGCTCGGAAATCTCCTTGGCCTTGGTGCTCTGGCCGTCTTCTTCCTTGATGGTGGAGAAGCGGCGCAGCAGCAGCTTGTCCAGCGCCACCAGCAGCAGCGGCCCCAGCAGCATGGAAAGCGCCACAGCAGCCACCAGCATGGATGAGATGCTGTGGCGAAACACCTTGTACTGCGCAGCTGTCTGGAACACCACAAAGGCGAACTCACCGCCCTGGGCCAGCATCAGCGTGAAGACAGGTCGCTCGCGCCAGGGCAGTTTCATGAACTTGGCCAGGCCCAAAATCATCAGCGCCTTGAGGCTGATGAAACCCACCACCATGGCGGCCATGGCCCAGGGCGATTTGAGGATGACGCCAAAGTCAATGCTCATGCCCACGGCCATGAAGAACAGGCCCAGCAGCAGGCCCTTGAATGGCTCGATATTGGTTTCCAGTTCGCTGCGGTATTCGCTGTCGGCCAGCAGCACGCCGGCCAGAAAAGCACCCAGCGCCATGGACAGGCCCACCTGCGTCATCAGCATGGCAATGCCCACCACCAGCAGCAGCGATGTGGCGGTAAAGATTTCGGGAGTCTTGCTGCGGGCAATCCAGCGCAGCACGGGCTGCAGCAGCAGACGACCGCCAATGATGACTGCGGCAATCGTGCCCACGGTCTTGAAGATGGCAATCCAGATATGGCCATCGGTGTGTGTGGCGTGGGCGGCTTTGTAGGCGCCCAGAATGGGAATCAGCGCCAAGATGGGGATGGCGGCTACGTCCTGAAACAACAAAATCGAAAACGCGGCCTGCCCGCTGGGGGTGCGCATGAGGTTGCGCTCAGCCATCACCTGCAGGCAGATGGCGGTGGATGACAGCGCCAGGCCCATGCCGGCAATCAGGCTCACGCGCCAGGAAAAGCCAAAGCCCCAGGCGGCAACAAACAAAATGCCGGTGCAGACCAGCATCTGCGCCATGCCCCAGCCAAAAATGGGGCGCCGCAGTTCCCACAGCCGCTTGGGCTGCAATTCAAGGCCGATAACGAACAGCATCAGCACCACGCCAAACTCGGCAAAGTGCAGGATGTCGTCCACGTTCTTGACCAGACCAAAGCCCCAGGGGCCCATGGCAATGCCTGCACCCAGATAGCCAATGATGGCGCCCAGGCCAAGAGCGCGGGCAATGGGAACGGCCAGAACGGCGGCGGTGAGGTAGATAAAGCCGTAGCTCAGCCAGATGGGGGTGCTGTGTTCCATGAAGGATGCTTGGTATTAACCCGAATGCGGTCCATTTTGGCACTTTGTAACAAGCGTCAGCTTTTTGACAGGCCAGAAATTTCAATGAATCGTTACTGATTGCTTATATCGGCTTGTCCCAGCTGCGTCTGCAAGCCTTGCGCGCAACTTTTAAGATATCTGCCTTGTTCGATGGCTGGTACGGCAGAGGTTTGTGATGGATTGGCATACGTGGTTCGCATTTTTTGTGGCGTCCTGGATCATTGCGGTATCGCCGGGGTCCGGGGCTGTGCTGTCCATGAGCCATGGCCTGTCTTACGGGGTGCGCAAGACCAGCGCCACCATCATGGGTTTGCAACTGGGTCTGCTGGCCATCTTGCTGATTGCAGGCGCTGGCGTGGGTTCGCTGCTGATGGCGTCTGAGTGGGCCTTCAATGTCGTCAAGGTGGTGGGCGCCTGCTATCTGATCTATCTGGGCTTCAACCAGTGGCGCTCTGGTGGCTCGCCGCTGATGACGCAGGAGGCCGCACCAGAGGTCAGCCTGAAAAAGCGGGTGCTGACCGGCTTTCTGACCAATGCCACCAACCCCAAGGGCATCATCTTCATGGTGGCCGTGCTGCCCCAGTTCATGACCACCAGCCGGCCTCTGGCACCGCAACTGGCCATCCTCGCCATCACCATGCTGGCGGTGGACACCACAGTCATGCACAGCTACGCGGCGGGGGCCAGTGCGCTGCGCGGCCTGATGCGCAGTGCGCGTGCCATGCGCAACCAGAACCGTGTATTTGGCGGCCTGCTGATGGCGGTGGGTGCGGGCCTGTTCTTTGTGCAGCGCTCTTCAGAAGCCTGAGTCTTATCAAAAAAGATAGCTGGTAGCGCTTGATATACCAAGGCTGCAGCTTGTTTTTAGCTTGATTTCTATGGGCTAACCCTTGTCCCGCGCCAGACAAGGCGGTGCGCAGGCTGCTTCTACAGTGGCAGGCATGAAAACCTTTCATTCCTATTCCGAAGTGCTGTCCTGCATAGGGCAGGAAGTGGCAGTCAGCGACTGGCTGACCATTACCCAGGCGCAGATTCAGCTGTTTGCCGATGCCACGGGCGACCAGCAATGGATTCACACCGATCCAGAACGCGCAGCCAAAGGCCCATTTGGTGCACCCATTGCCCACGGCTTTCTGACTCTGTCACTGCTGCCGCGCTTTTTTGAGGAAACCTTCGCCATCGAAGGCGCGAAGATGGGGGTGAACTATGGCCTGAACAAAGTGCGCTTCATGGCGCCGGTGCCCGTCAACAGTCGCTTGCGCGCACGTTTGACCCTGCAGGCGGCAGAACGCATCGAGCCAGAAGGTGTGCAGATGACCTGGCTGGTGACGGTAGAGCGCGAAGGGGGCGACAAACCGGTGTGCGTGGCCGAGTCGCTGGCGCGCAGCTATGGGGCCAAGGCCTGAAGCTGAGTCTGTTCTTTCCATGAAAAAAGCCTCAGGGTCTGACCTTGAGGCTTTTTTGCTGGAACGGCAGTGGGCTGCCGATGGTGCCGGGGCACTACTCATGCGCCGTAGTTGTCGAGCAGACCGGCCTTTTCAGCGGCCATGGTTTCGCGGCGCACTTGCTCGCGGCTCAGGGCGGAGGCGGGTTGCTGCTGTTGCTGTTGCTGTTGGGCCGACAGTGGCAGATAAGACTGGCCTTGCGACAGCATCTGGCCCTTGGAGATGGCATCCAGCACCTGGGCCTTGACTTCAGCACGGGTCAAAGTGGACTGGCTTTGGTCCTGGGGAGGGAAATGGTTGTTGGTGAAGTCAAAGCCCGCGGCCTGTGCGGCAAAGGCGGATGCAGTCAGGGCGGCGGCAAAAGCAAAACGGCTGGCGATGTGACGAGCGAATTTCATGATGAGTCCTTCAGTATCAGTGGGCAGGCTTGCTTTGCGGGCGGACATCGCCGCGCTTGTTCAAGTCCATGGGTTGTACTGTAGGTCTATCGAATCGAAAGAAAAATCCCTTTAATCACAACTCATCGTTCTATTGGTGATGTGAATATGGTTTCAGGGTGCAGGTACAGGCTCTGCCAGTGCGGCACCGGCAAAATCCTGCTGGCGCCAGGCTTCAAACACCGTCACTGCCACGGCATTGGACAGATTCAGGCTGCGCTGGGACGCCAGCATGGGCAGGCGCAGGCGCTGCTCGTTGGGAAACTGGGCGCGGACATCAGGCGGCAGGCCCTTGCTTTCAGAGCCAAATACCAGCCAGTCACCAGCTTGAAATTTGATAGCGTGCGCCGGGCTGCTGCTATGGGTTGTCATGGCAAACATGCGGTCGCGCTGGGGATTGCAGGTCTGCATGAACGCATCCCAGTTTGCATGGCGGGCCACATTGGCGTACTCGTGGTAGTCCAGACCGGCACGGCGCATGTGGCGGTCTTCCATGGAAAAGCCCAGAGGCTCGATCAGATGCAGGCTGCAGCCGGTATTGGCCGCCAGTCGAATGACGTTGCCCGTGTTGGGTGGGATCTCGGGGGCCACCAGAACGATATGAAACATGGGGCGCTATTGTGCAGGGCAGGCTTGGGCGGTGCAGCTATCTGCCGCAGTTCCAGACTGGGCAGCATGGGTCAAGCAGGGGAAATGGCTGTCAGCCCGTGCGGGCCAGCACCAGTGCAGAGACCGATGCCGCACCGGCCTTGTGCAGGCACTGCGCCAGCGCATCCAGCGTTGCGCCGGTGGTCATCACATCATCGAGCACCAGCAGATGCTGGCCCGTGACCTGCGCAGCAGCAGAGTCTCGCAGGCTGAATACGCCGCGCAGTTGCCGCAGGCGCTGCGGCCGGCTGGCGTTGTGCTGCGGCAGCTCCACATGCTGGCGCTGAACGACTTGCGTCAGCAGTGGCACGCGGCAGGCTGACTGCCGGGCCAGGACCTTTGCCAGCAAGGCCATATGGTCAAAGCCGCGCTCACGAATGCGCTGCGCCGATGAGGGCATGGGCAGCAGCGCATCACAGTCCTGCAGGCATTGCAGCGTCTCAGGGTGCGCGCTCATCAAGCGCGCCAGGCTGTGCACCAGGCCCAGATCACCATCAAATTTGTAGCGCGTAATCAGCCCCTGCCATGGGTAGCCGTAGTCCAGCACAGCGGTGCAGCGCTGCAAACTGGGTGGCTGCTTTAGGCATGCGCCGCAGATGCCTGTGCGGGCCTGCAAGGGCAGGGCGCAGCGGCGGCAGCGTTGCTGCTCTGCACCCCAGCGCCTGTGGCAATCTGTGCAGATGCGGGGCCCTGGCCAGCGGCCGCAAATTGCGCACTGGCTGGGGATGGCTTGCACGGCCCGCAGCGCCTGAAGCGAGGCGGGCATGCGCGATAGCCATGTCGCAGCAAGGTTGGGCATAGTGTCAATATACTCGCGCCGCATTGTTACCGTTTTGGTGCACCGCGGCCCAGGCGCAGCTTGCCGGGCGTGCGGTGTGCTCTGCCAGCCTTGTTCGCCCATGTCCCACGCTCTGCCTCCCACTATTGATTCCGTAGCTGCAAACCATTGGCATAACTGCGCTCCAGCGGAATCGCCTTGGTTGCACGAAGAGGTGGCCAATCGCATGCAGCAGCGCCTGGACTGGATCGTCAAAGCGCCAGAGCAATGGTGCCACTGGGAGCCTGTGCGCGGTGGCATGCAGGCACATCAGCTGCTGCGCGAGCGTTACCCACAGGCGGATTGCACGATTTACGAACCCGTGGCGCAGCGCCAGGCGCTGGCACAGGAAAAGCTGGTCAGCCGCTGGTGGCAGCTTGCGCGCTGGAAGGGCGCTGGCATGGAAGTGGCGGAGCCCGCCGCGGGCACCATGGACATGCTCTGGGCCAATATGCTGCTGCATACAGCGGGTGACCCGCAGACCCTGATCGAGAGCTGGCACAAGGCGCTCAAGGTGGATGGCTATGTGATGTTCTCGGCCCTGGGCCCAGACACGGTGATGCAGCTGCACCGCCTGTATGCGGAGCTGGGCTGGGGGCCTGCGGGCCACAGCTTTACGGATATGCATGACTGGGGCGACATGCTGGTGCATTCCGGCTTTGCCGAGCCGGTGATGGATATGGAGCGCATCACGCTGACCTTTGCCACGCCCGAGCGCCTGCTGCAAGAGCTGCGCGAGCTGGGGCGCAACTTGCACCCCGCCCGTTTTGCCGGGTTGCGCGGCCGCGCATGGAAGCAGCAACTGGTGCAGAAAATGGCCGAAAAATGGTCTGACAAGCAGGCCGATGGTCAGTTGTCTCTGACCTTTGAAATTGTCTATGGTCACGCCTACAAGCCGCAGCCCAAGCTGCGTCTGGAGTCCAGCAGCTCAGTCTCTCTGCAAGACATGAAAGCCATGCTCAAGCAACCGCGCAACGCCGGTTTGCGCTAGCGGGTTTGCGATAGCGCAAGTGTCGTTTTCCTGTCATTGATTGAACACAAAGCTCCCTACAATTTCCTGAATTCTTCGATAGACAGCCGCCAGCGTATCGGGCCTTCTGGCCTCCGGCGCAGGCGCAGCATGGGCAGCCACATACTGCCCGGGGAGATGTCGGGTGTTTCGCTTTGCCAAGGGAGCTGGCCAGCGGGTTCAATGGCGGCTGGTTCGCGAGTTTGATCTTCACCACAAGCCCACCACGGGCAGTGCTGCCGCATTCCTGCGCTGCGCCGCCTGCTTTGAGGAGCAGGCGGCGCAGCGTTATTTCCGGAGCTGTATTAGTGAATGCGCGCAGACATTGCTATCAAATTCTGGGGCATGCTGTGATGCAGTTCGCAAGGTAGTGTGAGTGTCACAGCTCTCTGGCCGAATGGAGAGCAAGAGCTGTGAGCGAGTGGACAAACAGAGGCTTAGAGGTAAGTGAAAACGATGAAAAACATTTCCACCAAGCTAGTTCCCTGGAGTTTGGCCCTGACTGCATGGGGCAGTTCCCTGGCGCATGCCGCAAAGGATCTGCCGGGAGGCCCTGCCGTCAACCAGCTCAATCTGCACCCGCCAGTCACCCGCATTGCGGTGGAGCAGCACTGGCTGCACTGGATGATGCTCATCATCTGCACGGTGATCTTCATCGGCGTTTTCGGGGTGATGTTCTATTCGATCTGGAAGCACCGCAAATCCAAGGGCGCTCAGGCTGCGAACTTTCATGAATCGGTCAAGGTGGAAATTGCCTGGACCATCATTCCTTTCATCATCGTGATCCTGATCGCACTGCCAGCCACCAAGGTGCTGGTGGCGCAAAAGGACACCACGAATGCAGACCTCACCATCAAGGCCACGGGCTATCAGTGGAAATGGGGTTATGACTATCTGACTGGTGAAGGCGCAGGCCTGAGCTATATCTCCACACTGGATACCGCGCAGCGCCAGATGTCCAACTCCGGCGATGTGAGCCAGGCGCCTGTGGACTATCTGTTCAAGGTAGATAACCCGCTGGTAGTGCCCGTTGGCAAAAAGGTGCGTGTGATTACCACCGCGAACGACGTGATTCACTCCTTTATGGTGCCTGCCTTTGGTATCAAGCAGGATGCGATTCCCGGTTTTGTGCGCGACACCTGGTTCAAGGCAGAAAAAACGGGCGACTACTACGGCCAGTGCGCCGAGCTGTGCGGCAAAGAGCACGCCTATATGCCTATTCATGTGAAGGTTCTCTCCACACAGGATTACACCGCCTGGGTAGAAGCTGAGCAAAAGAAGCTGGCCGCCAAGGCCGATGACCCCAGCAAGGTCTGGGTGCTGGCTGATTTGCTGGCGCGTGGTGAGAAAGTCTATGCCTCCAACTGCGCCGCCTGCCACCAGGCTAATGGCAAGGGCGCTGGGCCCATCAAGCCGCTCGATGGCAGCGCTGTGGTGCTGGGCCCCACGGCAGACATGATGCATGCCGTGCTGGAAGGTCGCGCCAACGGAGCGATGCCTTCCTGGAAGCAGCTGAGCGACACCGATCTGGCTGCTGTGGTGACCTTTGCCAAGAACCACTGGAGCAACAAGACAGGTCAGCTGGTGCAGCCTGCCCAATTTGTGGCGGCACGCGGTGGCAAATTCCCCGAAGGTGGTGGCAGCGCTGCACCTGCTGCGGCACCAGAAGCGCCTCCTGCTGCAGCGCCAGAAGCGGCGCCCGCTCCACAGGCCATCGCTCCTAAGGCTGGGCCTTACCAAGTGTTCTTTGACACAGGCAAGAGCGCACTGGATGACGCGGCGCAGGCTGAGGTGAAGAAGGCCGCCGAATACTGGAAGGCGCATAAGGACGAAAAAATTGCCCTGTCCGGCTTTGTGGATGCCACTGGCAGCGCGGACAAAAACGCAGAGCTGGCCAAGGAGCGTGCACAGGCTGTGGCCAAGCTGCTGATGGAAAGTGGCATTGCGGCAGACCGCATCGAAATGCGCAAACCGCAAACCCTGACCGCTGGCAGTGATGGCGCAGACAAGCAGGCGCGCCGTGTTGACATCGTGGCGGCGCAATAAGCCCGCGGGTACAGAAGAACGATTGGAGAACGAATATGAGCGCCGTACTTCCTCCCGTCCACACGCCTGAGGACCACAGTCACGATCACGGGCACGACGACCACCATCACCACGCCACCCCCACGGGCTGGCGGCGCTGGCTGTTTGCCACCAACCACAAGGACATCGGCACGATGTACCTGCTGTTTTCGTTCACCATGCTGATGGTGGGCGGGATTCTGGCCATGCTGATTCGTGCCGAGCTGTTTCAGCCCGGGCTGCAGATCGTCAACCCCGAGTTGTTCAATCAGCTCACCACCATGCACGGCCTGATCATGGTGTTCGGCGCCATCATGCCGGCCTTTGTAGGCTTCGCGAACTGGATGCTGCCGCTGCAGATCGGTGCCTCGGACATGGCGTTTGCGCGCATGAACAACTTCAGCTTCTGGCTCCTGATTCCTGCGGGCATCATGCTGGTGGGCTCGTTCTTCATGCCCGGCGGCGCCCCCGCTGCCGGCTGGACGCTGTATGCGCCGCTGACGCTGCAGATGGGCCCCTCCATGGACACCAGCATCTTTGCCATGCACGTCATGGGCGCCAGCTCCATCATGGGTGCGATCAACATCATCGTGACCATCTTGAACATGCGCGCGCCCGGCATGACGCTGATGAAGATGCCCATGTTCGCTTGGACCTGGCTCATCACCGCTTACCTGCTGATTGCCGTGATGCCCGTGCTGGCAGGTGCCATCACCATGACGCTGACAGACCGCCACTTCGGCACCAGCTTCTTTAACCCCGCAGGCGGCGGTGACCCGGTGATGTACCAGCACATCTTCTGGTTCTTCGGTCACCCCGAGGTGTACATCATGATCTTGCCGGCCTTCGGCATCGTCAGCCAGATCGTGCCTGCCTTCAGCCGCAAGAAGCTGTTTGGCTACACCTCCATGGTCTATGCCGTGGCGGCCATTGCCATCCTGTCTTTCATCGTGTGGGCGCACCACATGTTCACCACCGGCATGCCGGTCACGGGTCAGCTGTTCTTCATGTACGCGACCATGCTGATCTCGGTGCCAACGGCGGTGAAGGTGTTCAACTGGACAGCCACCATGTGGCGCGGCTCCATGACGTTTGAAACCCCCATGCTGTTTGCTGTGGGCTTCATCTTCGTGTTCACCATGGGTGGCTTTACGGGCCTGATTCTGTCCATGGCGCCCATCGACATTCAGCTGCAGGACACCTATTACGTGGTGGCGCACTTCCACTATGTGCTGGTGGCTGGCTCGCTGTTTTCCATGTTTGCCGGTTACTACTACTGGGCACCCAAGTGGACCGGCGTGATGTATTCGGAAACCCGTGGCCGTATCCACTTCTGGGGTTCGCTGATCTTCTTCAACGTCACCTTCTTCCCCATGCACTTCCTGGGTCTGGCAGGCATGCCACGCCGTTATGCCGACTACCCCATGCAGTTCGCCGACTTCAACATGGTGGCGTCCATCGGCGGCTTTGGCTTTGGTCTGATGCAGGTGTACTTCTTCCTCTTTGTCGTGTGGCCCGCCATGCGTGGCCGTGGTGAGAAAGCACCGCAAAAGCCCTGGGAAGCCGCAGAAGGTCTGGAGTGGGAAGTGCCATCGCCCGCGCCATTCCACACCTTTGAAAATCCGCCCAAGCTGGATGAAACCGCTACCCGCGTGATTGGCTGATCGGAGGCCTGAATGACAACGCAAGAGCAACGCAAAGCCAATGTGCGACTGGGGCTGATTCTGGCCTCTACCGCACTGGTGTTTCTGGTGGGATTTGTGCTGAAGATGGCCTGGCTGCACTGAGCAGCAGGCCATTGAAAAGGAAGACAGGAGAGGCATGTGAGCATCGCCCGCGAGAACGTCAAGATGGTCGGCAAGCTGACGGCAGTGGCGCTGGGTATGTTTGCGTTCGGCTATCTGCTGGTGCCGCTGTACCAGCAGATTTGCGAGGCCACGGGCATCAACATCCTGTCCTTGTCTGAACGCCAAGTGCCCGGTGGCGGCACAGCGGGCAAGAGTGCAAAGCTGCCGGCCAATTCGCAGGTGGATACCAGCCGCACCATCACGGTGGAGTTTGATTCCAATGTGCGCAGCCTGTGGGATTTCAAACCTGCAGTGCGCTCCATGCAGGTGCACCCCGGTGAGATGGCGACAGTGATGTACGAATTTCAGAACGTGCAGAACAGGCGCATGGCGGCTCAGGCCATTCCCAGTTATGCGCCGCGCCAGGCCACGGCGTTTTTCAACAAGCTTGAATGCTTCTGCTTTTCGCAATACACGCTGGAGCCCGGTGAAAAACGCGAGTGGCCGGTGGTTTTCTATATCGACCCGCGCATCTCCAAAGACGTCAAGACCATCACGCTTTCCTACACATTTTTTGAAGTGGATGGAAAGGCCAAGGGCGCATCCGCAACCGCGGCAGCCCCTGTGGTGAAGCTGGGTGAGGCCTCATGACGCCGGTGGAAAAAAAGCCCACGCTGTGGCGAACCATCGTGGCCGTTTGCTGGGCCATGCTGGGCGTGAGAAAGGGCAAGGAGTACGAGCAGGACTTTGCCCGCATCACTCCTCTGCATGTGATTGGTGTGGGGCTGGTGGCAATTTTTGCCTTGGTATTAGCATTGATATGGGTCGTCAATCTTGTCGTATAGCCTTGGCTGAAGACAGGTGCAGCGAGTGAAGTGCAAGCGATAGTGGAGCGTCGGTCAAAACAACGATCAACAGTGTCAGGAGCCGAGTGATGAGTGCAACCCCTCAGGGCGCAACCCCTTACTACTATGTGCCAGCCGAATCCAGCCATCCTGTTATGGCGGCCATCGGACTGTTCTTCATGATTCTCGGTGCGGGCACCTGGATCAACGGCCATGAATGGGGCATGTATTCCCTGTTCTTTGGCATGGTCTGGTGGCTGTCGATTCTGTTCGTCTGGTTCCGCGATGCGGCACGGGAAAGCGAGGCCGGGCTCAACAGCCGCAAGATTGACCTGTCCTACCGCTGGAGCATGAGCTGGTTCATCTTCTCGGAAGTCATGCTCTTCGGCGCATTCTTCACCGCATTGTGGTGGGCGCGCGCGCACTCGGTTCCCGCGCTGGGCAGTCTGGCCAACGAGGTGCTGTGGCCCAACTTTCAGGCAGTGTGGCCCAGTGTCAGCCCCGGTGCAACAGCATCACCCGCAGGCATTGTGGAGCCGTTCAAGACCGTGGGTCCCTTCTGGCTGCCCACTATCAACACGGCGCTGCTGCTGACATCGGGCGTCACGCTGACCATCGCCCACCACGCGCTGCAGGCCAACAACCGTGCACGCTGCATCAGCTTCATGTGGATGACGGTGGCTCTGGGCGTCATCTTCCTGTTTGTGCAGGGCTATGAGTACCACCACCTCTACACCGAATACAACCTCAAGCTGAATTCGGGCGTGTTTGGCTCCACCTTCTACATGCTGACCGGCTTTCACGGCTTTCACGTTCTGGTGGGCATGCTGATGCTGTTCTTCATCACCATTCGTCTGATGAAGGGCGACTTCACCGACAAGCACCATTTCGGCTTTGAGGGCGCTGCCTGGTACTGGCACTTTGTGGACGTGGTCTGGGTCTTCCTCTACATCCTGGTGTACTGGATGTAAGCCACTATCAAATCGAAAGCGCCTTGCGCTTGTTATTCAAGGACTTCAGTACTTATTGATGCTGAAGTCCAGAATGAACAAGTGCAAGGCGCTTTGTTTTTGAGAGCGTGCAGCGACCAAACTACTGACCCGGCTGCCAGCCTGTGGGCTGGATATAACCCATCTTGGCAGCCAGCAGAACACAGATGAACAGCACCACCGACAGCGCCACGCGCACGGCTAAAGCGCGGAACATTTTTTTGCTGCGCTGACCGTCGTCATCCGCGCCATCGGGCTTGCGCATCATGAAGAACAGGGCGCTGCCCAGGCTCGCAAGAATCGCCAGAAAGGCGAGAATGATCACGAATTTCATGAACGGATTATCTGGTGCGCTCTTCTCGAATTCCAGACCTCTGGCGGTTTGTACTGATCACTCTGGCAGCGCTGGTCTGTGTGGCCATCACCGCGTCGCTGGGCTTCTGGCAGTTGGGGCGTGCGGCGCAGAAGCAGGAAATTTTTGACGCCATTGCCCGCCAGCAGGCGCTGGCGCCCTGGCATAACGCCGAGCTTGCAGCGCAGGTGCCGCCGGTCACGGAAAGCATCAGCGCCGTGCTGCGGCAACATTTGCTGCACCGCCCCGCCCAGCTGCAAGGCCAGTGGCTGACCGATCAGACCATTTATCTGGACAACCGGCAGATGCAGGGCAAGGTGGGTTTTTATGTGCTCACACCACTGCGTTTGCTGGCGCCGAACGAGGGCAAAGTCATCGTCGTTCAGCGTGGCTGGGTGCCGCGCAATTTTCAGGACCGCATGGCGCTGCCGCCTGTACAGACGGCCAGCGGCATTGTCAGCATTGAAGGGCGGCTGGAAGCGCCTCCCTCCAAACTCATGGAGCTGGAATCAGGCGGTAATTCCGGGGCAGACCCTGATGGGCAAAAGTCGCGCATCCGACAGAATGCAGACATAGCCCAGTGGGCGCAGCAAAGCGGCTTGCCGCTGCTGGGGCTGAGCCTGGTGCAGACCGGGCCAGCCACAGAAGGTGAAGGCCTGCTGCGCGACTGGCCGCAGATTAATGCCGGTGTGGAAAAGCACTATGGCTATGCGTTTCAGTGGTTCGGACTCAGTGTATTGGTGGTGCTGCTCTATGTCTGGTTTCAACTCGTCCGACGCTTTTACCTCCCGCACCGCGCTGGCAAAGCAGCCGTCCAGTCATGACGATGAGCCGCTGAGCTTTTCGGTGCACAGCCAGCCAGACCCCACACAAAGCCATGTGCGCCAGGAGCGCACGCGCAGTGGCCGCTGGAAGATGCTGGCGGTGCTGCTGGTGTGCGCGGCGCCCGTGGTGGCTTCTTACTTCACCTATTACGTGCTGCGGCCCACACAGCAGCGCAGCTTTGGCGAGCTGATTGCAGACCAGCCCAGTCTGCCTGATGTGCAGGCGCAGACGCTGGACGGGCGCAGCGTAAGTCTGCAAAGCCTCAAAGGGCAGTGGCTGCTGATTAGCACCAGCCATGCCGCTTGCGAGCAGCGTTGCCAGGATCACCTCTATCTGCAGCGCCAGTTGCGTGAGACGCTGGGGCGCGAGAAAGACCGGCTGGACTGGGTCTGGCTGGTTAACGATGAGCAGCCTGTACCCGACAGCATTCGTCCAGCCTTGAATCAGGCCACAGCGCTGCGCCTGCCAACTGCTGCCATCAGCAACTGGCTCAAGCCAGAGGCTGGTCATGCGCTGGATGAGCACCTGTATCTGGTGGACCCGCAAGGGCACTGGATGCTGCGCTTTCCCGCCAGTCTGGACAAGGCATCCGCAGGCAAGGCCAAGCGTGATCTGGAGCGGCTGCTGCGCGCCTCTTCTTCATGGGATGAGGCCGGGCGTGGTGAGGCCACTGCGAAATAACAGTGAAATAGTGCTGAAGCCATTTATCAGCAAGCGCAGACAGCTAGCAAATTCATAGTCAGCAAAGAGAGGGTGATATGCAGGCAGATCTCATGAATGCGCAAACCGCTTCTCAAACCACGGCGGTTCAGTCATCGCGCTGGTCGCAGTACTACGCGCTGACCAAGCCCCGCGTGGTGCAGCTCATTGTGTTCTGTGCCTTCATCGGCATGGTGCTGGCCGTGCCAGGTGTTCCTGGCTGGAAGGACTGGTCGCTGATGCTGATGGCCAGCGCTGGCATCTGGCTGGTGGCAGCGGCTGCAGCGGCCTTCAACTGTCTGGTAGAGCGCGGTATTGATGCGCGCATGAAGCGCACAGCATGGCGGCCCACGGCACGGGGCGAATTGTCCAACCGGCAGGCGCTGGTGTTCTCGGCACTGCTTTGTGCGGCAGGCTCGGTCATCCTGCTGCTGACCGTGAATGCGCTGACGATGTGGCTGACGCTGGCCACCTTCATTGGCTATGCGGTGATCTACACCCTGATTCTCAAGCCGCTGACGCCACAGAACATCGTGATTGGCGGCGCATCGGGGGCTATGCCGCCGGTGCTGGGCTGGGCAGCCATGACGGGCCATGTCGGGCATGAGGCCTGGCTGCTGTTTCTCATCATCTTTGTCTGGACGCCGCCGCACTTCTGGGCGCTGGCCCTGTACCGGGTGGAGGATTACCGTCGCTCCGGCCTGCCCATGCTGCCCGTCACCCATGGCAATGCTTTCACGCGGCTGCAGGTGTTTCTCTACACCGTGGTGTTGTTTGCCACCTGCCTGCTGCCGTTTGTGGTGGGCATGAGCGGCTACTTCTACCTCTTTGCCGCAGTGGTTCTGGGGTTGGGCTTTTGCGGTTATGGTTGGGCACTGCTGCGCAGCTACTCGGATGCGCTGGCACGCAAAACCTTCCGTTTTTCTCTGATCCACCTGAGCCTGCTATTCGCTGCGCTGCTGGTGGACCACTACCTCGTCTGATTGATCATGGATAAACGAGCTGTGCTGCGCATTCTGGGCGCAGTGACTCTGGCCGGTACGGCCCCCTTTGTATTGACTGCCTGCAAGGACGAAAGCAAGCCCAAGTTTCAGGGCGTGGATGTGACGGGGGCTGACTACGCCAAGGACATCCCGCTCAAGGATGTGAATGGCCAGCAGCGCAGCCTCAAGGACTTTTCCGGCAAAGTGGTTGCCGTGTTCTTTGGCTATACCCAGTGCCCTGATGTCTGCCCCACCACGCTGCAGGAGTTTGTGGAGGTCAAGCAGGCGCTGGGGGCGGATGGCAGCAAGCTGCAGCCTGTCTTCATCTCGCTGGACCCTGAGCGCGATACGCCGCAAGTGCTCAAAGCCTATCTGGCCAATTTCGACGAAAGCTTTGTGGGCCTGACCGGCACGCCTGAAGAGCTGGCTGCCGTGGCCAAGGACTTCAAGATCTTCTTCAAGAAAGTGCCGGGCAAGACCGAAGGTACTTACACGCTGGACCACTCCGCAGGCACCTATCTGTTTGATACACAAGGGCGTTTGCGCGTCTATGAACGCTATGGCGCTGGCCCGCAGCTGCTAGCGCAGGACGTGAAAGCACTGCTGGGCTGAGCGTCGGTTAGCGAGTGGTCGCAAGCTAGTACTACCCCTTGCTGCATTCCTGTGTTTGATATAGCGCAAACAGTGGGCGTGTTGCACTGCGCATAGTGGGCGCCTTGAGACACTGGGTGGGGTCAGAAAGTCGGCGCTGAAGTTCGGCAACTGGTCTTTGATGTGCTGCATGAGAGGTGCAGCGCACGCACAACGCCACAGTGCTGCTAGGAGTGCGCATATGGCCCAGTGCCCTTTTTCTTCCCTGACCGAATCTGTTTCCACTGCAGAACTGGTTGAATGCCAGACCCGGCTGACGCAGGCGCTTTCAGCCTGGGACAAGGGCGAAAGTCTGAAACCCCGTTCCTGGCTTACCTCGCGTGAGCGCGATGCGCTGGATGCTGCGCCAGACGGCATCTTGCTGGTGGGGCATGACGGCTGCATCGTGGCAGCGAATGCAGCCATGCTGGCCATTTCAGGGTACGAGCGCAGCGAGCTGGAAGGCCAGAGTCTGGACATCTTGCTGACCGACGATTTGCGCGCCACACATGCGCACTATCTGCGCAGCTACTTTTCCGGGCCATCGCGTCGCCCCATGGGCCTGGGTGGCGCGCTGTGGCTGCAGCGCAAGCAGGGCAGCCGCGTGCCGGTGGATATTGCGCTGGGGCACTTTGGCAATGAGCGCAGCGGCATGGCCGTAGCCTTTGTGCGCGATGTGACGGAAATCAATCAGATGCAGCAGCGCCTGAAATTTCAGGCCTCACGCGACACCCTGACTGGGCTGAATAACCGCTGGCATTTCACGCAGGAGCTGCAGGAGCAGCTCAAGATTGCGCAGGCCACGGGGGATTCGCTGGCCGTGCTGCAGCTTGATCTGGATAACTTCAAGGCCATCAATGACGGTTACGGTCATGCGGCGGGCGATCAACTGCTGCGGGAAGTGTCCAGACGCCTGAAATCACAACTGCGCAGCGAAGGCATTCTGGCGCGGCTGGGGGGCGATGAATTTGTGGTGCTGCTGGCGGGTGAGCATGCAGAGCGTGCACGCTTCTGGGCAGATCAGATACTTTCTGCGTTTGCCATGCCCTTCAAGCACGACGGGCTGGCGCTGGACTTCGGCACCAGCATCGGCATTGCGCTATATCCCGACAATGCACAGACAGGCGATGACCTCATGCGCTTTGCCGACATGGCCATGTACAGCGCCAAGGCGCAGGGTCGGGGGCACGCCGTGTTTTTTGAAGCACGCATGGGCAAGGAAATGGCTGAGCGCGTGCTGCTGGCAGAGCGGCTGCGCATGGCGCTGAGCTACGGCGGCCTGCAACTGCACTACCAGCCTCAGGTAGATGTGAAAAGTGCCAGAGTGGTGGGCGTAGAGGCCTTGCTGCGCTGGCATGACCCGGTGCTGGGCAATGTCAGCCCTGCGCGCTTTATTCCGGTGGCTGAAGCTTCGGGCCAGATTGTGGCGCTGGGCAACTATGTGCTGGATGCAGCGTGCAAGCAGATTGATATCTGGCTCAAGTGCGGCACGCCGCTGCGCGTGGCGGTCAATCTCTCGGCCTATCAGCTGCGGCAGGTGAATCTGGTCGATCAGGTCAGAAGCTGTTTGCAAAAACACCAGGTGCCACCGCAGTGGCTGGAGCTGGAAGTGACCGAATCGCAGGCCATGATTAACCCCGATCAGGGACGGCAAGTGCTGGAGGATCTGGCCCAGCTGGGCGTGACGATTGCGCTGGACGACTTTGGCACCGGGCACTCATCGCTGGCCTATCTGCAATACCTGCCGCTGCAGCGCGTCAAGCTGGGGCGCGAGTTTCTCTTTCCCTCACCCAGCCGTGACCGGCTGATGGGCGGCATTGTGCAAATGGTGCATGCGCTGGATCTGGAGGTCGTCGCCGAAGGTGTGGAGCAGCCAGATCAGCTGCAGCTGCTGCGCGATGTGGGCTGCGAGTTTTTTCAGGGCTGGCTGCACTCGCAGGCCATGCCTGCCGAGCAAATTCAGAGTTGGCTGGCTGCGGCGTAAAACACAGCGCAAGAACGGGGGCTACTGCTTCCGGTCAGGCTCCGGCAGATGCTCATTGGAAGCCGTGGCAATCAAGTCTAGCCAAGGTCTGCCTTGGGCATCCAGCCCGGCCCCCAGACCCCAGCGCACTTGCTGGCGCTGGCCCGAAAACCAGAACAGCTTGCGCTGCCAGCTTCCGGGCTTTGGTGGTTTGCGGCTGCTCTGGCTCAGCTGCTGCTGAATGCGCTGCAGGCCCGCAGCCAGTCGCCAGGGAGCCAGTTGCAGCAAAGCGGCACGCAGTTCATCAGCCCAGGCTTGTGGAACGGGCTCAAACCGCTGCCAGCGCATTCCGGCAGCCAGCTTTCGCAAGTTGTCACCCAACTGCACATCGCAAAGATCACAGGCTTCGCTGATCTTGCCTTCTGATATCAGTTTGATAGCTGATTGCGCTTGTTTGCTAAGGGCTGGGGCGGATTTTGAGGTCCATAGCCACGGCGCATCACTCCACTGATGGCGCTGGTTGCCGAGAAATTCCTGCGACAGCAGCAGCTGCCAGCCTGGCATTTGCGACTGCATATTCGATCGCATCAGCAAGCAGGGCTGCCGCTTGCGGCTGGCAGGGCCATAGCTGGCCAGAATGATGGTGGTGCGGGCTGCCAGCCGCCCGCGCTCATCGCGGGGCCAGGACTGCACAGCTCGCACAGGGGCAAGCTTTGCCAGGTCTTCCTGCAGCTGTGCGGCAGCCGCAGAGGGGTCAGGCAGGCCGTTCAGCAGGCTGAGGTCGATGGTGTGATGGATGACCGGCTGAATGCCTGAATCCCAGGTGGTGACCTCAGCCGCTTGGATGGGGGTGACCTCAATGACGCTGGGTGCAGGCTCGGGCTTTGCGCGCCATTCGGCGAGCAGTTGCAGCAGGCGATCTGGGGTGCAGATCACTTCGTGGTGCAGAAACTGCTGCCGCGCATCGCGCAGCGTGACCCATGCATGGGCAAGATCCCCCGCTTGCAGCACCATGCCATCTTCATAGCGGGTGGCCGAGAAACCGCCCGAGGCCTGATGGTGAACCATGATCTCGACCGCCATGACGCCATCGACACATGGACTGGTGATGTGCACGCTGGCGGCGTCCTTGTGGTCAATATGGCAGTCGGGAAACTGCTGCAGGATCGGGTCAAAGAAGGGGTTCACAGCAGGCAGTTTCAGTCGTCAAACAGTCCGATATAGGGCAGGCCGTTGTAGAGCTTGCCGGGTTCAGGAATGGACTGAGTCGGGTCGGCGTAGACAAACATGGCATTGGCCTGGTGGATACCGCGCATTGCACAGGTCTGCACGATCTGGGCCAGTGATTCGTCGCTCTCCAGAGTGCTGTGACCCACGATTTCTTCCACAGGGACTGGCGCTGGCAGCCAGATCACCAGCAGCAGATCTTCGTCGTACAGATAGCGGCTTTGAATGTCTTGGCAAAAGCCGCAGCCCGTCAGGTTCTCGGGCGAGTCTTCCAGGTCTTCGGGCTCCAGACTCCAGTAATTTTCGGCATGCGCGAAGTAACGGCCAAAGCTGGCTTCATCAAGTGGCGTATTGCCAATCCAGAAGTGCAGGGCCGAAAACGGCGCAGGCGGTGGTTTGGGTCCCAGTTCCTTGACCCAGTCAAACAAGGTGCCGGGTAGCAGTTGATGGCGTCGCTCCAGTTCGGGGAACCCGCCAGTGGGTGTACGATGCACGGCTTCATGAACCAGGGCCTTGCGAAACTCCAGCGAGTGATTTTTAGAATGGCTCATACCGCTGGTCCGTAATGCAATACCACCAGTTTGGGCAGGCGGTTGGGGTAGTCCCAGAAGGCTTCATCCAGTTCTTGTAGCCTGTCGTTCTCGGCCTTGGTCAGCAGGGCGGGCAACTCATCCAGGCTGGTGACGTCTGGCGAGTCTTCAAAACGCGCGATGACGGCAAACATCTGCTGCAGGCATTCATGGGTCTGCATGGCCCCCAGCTTTTGCAGGGCTTGCAGTGCCATCTCAAGATTGGGTACGCCCCAGTTGCACAGAAACTGCATGAAGCCGCCGTTGTTGATATCGGCTTCCATGCGCCACAGGGCGACCAGTTCATGCTGCGCGGGCGTGATGAGCGTGGTATCCCACTTCACCGCCTGCAGGGCACCCAGGGCCTGGTTGTAGAGCAGGTCTTGCTCGATATCCCAGACGCTGACCATGCCGGTGTCTGAAGGCTTCCACAACGCGGGCCAATTGAGACCATGGTCATCATCCGTCAACTCCCATTGCAGGCGCTGCTCTGGCGTGGCTTTTTCCAGGCGGATATGGCGCTTGATGGGCTCGCTGAAGCTGCGGCCATCGGCCAGTGTTAGCCAGAGGTTTTGTTCATCAAAGCGAATGCCGGTGATGCGTTTGTCGGTCTCGCTCATACAGGGCTGCCTCTCTCAGTTTTGCTGGTCCATCACCACTTCGGCGGCCTTGTGCATCTTGGCCAGCTCGCGTGCGGGGATAGGGTGCTCGCCACTGGCCATGCGGGTCAGCAGTGCGTGCAGCATCTCGGTAGACAGCCCATGCAGCACAAGGCGGTAAGCCGCGTATAGGGTGGACAGTGGCACCATGGGGTGCTTGTTGTTGAGCATGACCAGATGCTCGGGCGAGGCCAGAATCTTGGCGCAGTAGATCGCCAGCGTCTCATCGAGCTGCAGCGAGTTGCTGGCGCGCCAGAAGTCGTTGTCGGTCAGCAGCAACTGGTAGATGGGCGTGTACAGCTCAATGGCGCTTTGCAGGTCGATGACGTTGAAGCGGCCATGGGGCATGTCTTCCAGCTTCAGGTCTGGCTCGTGAATCATCGAAAAATCGGGCTCTGGCACGGGAACCAGTTCCTGATTGTTTTCGCGCAGCGCCTTGTTCAGGCGAATCACAAAGTTAAAGAGGTTGAGGTCGTGCTTGAGAAATAGCTCGTCCTTCACGTCGTCAATTTCCTGTGGGAACAGTGGGGAGGTGCTGACCTTGGTGGGAGAGTTGGCGGCGACAAACTGCAGCACCTGCGAGCCCAGATGAAAGTGCCGCATGATGAGCCAGTTGGCCTCGGGCGAGAGAAAGCGCTTCATGCCAAAGGCCAGCAGCCTGTGCAAGAAAATGGAGTGAGCCCAGCGCCTTGGCAAAAAGATCTTCAGCGCCTGAATCAGAATCATCGACAGCCGCGCCAGTGGCCGCATGGCGGGCAGAAAGTACTGGCGCGAGCCGCTGCTGCAGTCGCGCAGCCAGGCGGCTTTTACCTCGTCGGGCAGGGGCGTGCTCTGGTCCAGGTAGAGGGCCAGCCAGGGGCTGGGGTCGCGCTCGTCCCAGACTTGGTCCTTGAAATCGTCTTTCATCCCGCGTTCCATCCCTCTTTTTTATTCGGCCAGCACATGCTGGAACTGCATCAGATACATGGCCGCCGTGTTGCGTGCCGTCTGCAGTATGGCTTGCTGGGCTGTGCCTTCGCTGTCCAGTGCCAGGGCCATTTGTACGGCCATCAGCCAGCGCTCCAGGTGGTTTTCATCATTGGCGCCGTGGTATTCCAGAAAGCGGAAGGCATCAGGCGGCAAGGGCAGGGCGGCACGCAGCAGCGGCAGCAGGCTGGGCACAATGCGCTGGCCCGTGCCTTCAATGATGTAGATGGCGCCCAGCAGGCCAATGGGGTTGGGTGTGGCTGCCAGGCCATGCAGATAGGCGTTCAGTGCCTCTCCACCGGGGTTGCGGCGCAGTTTGCTGATATCGGTCTCGGTGCCGCCCGCCTTCAGATAGTCGCTGTGCAGGATTTTGAAGTCGTTTTGCTCTTCGCCTGCATGCAGGTCAATCAGGCTGGCCAGTTGCGCGTAGTCGCCCGTCAGCGATGCCGCGCCTTCGCGCATCCACAGGCTGCCTTCGCGTACCTGGGGAATCCAGTGGCTCATCCAGCGTACATAGTCGCCGGTTTGCAACTGGCGCGTGCGAATGCGGTGCAGCAGCGGTGTGCGCCATACGCGTGAGCGGTAGTCCTGCCAGATGCTGGCCAGCTCAGTCAGTAGCGGTGCCAGCTGCTGGGGCGCAGTGGCCGGGTCGTGCGGTGCGGCGATGGTGGAGACATCGGGCAGCGCATCGTTGGCGATGGAGTCGTGAGTCGCCGTTTTTTGAGGGAAATGTGCCTCAAGTCTAGGTTTTACAGGGGTATCTAGCTCTACTTTCCATAGCATATAGCCAGCGGTAAAGCGGCCCGATTCGGGGATAAAGCACAGCACGGTGTCACCCGCTTTAAGGCGTTGACCTTCTTTTTGCAGGAACTCCGACAGCATGATGAAGATGGACGCAGCGCCTGTGTTGCCGCGCCAGGCCAGATTGCTCCACCAGCGATCACGCGGGATGGCAAGCTGCGCCTTGTTCAGCAGATCGTCCACCACGGGGATGAAGCGCTCCGACGAGTAGTGGCACAGAAAGTGGTCAATGCCGCGCTCGGGCACCCAGCCTTTGTGGGCCAGGTCGGCGTATTCGTGAATGCAGACGTCAAAAAGATGCGGCAGCAGGCGAATGTCCTGGCGCAGCGACAGCGCACCTGCGGCTTCGGCATCGGCCCAGGCGGGGAAGTCCAGATGGCTTTTGCTGCGGTCTGCCGTCAGGCCCAGTTGCATGCAGACCGGGTAGTCGCCCGCAAAGCTGCGCTGGTGCGTCCACTTCAGTTTCAGGCGCAGGCCGTTGGCCTGTGGCAAGGCCTTGGGGCCGCCCAGCAGCACGGCGCCTGCGCCGTCAGACAGCATCCAGCGCAGGAAGTGCGCATCAAAGTCGGTGTCATAACCCTGCGTGGCAAAGCGCGAGCGCTTGAAAAGGCGCGAAGGCATTTCGCTGGCCACAGACAGGGCCAGTGCATGTGCGCCGCTTTCCACCGCCATGGCGGCGGCCTGCATGGCGCCCACGCTGGCGGCGCAGACGCCGTGCACAGACAGTGTCTCCATGGGCGGCGCGGCCATCTCGCCCTGAATCATGCTGGCAAAGCCGGGCATGAGCGAATCACCACCCGACGAGCCGCTGGACAGATAGCCAATGTCGGCCAGCGTCTTGCCCGCCTGCGCCAGCGTGTCTTCGATAGCACCCTTGGCCATCTGCGTATTGCTGAAGACGGTCTGGCCTTCGCCGTCAATGGCGTAGTGGCGTGTCTGGATGCCGTTCTCGGCCAGGATGCGGCGCTTGATGCGCTCGGAGATGCGATTCAGCGGCGCGACATATGCATCCATACCAGCGTTGTCCACGGGAGCGCCGGGCAGAAACATGCCAGCGGATTGCAGATAGACGTTTGAATAGGCAACAGGCATATGTTCTCAGGAGTAATTTCTATTTCACAGCATCTGGCGGCATCTGCGGCTGGGTTCTTGCCGCGGGCCAGACCAGACCCAATACAAACACGCGCCCCATATAAGGCAGCAGTCCGCCTTCATTGAGGGCGGGAGTGACTCGCTGGCGATAGGTCTGAGCATGCAAGTTTGTCAGCTCGGACCAGTGCGCATGCGGGCACTCATGGTGCGCGGTGTGCAGGCCAATATTAAAAAGAAGCGGGTTGACCAGCCCCTCGAAGTTGCGGGCGTAGTTCAACTCGATACCCGGGGTATTGCGTTGCGCTCTGGTCAGCGGCCGGCCATCGGCATGGGCGTGCTGCAGGTAGTTGGTGGCCAGCAGCCAGTGCAGGCCGTGCAGTTGCGGCACGATGATGAAGATCAGCGCTTTTTGCCAGTCCAGCCACAGAAAAAAGCCCCAGCTACCCAGCCACAGCGCGTACTGCCCCATGCAGTAGCGAAAGGCGCCGGGCCAGTGAATGCGCAGGTTGTTCAGCCAGCGAAAGAACAGCGGATAGAGCTTCAAGCCCGCCTGAACCGGGTGAATCAGATAGCCCCAGAGGTGGTTGGTATCGCCGCCAAACTCAGGCCGGTAGGTGCGTGCGATGTCGCGCGGGCCGTGGCGAAAGCGGTGATGATTGGCCACATGGGCGGGCCAGAACACAAAAGTGGGATGGCCCTGCAGCAGCGTCAGCCAGTAGTCGGTGGCGCGATTGGTCCAGCGGCCCCACCACATGCGAACATGGGTGTGGTTGTGGTGAATCACGCCCACGCCTAGTGTCAGAAACAGCTCAATGCTATACAAAATGAAGCTGAAGCCATGCGTCCACTGCCACCAGACGATAAGCGGCAGGATCACCATATAGAACACCGATTGCCAGTCGCGCCAATGGCGCAGCGTGGGCAAGAAGCGCTGACTCGGGTGCTTGCTCATTCAGTGGCTGGAGGGCTGCGTGGAGGAGGTCTTGACCTTGGTGCCCATGATCTGGTCCATAAAGGCCAGCGCAAAGCCATAGTTGCCCGCAGGGCGTGCATGGTGCAAATGGTGGCGACGGCTGGCAGCCAGCGGGTGGGTGTCTGAAACCTTGGGGAAAAAGTCCCAGTTGGAGTGCCCAATCAGGTTGAGCATCAGGCTCAGCACCGGCACGGAGGCCAGCGACCAGAAGTAAAAGTCATGCACCACCATGGGCAGCAGGATGATGTTGCCCAGCATCAGCGCCTCAATGGGGTGAAAGCTGTAGGTGGACCAGGGCGTGGTGACTACGGAGCGGTGATGGTCGCCGTGATAGCGCACTAGACGGCGCGTATGCAGCAGGCGGTGGTTGATCCAGAAGTGCACATCGTTCCAGATCAGCAGGGCGATGATTTCCAGCGCGATACGGCCCGCGCTGGCATTGGGCGTGAGGTGGGCCCAGCCCAGCTGCAAAAAGCCCCAGGGCACGATCATGCCCAGACCGAACACCAGAATCGAATGAAAGGACTGGCGCCACTCACGCTGCAACTGGTCGGGCTTGAGCGGGCGCGTATCCAGCGGCTTGCCAATGCCTGCAGCGGCCAGGGTGCGCGTCAGCCCCAGCATGGCCAGCGCGCCCAGCACATAGATACCGCCAAAAAAGACCAGACCCAATGCCATGACCTGCCAGGCGTTGAGCTGAGTAAACCAGGTTCCAGCGTCCATGAAGGCTCCGTAAACATTGACGCAGCCAGACAAAGCAATGCGCCCGAAAGGCATAGCGTAAACGCATGCCAGTCGGGCGCATGATAGCGGACGCCGCAGTAGCACCAGCTGATACCCAAAGGGGCTCAAGGGAGGCTGCAGCAGCCAAAAGGAGCATGCCCCATCGGATAGACAGCGAGCAAGCGCCGCCGCGCAGCGAAGCTGTCGTCCCCCTCCCGATGCAACGCATCGAGAGAGGGGGAAGCCGCAAAGCGGCTCAGGGGGCGTCAGTTACTGCGCCTTGATGTGCTGCTCACGAATAATGGTGCCCAGCGCCTTCACATCCTGCTGGATGCGGTTGCGCAGACCTTCGGGCGAGCTGCCCACGGCTTGCCAGCCTTGCATGGACAGCTTCTGGCGCATCTCGGGTGTGCGCACGATTTCGCTCACGGCAGCAGCCAGCTTGTCCACATGGGCCTTGGGCATGGACTTGGGCGCTGCTACGGCGTTCCAGATTTCCAGGTCAAAGTTCTGGATGCCCAGGTCCTTGAGGCTGGGCAGGCCAGGGGCCAGCGGGCTGCGGGCCGCAGAGGTCACGCCAATGCCGTGCAGCTTGCCGGCCTGAATCTGGGCCATGGCCAGAGCGGGGGGCAGCATGGAAAGTTGCAGGTCGCCGCCCTGAATGCCGTTGAAAACCTGCGGATAGCCGGTATAGGGCACATGCACGGGCTTGATGGCCGAGCGGTTCTTGAGCAGTTCCATGCCCAGGTGGCCCACAGTGCCCACGCCGGGCGAGCCATAGCTCCACTTGTCACCCGCCTTGATGGCGGCATCCATAAAAGCCTTGCCTTGCGGCGCCGAAGCGGGTGCCACCAGCACCAGCGGGGCCACGCCAATCAGGCTCACGGGCTGCAAGTCCTTGATAGGGTCATAGCGCACGGCGGGGTTGAGCATCTTGGCGATGGTCATATTGCCGTTGATCATCACGCTGAAGGTGTAGCCATCGGCCTTGGCCACATATTCGCCAGCGATATTGCCGCCAGCACCCACGCGGTTTTCCACAATGATGGTCTGGCCCAGTTTCTTTTCCAGGGGCTCGGCCAGCGCACGGGCCGTCAGATCAGGCGAGGAGCCAGCGGGAAATCCCACGATCAGGTGCAGGGGCTTGTCGGGCCAGTTGTCAGCCGCCATGGCTGCAGGGGCTATCGATGCAGCCATCAGGGCGGCGCCGGCTGCAACAAGACTGCGGCGGGACAGATTTTTGAGTTTGAGGGAAGTGAGGGCGCTGTAAATAGGCATGACAGGTCTCTTGAATCTTATCGGTATGGGGATCAGCGCCAGTGCGAGCCACATCAGCGCCAGAAAATAAAAAACCCGGAAATTATCCGGGTTTGAGGTTCAGCATTTCAGCCTTTTAAGTCGCTGGTGCGCAAGTTGGCGTTTACGCAAACTCGGCTAGCGCTTTTTTCATCTTTTTCATGGCGGCCACTTCGATCTGGCGAATGCGCTCGGCGCTCACGCCGTACTCGGCAGCCAACTCGTGCAGCGTCATGCCGCCCGAACCATCGTCGTTGACCTTGAGCCAGCGCTCTTCCACGATGCGGCGACTGCGGTCATCCAGACCTTCCAGAGCCATGGACAGACCATCCGTCGCCAGATGGTCGCGCTGACGCGACTCGATCATGGCCGTGGGTTCGTGGTTGGCATCGGCCAGATAGGCGATGGGGCCATAGGCCTGCTCACCGTCATCGCTGGGCGAGGGGTCCAGCAGCACATCGCCACCCGACAGGCGGGCTTCCATCTCGATGACTTCTTCGCGCTTGACGTTGAGCTTGGCCGCCATGGCGTCAATCTCACCTGCGGTCAGTGTTTCGCGCATGACAGCATCGCCGTCTGCCATGGCGGCATCGGACTTCATGTCATGCTTCATCGAGCGCAGATTGAAGAACAGCTTGCGCTGAGCCTTGGTCGTAGCGACCTTGACCATGCGCCAGTTCTTCAGAATGTATTCGTGGATCTCAGCCTTGATCCAGTGCATGGCGTAGCTCACCAGACGCACGCCTTGGTCGGGGTCGAAGCGTTTGACAGCCTTCATCAGGCCGACATTGCCTTCCTGAATCAGGTCGCCGTGAGGCAGGCCATAGCCCAGGTACTGGCGGGAGATAGACACCACCAGACGCAGGTGAGACATCACCAGACGCCCGGCGGCGTCCAGATCATTGTGTTCTTTGAGCTTGCGTGCGTACTCCTGCTCTTCCTCTTGGGTGAGCATTGGCAGACGGTTTGCAGCCGAGATATAGGCATCCAGGTTGCCCAGCGGTGGCACCAGAGCCCAAGGGTTCGTGGGTGCCAAGGCTGTAGCAATGGAGCCGGAGGCAGTTTTCATTGCAGGTTTCCTTTCTTCCATGATCTTCATGTTAGCACTCTGTTAGAGAGAGTGCTAAAGACAAAGTTCCCCGGGTTTTTGTAGGTGCTTCACAGAGGGGATTGTTGTCGGTTCTCACTCAGTTTTGTACTTTTCTCACTGAGTTTTGTACTGCTGATAAATCGCAAACTTTATGTAACTATATGATTTTATTAAATATTTTATAAATTTCGCATGCTTGAAAGGTTTAAATCGGCTTATTTTTTAGGCAAATTTCTCAAAAAAACCGGAAATTCTTAATGTGTGAAGTTGTTTTGTCCGTACTCCCCATTGTTGCCTTCGTGGTGACGCGGCTGTGCCAGGCTCAAGCTGACTATCTCAGGAGCTGGATATCCATACTCGAAAGCAAATTGTGCGACTCTGGCTCAGCATGCGAGTTCTGCTGGGCATGCTGCTATGGGGTATCTGATGGGCTTTTGGGCGGGCCTAGCCTGCTGCTGACCCGTTGTGAGCAAGTGATTGCCCAAGTGTTCGCAACAATGGTGGTCGCGCGTAACCTGCTAGATCTCAGTCACTTCCTGGCCAACTGCTTTAGGCTGATCTGAGCCATTCACGGTTCGGTGCTTGAGCGGCAGCAATGGCTAACACCAGCCGTTGAAGGCTGCTTGTCCAGAACGGCCGCTTCACCCTCGGGACCGGCCGCTCGATTGCGCGGTTTGCCACGCACTGGCTCGAAGGACCGCTTCAGCGTGCCCTGGCAGGCTCGTGTCGACCCAAAGCTGATCTTCGCTTTTGCGCAAATCGGCCGCTCATTAATGCACCAAAGCAAGCAAAAGTGCTTAGGCCCGTCGCCACGATGGGGACGCCAAATACTGTAGAAAACCAGTGAGTTTGTTTTCGGCCTGAAATTAGTCTTATCGCTTGACCTTCAACTCAACTTGAATCTTAAGCTCCGTATCCTCTCATCACATCAGATGCTGCAAGGGAAGATATGCAAGCCATATTAGGGGCCAATGGCCAAATCGCGGTGGAACTAGCGCGTGAATTAAAGCGTAACTACATGCAGAATCTGCGCCTGGTAAGTCGCAATCCACGTAAGGTAAACAATAGCGATGAATTGGTCTCTGCTGACCTGATGAATGCCGTGCAAACCCTGGATGCAGTACGCGGCAGCGAAGTCGTGTATTTCACTGCAGGTCTGCCACCAGACACCGAGTTATGGGAAAGACAATTTCCTACCATGCTACGCAATGCACTCGATGCCACGCGGGAAGCAGGTGCCAAATTCGTCTACTTTGACAACACCTACATGTACCCGCAAAGCGCGCAGCGGCAGACCGAAGACACGAATTTTGCCCCTGTGGGGCGCAAGGGGCATGTGCGTGCTTTGATGGCGGAGATAGTGCTCGCGGAGATGCAACGCGGCGATATCCCCGTCGCCATTGCCCGCGCACCTGAGTTTTATGGCCCCGGAAACACTCAAAGTATCACCAATACCTTGGTAATTGACCCGCTCAAAGCGGGCCACAAGGCCAAAATTCCGGTGCGTGAGGACAAGCTACGTACCCTGATTTGGACGCCCGATGCAAGCCGAGCCATGGCCGCCATTGGCAATGCAGAAGATGCGTATGGTCAGACCTGGCATTTGCCTTGCTGGGATGAGCGGCTGACCTATCAGGCTTTTGTGAAATTAGCAGCTACCACCTTTGGGGTTGAGCCGCACTACAAAGTGCTAAGCCACTGGGCGATGGTTGTTGCTGGATGGGTCTCCAAACCCGTACGCGAACTTCGTGAGCTGCTTCCACGCTACGCACACGACAATGTGTTTGATTCGTCCAAGTTCAAGCGCCGCTTTCCCAGCTTTGCTGTCACCAGCTACGCACAGGGCATGAAGCAAATCGCTCAGGAGTCTTCATGAGCACGCCACGCATCTTGCACGTCGTCACCAATGTCGCGCATTACGACGACTCTTCGCACGCCACAGGGCTATGGTTGTCGGAGCTGACCCATGCCTGGGATGTGTTTGCTGCGCAAGGCTACCTGCAGCAATTGGTTAGCCAACTAGGCGGCGCCGTACCGCTAGAGCCGCGCGCCCTCAAATGGCCGCTCTTCGATGCATCGGCCAAAGCCTGGCTCAATGACCCAGAGCGCATGGCCTTGCTGGCTAACACTGCGGCACCTGCCGATATCCTGGCGAGCGATTTCGATGCCATCTACTTCACTGGAGGGCACGCGGTGATGTGGGATTTTCCCAGCAGTGTCGGGTTGCAGCGAATCACTTGCAGCATCTGGGAGCAAGGTCGCATCGTTGCATCGGTCTGCCATGGCTACTGCGGCCTGCTCAATACACGGCTGAGCGATGGCTCTTTGCTGGTTGCAGACAAACAGGTCACGGGTTTTTCGTGGGCAGAAGAAATTCTGGCTGGAGTGGCACAGTCCATGCCCTATAACGCAGAGAAAGAAATGAAGGCGCGCGGTGCTCACTATCAAAAAGCTCTGCTGCCATTTACCTCGTATGTGGTGGCGGATGGCCGCCTCATCACCGGACAAAATCCGGGGTCGGCCAAAGCGACTGCCAAGCAGGTAGTACAGACCTTGGGAAAGCGTTAGAGACGCGCTTCAAAAGTACCGAAGGCCTAGGGCGTGTTCACATTACCTCAGGTGTTCGCAAATCAAAGCCATTGAGATAAAGGTCGC
Organism: Comamonas fluminis; assembly: GCF_019186805.1. NCBI lineage: Bacteria > Pseudomonadati > Pseudomonadota > Betaproteobacteria > Burkholderiales > Comamonadaceae > Comamonas > Comamonas fluminis. The sequence continues at coordinate 3,877,678 of NZ_CP066783.1, read as the reverse complement.
GTACACAACATCGAGCTTGTCATAGCGCGTGAAGATGCGCCGGTAAGCCTTGATCCGCCGGAACAAGCGCTCGATCTCATTGCGCTGGCGGTATCGTCGTTTGTCCAATTGCCAAGGGTGTTTGCGCAGTGGGTGCGCAGGGACGACAGGTATCAAGTTGCGCTCCAGTGCCTCAGCTCGCAAGTCACCGCCGCCGTAGGCGCTGTCCATCAGCAGATACACAGGTGCGTCTTGGACGCCAATGACTTCAATGAGGTGACGGCCTTCGGGGCCATCACCGGCTTGGCCTGCTGTCAGGCTCCATACCAAAGCATCTCGACAACTGGCGGCCACCATGTGAATCTTGCTGCTCCAGCCACCCCGGCTCCTGCCTATGGCTTGTGGACCGTTTTTTTGCGAGCCCCGCAGCCATCAGGGTGGACTTTGACGATGGTTGAATCCAGACTCAACGCTTGGACACACCACTGGCTAAGTCGGTCCTGCTGTAAATGTGCAAGTACTTCCACCAGGACGCCGCTGTGCGCCCATCGGTACAGACGCATGTAAATCGTATGCCATGGGCCAAATCGAGTTGGCAGTGCGCGCCATTTACAGCCGTTACTGGCCATGTAAGCCAGCGCATTGAGCAAGCGATAGTGGCTGATACGACGACTGCCACGGGGCTTAGGTAACAGATGGCGGATGCGCTTGAATTGAGAGCGAGAGATGTACATGCAGGCGCTGGATTGTCAGCGCCTGCATGAGCAGTCAACTATTAATGTGAACACGCCCTAGGGCGTGTCATCGAATTCGATAGTTGCTTCGTTATTGATAGCGTGACTCGTAGATACGCCTTGACAGATACACAGTGGGATTGCATCAAAGACCTTCTGCCCGGCAGGGCTGGACACGTCGGTGCTCCTGGTAAAAACAACCGCCTTTTTGTAGATGCAGTGCTTTACCGCTATCGCTCTGGCATTGCATGGCGGGATCTGCCTGAGCGCTTTGGTGATTTCCGTATCATTCATACACGGCATATGCGCTGGAGCCGTTCTGGTATTTGGCAGCGTGTGTTTGAAACGATCAGTGCCCAAGCTGACAACGAATACACCATGATCGATGCAACCATCGTGCGTGCCCATCAGCACAGCGCTGGCGCAAAAGGGGGATTCAAAAGCATGCCATCGGACGTAGCCGGGGAGGCTTGAGTACCAAGATCCACGCGACGGTTGATGCGCAGGGCAACCCAACTGGCTTTCATTTGACTCCCGGTCAAGCCTCAGACTTGGAAGGCGCAGATGTGCTTTTGAAAGACATTCAGGCTAATGCTGTGCTCGCAGACAAAGCCTATGACGCTCAGGACCGGGTAATTGCACCCCTGTTAGAGAAGGGCAAGCAAGCTGTCATTCCAAGTCGCCACGGTCGCAAAGAAAGTAGAGAGCACGACCGGCACATATACAAAGAGCGTCATCTGATTGAGAACTTCTTTGCCCGGTTAAAACAGTATCGGTGCATCGCGACGAGGTATGACAAGACGGCCGCTGCTGTAGAAGTTCCGATCTGATCTGACAGTTGCTCCCGTTTCGGTCGGTACGGCTGTCAGATTAATTGAGTGCTTTTACCTTCTCGTCCCAGACCTCCTTTGCATCAATCAGCGTTTGCATCGGTGTCCTGCCACAGCACATCTTGCCTTGATGCGTACGCTGGCCGTTGTAGTAATTGATCCAGTCGTCCAGATCCATCTGCAGCTCGTCAATGGATCGATAGATCTTGCGCCTGAACGCCACCTGGTAGAACTCTTGCAGGATCGTTTTGTGGAACCGCTCACAGATGCCATTGGTTTGCGGGTGACGCACCTTGGTCCTAGTGTGCTCAATGTCGTTGATTGCCAGATATAGCTGGTAGTCGTGCGTTTCGGCCTTGCCGCAATACTCTGTGCCCCTGTCTGTCAAGATTCGCAGCAACCCCATGCCTTGCTCTGCCAGGAACGGCAGGACGCGGTCATTGAGCAAGTCAGCTCCCGTGATCGGCGTCTTGGTGGTGTACAACTTGGCGGCAGCCCACTTGGAATAGGTATCTACGAAAGTTTGCTGGTAGATGCGCCCGACGCCCTTGATCGTGCCCACATAGAAGGTGTCTTGGCTACCAAGATAACCGGGATGAGCGGTTTCGATTTCTCCGCAGGCCAGGTCATCTTCCCGCTTTCTTTCCAAGGCTGTCACCTGGGATTCAGTGAGTACGGCGCCAGTCTTGGCGACCTCAGCCTCCAGGTTGGACAGACGCTGTTTGAAGCTGGCCAGTTGATGACGCATCCAGATGGAGCGCACACCGGATGGAGACACAAAGATGCCCCGCTGGCGTAGTTCATTACTTGCACGTAACTGTCCATGCGCTGGCTGCTCCGGGGCATAGGCAATGACGGCCGTTTCGACGGCGTCATCAACCCGGTTCTTGGGATTGGGCTTGCGCCGAGATATCTGGATCAGGGCCTCTACGCCACCTTCTTCGTGGGCATGCTGATAGCGATAGAAAGTGTCACGGGAGACGCCCATGACTTTGCATGCCTTGGAGATGTTGCCCAGCTCACTGGCCAGATTGAGCAGGCCGACCTTGTGCCGGATGATGGTTTGGTTGAAACTGTTCATGAGGTTTCTCCGTTGGGCGCTTTGCGCCCGGATTGATAAAGATTCGTACCCTTATCAAAACGGGAAACCTCACCTGTTGGCAAGGCCCACTGTCAGATCAAGTCTGAACTTCTACAATTCATCTGGCTGCAGCTGTCATCTGGTTGATTTGATGACGGGCCCTAGCGCCTCGCGGTTGAAGTCATCGATGACATTGAGCAGCCGGATGCTGCGCCCGCCCTCAAGTTGGTCGTGCATGAAGTCCATCGACCAGACTTCGTTGCAGGTTTCCGGCACCGTCAGTGGTTCAGGTTTTTCTCGCACCAACCGTTTGCGGGGCTTGATACGAAGGTTCAGTTCCAGCTCTCGGTAGACACGGTAAACACGCTTGTGATTCCATCGGAAGCCTCGCACATTGCGCAGGTACAGGAAGCAAAGGCCAAAGCCCCAATTGCGTTTGTTGTCCGTTAGGCGCAGCAGCCACTGGGCGATCTCATCGTCCTCAATGCTGCGGCGAGCCACGTATCGATAGCAGGCTTGGCTGATCTGAAACGCCTGGCAGGCCACCTTGATCGACACGCCGTGCTGCTGCACTGCTTGAAGAGCCATCTCGCGTCGGCGAGATGGCTTCACCACTTTTTTGCGAGAGCCTCCGAGACGATCTCAGCCTTGAGTTTCTCCTCGACGTACATCTTGCGAAGTCGCTGGTTCTCTTGCTCCAGCTCTTTCATGCGGGCCATGAGCGAGGCATCCATGCCGCCGAACTTGGCTCGCCACTTGTAGAACGTTGCCGAGCTGATGCCGAGTTCCCGGCAGAGCTCTGGAACCGTCAGACCGGCTTCTGCTCGCTTGAGCGCATCAATGATCTGGCTGTCGGTGAAACGTGATTTCTTCATGGTAGAGATTCTCCTGTGAGAGTCTCTACTTCTCAGGGCTCAGGATTTACGGGGGGATTACCTTGCGCTCTTACTCGCGCGGCCCTTTCATTCCCAGTAATTCACTTGCGCTGATGATGGTTTGGGCAATGTCTTCAATCGAGATGCGTTTGTTCATAGCCTGCTCGCGCAGCATTTCGTAGGCCCGTTCTTCACTGACCCGGTGGGTTGCGATGAGAATGGCTTTGGCATCAGTCACTCGACGCTGGCCAAGCAGCTTGTTTTGCAGCTTGTGTACATGAAGATGAATCTGGCGGCTTTCTTTATGGTTCTGACGTGCAACTACCAAAGTTGAAAGCAGACCGAAGGACCGAATAGGCGACGGCAAGACAGCCTGGGCCTTGAGGTCCAGAACTGTAGAAACGATGGTGGGGTTCTCGTAATTCACTACGGCCACCAAGGCCGGTGCTTGTTCGCTGTGGGCCCAGCTCATGGGAAGGTGCAGGAAGTCGGGGCGCACGGCCAGTAGGACGATATCGGTGTCTTCTGGCAGGTGTTGTACAGGTGGCCATACGCTGCGAACCTGACAGCCGATACGCTGAAGTTGCTGTGCCAGCAACAGACCGTCGGCATCATCGGGGTGCATCAGCGTGATTTTGAGTTGACGCAGCTCTTTGAGGTGCGGTGAGGTGGCGCGCGGTTGTTGGCGGTTCACGCTCAGACCTCCTGTTTGGCTGTCCAGTCGCCGAGCGAGTGGGTAACCAGGTAAGGGTCGGGCGAGACAGCGCGTTTGGCTTCGCGCAGTATGGTGAACTCACCTTGCGCATTGGCGCGACCTATGCGTGGGTATACCCAAGTGTGGTGGTTTCCGGGGTCGATTCGAACGCACCCCTGAGGTGCATCGAACTCACTGCCCAGCAGGTGCGGTAGTAACTCGCTAATAGTGTCGCTGCCCGAGCGACGGAAAGCGTTGGCAAACATGTGTACTTGGAAGTACGAGGCTTCCCAGCATAGATTTGGGCGGCAGTCGTCGCCAAACAGGCGCTTGAGGTGGGCTAGGCAGCGCTGGTTGGCTTCGGTTTGGATTGACTGGAAGTACGGTGCCGAAGTGATGTGGCCTGCCGCAACTTCAAAGCCCATTTGCCCGATTTCAGCCTCTGAGGTGGTAAGGCTGCAAATGGGCATCTCTTTGGGATTGAAGCCTGCGTCAGCATAGGCTCGGTAGAGCTGGGAGGTGGAGTCTCCGACCACGGTGGAGAAGATGAAGTCAGGGCTTTTCTGGCGCACATCTTCCATAACGGCCCGATAGTCGTGCTCGGTTGCCGATAGTGGCAGATAGCGTTCACCCAGAATTTCCCCTTCGGGATGTTGTAGTACCAACTCGCGCATGATGCGATTGGATTCATAGGGGTAGATGTAGTCTGAACCAATGAGGTAGGCGCGCGCGCCAAAGCTGCTGGTCATGAAATCAGCCAGCTGTACGCTGTTCTGGTTCGGGGCTGCACCGGTGTAGATGATGTTGGCCGAGAACTCGAAGCCTTCGTAGAGGGTGGGGTAGAACAGCAATTTGTTCCATTTTTCCACTACGGGCAGCACGGCCTTGCGGCTGCTTGACATATAGCAGCCGAAGACGGTGTTGACCTTGTCCTGGACGATCAGTTGCTCGGCCAGTTGTGCGTAGCGTGCTGGGTTGGAAGCTGGGTCTTGGCGTACAGCGATCAGCTCGCGTCCGAGCACGCCGCCGGCGGCATTGATCTCATCAATGGCTAGCAAGCTGCCTTTCAACTGCGAGCGACCAATGGTCGAGGTAGTACCGGTTTCCGAGAAAAGAATACCTATGCGCAAGGGGTCGGTGTAGGACAAGGTTGTTCTCTGGTTTATGCTTCAACAGTGATTGCTGAGGATCGGCTACGGAGTAATCCCAAGATGCTAGTGGGCGGAACCTAGCTTAGCGCACGCGACGTATGTGGAGGCGTGGGTGAGGCAAGGGTTGTAATTTTCTGTCCGACGTTTTAACGTCCTGCGGCTAAGCGAGCGCTCATATTCGTCAGCCTTGGTAGCAGTTGTCGGGTGTCGTCGGCGATACCGTAATCGCGCCAGCCAAAGATATGGCGGACATAGGTGTCGGCTTGTGCATCGACGGCCAAACAGCAAACGCGAATACCGGCTCGTTTGGCTTCCTGAACGGCGTGGCGCGCGTCTTCTATTAGATATTTTTTGTCGTGCACATCGACATCAGACGGTGCACCATCAGTCACAACGAGCAGCGTGCGCTGGCCTTCGGGTTCGCTACGCAGTAGACCGCTGGAGTGGCGTAAGGCCGCCCCCAGACGAGTGGAAAAACGTCCACGTAAAGCCTGGATCATGGCCGTGGTAGTGGTGGTGTGCGGCTGACCAAAATCAAGCAAGCGATAGTAGTTAATTTCGGCGCGGGTGTTGGATGAAAACGCATGAATGGCCAAGCGTCCAGTGTTACGCGTGTTGGATTGGGCCAGTATCTGAGCCGCTTGCTTTTCTAGATCCAGCAAGCATTGACCATGTGAGCTAATGTCGTTGACCGATTCGGAGATGTCGAGCAAAACCAGCATGCTAGTGGGTCGAGGGCCTTTGCCTGCGCGCATGAAAAGACGAGGGTCAGGTCTCAGATTCAGGCGCATATCGACCTGTACTTCAATAGCTGCGTTGAGGTCTACATCTTCACCTTCCCATTGCCGGCGCAGTCGGTTGCGGCGGTCAAGTTGGCGGGCGCTGGGTAGGGCCAAGTTTTCGAGACGAGTGCTGCTGGGAAGGCGCGAGTGATTGACTTCGCTTAGGCCTTGCCAGGCTGGATATTTCTCGATTACCGTGCACCAGTCTGGCTTCATATGCTCGCTTCGATGGTCCCATTCTGGGTAGTGGAAGCGGGCGATTTCAAAGTCTTCGGCCTGGGGGCGTTGAGGCTGCTCTGGGGATTCTTGCTCTCGACTTGATTGTGCCTGCTGCGGCCGCGCACTTGTCTGAGTTAGTAACAAAGCTTCATCGCTGTTGTCGTCGGATTCGGGATGCTCCCAGAGATAGCTGTTGTCATCGCGGTAGAGCGTGGGAGCCGCATAGTGCTGCGGATCCATGCGAACACGCATCTGGCCAAGGTCGTTGGCCAAGATGGAAGATATCGCACGGAAAGCGCTGTAATCTTCGAGACCGTGAGCTTGTATTGTCCTTTCAAAGAGCTCATGTGCCTTGTTGATCCAGTGATTGCCACTTTGGCTTGCTGGCAAGAGCAAGATGCGGTCGAGCCGTGCCATGAAGGCGAGAAAGCTCAGGTTTTTTGCATCAGGCTCTGCTGCGACTTGCTCGCTGAGCCAGTGGTAAGCGCCAGGGTAGTCGCGCAGCAGCAAGCGTTCGATTCGGGCATCTTCTATGGCCGAGACGACGGTCATGCCCATGGGCTTCAAGGCCTGGCTGGGTTGGCGAGTTGGTGAATATAGTAGGTGCGCGGCAGCGTGGGCAACCATTGCTGTGTGCTGATGTGTACGCTCAGTCTGGCTTAGGTCTGGTAGCTGCGGTAACAGCAGTCGGGCTGCACCGCCTGAAGTGGTGTCCGTCGGCGGCAACAAGATGGCCCGTAGCGCAGAGGCTGGTTTGACCGTCGCGCCATTAAAAGGCCCTCCGGCCGCTATTGGTGTGCTGGCCGTTTGCAATGGCTGGACTTGCACCCGAGTTAGTGCCAAGCCCGAGGCCAACATAGCCAATCGCTCGAAGGTGTGGGCGTCGTCTTTGTCGATCCAAGGGGAAGAGCCGATGTCACTGGAGTTAAGGGCGGTAGATGGGGGCATGGATTGTGCCTTTTAGCCTTTCAACTGCCGAACTGTGCTTGAACAAGTTTTTTCAGCGCATGTGTGGTGTCGGGGTCATCTGTCAAAGCCAGCGTGATCGTCATGTCGCAACTGGCCGCTGGCGTGACTCCGTCGCGCATGAGCAAGCCTGCATAGATGAGCATGCGGGTGGATGCCCCTTCGTCGAGGCCCCGGTTCTTGAGTTCGCGAGTGCTGTGCGCCAGCGCTACCAGTCGCTCGGCTTGGGCTCGCTCAATACCTGTTTCGTGCGAGACGATATCGGCTTCAGTAGCCGCATCAGGGTAGTCAAACTCCAGAGCGGCAAAGCGTTGGCGCGTGGAGGGCTTCATGTCTTTTGCGCTGCTTTGGTAGCCTGGGTTGTAGGAGACAACGAGCTGGAAATCAGGATGTGCGTGCACAACCTCACCTTTCTTGTCGAGAGGTAGTACGCGGCGTGCATCGGTCAATGGATGGATGACGACGGTAGTGTCCTGTCGTGCTTCTACAACTTCGTCCAGATAGCAAATGCCTCCATAACGCACTGCCATGGTCAAAGGTCCGTCGTGCCATGCGGTGCCATTGGCATCGAGCAGATAACGACCCACGAGATCCGAGGCTGTCATATCTTCGTTGCAGGCCAGTGTGATGAGCGGGCGTTTTAGCGCCCACGCCATACGCTCAACAAATCGGGTTTTTCCGCAACCTGTAGGGCCTTTAAGGATTAATGGCATGCGGTGCCGATAGGCCTGTTCGTAGAGCTCGATCTCATTGTGAGAGGGGCGGTAAAACGGCTCTTTGTTCAAGCGGTAATCAGCCAGAGGGTCGTTGTCTGCAGTGGCCTGCAGAGGAATATTTGCGTTCATTTTGTTCACCATTTCCCCATTAACATCATCAGGCCCGGCACCCAGCAAGTCGCAATACCGACCAGTACCGTATAGCCCGCAAGAAAGCGCAGTTGCTTACCTAGTCCAAGCGCCAGAAAAAAGAAGAACCACAGGCTTGCCCAAATCAACCACATGGTGATAACGCGGATGTCCCCGGCCGTCGATGCAAACGCTAGAGCACTGATTGCCACAAACAGGCAATACCAGCCAAGGCCAACGCCTTTGAGGCCCCACCACTGCACCACTGCCAAATACAGGTAGGTGAAAGCAAACAGCAGACCACCTGCAGCGCCAAAAAAGTCCGGATCGGCACCAGCGCGCAGAATGCCAATGGCGTTGATAAATAAAGCTAACAAGCCCACTAGTAGATTGAAGGGGGCGGAGTCACGAGCTTCTATGCGACCACTGAGGCCGACGCCGTTAACGATCAGCACGGCACCAATAAAAAACAATGCGATACCTAGCATGTTCTATCTCCAAGTAAAGAGTCGGAGGGCATGGCAGCCCGCAGGGCCGAGGGATGCCATGCCAGCAGGTATGAATGCTTTAGCGGTGCTTGGGTGCTTCGTGTGGAATGCCTTCAATTGGGCACTCTGGTGTACCCACGGTCGTTCGTGTGAATGACTCGACCATCTCGCGCGTGCCTTCGGGGTCGTTGACCCATTGCGAGTAGAAGCTGTAAGGGCAGGCGGCTACGCCTTTGTCGCCATCGCCGGAGTTGATGGTGCCTGTGTATCCGCGATGTACTAGTTTGAACAAGTGGTTCTGCGACTGGCCGTTCTTGCGTGCATCACGGATCAGTGATTTGGAGAGTTCGGCGTACTGGATGCCCATCTCCTCCTCGCCGGTCTCGCCCAGCGTGCGGCCATCGAAGCCAATAATGGCAGAGTGACCGAAGTAGGAATAAACACCATCGAAGCCGGCCGCATTGGCTACGGCGACATAAGTGTTGTTCATGAAGGCCATCGCCTTGGAAACCAGAATTTGCTGCTCTTTGGCTGGGTACATATAGCCTTGGCAGCGCACGATGAGTTCGGCCCCGCGCATGGCACAGTCACGCCAGATTTCTGGATAGTTACCATCGTCGCAGATGATCAGACTGATCTTCATGCCCTTGGGGCCTTCGCTTACATACGTGCAATCGCCCGGATACCAGCCTTCGATGGGCACCCAAGGCATGATCTTGCGGTACTTCTGCACAATCTCGCCTTGGTTATTCATGAGAATCAGAGTGTTGTATGGAGCCTTGTTGGGGTGCTCTTCGTGGCGCTCTCCGGTGAGCGAGAAGATGCCCCATACATTGGCTTTGCGACAGGCGTCCGCGAAGATTGCGGTTTCTTCGCCGGGGATAGCGGACGCAGTTTCGTACATCTCCTTGGAGTCGTACATGATTCCGTGCGTGGAGTATTCTGGAAAGATCACGAGGTCCATGCCTGGAAGGCCTTGTTTCATGCCGACCAGCATGTCGGCGATCTTGCGACAGTTGTCCAGCACTTCGGCCTTGGTATGCAGGCGTGGCATTTTGTAGTTGACTACCGCTACGCCTACGCAATCGTTGCTGCTGGAAATATCTCCGTGTCTCATGGCTGTACTCCTGGTTGACGAGGTAATGAGGTATGACTTACCGGCTGGCAGTTACAGCGCAAGGATTTCAGGGCAGCGTCGGCAAAGCTCCGCCAGCGGTCCAGATATCGGTCCGAAAACGGGAATGCGAAAAACGGACAACAAAAAAGCCCGAGCGACTCATGAATGAATCGGCTCGGGCTTTATTGCCGGACATCTGCGCTGGCAACTTTGGCAGCTGATGTCGAAAATCTGCGGTGAAATCTGCGCGGCGACTGCTCGCCGTGAGACATTTTTAAAACTATTGAGGCAACGGCTTCATAGAACATCTACGGGTTGCAGACAATGGGCTGTAGTGCTATTTGAGATGTGGCGTTTACATATGTTTGCGAGGACTATTCGCTGATTTCTGCAGCTGACTTCGGAAAATACAAAACTGAGTGAGAAAAATTCCGGAAAGTACAAAACTCAGTGAGAAGTGGGTACAAAACTAGCCTCTTCACGCAGCGCTAAGCCGTTGATTTTTTGTGGAGGCGAGTACAAGACTCAGTGAGAATCGACAGTAATTGCTGCACTGCAACGTATTTTTACAGGGACTGACAGTTGCTGCCAAGGAGATGCTTTCTGATGGCATAGCATTTGACGCACCTCAACTCGGAAAGTTCATCATGCGCAGTTTGCAGGAGCTGATTTCTATGGATGACCCCGCCATGCCCCTGGTCAGGCAATGGATTGAGGAGGCCGAGCGTCCCGCCGAGCTGTTGCCAGCCTCTGACCAAGCCGATGAGGTGTTGCTGAGCCTGCAGGTGACCACACGCTCGCCCATGGGGGCGATTGCGCATGAGACGGGCGGCATTTTGATTGACCACGGCTGGCTGCGCATTCTGGGCTCGGGTCATGAGCGGCTGCCGCGCAATCTGCGCGACTGGAATCAGGGGCGGGCGCAGGGCTTTTTGCTGGTGGCCGATGACGCGCTGGGCGGCTTCTTTGCCATCAATGGTGGAGCGCTGGGCGAAGACATGGGCAATATTTACTACTTGGACCCCGAGTCGCTGCAGTGGACGCCGCTGCAGTGCGGCTACTCCGACTTTGTGCAGTGGGCGCTGAGTGATCGCATCACCGATTTCTATGAATATATGCGCTGGGCCAGCTGGCAGCAGGATGTGCAGGCGCTGGCGCCAGATCAGGGCTTTGGTTTTTACCCATTTCTGTGGACGCAGGAAGGCAGCGTGGAAACCAGCGACCGCAGGCCGCTGCCCATGAGTGAGATTTACGCCTTCAATATCGAGCAGCAGGCGCTGCTGGGTTGATCAAGGCAGGGCCAGCACGGCGCAGTTGCACAGGTCTGCGCTTACAAAGGCGGTGATATCGCCAGCTTTCAGGCCCGGCACGGGGAACAGGCGCACGGTCAGCGGCTTTTTCAGGCGGAAGGCCATGGTGCCGGTGTCGCGCATGACGGCGGCAATCTGGCTGGCGCTGGCGTCGCCCGGCACGGGCACGGTATCCAGGCCAATGCCGCAGACGCTGCTGTAGGTGAGCAGGGCGCGAATGTCGAACTGGCCGTCTTGCGTGGCCTGGGCCAGACCGGAATCTTCGGTGACAGCCAGCATCAGGCCGCTGAAGCCGATCTGGGGCATGTGCTGCACGGATTTGAAAACGCGCGTGAGCAGGGCCGATGCTTCCACCGTGCCGGAAGCGCCGAAAAACGGCACGCCAAGCAGCTGATAGACCTGCACCATGGAGGCGCAGGACTTGGAGGGTGCTGCCGAGGTATCCATGCCGATGACACGCCAGCCCGCATCTAGCGCCGTGGCGGCCACGCAATCGCTGATGCGCTGAACATGGGTGTTCAGCGCATCGCCCAGGGCCTGTGCGGCACGGGCCATCCAAGCGGGGTGGGGTAAGGACTGTCGTTCGGGCTGCAGCGCTTGCAGCACGTTAACCAGCAGGTCTGGCGTTTCCAGACCCAGCACCAGGCAGTTGTCCAGATCGCCCCGGTGGTAGCCCGCAGGGAAGTAGGGAATGCCGCTGGCACAGTTGAAGTTGACGGTGAAGTTGAAATTGCCTTCGCCACGCGGTGTGCACAGGGCGATTTGCTGCACGGCCTGCACGCTGGCCTGCAGCAACTCGTCTTCCAGGTAGCCATTGGCATCCAGTTCCACATTCACGCAGGCATTGCACAGGTCGCCATAGCTGGCGATCAGCGCGGGCAGCAGCGCAACTTCAGCGCGGCTGCGGGCCTCGCCAATCGCAAAGCGGATGCGGCGTGCGCCGGTATTCAGCGCTGTCAGCAGGGCGGTAATGCGCTCCAGCCCCTGCTGGGCGCTTTCGGCGCTGCGGGTGTCCAGATATTCGCCAAAGGGGTTGCTGACCAGGCGAATGGACTGCACGGCGTAGCCCGCCTCTTGCTCCAGCGCGTCGGCCAGGCGGTCGCACTGGCGTTTGGCCTGCGCCAATGTCTGCTGCCATTGGCCCGAGTCTTTGGGCAGCTGAATAAAGGCAGTAACGGTGCGAACGCGAACCAGAGGATGCAAAACGGTAGAGGGCATGGCGTGGGATGAAAAATTGCTGCCTATCGTAAGTGAGCTATTGCGAATGCGAAGCCTTGGTAAGGCGTAAATCTGGCATGTAGATGTTGCTATTGTTTGAATAGCTGCTTACGTAATCTGCCTGTGTGCAAGCGCCCTAAAACACCAAGATTTACATATGAAGCTTGCTGGGGGGAGTTTGCGCCCCTAGACTGCGGCTCTTTTTTTGATTTTTAAAGGCTTGCAATGTTGAAAATTCTGGGCGCTTCGGCCATTGCCTTGTTGTTGTCGGGCTGCTACGTCATGCATGGTCACGGCGGTTATGGCGGCCACGGTGGTGGTGGCTATTACGGCGGGCATGGTCACGGTCATGGGCACGGTCATGGTGGTCATGGCCACCGGGGAGGCCACCGCGGCCATCGTTGATGGTCTGGTGGCCTTGGGTCACGATTGAATTACTATTGATTTGAGAGCTGCTAGCGCTTTATCCATAAGCGATGGCAGCTTTTTTTGTGCCAAATTTAAGGGTTGGCCCGCAATGCGTCTCCTTGGGTTGCAAGATGCTGCTGGGAGTTTGTATGCTCAAGCACCCGCCACGAATCAAGGAAACCCCACATGACGATGAATCTGAAGATCAACGGCCAGCCAAGAACGGCCGATGCGGCGCAGGAAACGCCTTTGCTATGGGTGTTGCGCGATGAACTCGGCATGTGCGGCACCAAGTTTGGTTGCGGCATGGCTTTGTGCGGTGCCTGCACCGTGCATATGGATGGCCAGCCCATTCGCTCCTGCACCACGCCCATATCGGCCCTGGAGGGCAAGGCCATCACCACCATTGAAGGCATGGAAAACGACCGCGTAGGCAAGGCCGTGCAGGCTGCCTGGGTGGAACTGGGCGTGGCCCAGTGCGGCTACTGTCAGGCCGGGCAGATCATGACGGCGGTGGGCTTGCTCAAGACTACGCCCAAGCCATCGGACAAGCAGATTGACGAAGCCATGAGCGGCAATATCTGCCGCTGCGGCACCTATCCGCGCATTCATGCGGCGGTGAAGCTGGCATCCCAGCGTTTGCAAGGAGCCAAGTGATGCAAAGCACTATCCTTTCCCCGGAGCAATCTCCTGAAATCTCGCGCCGTGGCCTGCTGCAAGGCAGTGTGGCAATGGTCTTCACGCTGGGCGTGAGCAGCAGCGGTCTGGTCTTTGCCCAGGACGCAGCCAAAGAGCCCAAAAAATACGGTGCAGATTCCATGCCCGGCGGCACGGTAGACAACCCGCTGGTCTTTGTCAGCATTGCGCCCACCGGGCAGGTCACCATCGTGGCCCACCGCGCAGAGATGGGCACTGGCGTGCGCACCAGCCTGCCCATGATCGTGGCCGATGAGATGGAAGCTCGCTGGGACCGCGTGACGATTACACAGGCCGTGGCTGACGAAGCCAGGTACGGCAACCAGAACGTGGACGGCTCGCGCAGCGTGCGCCACTTTCTGATGCCCATGCGCCGCGTAGGCGCTGCTGCGCGCCAGATGCTGGAAGCTGCGGCTGCTGCGCGCTGGGGCGTGCCTGTGGAGCAGGTCAAGGCTGTGCAGCATGAGGTGATTCACACCGCCAGCGGCAAGCGCCTGGGCTTTGGCGAACTGGCAGCCGATGCGGCCAAGCAGTCCGTGCCCAAGGGCGACCAGTTGCGCCTGAAGAAAAAAGCGGACTTCCGTTATATCGGCAAAGGCAAGACGCCTGCGGTGGACCTGGCTGCCATTGGCCAGGGCAAGGCCGTCTATGGCATGGACCAGCATATGCCCGGCATGGTCTATGCCGTGGTGGCGCGTCCGGCGGTGCTGGGCGCCAAGCTGCGCAGCTTCAAGGGCGATAAAGCCCAGCAGGTGGCGGGCGTGAAAAAAGTGCTGGAAATCCCTGGCTACAAAGGCGCGCCAGCCTTTCAGCCACTGGGCGGCGTGGCCGTGGTGGCCAGCAATACCTGGGCGGCCATGCAGGGCCGTCAGGCGCTGGAGCTGGACTGGGACGAAGGCCCACACGCCAGCTATGACTCGGTGGAATACCGCAAGCTGCTGGAAAAAGCCGCCAGCAGCCCCGGCAAGGTGATGCGCAAAAACGGCGATGTGGACGCTGCGATGAAAGCGGCGGGTGACAAGACCGTGATTGCCGCCGATTACTACGTGCCGCACCTGGCCCATGCGTCTATGGAGCCACCTGTTGCCACGGCGCTGGTGGCGGCAGACAAGAGCCGCTGCGATATCTGGACCTCGGTGCAAGACCCCGAGACCTGCAAAAAGCTGGTGGCAGGCTTTCTGGGCATGAAGCCCGAGCAGGTCACGGTGAATGTGCTGCTGCTGGGGGGCGCGTTTGGCCGCAAGTCCAAGCCCGACTTTGCGGTGGAAGCTGCATTGATCGCCCAGTCCATGCCCGGCACGCCTGTGAAGGTGGTGTGGACGCGGGATGACGATATTCAGCACGACTTCTATCACGCCGTAGCCGCCGACCGGCTGGAGGCTGTGCTGGATGCCAAGGGCATGCCTGCCACTTGGTTGCACCGCTCTGCAGCGCCCACGATTGCCTCGCTGTTTCAGGAAGGTGCCAAGGGCCAGAGCGGCATGGAAATGGGCATGGGTGCTATCAACATGCCCTACCAGATTCCCAATGTGCGCATTGAAACGGCCGAGGTTGAGGCCCACACCCGCATTGGCTGGTTCCGCTCGGTCTACAACATTCCCCACGCGTTTGCGGCCCAGTGCTTTATTGCGGAACTGGCCCACCACGCGGGCAAAGACCACCGGCAGTACGCGCTGGATTTGATTGGACCGGCACGCCAGCTCAACCCTGAAAAGGATTTGAGCGACGGCTGGAACTACAGCGAATCCCCCACGGTGTACCCGTATGACACAGGGCGTTTGCGCGCCGTGATCGAGGCGGCGACCAAGGGCGCCCGATGGGGCCGCAAACTGCCCAAAGGCCATGGTCTGGGGCTGGCTTTCTGCTATAGCTTTATGAGCTATTCCGCCGTGGTGGTGGAAGTCGCTGTGGACGCCAAGGGCGAGGTCAAAGTGATTGCCGCCGATACCGCGCTGGACTGCGGCCCGCAGATCAACCCCGAGCGCATTCGTGCGCAGATGGAAGGCGGCGTCATCATGGGCCTGAGCCTGGCCATGAGCAGCGAGATCAGCTTTGAAAAAGGTCGCGTCAAGCAAAGCAACTTCCATGACTACGAAGTGCTGCGCCATGCCCAGCAACCGGGCGTCATCCGTACCCATCTGGTGGGTGACAGCCTGGAAGTGCCGCCCGGCGGCGTGGGCGAGCCACCGTTGCCAGCCGTGGCCCCGGCGCTGGCCAATGCGATTTTTGCGGCCACCGGCAAGCGGGTGAGGGCACTGCCGATTCGGCAGGTCAGTTGATTCAGCGCTGAATGCAAAAAGCCCGCTGTGCATGCAGCGGGCTTTTTTGTGGGCGCTGTGGCGAAGGTCTTAACCCTGCAGCGCAGCCTTGATGGTTTTCACGCCATCGGCGTTGTCCCAGACGCCTTCTTCCAGCGCGTCATGAATGGTCTTGTCCAGAGCCGTGCTGAGCTGCTCGCGCACTTGTGCGGCATTGGGGCTGGCATCGATCACGATGCGCAAGGCGGTGCTCAAGGCAGTGATCTGGGCGGTGAGGTTGACGACAGTGGTGTTGGAGCTCATGTGCATTCCTTTGCAAAGTGACTTGAAGGCGGCATCGACGCCATGGAGCGCAGGCCATTGTCGGGTGCGGGGCAGGGTGGGGATGTCAGCGGTGAACGGCTAGGGTCTGTTGACATTTGATCGGGGTCGCGAAGGATTCTGGCCACCAGCCAATCTAGGCACGTGACGCCGTGCGGGTAGGGACCCGATGTCCCCTCATAACGGGAGCGTAACAACGAGTGGCTGGCGGCCAGAGTCCTTCCCTTCAGGCTGTGGCGATAGGAGGCCGTCTGCCTTGTTGCCGTCCCTTGCAAGGCCTGAGCCTTGCTTCGGCCCTGCGCCTAGCATCCAGCCTCCTATCGCCGCAACGCGGTCCCCGCTCGAAAATCAACAGTCCCTACAGTGTCCCTCGGGTTGATACCGATGTTGATGTGTCAACAATAGGCAAAGATTCGTTGCATTGATAAACAGGTGAACCAGTTGGGCCATGCAGTCCGCTGATCTCCTCCGAATCGCCCTTTGTTCTGAGCCCCATGAAACCCTCTGTGCCAACACCGCCCGCCGATGAATCGGTGTGCAGCCAGACCCTGCCGCTGGACGAGTTTCTGACCTTCAAACTGGTGGCGCTGGCCAATGCGCTGCAGACGCAGGTCACGCGGCACTATGTGGCGCCCGTCACAGCGGTGGGCCTGACGGAATGGCGGCTGATGGGCTTGCTGCAGCAGCATGGCGAAACCCATGCGGGGGCGCTGGCACGCATCAGCCTGATGGACAAGGCCCAGATCAGCCGCAGCCTGCAGCCGCTGATAGACCGGGGCTGGGTGCTGCGCCGGGCCGACCCGCTGCATGCACGCCGCCATTTGTTGAGCCTGAGTGAGGAGGGGCACAGCAACTTTGACCGCGTGCTGCAGCAGGCCCGGCCGTTTCAGGCGGCGCTGCTCAATGCGCTGACGCAGCAGGAGCGCCAGGCGCTGGCCGCCATCATGACCAAGCTGACCCAGGCTGCCGAAGCCATTGATGCGCAGGCGCCGCAGCTGCGCAAGGCTGCATTTCCGACGAATTAGCCCTCTAGCCAAGATGCAACAAGCGCTGAATGCTCATTTTTTGATAGAAAAACGGAGACCTCACTGATGCACCCCGACGAAATTGCTGCCCGCCGCGAGCTGGCAGCCTGCTACCGCATCTTTGCCATGCTGGGCTGGGATGAGCTGATCTACAACCACATCACTGTGCGCCTGCCGGACAGCGTGACGGGCGGGGAAAAGCAGTTCCTCATCAATCCCTTTGGCCTGCATTACGAAGAAGTCACGGCAGCCAATCTGGTGCGCATCAATGTGCGTGGCGAGAAAGTGGGCGATTCGCCCCATCCGGTGAACCCCGCCGGTTTTGTGGTGCACGCTGCCATTCACGATGGGCTGGAGGGCGCGCACTGCGTAATGCACACCCACACCACGGCGGGCATGGGCGTGGCCTGTCTGGAGGGCGGGCTGAGCCAAAGCAATTTCTATAGCGCCCAACTGCACGGCATGGTGGCCTATCACGACTTTGAAGGCATCACCATTCATGCCGATGAAGGGCCGCGCCTGCTGCAAAGCATTGGCAGCCGCAAGGCCGTAATTTTGCGCAACCATGGCCTGCTGAGCTGGGGCAGCAGCCTGCCCCAGGCCTTTGCCGTGCTGTGGACGCTGCAACGCGCCTGCGATGTGCAACTGGCCACCCTTTCCATGGGTGCGCCGCGCATGATTGATGAGGCCACGGCTGCACGCTGCAACACTGATTCCCTGACCTTCAACGACGACCATGGCGGCCCCCGCGATGTGTTTGACCATCTGGTGCGGCGCGTAAACCGCATCGACAGCAGCTATCTGGATTTGTGAAATGACTCTGAAAAAAGCATGTATCTACGGCGCAGGCGCCATTGGCGGCTGGCTGGGCGTGGCGCTGGCCAAGGCCGGTTGCGAGCTGAGCGCGGTTGCGCGTGGCCAGACGCTGGCCACGCTGCAGAAAAACGGGCTGACGCTGGTGCATGGCGACGAGCGTGAAACCGTGGCCATCAATGCACAGCAAGACCCGGCAGCGCTGGGCGTGCAGGATGTGGTGGTGATCGCAGTCAAAGCCCCGGCCATGCCCGACGTGGCCCGCCAGATTGCGCCGCTGATTGGCCCGGAGACTCTGGTGCTGACGGCCATGAATGGCGTGCCCTGGTGGTTTCTGGCCGGTGGCGTAGATGCCAGCCTGCGCGGCCTGCAGCTCAAGACCGTGGACCCACAGGGCGATATTGCCCGCGCCATTCCCACCGCGCAGGTCATTGGCTCGGTGGTGCATGCCAGTTGCTCGCTGGATGCGCCTGGCGTGGTGCGCCGCCACTTTGGCAACAGCATCATCGTGGGCGAGCCCATGGCCCTGCCTGGCGATGCTGGCACAGCGCGGCTGCTGGCGCTGGCTGATTTGCTGCGCACTGGCGGGCTGGAGGTCAAACCCTCCGCCAACATCCAGCGCGACGTCTGGTACAAGCTCTGGGGCAATATGACCATGAACCCCGTCAGTGCCATCACGGGGGCCACCACGGACAAAATTCTGGGCGACGAGCTGGTGCGCAACTTCATCACCGCAGTGATGCTGGAGGCCAAGGAAATCGGCGCCCGCATTGGCCTGCCGATTGCCGACAGCCCGCAGGACAGGCATCAGGTCACGCTCAAGCTGGGCAGCTTCAAGACTTCCATGCTGCAGGATGTGGAAGCGGGCAAGCCCGTGGAGCTGGACGCCCTGGTGGGCGCGGTGCGCGAGATGGGTGCTATGTGCGGCATTGCCACGCCATATACCGACGCGCTGCTGGGCCTGAGCCGGCTGCGGGCGCAGCAACTGGGCCTGTATCCGGCGTAAAAACCTGATCCGGGCGTGCGCCTGCTTTACAAAGCCACAGGCGCGACTGGCCTAGGGTCTGTTGAGATTTAGGCGAGGATCGCGTTGCAGCGACAGGAGGCTGGATGCTAGGCGCATGGCCGAAGCAATGCTCAAGCCTTGCGAGGGCATGCAACAACGCAGACGGCCTCCTGTCGCTGCAACCCGAAGGGAAGGAATCTGGCCGCCCGCCACTCGTCGTTGCGCTTCTTGTGCGGGTGGGCACCCGCACGGCGTCACGCGCCTAGATTGGCAGGTGGCCAGAATCCTTCGCGACCTTGCTCAATTCTCAACAGACCCTAGACTGTGCCGCCATGACGTCCAAAAACATTCCTCCGGAAAGCCAATGGGCCACGCTTTGCGTGGTGACCACCACCGTGGCCGATGCGGCGCAGGCCGATGATCTGGCCCGCTCTCTGGTAGCGGCCAAGGTGGCGGCCTGCGTGCAAAGCGAAAGCATTACCTCCTATTACGAATGGGATGGCGTGCTGCAGGCCACGCCTGAGTGGCGGCTGGTCTGCAAGACCTTGCCCGATGCCTTGCCGCGCCTGACGGAGCTGCTGCGCAAGCAGCACGGCTATAAGGTGCCGCAGATCACCATGCGCACCGAGCGCTGTCTGGGCGATTACGCCCAGTGGCTCAAGCAGCAAGTGCATGCCTGAGCATTGGGTTTAAATAAAAAAGGAGCGCCTTGCGCGCTCCTTGATTGGGTTTTATGGCTGTTTTAGCTTGATTTCAAGAGTTATCAAGCGCTGGCAGCTATTGAATCGATAGTGCTTCAGGACAGCAGCGCCTGGGCAAATTCCTTGGCGCTGAAGGTTTCCAGATCTTCAATCTTCTCGCCCACACCGATGAAGTACACGGGAATGGGGCGCTCCTGCGCAATCGCGGCCAGCACGCCGCCCTTGGCCGTGCCGTCCAGCTTGGTCACGATCAGGCCGGTCAGCTGCAGCGCATCATCAAAAGCGCGTACCTGGGCCAGTGCGTTCTGGCCGGTATTGCCGTCAATGACCAGCAGCACCTCGTGCGGCGCCGTGCCATCGGCCTTGTTGACCACGCGCTTGATCTTCTTCAACTCTTCCATCAGGTGCAGCTGGGTGGGCAGACGACCAGCGGTATCCACCAGCACCACATCTTTTTTGCGGGCCTTGCCTGCGCTGACCGCATCAAAGCTCACAGCCGCAGGGTCGCCCCCTTCCTGGCTGACGATTTCCACCGTATTGCGGTTGGCCCATACGCCCAGTTGCTCCCGCGCAGCAGCGCGGAAGGTGTCGGCAGCGGCCAGCAGCACGGTTTGATCGCTTTCGGCCAGGTGCTTGGTCAGCTTGCCAATCGACGTGGTCTTGCCCGCGCCGTTGACGCCCGCCACCATGATGACGGTGGGCGTGTGCTCGCCAATCGTCAGCGGCTTTTCCAGCGGTTTGAGCAGATCAGCCAGCGCATCGGCCAGCAGCGCCTTGACGGCGGCAGGCTCGGTGGTCTTGGTTTCTTTGACGCGGCGCTTGAGGTCATCGAGCAGGTGCTGGGTGGCCTTGACGCCGGTATCTGCCATCAGCAGGGCTTCTTCCAGCTCCTCGTACAGCGCGTCATTGATCTGCGTGCCGGTAAAGACGGTGGCAATGCTGGAGCCGGTCTTGCGCAGCCCGGTCTTGAGGCGCTCCATCCAGCTTTGGCGGGCATTTTCGGCCTGCGGCTTTGCGGTGGGCTCGGGCGCTGCTACAAAATCCTGAGTGACTGGCTCGCTTTCGGTATGCTTGGCAGCCGAAGCGCCCCCAAAAGGCTTGAGCCACCAGGAGCTGCCGCCACTTTCGGCGGGCGCGGTGGGCGTATCCTGTGGAGCTGGCTTGGGCTGAGCAGCAGCAGGTTCCGCAGCTGTCTCTGCTGCGGGCGTGGTGTCCACCACATCGGGTGGATTGGGCTTTTTCTTGAAAAAACTGAACATTGGCGGGTTTTTAGAATCGCATCATTCTATGAAACATGTACGCGCACTCCCTGTACTGGGCTTAATGGCCTGTTTGAGCGCTGGGGCAGCCTTGGCTGCACCGGGCGCATCGTCTCAACCTGTGCCTGCCGCAGTTGCACAAGCTGCGCCGGCCGTGCAGCAGTTCACACTGAAGAACGGCATGCAGCTGATTGTGCAGCCAGACCGGCGCGCGCCCACGGCGGTGCATATGGTCTGGGTACGTGTGGGCTCCATGGACGAAATCAATGGCGTCACCGGCGTGGCTCATGCGCTGGAACACATGATGTTCAAAGGCAGCAAGACCGTCAAACCCGGCGACTTCTCGCGCCGCGTGGCCGCACTGGGCGGGCAGGAAAACGCTTTCACCTGGCGTGACTACACCGGCTACTACCAGCAGATTCCGTCCAGCCGTCTGGAAGATGTGATGAAGCTGGAGTCTGACCGCTTTGCCAACAACCAGTGGCCCGATTCCGAATTCAAAAAGGAAATCGAGGTCATCAAGGAAGAGCGCCGCATGCGCACCGAAGACCAGCCCCGTGCTGTGCTGATGGAGCAACTGATGGCAGCGACCTATATGGCCTCGCCCTATCACCACCCCGTGGTGGGCTGGATGAGTGATCTCGACTCCATGAAGCCTGACGATGTGCGCAACTTCCACAAGCGCTGGTATGTGCCAGCCAATGCGGCCGTGGTCGTGGTGGGCGATGTGAACGTGGCACAGGTGCGAGCCTGGGCCGAAAAATACTACGGCAGCGTGCCCGCCCGGGCGGTGCCTGATCGCAAGCCCCAGATCGAGCCCAAACAGATCGGCGTGCGCCGCATCGAGGTCAAGCAGCCCGCAGAGCAGGCTTTTATCGCCATGGCCTACCGCGTGCCTACCTTGAACCATGTGGAAAAGCTGCAGGCCGACGACAAGGATGCGCTGGCGCTGCTGGTGCTGTCTGCCGTGCTGGATGGCTATGACGGCGCACGTCTGGAGCGTGCACTGGTGCAGGGCGAAGGCCAGACCAATGGCCGCGTGGCCGACAGTGCAGGCAGCTCGGCCTCCATCATGGGCCGTGGCCCCAGCCTGTTCATGCTGACGGGTGTGCCGGCCAAGGGCAAGACGGTTGCCGATGTGGAAGCCGCCCTGCGTGCCCAGATTCAGAAAGTCGCCCAGGAAGGCGTGCAGGCCGACGAGCTGGAGCGCGTGAAGACGCAGTGGATGGCATCGAACGTCTATGAGCGCGATTCCGTCATGGGCCAGGCGCAGAACCTGGGCAATTACTGGATTCAGGAGATGCCGCTGGACGCGGAAGACAAGCTGCTGGCCGAGCTGAAAAAAGTCACCTCGGACGACGTCAAGGCCGTGGCCGCCAAGTATTTTGGCGATGACCAGCTCACGGTGGGCACGCTGGTGCCACAGCCTTTGCCAGAGGGCAGCAAGGCTCGCCCCATGTCCGGTAAGGCAGATACCGGTACTTCCATGCATTAAGCGCAGCGGAGAAAACAATGCAAACTATGAAAAAGATAGCTGCTGGCGCTTTTGTAGCAAGCGCTGGGTTGGGATTTTTAACGCAATCAGCCTGGGCCTTGCTGCCCATTGAGCACTGGACTCAGCCCAGCGGCGCGCAGGTCTGGCTGGTGCAAAGCCCCGGCATCCCCATGGTGGATGTGCAACTGGACTTTGACGCAGGCAGCCGCCGCGACCCTGAGGGCAAGGCCGGGCTGGGCGCCGCCGTCGCCATGATGGCTTCCAAGGGCATCAAGGCTGCGGGTGATACTCCGGCACTCGACGAAAACGGTCTGGGCCAGGCCTGGGCCGATCTGGGTGCCAGCTTCGGCGCCAATGCGGGCCGTGACAGCTTTACCTATGGCCTGCGCTCGCTCACTCAGCCTGATCTGCTGCAAAAAGCCGTGGCGCTGGCTGCGCGTCAGCTGGCTACCCCCAGCTGGCCAGATGCCGTCTGGCAGCGCGACCGTGAGCGCTGGAGCGCATCGATCAAGGAAGCCGACACCCGCCCAGGCACCGTGGCCTCCAAGGCTTTCCGCAAAGATGTCTATGGCAGCTCGCCCTACGGCTATCAGACCACGGGCGACAGCCTGGCCAAAATCGATATCTCGGCCATGCAGGACTTTCACCGCAAGCTGATTGCGGCCTGCCGCGCCAAGGTCAGCGTGGTGGGCGCCGTCAGCCGCGAGCAGGCCGATGCCATGGTCAAGCAACTGCTGGGCCCGCTGCAGGCCGCCAATGGCAACGATTGCGCACCGTTGCCCGAAGTGGCCAAGGTGCAGGATTTGAAGGAAGCCAAGGTTGAGAGCATTCCGTTCGAGTCCGCCCAGGCGCAGGTCATCATTGGCCAGCCCGGTATTGCCCGCAACAGCCCTGATTTTCTGGCCGTGATGCTGGGCAACCATATTCTGGGTGGCGGTGGCTTTACCTCGCGCCTGATGGAAGAAGTGCGCGAAAAGCGCGGCCTGACCTACGGTGTCTCCAGCGACTTCTCGCCGGGTCTTGACCGTGGCGCTTTTGTGATCGGCCTGCAGACCCGGCCCGATCAGGCGGCAGAGGCTTTGAAGGTCTCTCAGGAAGTGCTGCGAAAATTCATCGCCGAAGGCCCAACCGAGAAAGAACTCAAGGCGGCCAAGGACAACCTGATTGGCGGCTTTGCGCTGCGAATCGACAGCAACCGCAAGCTGCTGGGCAATGTGGCCAACATCGCCTGGAACGGCTTGCCACTCGACTATCTGGAGCACTGGACCGAACGCGTTCAGGCTCTGACCACCAAGGACGTGAAGGACGCCATGCAGCGCATGGTGCAGCCTGAGCGCATGGTGACTGTGACTTTGGGAGCGAAACAATGAGCCGCAGTGCTATCAAGCTGCACACCCCGGCAGGCCGCAAGGCGCTGGACAAAATGATTCAGGAGGGCGAGCGCAAGGCGCATGAGCTGGCCGCCACCATGCCTGCCCGCCCCGGTGCCAAAGCGGCGGTTGTGGCCAAAACGGCGCCAGCAGGCTCGGGCGAGATTCGCATCATCGGCGGCCAGTGGCGCCGCACCCGTCTGGCTGTGGCGCAAAAGCCCGGCCTGCGCCCCACGCCTGATCGCGTGCGCGAAACCCTGTTCAACTGGCTGGGTCAGGACCTGACCAACTGGAAGGTGCTGGACGCGTTTGCTGGCACGGGCGCTCTGGGGCTGGAGGCCGCATCGCGTGGCGCTGCAAGCGTCATCATGAACGAGCAGGATGCCGCCCTGGTGCAGCAGCTGCAGCGCCTGCAGCAAAAGCTGGACGCCAGAATGCTCAAGGTGCAGCGCGGTGATGCGCTCAGCTGCCTGAAGACGGTGACCGCGCAGGATCTGGTGCTGCTGGACCCTCCGTTTGATCTGCTGGAAGTGTTCGAGCCTGCTTTGAAGGCCGCCATGGGTGCGGTGGCTGACGGTGGCTATATCTATCTGGAAGCGCCCGAAGCCTGGAGCGAGGAGCGCCTGGCCGAGATGGGGCTTGAGCTGCACCGCTACCTGAAGGCTGGAGCCGTGCACGCCCACCTGCTGCGCAAACAGTAATCTGATTGCTATTGATAAAAGAGCTGCCAGCGCTTATTCATAAAGCGCTGGCAGCTCTTTTTCATGGAAATTTCATCTTCGTAAAGGGCAAATGCATAATGCCTTTTCTTGATGCGCTGCAGCAGCGCTGTCCACTACAAAGACCCGCAGGAGAGAGATAGTCATGAGTCAGGATCTGATTGCCGTGTACCCCGGAACTTTCGACCCCATCACGATGGGTCATGAGGATGTGGTGCGCCGGGCTTCGCAGCTGTTTGGCAAGGTGATCGTGGCGGTGGCTGCCGGGCACCACAAGAAGACACTGTTCACGCTGGATGAGCGCATCGCCATGGTGCGCGAGGCTTGCTCCAAATATCCGCAGGTGCAGGTGGAGAGCTTTGACGGGCTGCTGGCCCACTTTGTGCTGGCCCGCGGCGCCAAGGCCATGGTGCGCGGCTTGCGTGCGGTGACGGACTTCGATTACGAATTTCAGCTCGCGGGCATGAACCGCACGCTGATGCCCGAGGTGGAAACCGTCTTCCTCACCCCCAGTGACCGCTACCAGTTCATCAGTTCCACCTTTGTGCGCGAGATCGCCTCGCTCAATGGCGATGTGGAAAAGTTTGTTTCCCCGGCAGTGCACAGCCGTCTGCTGGCCAAGGTGGGCCGCAGCAGTTGAGCCTGGTTTAAGGGGCAGGGGTTTTGGAGCGCCTGTCCTGTATGAGCTCATGCACAAAGCGCAGCTTGTTCCAGGCTGCGGCTGAAATGGCAAACGGATAGGCATCCTCATGCCCCAGGCTGCGGTTCAGGCTGTTGTGCAGCAGGGTCAGCGGCACCCATTGCTGCTGCATCAGGGCAAAGTCCACAGGCTGCTGCCCCAGCGGGTTGCAAATCTGCTGTGGCCCCATGCCATCGGTATCGGGCACGGTGATGCGGGTGCTGTAGCTGGCGGCGGTCTCCATCAGGTCCACCATGTGCAGATAGTGGGCCCAGGTCTCAGCCCAGTCCTCCCAGGCATGAGAGTTGGCATAGGCGCTGATGAAGCTCTGGCGCCATGTGGTGTCAAAAGGGTCTTTGTCGTAATGGCTTCTCAGGGCATGGGCATAGTCCTGGCCTTCATAGCCAAAAAGCGCTCTGAACGGCTCCAGCCAAGCGCTGTTTGCTATCAATTGATCCCAGTAAAAGTGGCCTGACTCATGGCGCAGGTGACCTATCAGCGTGCGATAGGGCTCATGCAGCGCCAGGCGCCGCTTGGCGCGCTCATCGTCATCGGCTTCCACCACATTGAGGGTAATCATGCCGCTGGCGTGGCCCGTCATGACGGGGGCGGCCCCCGGAATATCCGCCAGCAGAGAAAAGCGTGGCTGGGCCGCCTGCGGTGCTTCCGGGCCCTGCAAGCCCAGTTTGGCCAGTGTGTAGTAAAGCCTGCGTTTGGCAATCTCGATTTTGGCCCAGCGCAATTGATTGGCAGGGTCGCTGTCATCGGGCAGCCACTCTGTCTGGCGGCAGGAAACGCAGAGCGAGTGCGGGTCGGAAGCCTCGATGGCAAAGTTGCACAGGCTGATGTCGTGCCGGTGCCCGCAGGGGCGATAGCGGTAAACACGCCCCGTGGCGGATGGGTCTGTGTCTGGAAGAATGCCCACCCGCAACTGGTCGGGTAAGAATGCCTGAGCAGCGCCGCAATGCACGCACTGCAGGCTTTCAAAGTAAATCAGGTGGCCACAGGCTTCACAGTTGAACACTTGCATGGCGGCACTTTATCGGTGATGGCTGCAATAGTGGTGACAAAAAAGCCAGCGCGAAGCTGGCCTCTTAGACCCGCTAACACAACGTTTGATACGTCGTTGCTTCGTCGGGGGCGCCTAGCCTTGTCGTACTTTTGTACTGCCTGCGGCTTCGCCTGCGCGGCCCGGCGCCTCGTCTCAACCGTAAACCTTCGGTTTGCTGGGTAGTGTTAGCGGCTCTTGGTGAGTGGGGGAGGGCACTGCTCGTGCAGCCTGCCTCATGCCAGCATCAGGGCTTGACCACAATGCTGTTGCGCACTTCGCTCACGTTCTTCGTGGTGCGGGCGATTTCTGCAGCGCGGGCTTTTTCCGATTCTGACTTGGCAAAACCCGACAGCTGGACCACCCCCTTGAGTGTTTCCACGCTGATGGCCGTTGCCGAAACGCTCTTGTCTTCAGCCATCTTGGCTTTGACCGATGCCGTGATGGCAGAGTCATCGACATAGGAGCCAACGCTTTGTTGATCGCGGGCGACGGAGCACCCGGTTGCCGCCAGGATGGTGGTTGCGGAAACAGCTGCAAAAGCAATGGCTCGGATGAACTTGGACATCAGAAGTCTCCTTCAGAGAAAGTTGAAATCAAATGGCATGCAGGCAATGCCTGCCCGCACGCCATGAGCTTGCTTATTTCTTGCGCGAGCGGCCCAGGAAGAAGGCCGTTGCCAGTGCAGCGCCAGTAGCGGCTGCGATCAGCACAGAGCGGCCAGGCTGTTCGGACACATAGCGTGTCGTGGCATCTGCTGTGGCCTGAAACTGGCGGCGTGCACGATAGGTGCTGTCGGCCCAGAAGTCGATGCTGCGCTCGGCCAGATCCTGTGCACGGTTGGCAATGTTGTCGATGAACATGCTGTCATCTTCATCGCCGGCATAACGCATGTGGCGGCCTGACTCATCAATCGCTTCGGATGCGGTGCGACGTGCATTGCGGCTGCCTTGCTTGACGGAGTCGGCAACATCTTCAGCGGCGTCCTTGACCGTGTCGGCCAGCTTGTGCGCCGATCCCTTGGCGGAGTCGAAGGCGTTTTCCGCAATGTCTGCAGCCTTGTGGGCAGCGTTTTTGGCAGTGTCGGCGACATCTGCGGCTGCGTTTTTCACATCGCTCTTGATCTGCTCTACAGCAGCACTGGTATTTTTGTCTTGTTGGCTCATTGGCTATGCACTCCCTGAAAGCACGCTGTCGCACTAGGCGACAGCAGTGATGAATGGAACAGCTTCTGTAAGAAACCTCAGAAGTCAGATGATGGCGAATCTCATTCGATTGCGCAATGCATGACAGCAAGGGTCAGGGTTACTGACTGTGCTGATTCTGAACGGGTTCAGAGCTACTTTTTAATCAGGCTCATCA
This sequence comes from Comamonas fluminis, assembly GCF_019186805.1. NCBI lineage: Bacteria > Pseudomonadati > Pseudomonadota > Betaproteobacteria > Burkholderiales > Comamonadaceae > Comamonas > Comamonas fluminis. Next base: position 3,850,229 of record NZ_CP066783.1, on the reverse strand, counting down.
CAAATGTGATCACGGCAAACACGATGAACACAAAGAACAGGATCTTCGCGATACCCATGGCTCCTGAAGCAATGCCACCGAAGCCAAAGACGGCGGCGATCAGTGCAATGACCAAAAAGACAATGGCGTAGTGCAGCATGGCGCTCTCCTTCTCAGCAATTGAACAGACACCACATCAGCAATGTGCTGTGTGGTACTGCTCCTGAATTTAGAGAAGCTGCAAAGCCCGGGGTGACAGTGGGTGGCTTTGCAATGCCGTTTTGTTGTCTGAGAGCTTTGTAGGAGAGTTTTCCAGTACAGCGGCGGAGTGACGTTTCTTACCAGGCTGTTGCAGTTGCCAGGGGAATGACTGCGGAGATTGTTGTGCCTTTGTTGGGTTCAGATGCCACAGTCAATCGACCCCCCGCCGCTTCTACGCGATGCTTCATGCCTGCCAGTCCATGGGAGTTGGGGCGCATGCTGGCAAGTTCAAACCCTTGGCCATCATCTTGAATCTGCACTGCCACATATGTGGGGTAGTTGTGCACCGTCACAATGACATGCCCGGCCTTGGCATATTTGCCGATATTGGTCAGAGACTCCTGCACCACGCGGTAGACCGTGAGCTGTGTCGATTCCGGCAGGTCCACCTGCTCAAGATTGGATTCCACATCAATGCCGCTGCGCTCTCCGAACTCGCGGGTCAGAATTTCCAGCGCAGTGGTCAGGCCCAGGTTGGACAGGGAAGATGGGCGCAGGTCTTCAATAATGCGCCGCTTCAGGGCAATGCCGCTGTTGAGCGTTGCAACCAGATGGGTGATGCGTTCGGCAATCTCCGGGGCGGAGGTGTCGATCTTGGATTTGAGGCGGGCCACATCCAGCTTGGCAGCAGTAAGCAAAGACCCCAGCTCATCGTGCAGCTCGCGTGCCAGGTGGGCACGCTCATCCTCTCGCACTTGCTGCAAGTGTGTAGCCAGTTCAGTCAGGGTTGCCGTGCGGTCGCGGACCACTTCTTCCAGGCGGTTGCGTTCCTCGCGCTGAATTTCCTGCTCGCGCTGGTGCGACTGCTGCAGAGCGCTGGCCTGGCGCAAATACATGAAAAAGCCGAGGATACCCAGCGCTGTCACAGTGGCGATGCCAATGCGCGACAAGCTCAGGGTCTGCTCAATATCCGAAAGATTGGAGCGGGCCTGCTGGTCAATGTTCTCCAGCAGCGTCTTGCTGTAATTGCGGATGGCATCCATGTTCTCCATGCCTGCATCGGTGAACATGACAAAGCGCCAAGCCTCATTGTTGCCCTGCTTGTAGAGCCTGAGGCTCAGGTCCATCTCATTCATCTTGCGCTCGACCTGTCTGGCCAGTGGTGTGAATGTGAGCAGCGCAGCAGGGTCCATGATGAAGATGCGCCGCAGCTCATCCATGGTGCCGTTGATGGCCTCTGAGGCGGTGTTGTAAGGCGTCAGATAACGCTCTTCACCGGTCAGCAGATACCCGCGCAAACCGGTTTCGGCATCCAGCATCTGCTGCATCAGCGCATTGATTTTTGCGCGATTGCTTTGGGGTTTTGTCAGTACGTCGAGGGCCTGGATAGAACGTGTGTAGCCAGCCTCGTTGATACTGACCATCAGCACAGCCGCAATGATTGCAATCGTAAGACTGACGGCAATTTTGCGTATATTCGTCCAGCGCATCTACATCCCCTCACCTACAAAGAAATTACCTGCTATTCTGCATAATGATTCTGTCAATGACCGACATCATATAGTTCGGGGCATGGAAATAGCGCTTGGGAGATGGGCGCAGATTCTTGAAAACGAGGTGTGCATGATAAAAGTAGGAATCGTGGATGACCACGCAATTGTGCGTTCGGGGCTGCGTCAGTTCCTTTCCGAACATGTGGATTTGCGGGTTGTCGGTGAGGCAGGCAATGGTAGAGAGGCCATTGATCTGGTTCGAGAACAGGAAATTGATGTTCTGCTGATGGACCTGTCCATGCCTGGCCAAAGCGGTATCGATGCGCTGGCCATGCTCAGAGCCAAAGCCCCGGATATGGGCATCCTGATTCTCAGTGGTTACCCTGAGGAGCACTATGCAATCAACTTGATTCGCCAGGGTGCCAGCGGATACCTGAATAAGGAATGCGATCCTCAGGAAATCGCGGAAGCCATTCGTACCGTGGCTCTGGGTCGTCGTTATCTGACACCCGCCGTTGCAGACTTGCTGGCGCAGCAACTCAATCGCAAGGATGATGTTCCTGCGCACGAGCAACTGTCCGAGCGCGAGTTTCAAGTGTTTCTCAAACTGGCCCGTGGCGAAACCGCAGGTGATATTGCCAAGTCTCTGTCGCTGAGTGTCAAGACGGTGAGCACTTACCGCACCCGGCTGATGGAGAAGATGGGTCTGTCTTCTAACAGCGATCTGACTTACTACGCACTGAAAAATCGATTGATCGACTAAATTGCAAATAAAAAAGGCTTGGAATTCCAAGCCTTTTTTGTGGCAACGCTGATTTCAAACCTTGCTGGTATTGAGATCGATGCAGAAATCGATCAGTGCATCAATTTCATTCGATTTATCAAAAATAGCATCTGCCTTCAATTGCTGGCAGCGCTCGCGTACATCATTGGTGGCGTAATTGCTCAGAACCAGCAGCTTCTGGTTGGATGAGCGCGACTGCAGTGCATTCACAACGCCCAGGCCGCTGCCCTGGCGTAAAAAGAGATCGACCACCACCAGGTCCCAGGCTTGCGAATTCTGAGTCAGCCAGTGTGTTGCTTCGGCTTCGGTCTCGGCAATGCCCACGGGTTCGACATCGGCGAGCTCAGCCAGCGTGGCAATGAGATTCTCCCGAATCGTGGGGTTGTCTTCAACAAAGTAGGTACGCAGCTTCACGGCAGTTCCGAAAGGTTCAGGCAGTAACGTTTGTCACAACATTGTTAACCCTTTAACGTGTATTGTCACGTTGTTCGAGTGTGGTGACGTCTGGCGGCTCGCGCGCTTTGCTATTTTTGCGACGGCCTAGCGTTTTCCCCGCAAACAGGGCAGTCAGAGTTACGTTTCGTGTGCATGGTACTCCACTCCATGGAGCGCATATCCAGCATTTGAAGTCGTCCGACAGAGCTTTGGCCGAAACCCGAAATGAGCTTGAGAGCCTCTGCAGCTTGCTGGGTCCCTATCAGGCCAACCAGGGGAGCGAAGACTCCCATGGTCGAGCATTGCACTTCCTCAAATTCGGCTTCTGGCGGAAAAATGCACGCATAGCAAGGACCGTCTGATTCACGGGGGTCAATGACCATGAGCTGGCCGTCAAGTCGAATGGCCGCACCTTCGACCAGAGGCACGCCATGGTGAACGCAGGCGGCATTGATCATCTGGCGCGTGCGGTAGTTGTCCGTGCAGTCCAGCACAACGCTGGCCAGAGGAACATGCTGGTCGAGCAAAGCCTCTGTGGCGCGTTCCTGAATGCATTGAATCTGAACTTCCGGGTTGATGGCGTGAACAGCGGTGCGGATGGATTCGACCTTGGGGCTGCCAACACGCTCAGTGGTATGGGCAATCTGGCGTTGCAGATTGGTCATGTCCACGGTGTCGTGATCGATCAGCGTCATGTGGCCAACCCCCGCAGACCCCAGATAAAGCGCCGCAGGGGAGCCAAGTCCACCAGCGCCGATGATCAGCACACGCGCTGCCAGGATGCGTTCTTGCCCTTCGATGCCGATCTCGTCGAGCATGATGTGGCGGGAATAGCGCAGCAGTTGATCGTCATTCATCGGGTGGCTTTCAGAATTCCAAGAAAAAAGCCGGGCAAGCCCGGCTGATTGGATGAGAGCAGGCCTTTTATGGCTTGGTCTTCTCGGGTTGTTTTTTGTCCGCAGGCTTTTTGTCGTCGGATTTCTTGTCGCTATCCGCTGCGTCACCAGGCTTTTCTTCAGACTTGCGCTCTGTCAGCGTCTTGCTGATTTTCACTGGCTGGCCCTTGAGCTGGTTCAGTGCCTGCTGCAGCTGGAAGTCCTTGTCGGTGCCGAACTCAGGCAGACGACGCTCGGAAGCAGGCTTCTTGGCTTCTTCTTCCAGTCGCTTGCGAGCTTCTTCGCGGGCCTTTTCCAGCGCCTCATTCTTGACTTCAGCGCCTTGTCCGCTGGACAGGTGCTTTTCCAGATCGGCTTCGCGCATGCCCAGAGCTGCGTACAGATTGCCTTCTGCGGTTTCATCGACCATCAGGTCAGGAACAATGCCCTTGGCCTGAATCGACTTGCCGCTTGGAGTGTAGTAGCGAGCCGTGGTCAGCTTGAGGGCGGTATCAGGGCCCAGAGGACGCACGGTTTGCACAGAACCTTTGCCGAAGGACTGGCTGCCCATGATGGTGGCACGCTTGTGATCCTGCAGTGCACCTGCCACGATTTCGCTGGCAGAGGCAGAGCCTTCGTTGACCAGCACCACCAATGGCAGCTTCTTCAGCGAGGAGGGCAGGCGTTGCAAGGGGTCGCCGGAGCTGCGCTGGGCATAGAACTCGGGCGAAGCCTTGTAGCTGGACTTACTTTCTGCCAACTGGCCGTTGGTGGAAACCACGGTCACATCGGGCGGCAGGAAGGCTGCCGAGATGGCGACAGCCGCGTCCAGCAGACCACCAGGGTCATTGCGCAGGTCCAGCACCAGGCCCTTGAGGTTGGGGTCCTGCTTGTAGATTTCTTCGACCTTGCGCACAAAGTCGTCCACCGTGCGTTCCTGGAACTGGCTCAGGCGAATCCAGGCGTAGCCGGGCTCGATGACCTTGCCCTTGACGGACTGGGTCTTGATTTCTTCACGGGTGATGGTGACGGGGAAGCTGCGGCTTTCATCCTTGCGCAGGACGTTCAGGCGCACCTTGGTGTTGGGCTCGCCACGCATGCGCTTGACTGCGTCGTTGAGCGTCAGACCCTTGACGGCGGTGTCGTCAATCTTGGTAATCAGGTCGCCGGTCTTGAGGCCAGCGCGGAAGGCAGGCGAGCCTTCGATGGGGGAGACGATCTTGATCAGGCCATCTTCCATGGTGATCTCAATGCCCACACCCACGAATTTGCCGGAAGTGCCTTCCTTGAATTCTTTGTAACTCTTCTTGTCGAAGTACTGGGAATGCGGGTCCAGGCTGGAAACCATGCCCGAGATGGCGTCCGTGATCAGCTTTTTGTCGCTGACGGGCTCCACATAGTCGGTTTTGATCAGTCCGAAAACAGCAGACAGCTGCTGGATCTCTTCCAGCGGCAAAGGCGTTACGCCGCCGCGGGCCAGTGTCTGCAGCGACACGGTGGTCAGCGCGCCAGCGAGCACGCCTACAGAAACCCAACCTGCGATTTTGATTTTTTGACCCATAGCACCCCTTAAGCCTTCGCAATATACACCTTGGACGAAAGAAGGCCTACGAGGTTCCTCATAGGCCTGAAGAGCTTGCCGGCGCATCTCTGCGGTGCAGAGCAGAAAAGATCGCCAGCAAGCCCTGCTGGTGTCAGCCCCGGTTCAGGGGCTGCAGAGCTGGTTTCAGGCCTTGCCTTGAGAAGCCACGGCAGCAGCAGCCTTGGCGGCGGCTTCTGCGTCACCCAGGTAGTAGTGACGGATGGGCTTCAGATTGGCGTCCAGCTCATAGACCAGAGGAATACCGTTGGGGACGTTCACCCCCACGATGGCATCGTCAGCGATATTGTCCAGATACTTGATCAGGGCGCGGATGGAGTTGCCGTGGGCGGCGATCACCACGCGCTTGCCAGCCTTGATGGCAGGGGCGATGGATTCATCCCAGAAAGGCACGACGCGGGCGACGGTGTCCTTGAGGCACTCGGTCAGAGGGATCTGCTCGGGCTGCAGCTTGGCATAGCGCACATCGCCGCGCTCGCTGCGGGGGTCGGTCGCTTCCAGAACGGGAGGTGGCACATCGTAGCTGCGGCGCCAGACCAGAACCTGGTCTTCACCGTACTGCTTGGCCATATCGGCCTTGTTCAGGCCTTGCAGACCGCCGTAATGGCGTTCGTTGAGGCGCCAGCTGTGCACCACGGGCAGCCAGGTGCGGTCCATCTCGTCCTGCACATGCCACAGGGTGCGGATGGCGCGCTTGAGCACGCTGGTGTAGGCCACATCGAAGTCATAGCCTTCTGCCTTGAGCAGTTGACCGGCCTTCTTGGCCTGTTCGACGCCAGTGGCAGTCAGATCCACATCGGTCCAGCCGGTGAAGCGGTTTTCAAGGTTCCAGGTGGATTCACCGTGGCGAATCAGAACGAGCTTGTACATGGATTCTTATCTTCTCAAAGTAGCAAAGCAGTCATGACGCGAAGTCAAAAGTGTGCGTATTCTAGGGGCTGGCCTTTGTCCGGGCGAATGGCAAGGAAAGCTTGCTATGAAATTGAGCATGCTCGGCGCTATTTCTGCTGACCCGTGCAGGAATTGTGCGTAAGCCCTCGGAGAGCGCGTACTTCTGACAAAACGCAAGCCAATGCTGAGGCCGCGCCTGCGCTGGTTCGGGGTTGTCTGCCGCCTCAGCATTCGGGATATGGCAAGGCCTCTAAAATCAACAGGTTTGCCATCCCAAGGAATGACGTGAAATTCATCATCGATAACTGGTATTTGATCCTGATTGCAGTCGCGTCGGGTGTGATGCTGATGCTGCCGGCCCTGCGTGGTGCCTCGGGTGGCTCTCTGTCGGCTGCGGCAGCCGTGAATCTGATCAACCGCGAAAAAGCTGTGGTGATCGATGTCTGCGAACCCGAAGAGTTCGCTGCTGGCCATGTCAACGGCGCCAAGAACGTGCCACTGAGCCAGCTGGAAGAAAAGCTGCCCACGACCGTGAAGAACAAGCAACTGCCCGTGGTGCTGGTCTGCGCATCGGGCGCACGCGCTGTTCGCGCTGAAGCCACTGCCAAGAAGCTGGGCTACGAAAAGGCTCAGGCCATGGCGGGCGGCATGAAGGCCTGGCGTGATGCGGGCCTTCCTGTTGAAAAAGCCTGATTGAACCCCAGCTATTTGTATTGAGCGGTGCAGCAAATGCCTGCACCGACGCAGAGATCAAAGGAAGTTGCCCCATGCAAGCCGTAAAGATGTACACCACCGCCGTCTGCCCCTACTGCACTCGTGCCAAGCAGATTCTCAAATCCAAGGGCGTGGAGCAGATCGAGGAAGTGCGTATTGATGCCGACCTCGCTGCACGCGATCACATGATGCAGATCACCGGTCGCCGCACGGTGCCCCAGATTTTCATTGGTGAAACCCATGTGGGCGGCTGCGATGACCTGATGGCGCTGGACGCCAAGGGTGGTCTGGTGCCGATGCTGCAAGGCTGACATCTGGCTGTGCCCCGCACAGGAAATAGTGGCAAATCCCGCCGGATGTGAGTGGCAGGACGATGCGGGCCGACAGGCACTGCATAATGCAAAGCGCTATTTCATGGAAATGCCTGCTGTGAGGATAGCCAGAGCTTCCTTTGCCGCAGGCATTTTTGTATTCCGCAAGATTTTTTCTGAAAGACCTCGTTCATCATGGCCGAACAAGACAACAGCCCCGTGTTCCAGATTCAGCGTGTTTACCTGAAGGACCTGTCCCTGGAGCAGCCCAACTCTCCCGCCATCCTGCTGGAGCAAGAGCAGCCCAGCGTGGACATTCAGTTGGGCGTGGAAGCCACTCCCGTGGCTGAAGGCGTGTACGAAGTGGCCGTGACTGCCACCGTGCAGACCAAGATTCAGGACAAGACCGTGTTCCTGGTGGAAGCCAAGCAAGCTGGCATCTTCGAAATCCGCAACGTGCCTGAAGACCAGATGGGTGGCGTGATCGGCATTGCCTGCCCCCAGATCATCTACCCCTACCTGCGCGGCAACGTGGCAGACGTGGTGACCCGCGCTGGTTTCCCTCCCGTGCACCTGGCCGAAATCAACTTCCAGGCCATGTACGAGCAGCAGCAAGCCGCTGCCGCTGCACAAGCTGAAGGCCAGCTGCCCCAGTAACGCAGTAAGCTCGCTGCCAAGGCTGATTCCTGCGCTGTGCAAGAATCGGTGCAAGGCACAAAAAAGAGGCCCTGGAGGCCTCTTTTGCTTATGGGCTGTGCGTAACCTGCTATCAAACTTCATATGAACATTCTTGTCATCGGCGCTGGCGCCTGGGGAACGGCCATGGCCATCAGCGCGGCCACCCATCCGGACAAACGCAGCGTGCGCCTGTGGGCGCGTGATGAGGCGCAGGCCCAGCGCATGCAGGCTGACAGGGCCAACAATCGCTATCTGGCGGGCATTGCCTTTCCCGAAGCGCTGCAAGTCGTCAGCGGCGATGTGATGGCGCAGGTGGCTGCCGCCGATCTGATCGTGCTGGGCACGCCCATGGCGGCGCTGCGCCAGTGGCTGATGCAGCTCAAGGACTGCCCGGCCCCTGTGGTTTGGCTGTGCAAGGGCTTTGAGGCGGTGCCTGCCGGTGCACCCGCTGGCAGTTTTGGCCTGATGGCGCATGAGGTTTGCCAGCAGGTGGCCCCCAGGTTGCAAAGCGGTGCGCTCAGCGGCCCCAGCTTTGCGGCCGAGGTGGCACGCCAGCAACCCACGGCGCTGGTGGCAGCCAGTGCGCATGAGGGCGTCAGCGAGCTGCTGGTCAGCGCTTTTCACGGCGAAGCCATGCGCATTTATGCCAACCACGACATCGTGGGTGTGGAAGTGGGCGGCGCAGTCAAGAACGTTCTGGCCATTGCCACCGGTCTGTGCGACGGCCTGCAACTGGGGCTGAACGCCCGCGCCGCGCTGGTCACCCGCGGTCTGGCGGAAATGACGCGCCTGGGCGTGGCACTGGGCGCGCGCACTGAAACCTTTATGGGGCTGTCGGGTCTGGGCGACCTGGTGCTGACCGCGACGGGCGACCTCTCGCGCAACCGCAAGGTGGGTTTGTTGCTGGCCCAAGGCAAGACGCTGGAGCAGGCCGTGACATCGCTGGGTCATGTGGCCGAAGGCGTGTACAGCGCCCGCACCGTGCTGGCCCGTGCGCGCCAGGCAGGCGTGGAAATGCCGATTACCGAAACCGTGGTGGCTTTGCTGGATGGCCAGCTGCCCGTGAGCGAAGCCGTGCAGCACCTGATGGCACGCGACCCACGCGGCGAGTAATCAGCAAAAAACATAGCTGCAAGCGCTTGTTATTCATAGATTTCAGAAGAATATTTATCTGAAACCAAAGAAATACAGGCGGTAGCAGCTATTGATTTTGATAGTTTGAAGAACTCAGCGGCCTTCGCGCACGCTTAGCCAGGCGCTGGCGCCCCCGCACAGCGCAATCACCACCATGCCCAGCACGGCCCACTGGTCGGGGATATGACCATAGACCAGCCAGCCTGCCAGCAGGGCGCAGGGAATCTGGCTGTACAGAAACGGTGTAATCGTGGCTGGCTGGGCTTTTTCATAGGCCTTGAGCAGCATCAGATGCCCGACGGCGCTGCCCACGCCCATGGCCAGTGCGGCCAGCCACAGGGCCGTGGTGTGCGGCAGCTGCCAGATCCAGGGCAGGGTGATGCAGGTCAGGCTCAGGGCCAGCAGGCTGGTGTAGATCTGCGTGGTCAGCGGCCTTTCCTTGCCTGCCATGCGGCTGCTCAGAATTTGATAGGCGGTATTGGCCACCAGCTGTAGCGCAGGCCAGACCAGCGCCCAGCCGCTGAACTGCCCGCCACCCGGGCGAATGATGACCAGCGTGCCTGCAAAGCCCAGCGCCACCAGCACCCAGCGCAGCGGGCTGACCGGCTGGCGAAGCCACAGCGCGGCCAGCAGCGTCAGGGCCAGTGGCGTAAGCGCGACGATGGCCGTGAACTCCGCCAGCGGCAGATAGCGCAGGCTGAGCATGGCAAACGCATTGCTCAGACAAAACAGAATGGCGCGCAGAAACTGAAAGCCCGGGCGCTGTGTGCGAAAAATATCCAGCCCATACCGCCCCACGCCAAAGCCTACCGTCAGCACCGACTGCAGCACATAGCGCAGCCACAGTGCCATCAGCAGTGGCAGCAAGGCCCCTGCGTATTTGGCCCCGGTGTCCAGCATCGAAAAGCAGGCGCAGGCCAGCACCGTAAAACCAATGCCGGTCAGCGTATGGCGTTGGGTGGAGGTGGTGGAGTGCGGTGACATGGAAGAAATTACCGGGTGCAGCGCGGTGCCCAGAGAAAAGATTTCAGGTGATTTTGGCCTGAAGCCATTGATGAATAAGCGCTAGCTGCTATTAAATTTGATGCTCATAACGCTGCGTGATGCTCACACTGTATAAAACTGGCGCACACCCGGTCAGGAGCAGCAAGCAAGAGCCGCCTCGCGGCGATGCTGCTGTCCCCCTCCCGCATTGCGGAGCAAAGCGAGAGAGGGGGAAGGCGCGATAGCGCCTCAGGGGGTGCTTAAGTTACAGGCCTAGTTCAAGAGCCAGCAGTTCTTCCACCGTCTGGCGGCGGCGAATCAGTTGGGTCTTGCCACCATCAACCAGCACCTCAGCAGCCAGCGGACGTGTGTTGTAGTTGCTGGACATGGAGCTGCCATAAGCGCCCGTGTCGTGAATCACCAGCAGGTCGCCCACGCTGGCACCGGCCAGCGAGCGGGGCAGCACCACGCCGCCGTCGCCCTGGGTGAACACGTCGCCCGATTCGCACAGGGGGCCGGCCACCACGCTGTCCTGCGCGGGCAGGCTCTGGCCGTCGCGGCGCAGCACTTCCATGCCGTGGTAGCTGCCGTACATGCTGGGGCGCATCAGTTCGTTGAAGCCGGTGTCGACCAGCACAAAGTGGTTGCTGCCCGCATTCTTGGTGGCGCGCACGGTACCCAGCAGCACGCCGGATTCAGCGACCAGGAAGCGGCCGGGTTCCAGCTCCAGACCCAGCTTGTGGCCCACCACCGCTTCGGCTTGCTTGCGTGCCGCATCCCACAGACCGTGGTAATGGTTCGTATCAATGGTGGCGTCGCCCTTCTTATAAGGAATCGACAGACCGCCACCGGCGCTGATGGCGTGCAGATCGACGCCTGCTGCCTTGGTGCGCTCCACCAGTTTGACCATGGCGCCGCAGACTTCCTGCAGGTGGCCGTAGTCCACGCCAGAGCCAATGTGCATGTGCAGACCGGCCAGCACCAGGCCGCCGTCAACGATGGCCTTCAGTGCGGCTTCCAGCTCGGTGTGCCAGATGCCGTGCTTGCTGTGCTCGCCGCCGGTGTTGGTCTTGTTGCTGTGGCCGTGGCCAAAGCCGGGGTTGATGCGCAGCCACACATGGTGGCCCTTCGAGACAGCGGCCAACTGGTGCAGCATGTCAATCGACCCGGCATTCACGGGCACCTTGTGCTCGACCACGGTGGCGAGAGTCGCTTCATCCATCACATCGGCGGTGAAGACGATGTCGCTGGGTTCGCCAAAGCCGGGGGTGAAGCCCGCCGCCAGCGCACGCAGGATTTCGCCGCGCGAGACGGCATCCACCTTCACGCCTTGCTCGCGCATCAGCTTCAAGATGTGAATGTTGGAGCAGGCTTTTTGCGCAAAGCGCACGGTGTCAAACGCCTTGAGCTGGGCAATGCGCTCGCGGATGGTGGCGGCGTCATAGACCCACAGTGGGGTGCCGAATTCGTCGGCCAGTTGCCAGAGTTGTGCGGGTGCGAAGGGGTTGGCCATTTTCTAAACTTTCGTAGCTGTCAGCGCAGGCTGGTATTGGGCAACAGGCATTTTTTGCCTGTATTACCTTGCATGGTGCCTTGATGAGTGCATTCAGTCCAATGCTTGTTTTTGTGAAGTTAATTCATTGTGGATATGCTTTGAGGCATGAATGAAAGCCAGCCCAGCCGCATCACCCACCGCCATATCGAAGTTTTTCGCGCCGTGATGACGGCGGGCAGTGTGACCGGGGCGGCGGCGCTGCTATACACATCCCAACCCACCGTCAGCCGCGAGCTGGCGCGCATGGAGCAGTTGCTGGGCTACGCCTTGTTTGAGCGCTTGCAGGGCCGCCTGCGTGCCAATGCGCGTGCGCTGCTGCTGTGGGATGAGGTGCAGCGCAGCTGGCAGGGGCTGGAGCGTGTGATTGACCGCGCCCAGGAGCTGGGCCGCCCGCAGGGCGCACATATCAGCGCGCTGTGCCTGCCAGCGCTCAGCCACGCCCTGCTGCCCGGTGCACTGGCGCGGCTGTATGCCGAGCATGGGCCGGTGGCCGTCAGCGTAGCCACGCAGGAAGGGCCGCTGCTGCAGGAGTGGATGGCCGCCCAGCGTTTTGACCTGGGCCTGACCGAGCAGGCCGATGCGCCGCCCGGCACGCGCAGCCTGCCGCTGCCCGCCATGGATGAGGTGGCCGTACTGCCCGCCACGCACCCGCTGGCGGCCAGGACCGTGCTGCAGGCTGAGGACTTTGCAGACCAGCCCTTTATCAGCCTGGCGCGAGACGACCCCTATCGCCAGCAGATCGATGCCGTGTTTGCCGCTGCCGGTGTGCAGCGCCGTCTGCAGCTGGAAACCCATAGCGCGGTAGCGGTCTGCGCCATGGTGCAGCACGGGCTGGGCGTGGCCGTCGTCAACCCGCTGACGGCCAGAGCCTGCGCCGGGCCGCAACTGGTGGTGCGGCCGCTGGCATTTTCCATTCCGTTTCAGGTGCATGTGCTGCTGCCGTTGCACCGCCCGTCCGACATGGCGGTGCAGTGGCTGGTGGCTGCGCTGCAGCAGCAAAGTCAGCATCTGGCGACGGAGTAAGTCAGCGCTTGGCCACTTGTGCCTGATATAAAGCGCAGGCACTATTTGCTGCACTGCAATATTCGCAATGCCAAAGGAGTTTCCCATGCCCGGTTTTCGCAAAGCCAGTGCCGCCAGCAAGGCCGTAGATATTGCGGTGGCTGCTCCTCAGGTGATAGCGCATCGCGTTGCACGCATGGCGCTGGCCGGCCCGCTGCCCGATGCACGAGACCGCAAGGAATTCACCGGCATGGTGCTGGAAAAGCAGCTGGCCTTTGCCCAGAGCTGCGTGGCCTGGAACACGGCAGTGCTGGGCTGGCAAATGCAGTGGCACAGGCAATGGTTTTCCTCCTGCCTGCGTGGCGACTATGCGGGGGCGTTCAGCCATATGCTGAGCCCGCTGCCACTGGCTGAAGCAGGCGAGAAAGCCGTGGCGCAGACGCTGGAGCCCGTGCGCCGCAAGGCCGTGGCCAATGCCCGGCGGCTGGCCAGAACGCCGCTTACGCGTTAAGCCGTTGCTGCAGGCGCTGGCTGTCGTCGTCCAGCCCCCAGACTTCAACCGTGCAGCCATGCTGGCGCAGGCGCTCGACCACCTTGTCCAGCGCCGCCACGGCGGTGATGTCCCAGAAATGTGCGCGGCTGACATCGATGCGCACATCGCGCCCTGCGGCGGCGCGCACATCAAAGGCTTCGATCAGGGCGTCTGCCGAAGCAAAGAACACCTGGCCGCTGACCTGCCAGATGCGCTGGCCTGTCTGGGCATCGTCGCTGCAGCGCACTTGCAGCATGCGCGAGACCTTGATGGCGAAAAACAGCCCTGACAGCACCACGCCCGTCAGCACGCCCGCTGCCAGATTGTGGGTGCCGATGGTGATGGCCACCGTGGTCAGCATGACCGCGCTGGACAGCAGCGGCAGGCGGCGCAGGTTGCCCAGCGACTTCCAGTCAAACGTGGAAACAGACACCATCACCATGATGGCGACCAGGGCGATCACCGGTACCTGAGACACCCAGGGCTTGAGCGCCACCATCAGCACCAGCAAGAACACCCCGGCAAACAGCGTGGACAGGCGCCCGCGCCCGCCGTACTTCACATTGCCCACGGCCTGGCCGATCATGCCGCAGCCTGCAATGCCGCCAAACACGCTGGCGGTCATATTGGCCAGGCCCAGGCCTGTGCATTCGTGGTTCTTGTTGCTGGGCGTGCCCGTCATATCGTCCACCACAGCGGCTGTCAGCACCGATTCCAGCAGGCCCACCATGGCAATGGCGAGAGCCGGCAGGGCGATGATGCGCAGCGTCTGCAGGCTGGCGGGCACCTCGGGCAGAGCAAACAGCGGCAGGCTGTCTGGCAGGTGGCCCAGATCCGCCACAGTCTTGAGCGGCAGGCCCAGTGCGCTGCTGAGCACGGTCAGCACCAGCACACAGATCAGCGGCGAGGGAATGGCCACCAGCGCCTTGAGCTGCAGCCGCTGGCCCAGCCAGGGCAGCGCATAGATCAGCAGCAGACCCAGAGCCAGCATGGCCCAGGTGGCTGCGTTGGCACCCCGCAAATGCGGCAGCTGGGCCGAAAAAATCAGCACGGCCAGCGCGTTCAGAAAGCCGGTACGCACCGAGCTGGAGACAAAGCGCACCAGCATGCCCATCTTCAGCAGGCCAAACACAATCTGCATGGCCCCGGCCAGCAAACCTGCCGCCAGCAAATACTGCAAACCGTGCGACGCCACCAGCGGCGCTGCCACCAGAGCCACCGAACCCGCCGCCGCCGACACCATGGCTGGCCGCGCGCCAAACACCGCAATCACGATGCTGATGATGAAGGAGGCGTACAGCCCCACGGCTGGATCGACACCCGCCACAAACGAAAAAGCGATGACTTCGGGAATCAGCGCGAAAGTGGCAACGGCGCCAGCCAGCAGTTCACGGGGAACGCTGGGTGCCCATTCGGCGCGCAGGCGGTTTAACTGAGAGGGGAAATTCATGATGCAGACGGACGGCCACACTGCTTGGTTGGGCTGAGAGTGCAGTGGGATGGCCTGCGATGGTACGTAAATCCGAAGAGGTTTGCTGAAAGGGAAATTTATTTTTTATGTCAGTACTGGCTTTGATTATTAATATCAAATAAGATAAATAGATTAAAAAGGAGAGGGAATGAATAAGCGATTTTTTGTTGTTTCGGTTATTGTAGGCGTTGCGCTTGCTGGTTGTGGGGCGACTGGACCTAAATACAAGAATACAAAGGACTACAGTGAAGGTTTAGTAGCTGTACAGGCAAAGAATGGAAAGTGGGGATATTTGGATGAGCGCCAAAATTGGGCTATTCCGCCTAAGTTTGAGGATGCCAGAGACTTTAAAGGGGGACGTGCATCAGTAAAGTTAGGTGGAAATTGGGGATTTATTGATAAACGTGGAAATTGGAAGTGAATTTTTTAAGCGGGATTTTTATCCCGCTATCAGTTAAATATTCGGTTTTTTGAAACTAACCATCTTGGGCCGAAAGCGCTGCAGCACCTCGCCACGCTGATTTTTGGTGTGGCACAGCACGCGCACCATGGCGCGGTTGGGTTTGGACTGGGAGGGGATGATTTCCACAATCTCGGATTCCACATGCAGCACGTCGTCCGGGCGCGTGGGCTGGGGCCAGGCCAGCTCTTCCATGCCGCCGCCGATGACGCCATCAGCCAGAGGGATGCTCTCGGTCACCAGACGCATGCTGATGGATGCGGTATGCCAGCCGCTGGCGGCCAGGCCCTGAAAAAAAGTGTGCTTGGCGGCTTCGGGGTCGAGGTGAAAGACCTGCGGGTCGAACTGCTTGGCATAGGCAATGATCTGCGCTTCATCCAGTGCGTAGTCGCCACTGACAAATTTCTGGCCCACGTACAGATCATCCAGATACAGCTTCTCGCTCATGCGGCTCTCCTTGTTGAGGTGCTGCACAGTATGCATGGCGGCTTCAAAGTGCGCTGTAGCCTAGGTGGCAGTGCGCTACAGCGGGTGGTGCTGCTGTCTGGGCGCCACAGCCCAGGCCAGCAGGTTCAGTGCTGAGCACAGCAGCCAGTAGATGCCGCCCACGAGCAAAAAGACCTCGGCAGGGTGCACCATCAGCCGCGCATTGACCTGGGCGGAGAGAAAGGAAAGTTCCCCCACGCCCACGATATAGGCCAGAGAGCTGTCCTTGATGAGGGTAACCCACTGGTTCACAAAGGAGGGCAGCATGGCCGACAGCGCCTGTGGCAGTACCACCCAGCGCAGCACTTGCCAGCGGCTCATGCCCAGGGCGGCGCCTGCATTCCACTGACCCTGCGGCACGGCGCGTATGCCAGCGGCTACGCCATGCGCCAGATAGGCGCCGCCAATCAGGGCCAGGGCGCAGACCACGGAGACGGTGCCGGGCACATCCATGCCCATCACCATGGGCAGCAGAAAGTAAATCCAGAAGATCAGCATCAGCACGGGAATGGCACGCAGAAAGCCCAGCACGCCGTGCAGCAACTGGCTGGCCCAGCCTTGGCTCATCACCAACGCAATGCCAAGCACCAGGCCCAGCAGGGCGGATGCAATGCCTGAAGTGGCACTCAGTATCAGCGTCAGCAGGGCGCCGCCGGGTGGCCCTTCGGGGAAGGTGCCCAGCAGCAGATAGACCCAGTCGTCGCTCAGCGCAGAGAAATTCATGCCCGCCCCAGCTGCAGCTGGCCCCATTGGCGGTGCTTCTGGAGGTGCTGGCTCAGCAGTTCCAGCGCAATGATGAGGGCGATGTAGAGCGCGGTGGTGATGCCATAGACCTGAAAAGACTGGAAGGTTTCGGCCTCGGCTTGCCGAGCGCGGTAAGACAGCTCGGCCATGCCAATGGCCATGCCCAGCGAGGTGTTCTTGACGATATTCATGTACTGCCCAAAGAGCGGCGACAGCACCTGGGCCAGGGCCTGCGGCAGCACGATAAAGCGCAGCAGCTGCCAGCGTTTCATGCCCAGGCTTTGCGCGGCCTGCACCTGGCTGCGCGGCACTTGCTGTATGCCTGCGCGTATTTCTTCACCCACATAGGCTGTGGAATAGAACACCAGGCCCAGGCAGGCCGAGAGAAACTCAAACGAAGGCCAGCGAAGTGGCAAAGCCTCAGGCCCCAGCAGGTGCGGGGTGTTCAGCCAAGTGATCCATTCGGCGGGCAGCAGGCTGGGCACGCCGAAATACCAGAAGAACAGCTGCACCAGCAGGGGCGTGTTGCGAAAGGCCGATAAATAGAGCACAGCAGCCCAGCGCAGCGGCCAGGCAGCGGCATTGCGGGCCAGTGCAAACAGCATGCCCAGCGAGGTCGAGAAAATCACGACCAGCAAAGATGCGAAGAGCGTGACTGCGCAGCCTTCAAGCAGCCATTGCCAGTATTTGAAGGCCAGCAGTGAATCTGGCCAGTGCGAGAGAAATGTCATGAAGTGGTTGCCCGGGCGCAAAAGCACTTGTGATGCTCAGGCCCGGGCTTGTGGCGCGCTGGACAGCTGTATCAGCTCTTGTCGCCAATCTTGAAGTTGCGCGTCAGCGGGGTGGCGCTTTGCGGGCCAAACCAGCCGTCATAGATCTTGGCGGCCTGGCCTTTCGCTTCCAGATCCTTGAGCGTGGTGTTGACCCAGTCGGTCAGCGCCACTTCGCCCTTGGGAATGCCCACGCCGATGTAGTCGTTAGAGATGGTGAAGGCGGGCACTTCCCATTTGTCGCGTTCCTTGGCGTCCTTGATGGTGGCCAGCAGGCCCACCAGCTTGGGGCCATCCTGAGACAGCGCCTGCACATTGCCGTTGCGCAGTGCGGTGAAGGCGAATGGTGTGTCGTCAAACGCCACCAGCGTGGCCTGCGGATACTTCTCGCGCAGCACGATCTCGTTGGTCGTGCCCTTGTCCACGGCAATGCGCAGGCTGTTGAGCTGCTCGGGTGAGCTGAGCTTGCCCTTGGGCGCAATGAACTGGGTACCGGATGAGAAATACGGCACGCTGAAGTTCACCTGCTTGGCGCGTTCCTCGGTGATGGTGAAGTTGGCAAGCACCAAGTCCACCTTGCCGGACACCAGCAGTGGCACGCGGTTGGCCGGGTTGGTGGGCACCAGTTGCAGCTTCACACCCAGGCGCTTGGCAAACTCCTGGGCATAGTCGGCATCCAGCCCGACGATCTTGCGGGTCTTGGGGTCGATAAAGCCGAAAGGCGGGTTGGCATCAAAAGCTGCCACGCGCAGCACACCGGCTTTTTTGATGTCTTCCAGACGGTCGGCCCAGACCGAGCCAGAGGCCAGAACGGCTGCCCCGGCAGCGACAACGGGGATCCACTTCTTCAGTTGCATCGATGAAAAATCTTTCCAGTTTTGGTGGGGCTGCAGGCCCGCAAAGGGGCGGGGCTGCATCCGGGAAAACCATTGTGGAAAATCCGACGCACGAAGTGAAAGAAGGAAAACCGGCTTCGATATTTGAAAAACGACTTTGCACTTCGGGCGGGCCTGGTGGATGCGAGCACGTATGCTCAGGCCCATGCAATTTGTGTTTGAAGATTCAGAAGTCGCCCAGCTGCAAATCAGCGAAGAGGTGTTGACGGTGCGCTTTTCTGCCGCCCGCGTGGTGGAGGGTGGGCGCACCGGTAGCGGCGAAGGGCAGTGGATGCGGTTGCTCTTGATTTGTGAGCTGAATGCGCTTTCAGATAATGGACTTCAGGCCTCTGGAAGGCTTGAAGGCGGGCGCGTGCGGGTGGGCGGCCAGACGCTGCGCTCGCTGCCCCTGTCGTATGAGGTGCAGCAGCCGTTTGTGCTGGAGCTGGACTTTGCCAGCGGCCATCAGGTGAGGCTGCAGGGCCACCAGCTGCAGCTGCGCACGCCAGAAGGCGCTGGCGCGGTGGAGTCTTTTCAGTGCGGCTAGGAAATGTGGTTTGAAAACATATGTCCTGGCGCCTTGCGGATTCATGAAAAGGACAGATTTTGAGAGGGCTATCACCCTGTTTCAGCCTGACGCCACTGACATATTTTTTCGGATGCTGCTCTCTATAGTTCCTGAGTGAAAAGCCGCTCTTGAGTGCCAGAAATTGATGATTCAGAGCGTGCTCAATGTGATCAAACAGGAGTTCTGGGGATGCGCAAAATGAATTCAGGGCGTTGGTGTGGTGCAGTGGCTTTGACCGTCTTCGCCGCCATGCTGACCGGGTGCGCGACGTCATCGGTCACGCCGTCTCGGGCGCTGGACATCAACATGCTGAACGGGGCAACGTTACCGGGGAAAATGGCGCGAATGGTGGATGAGTCCACCATGCTGGACACCATTGGTGCTGATGGCATGCGTATCGTGATTGAGCGAGGCATTCGCAAGGCCGGAACAAGAGCTGCCATCCACATTCATGAGCATGGCGGCACGACCTGCGCCCTGACTGGCGAAGTGACCGTCTTTATGGAAGGACACGCGCCAGCCAAATGGCCGGCAGGCACCTGTTATTACATGCCTCCGCACACACTGATGGCTGCGGCCAACCTGGGTACGGAGGATGTGGTGATGATTGACACTTTCATCCTGCCGCCGAAGATGCCCACGATCACGGTGCGCGAACCTGGGTATCCGGCGCACCACTGAAAGTATCAAGACGCCAGAGTGTTTGTTTAAAACTCCAGGTTGTCGATCAGTCGCGTGCCATCTGCGCCGCCCAGGCGCGCAGCGCCAAGAGCGACCAAGTCGCCACTGCGGGCGTCCGCTGGTGTCAGCAGATTGCTGCGCTGGCGCACCGTCAGGTAGTCGGGTGTCCAGCCCTTGGCGCGCAAGGCGTCCATGGCCTGCGCTTCCAGCTGAGCCAGATCGCCGCCCTGGCGTGCGGCTTCGGCCAGCGATTTGAGCGCTTGCGACAGCGCCATGGCCTGCACGCGCTGCTCGTCGCTAAGGTAGCCGTTGCGCGAGCTCAGCGCCAGGCCACTGTCGGCTCGGGCGGTGCTGGCCGCCACGATGTCGATGGGCAGCGCAAACTGCTGCACCATGCGGCGAATCACCATCAGCTGCTGGTAGTCCTTCTGGCCGAACACGGCGGTGCCGCCGCCGGTGGTGCCGAACACGGCCTGGAACAGCTTCATGACCACGGTGCAGACGCCGGTGAAGAAGCCGGGGCGGAATTCACCTTCCAGAATATCGGCCAGTGCTGCATCGGGCTGCACTTTGAAGGTCTGTGGCTCGGGGTAGAGGTCTTTTTCTTTGGGGGCAAAAACGATGCTGCAGCCTTCGGCGTTCAACTTGGCGCAGTCGGCTTCAAACGTGCGTGGGTAGCTATCAAAATCTTCATGTGGCAGAAACTGCAGACGGTTCACAAAGATGCTGGCCACGGTGACATCGGACTTCTCGCATGCCTGGCGCACCAGTGAGAGGTGGCCTTCGTGCAGATTGCCCATGGTGGGCACAAAGGCCGGGCGCTGCGTGCCAGCCAGTGCGGCGCGCAGATCGGTGATGGTGTGAACGATTCGCATGATTGAAGTCTTCAGCTTTCCCAGGCAATTTCAGTGATGTTTCCCTGTGCGTCGCACTTGACGGCCAGAATCTGGTCGTTGCCTTCGGGATCAAGGCGGTAGTCAAGCACCACGGGCTCGTCGTCGTGGCTGCACCAGAGGCTGATGTTTTGCAGCTGCATGGCGGCCACAAAGTCGGCAGCTGTGATCTGAGCCTGGCCTGCGGCCTTTGCCTGCTTCAGCAGGGTTTGTACAGTGGGCAGGCCCTGGGCATCATCTTCGCTGGCGGCTTCGGTCAGGTGGTCGATAAAGTCAGGTTCTTGCTGCAGATGCTTGACCAGCGCCGTGCGGGCGTTCTGGTCCAGCTGGGTCAGCTGGCCCAGCGTGCTGGCAAAGTCATCCAGCAGTGCGGCGTCCAGCGAAGTGGCCGGGTCGGCCCAGAGCCAGGTTTCGATGGACTGACCGTTCAGGTTCTGCGGGACTTCCCAGATCACATCCGTGTCCTGCAACGCGGTGGTGGACAGAGGACCGAAATAGGGATGGGTGAGGGTGTTCAAAGGGAAGTCCTTTCGAGGGTTCTGAGCTGCCGCCCTTTTACCAGGCGTGCAGTGCGTTATCGGGGAAGCTGCCCTTTTTGACAGCTTGCACATAGGCCTCCATGGCGCCCTTGACGCTGCCTGCGTCGGCCATGAAGTTGTGAACGAATTTGGCCATCTTGCCCAGGTTCACGCCCAGCATGTCGTGCAGTACCAGAACCTGGCCTGCCGTGCCGTTGCCCGCGCCAATGCCGATGGTGTGGCAGTCTTTCAATTCTTCGGTCAGCTGGGCAGACAGGGCAGCGGGCACCATCTCCAGCACCAGCATGCTGGCACCGGCATCCTGCAGCTCCAGCGCATGCTGGCGCAGGGTGGCGGCGGCTTGCTCGTCCTTGCCTTGCACGCGGTAACCGCCCAGGGCGTGAACGGTCTGCGGCGTCAGGCCCAGGTGGGCGCAGACGGGCACGCCCCGGTCCACCAGAAAGCGCACGGTGGGCGCCGTCCAGCCGCCGCCTTCGAGCTTGACCATGTGCGCGCCGGCCTGCATCAGCTCGCAGGCATTGCGCATGGCTTGTTCGGGGCTTTCGGCATAGCTGCCAAAGGGCATGTCGGCAATCACCCAGGCCGTGGCCTGCGCGCGGTGCAGGCCGCGTGTCACGCTGGCCGTGTGATAGACCATATCGGCCAGCGTGACGCCCACGGTGCTGTGCAGGCCCTGGCAGACCATGCCCAGAGAGTCGCCCACCAGAATGCACTCCACACCCGCCGCATCGGCCACGGCGGCAAAGGTGGCGTCGTAGGCGGTCAGCATGGTGATTTTTTCACCGGCAGCGCGCATCTGGGCCAGACGCGGCAGGCTGATGGGGCGGCGCTGGGGCTGGGGCGACGAGGGGGGAATGGTGCCGTAAGGGGTTCCGGTGGCGGTCATGTGCTGTCTCCTGAATGTGATTTCTTGTGTGCTTTGCCGTGCAGCCTTCAAGGCTTTGAACAAATTGTTCGCGAGTCTATGCGATGCTGCAGCTGCACAACAACTGCAAACAGACCATCTTTTGCGCGCTGGCTGGCACTATGCTGACCAGTGATTGCCGCATTGTCATTGTTGACCTGACTGCTGATTGCCATGACCACTGTTGCCATGCCTGTTGCCGCCGAACTGCCTGCTGCGCCTGCCGTGGCCTGGCAGGGCCTGCGCAATGTGAAGCTGCTGGATTCGCTGTCGGATGAAAAACTGGCCGATCTGGCGGCGCGTTGCCACTGGCACCGGCTGGAGAGCGGGCAGGTGCTGCATGGGCCGTATTGCGACCAGCGGCTGTACATGCTCAGCAGCGGCACGCTCAGCGTCAGCAGCTACGGGGCCAATGGGCGGGAGCTGATTCTGGGCATGATTGCCGCAGGGCGCTTTTTCGGCCCCATGGCCCAGGAGGGCGCGGTCAGCCATCTCAATGTGGTGGTGCAGGCGCAGGAGCCAAGCCTGGTGGCATCGCTATCAAAAGAAGAGCTGGAAGCGCTTGTTGTCAGTGACATTCAGATCGTCCGGGCGGTGATTGAGCATCTGGTGGAGCTGTCCTCCATGCTGGCGCGGCGTGTGGTGAACATGGGCACGCTGTCGGTGCGGGGGCGCTTGCATGCCCAGTTGCTGGAGCAGGCCGAGCGCATCGGTGTGGTCGAGGACCAGGCCCTGCTGTCCCCAGCGCCGCGCCAGAACGATCTGGCCCTGATGCTGGGCACCAGCCGCGAAGAGGTGGCCAGAGAGATGTCGCGCCTGACACGGCTGGGCCTGCTGCAGCGCGAAGGGCGCAATCTGCGCATCTGCCATGTGGATGGGTTGCGCGTGCTGCTGGAAGAGGCACGTTAAATCCCAAGTTTTATTTTCATATCGTGAAATGCATTTTTGCGTGAGAAAACGCACAGACCTGCCCAGACCTGCAGGCGCATAGTTCAGCCATACCGATGTGAGGCAGGGGCCTCACGACTGAAAGGACTGAAAATGCGCTCCGCTACCCGCCTGTTTGCCGCCGTTGTTTTGACTGCCAGCGCTGCTGCTGCCATGGCCCAAGACCTTCCCCAAGCCCCTGTTGGCGCAAGCAAGAGCCGCGCCGAAGTGCTGGCGGATCTGGAAATGTTCCAGCGCTCCGGTCTGGGCAACCTGCCATCGCCCACGGGTTACGTGGAGGCCGAGCAAACCGCCGAATACCGCAAGGCCTATTCCGAATACCAGCGCCTGCTGGCCAGCCCTGCTTACGCGGCTGCCGTGGCCAAGTACGACGGCGCTGCTGCGGCCCGTATGGCTGCGAAGTAAACAGCTTCTCTCTCTTAGCTGCCCGGCAGAGGCAGCCCACTGGTGGAATGCGCGCTATGGGGCAACCCGCAGCGCGCTTTTTTGTGGGCGATTCAAAATCACGCAAGTTTGATAGCATCTAGCGCATATCCAATCTGCGCTCGCAGGCTATTTGACTTGAAAACTATTCTCGATTTTTCCAACCCGCACCAGCCAGAATCTGCACGTTTGCGCCATGAATTTGGCCAGCCGCTGCAGCATTGGGCTGCGCACAGCGCTGCCGAGGTTCCTGCGCTGCTCAATGCCGTGCAGCAGGCCGCCGAGCAAGGCCTGTGGTGCGTGGGCTGGCTGGCATATGAGGCGGCAACAGCGTTCGACCCCGCATACGCCGGCGCGGTGCATGCGGCGCAGCCCGGCCAGCCGCTGGCGTGGTTTGGTGCCCATCAGCCGCCACAGGCATTGGCGGCTTGCGCATCTGAAAACCCGTCCACCCCGCGCGATGTGCACTGGCAAAGCCCGCTGACGCGTGAGCAATTCAACACCAGTGTGGCGCGCATTCATGAGGCCATAGCGGCTGGCGACTGCTATCAGATCAACTACACCACTGCATTGCAGGCGGCTGCGAATGGCGCGGGCAGCGAAAGCGCTCAGGCCTGGTTTGCCAGACTGCAGAGCGCCCAGCCCGGCGGCTATGCCGCACTGATCGACAGCGCAGACATGCAGGTCATGTCAGTCTCGCCCGAGCTGTTTTTTGACTGGGATGGCTCACAGATTCTGACCCGTCCCATGAAGGGCACGGCAGCGCGAGGGGCGACGCCAGAGGCTGATGCGCAAGCGGCTCAAACCCTGCGCAGCTCTGCCAAAGAGCGAGCCGAGAACGTGATGATTGTCGATCTGCTGCGCAACGACCTCTCACGCATCGCCGTGCCGCACAGCGTGAAGGTGCCGCAGCTGTTTCAGCTGCAGGCGCTGCCCGCCGTCTGGCAAATGACATCGGATGTGGTGGCACAAACGCGAGCAGGGCTGCGGCTGGTGGATGTGTTTTCGGCCCTGTTTCCCTGTGGCTCCATCACTGGCGCGCCCAAGCGCCAGGCCATGCGCCTGATTCATGCGCTGGAACCCGGGCCACGCGGTGTGTACTGCGGCGCGCTGGGCGTGGTTCGCCCGGGGCTTGTGCCGGGGCGCATTCACGCTACATTCAATGTGCCCATACGCACGGTGGTGCAGCACGATGGGCAACTGCGCTGCGGCATTGGCAGTGGCATCACGGCCAGTGCTCAGGCGGATGGGGAATGGGAGGAGTGGCAGCACAAGCAGGTTTTTGCAAAGTCGCTGTCACCGAGGTGAATGGGTATGAATACAAACTTTGAAATTCTGGAAACGCTGGCGCTGAAAAACGGGCATTGGCAGAACTGGCCGCTGCATTGGGCCAGATTGCAGATCACGGCGCAGCACTTTCGCTATCCGCTCATGCAGATGCAGCTGGAAAGCGACATGGGGCGGCTGGCGCAAAGCCATGCGCGCGGCGACTGGCGGGTGCGCCTGGCCCTGCAGGTCAGTGGCGCTGTCATCATCACGGCAGAGCCTTTGCTGCCCACGCCGCAGCCGGTGCAGCTGCAGCTGGCACGCCAGCCGCTTGCCAATGCGGTGGCGCAAAGCGATGCGGTGCGCTTCAAAACTTCGGTGCGTGCGCAATACGATGTTTTCCGCCCTCGCAGCGATGCCGTGTTTGACATGGTGCTGTACAACGAAAGCGGTGAAATTACCGAATGCACGCGTGGCAATATCGCCATGCAGCTCGATGGTCGCTGGGTCACGCCGCCGCTGTCGTGCGGGCTGTTGCCCGGTGTGGGAAGGGCGCTGGCCCTGTCCAGATCAGAGTTGACAGAGCAGCGGGTCCATGTGGACGATATTGAGCGTGTGACCGGCTGGGCCTTCATCAACAGCCTGCGCGGTTGGCTGGACGCACAGCTGGTACGCTGACACTCTCAAGCCAAGGAGAAGCGAGCATGGATGACGAAAACTTTGACGCGCTTTATGTGGATCTCATGACGGAGTTCCTCTCCACGGCAACGCCGACCCAGTGGCTGGCCGTGGTGACCACCATGAACTACGACAACGGCAGCGCGCTGACCGACTGGATCATCAAGCAGCCCAGGCTGGAGCCTGCCGTGGCCAAGGCGCTGTACTGGTATCTGCAGCCGGGCTACTACCAGCACTACGCATCGGAAGAGAAGGTGCCCAGCGTCAACCGTAAAGGCTGGTCACGCGTGCATGCGCTGGCCAAACGCTTTGAAGAAGGCAAGCTGGCGCCAGCCACCATTGGCTGGGACCCTGCCAACGATCTCGCCTCGCCCACCGGCAATGAAAAGCACCCTGGCTATGACTGGACCAGCGAAGCGGTAAAGGGCAGCGAAGCCAAGTGGCAAATTCCTGCAGCCCTGCTGGCCGCTGTTGAAGGCGCGCAACCTGATATCTACAGCTATGTGGACGAGCAGGGCTGGGAGGAAGGCATGCCGCCCCATGTGCAGGAGGCGTTGAATGCTGCCATGGATGAGGACGACGGCGACTCCGAGGACTGACGCTCTTGCTGGAATTGCTGCTTCAACTTCTGGGTGAATTTCTGCTGCAGGGCATTGGCGAGGCGGTGGTCGAGCTGGGGCTGCACTCTGTGGTCGAGCCGTTTCGCAAGCCCCCGAACCCCTGGCTGGCATCGCTGGGTTACGCCATCTTTGGCGCGGTCTTTGGTGGCCTGAGCCTGCTGCTGATAGGCCATCACCTGACGCCAGACGGCCCGCTACGGCTGGTCAATCTGGTGCTGACGCCTGTTGCCGTGGGTGGGCTGATGGTGGCCATGGGCGCATGGCGTGCCCGCAAAGGGGAGCCGCTGCTGCGCATCAATCACTTTTTCTATGGTTATCTGTTCGCTCTGTGCTTTGCGCTGGTGCGCTACGCCTTTGCAGCCTGAACCAAGGCCTCTGTCAGTATCACTTTTCAATACTGAACAGGAAATAAACGTGACATTTTGATAGAGGTTTTCTACTATCGCTTCACCAAAACTTCTGGAGCGAGACATGAACAACCAAGCCGTTTCAAGCAACAAGCCTTCCGCTGCCTTCGTCGGTGCTTCCTGGGCCGCCTTGCTGCTGGGCGTGGTGGCCTTCATGGCGGGGTTGTGGAATGCGGGAATGCAGCTCAACGAAAAGGGCTACTACTTTGCGGTGCTGGTGCTGGGCCTGTACGCCGCCATCTCGCTGCAGAAATCGGTGCGCGACCGTCTGGAAGGCATTCCAGTCACCGCCATCTACTACGGCATCAGCTGGGTGGCGCTGCTGATTGCAGTGGGTCTGCTGGGTGTGGGCCTGTTCAACGCCACGCTGCAGCTGAGCGAAAAAGGCTTCTATGCCATGGCTTTTGCGCTGGCTCTCTTTGGTGCCATTGCCGTGCAGAAAAACACCCGCGACAACCTGGGCAGCGACGAAGCCCCCCGCACAGAACGCAAGCGTGACAAGGGCCCGACCCTGGTGCCGCAGGACGGAACCAAGCCCGCCGAAGTGCAGGAGTTGATGGCCAACAACCGCTAAGCGCGCTGACGCAACGCCATCGCTACCGAATTGCATGGACCTGCCGGGTAACTGGCAGGTCTTTTCATTTCAGCGTGGAAAGTGCTGCTGCCGCATCTGAATCTGCATGGCCACAAAGCGCTCGAACACCTGCTGCAGCGATTGTGGCTGCGGGCTGTCTGCTGGCCATTGTTCAAGCTGGGCCAGTGCCAGAACCGTCGCCTCAAAGGTCGAAAGCTGGCCCGGCAGATGCGCTTTGCGAATGGCGTATTGCGAGGGCGGCACATTCTGCAAAGCCAGTCGGGGCAAGGTTTGCAGCGCCGGGTTGCAGTACAGCATCTTGCGGCTTTTGCGCCAGGTGCCGTCCAGCACCACCAGTCTCAGCCGCTGCGGCGGGCAGGGCCAAGGCTGGGGTAGTGGGGCGGCCTCCTGCAGGCCCAGGGCGGCGTCTTGTGCAGTGGTCTCTGGGTAGAGCAGCAGGGTGTGGCGTGGGGCGGCTGCGGTATTCGTGTTGGTATCGCCGGGCCATGGGCCATGCAGGGCTTGCTGAAGTGCGGCTTCGTCCAGCTGTTCGCCCACCAGAGTCTGGCTGTGCGCCAGGCACAGGTGCAGCAAATGCCCTGTGCCCTTGGCTTCATGCACTTCGTCCGGGTGCATGAGGATGAGCAGTTGCACCTGGTGCGGAACTGGCTGCACCAGCGCGCAGATGCAGCTGCGCAGCGCCCGCAGGCAATGGGGGCAGCGGGCGCGGGTGGGGCTCTGTGAAATATCACTCATGAATTGATAGCTTGCTGCGCTTATTCATCAATGGCTGAAGGCCTATTTCTCTTGAAATCAAGCTTTGCCAACCTGCACCAGCAGATTGCGCCCGGCGCCCCAGCCGGCCAGTGCCATCGCGGCGCTCAGCACAATGACCAGTGTGGCCGTGGGCATGTAGCTGCCCGTCAGGCTGTGCAGCAGGCCCACCAGCAGCGGGCCCCAGGCGGCCAGCACATAGCCCCAGCCTTGGGCCATGGCGGATAGCTGGGCGGTGACTTGCGCGCTGCCGCTGCGCATGACGATCAGGCTCAGCGCCAGAGCAAATGCACCGCCCTGGCCCAGACCCAGAAGGACGGCCCAGCCCCACATGGGCAGGCCCAGCGGCCCCCAGAGCAAGCCCAGAAATGCGGCCAGAATCATGACGGAGAGCGCCAGCGTAAAGCCACGCTGGTCTTTCAGGCGTGCGGCCAGTGGCGGGGTCAGTAGGCTGGCGGCCAGCTGCATGAGGATGGATGTGGCCACCAGGTAGCCCGCCTCGGCACTGTCGATACCGCGCTCGCGCAGGATGGGGGCCAGCCAGCCCATGACGATATAGGCCAGCGCAGACTGCAGCCCCATGAAAAAGGTGACCTGCCAGGCCAGTGCTGAGCGCTTCAGCGTGCCAGCATGGGCGGCTGCATCGGTGGCAACCGGTTTGGCATGTGCAGCCTGCGGTGCCCAGATCAGAATGGCCAGTACGCCCAGAGCCGCCCACACGGCCAGCGCATAGGGCCAGGCACCCTCAAACCAGTGCAGCTGCATGGGCACGGTAAAGGCCGCCGCTGCAGACGCACCGCCACAGACGGCCAGCGTGTACAGGCCCATCATCAGCGCCACTTTCAGCGCAAAGCTGCGCTTGATAAGACTGGGCAGCAGCACATTGCCCATGGCAATACCTGCACCGGCCAGCACCGCGGATAAAAACAAGGCAAAAATGCTGCCAGTGGCGCGCAGCAATGTGCCTGAAGCTATCAAAATAAGAGCAATCAGCAGCACGCGTTCCGCCCCAAAGCGGCGTGCCAAAGCGGGCGTGGGTAGTGAAAAAAGGCCCAGGCACAGAATGGGCAGCGTGGTCAGCATGCTGGCGCCGGTGGAAGACAGGCCGGTGTCTCGCATGATTTCGGGCAGCACCACGGAGAGGCTGCCAAACACGGGGCGCAGATTGCAGGCAATGAGAATCAGGCTCAGGGCCAGCAACCAGTGGGTGGATGGGCTGTTGGAGTTGTTTGGGGATGGCGCAGTCATAGCCGCCGCACTTTAGCCCATGGGGCGGCGCTGCAGCGCCTGAAACAAACATGCCCGCAGGCCGAGGGCGCAGCGGGCATGTTGGCGGTGAAGGCTGAATGCGCTTACAGGCGGCCCTTGAAGTAAGTGGCCTTGTCCATGTCAGCCACGTCCACGCTCAGCTGCACATCCAGACCGGCAGGCTGGGGCACGAGGCGGCGCAGCACTTCGGCGATGCCGTCGGACATCTGCTTTTTGGCTTCTGTGCTGCGTCCGGCCATCAGTTGCAGATGCACGTGCGCAAAGCCATGGTTATCGGGCTGGTTGCCGATGTAGACCTTGTCCATGCTCAGGCGCGCAATGCGCGATTTCACATCGGCTTCGTCGGTCACGGTGGGGTGGGCGCAGACCACGGCGTTGATTTCGCGCATCAGTTCGCGCTCGTTCAGGCCGGTCAGGTTGTCGGTGTATTCAATGTGCAGATGAGGCATGACGCTCTTTCGCTAAAAGCAGATGCGGTGTTTTACAGCATCTGGGTAGGCACTTTGTGGCGCAGCTCGACTTGCTGGTTCTTTTCGTTGACGAAAACCAGCTGAGGCTGGTGCTCGGCCACGTCTTTCTCGTGAACCTGGGCAAAAGCCGCAATGATGAGCAGATCGCCCACGCTGGCGCGACGTGCGGCCGAGCCGTTGACGGAAATCATGCCGCTGCCACGCTCGCCCTTGATAGCGTAGGTCACAAAGCGTTCGCCGTTGTCGATATTCCAGATATGGACTTGTTCGTTTTCGGCAATATTGGCAGCGTCCAGCAGGTCTTCATCAATGGCGCAGGAGCCTTCGTAGTGCAGCTCGCACTGGGTGGTCTTGACGCGGTGAATCTTGGACTTCAGCAGGGTGCGGAACATGTGGTGTCTCTTCGTTCTGGGGATGGATAACAGTGTTTGTCCCGGCCTGTTCGGCTGAGCAGGCTCTCGGGCCAAAGCGCTCAAGTCTAAATGGGATGAGGCCGCTGTCCCAGTGGATGCCCATACACAACGTGGCAAAACCTGCGGATTGCGTAGTCCGGATAGGCGAAGCGAACAATCGGAAACTCAATTTGTTGTTTTGTTGCAAATATGCGGGTTTTCATGGGTCTGTCATCGACGGTTTGTGTAATCGACCCAGTCCTTGATTGATGGGCGCTGACCAGCAGCAGGCTTTGGCAGCGCTCCCGAAGAGGGAGGGCGACCAGCCTGAGCCGGTCGATCTTGATCAAGGCCTTCTATTTTGATATTTCCGATTGAACACATGAAACACACATTGATCGCCCTGGCCGCCATGACTTTTGCGGCAGCGGCCTCCGCACAAAGCTCCAGCGTTACCCTGTTTGGTGTAGTTGATGCTTCTGTGGCCCATATTTCCAGCTCGGGCAATAGCGTGACTGGCATGGCCAACGGCGGCAATTCCAGCAGCCGTCTGGGCTTTCGCGGTGAGGAAGATCTGGGCGGTGGCCTGAAGGCAGGCTTCTGGCTGGAAGGCAGCGTCGGCGTGGACGACGGCACGGCTTCCGGCTTCAAGTTCGACCGCCGCAGCACCGTCAGCCTGTTGGGTAATTTCGGTGAAGTGCGCCTGGGCCGCGACAAGACGCCTGCCTACCAGAACCTGGAAACCTTCCATGCGTTTGGCGATACCGGCATGGGCGCTATCAACGGCCACAACCTGATCAGCAGCTCGGCCACTGGAACGTCCGAAGGCTCCAACCCCAAGCGCAACTCCAATATGGTCAGCTATCTGCTGCCCAAGATGGGCGGCGTTTATGGCCAGATCAGCCACAGCTTTGGTGAGCAGTCGGGTGACAGCAGCCTGCAAAGCTCTACCGGCCTGCGCCTAGGCTATGCCAACGGTCCTCTGAATGTGGCCGGTGCTTATGGCGTGGCACGCGGTGGCACGGCCGCTGCAGGTGTGGATTACAAGACCATGAACCTGGGCGCTTCCTACAACTTTGGCGTGGTCACACCCATGGTGCTGCTGGCCTCTGACCGTGGCAACAACAAGCGCGTGGACCTGTACAGCGTGGGCGTGAAGGTGCCGCTGGGCGCCGGTGAGCTGCGCGCTGCCTACACCTGGTACAAGGACAAGAAGAGCAACAACGCCGACTCTCAGCGTCTGGCGCTGGGCTATGGCTACAAGCTGTCCAAGCGCACGGAACTGTACGCTGCCGTGGCTCGCATGAGCAACGACGACAACGCCAAGCGCAAGCTGGGCTCGTCGCTGGCTCCTACCCCCAACGCGGGCAAGAGCATGACCGGCTATGAAATCGGCATGCGCCACAACTTCTAAGTGGTATGGATGTGAAAGCCCACGGCTTTCACATCAACGCGATTTGCAAGGTCAGGCCTTCGGGTGGGGAAGCCTTTGAGCCCTTGCAAGCCAGCAGCCCCGCGAATGCGGGGCTTTTTCGTGGAGTTTGCTCAGGCCAGATCCAGCACGCAGCCATCGCCAATGCTGTCACGCCAGACACGCACGCGGCTCGGCGGTGGTTGGAGATCGTTCAGCGCCTGGGCGATGAAGAGACACAGGTTTTCCAGCGTGGGCTTGCCCAGGCCTGGAACCTCATCCAGAAAGTGATGGTCGAGCTGCTCGCGTAGTTGCTCCAGCCGTGCACGCAACTGGCCAAGGTCGATGACCATGCCATTGTCCGGATTGCGCGGGCCAGTCACGCTGACTTCGGCGTAGTAGGTGTGGCCGTGAATGCGGCGGCTGCTCTCGGTTTCGATAGCGCGCTCCAGCGTGTGGGCGGCATCGAAGAAAAAACGCTGGTGAACGGTGAACTGCATATCAGTGATCGGTGACGCTGAGCATTACCTTCGGCCTTTGAGCTGGGAACGGACCCCATGGCGGGCGGCCAGCAAGGGCCGCCCCGCAGCAAAGGCCGTCGTCCCTCTGGGGGGAAGGCGCGAAGCGACTCAGGGGGGTCATCTAATTCCAGTGAGCTTATGGGTCTGCAGGCTCAGGCGCCAGCGGGGTCGCTGCATGCATTGCTCAATGCAGGCGGCAATATTGCTGGCTTGCCGGACATTGTCCATGGGCTGCAGAAAATAGTTGGCAAAGTGGGTGCTGGCCTCGATGGCAGCCAGGTCAAAGCCGGGCTGGGGCCAGACCAGCTTGATTTCCTGGCCGCTGCGCTGAATCCAGTCGGCACCGGCCTTGGGGCTGATGCACAGCCAGTCGATGCCTTCTGGCGCGGCCACTGTGCCGTTGCTTTCGACGGAGATGCGAAAGCCGCGTGCATGCAGGGCATCAATCAGTGCGCTATCAACCTGCAGCAGGGGCTCACCGCCCGTCAGCACCACCATGCGGTGCTGGCTGTCGCTGGCTGGCCACTGGCTCAGAATGCGCTCGGCCAGCGCATCGGCGGTGGTGAATTTGCCGCCCAGCGTGCCATCGGTGCCCACAAAATCGGTATCGCAGAACTGGCAGATGGCATTGGGCCGGTCCTGCTCACGCCCCGTCCACAGATTGCAGCCCGCAAAGCGGCAGAACACGGCAGGCGTGCCGGCCTGGCCGCCTTCGCCCTGCAGGGTGTAGAAAATTTCTTTGACGCTGTATGTCATTGTGGGATCCAAAATTTGCACGCCCCAGGCCAGAGGCAGCAAGCAAGACCTGGGCGGCTTCCGCCGCGCAGCGATGCTGTCGTCCTCTCTGGGAGGAGGCGGCGCAGCCGCTCAGAGGGCCGTGCTCAAACAGGGGTATAGGCCAGGCGCACATAAATAGGCGCATAGGCTTCGGCCTGGGTGATTTCGATCAGTGTTTCCTTGGCCAGTTCCAGCATGGCGATAAAGGTCACCACCAGCACTGTCGAGCCTTTTTCGGGGTTGAAGATGCGCTCGAATTCCACAAAGCGCTGGCCCTGCAGCTGCTTGAGGATCTGGCTCATGTATTCGCGCACCGACAGCTCTTCGCGTGTGATCTTGTGGCTTTGCACCAGCTTGGCGCGCTTCAGAATATCGCGCCAGGCCGCTTGCAGCTCGCCGATTTCCACATCGGGAAAGCGTGGCTGCAGGCTTTGCTCGATATAGACCGTGGCCTTGAGAAAATCGCGGCCGTAGGTGGGCAACTGGCCCAGCTGCTGGGCGGCCATCTTCATCTGCTCGTATTCCAGCAGGCGGCGCACCAGCTCGGCACGCGGGTCTTCGGCTTCCTCGCCGTCTTCCTGCTTCTTGGGCGGCAGCAGCATGCGAGATTTGATCTCGATGAGCATGGCGGCCATCAGCAGATATTCGGCAGCCAGCTCCAGATTGCGGCTGCGCACCTCGTCCACATAGGTCATGTACTGGCGTGTGACGTCCAGCATGGGAATGTCGAGGATGTTGAAGTTCTGCTTGCGAATCAGATACAGCAGCAAGTCCAGCGGGCCTTCAAAGGCTTCGAGAAAGACTTCCAGCGCATCGGGCGGGATGTACAGATCCTGCGGCAGCGCAAACAGCGGCTCGCCATACAGACGCGCCAAAGCCACCTGATCGATCACTGCGGGTGAGCTTTCAGGGGCGTCCGGGTGCTGGCCCGGCAAATGGGTGCTGCTATCAGCCTCGCTCATGGTTTGCTATGCAATGCAGAGCTAGGAACGCTTGATAGATAAGCGCTGGAGGCTGATTTCATCAAAAAGATTCAGGAGTGGTTGGTCTGGTACACGTAGGGCTTCTGATCCACACGGCCAGCGCGCAGGTCTTCCCAGACTTCATGGTTCACGTCCTTGTCCCACAGCAGGCCGCGACCGGCAAACTGTTGCTTTTCCAGCTCGGGCTTTTGCTTCTTCAGGTCGTTGATGAAGTTGGTGGTGTCGGAACGATAGTCGGGGCGGCGGAAGAAAGACATATGTGTAAAACCTCTCAGAACAATGGATTTTAGCCCGTGATGGGCATGTAGCCCGGTGCGGGCTATTCAAAGCGGTTTGGGGTCTGTGGTGCAAAGGGTGTTTTTGCAGGTTTTGACAAGCGTTTGCATATTCGCCGCCCCGTATGGATGCAAGGCGGGTGCAAGCTGTCAGAATCGCGGCACTGTCTGGAACTTCGATAACGCAAGCCCATGAATATTTTTTCCCGTGTGACAACCGCTCTGGCGGCTGCAGCCATTGGTGCCCTGGCGCTGGTGGGCTGCGACGAGCAAAAGATCAAGGAACTGGAAGAAGGTCTTTCCACAGAATTTGATGTGCGCGCCAAGTTTGGCGAGCCTGAGCGCATCTGGCAGGAAGCCGATGGCTCCCACACGCTGGAGTACAACCGCCAGCCTGCTGGTGCCAAGAACTACATGATTACCATCGGCACCGACGGCAAGATGAGCGCCTTGCGCCAGGTGCTGGCCCCCCATGTGTTTGCCAAGATCGTGCCGGGCATGGACGAAAACGAAGTGCGCCGCATGCTGGGCAAGCCCGCCAAGATGATGACGTACAAGCTCAAGCAGGAAACGGATTGGGACTGGAACTACATCGACCCCCCCACGCGTGACATGCAGTTCACCGTCACCTTCGGCAACGATGGCCGTGTGCTGCGCACCCTGAACCGCGAACGCCTGCCGGACGAGCCGCGCGGCTGAGCCCGTTTTTGCGTTCTCGAATTGAAGCCATGTCTGCCCAGCGCAAACATGGCTTTTTTGATGCGCCGCTAAAAACTTGCTTCTGATTTGATAGCTGGCAGCGCCTTTTTATCAATGGCCAGAGGCAGAAAAGGCTTGAAATTTGCGGTGGCAAAGGCCGTGCAGAGGCGAAGAAAAATTTGTTGCGCCGCAGCAAAAAATCCTTACAAGTGAAAGCCGATTCCCTAAAATTCAGGGTAATCCCGGCATTACCCGTGCCGACTCGTCCCCCGTCTTTACCGAGATTCAGGGCGCAAGCTTTCTGTCTTACCCGACATGCCCTCACCGCTACCCAACTCCGCAAGCCCCGCGCTGGCCCATTCGCCCAGCGTGACCAGCGCTGCCGCCCCCGTGCTTCGCCATGGCCGCTTTGAAGACGCGCAGGCGCTCTTTACCGGCTCGCTGTTTGTCTCCATCACCATGATGCTGTTTGCCCAGGCCGGGTTGCTGACGGGCAGCACAGCAGGTATCGCGTTTTTGCTGCATTACGTGACGGGGCTGCCGTTTGGCGCTATCTTTTTCGTGATCAATATTCCGTTTTACTGGTTCGCCTGGAAGCGCATGGGGCCAGAGTTCACGATCAAGACCTTTGTCTCGGTGGCCATGCTGGCCTTCATGGCCGATGTGGGGCCACGCTTTATTCATATCGACTATCTGAACCCGCTGTATGCGGCCGTGGCCGGTGGCTTGCTCATGGGCTCGGGCTGCTTGTTTCTGGCGCGCCATCACTCCAGCCTGGGCGGCGCGACGATTGTGTCGCTGTACCTGCAGGAGCGCTATGGCATTCGCGCAGGCAAGGTGCAGATGATGATTGACTGCACCGTGGTGCTGCTGGCGCTGTGGGTTGTGCCTTTTGATCGGGTGGCGTACTCGGTGCTGGCCGCCGTCATCATGAGTGTGTTTCTGTGGATCAGCCACAGGC
Source organism: Comamonas fluminis (assembly GCF_019186805.1). Classification (NCBI taxonomy): domain Bacteria; kingdom Pseudomonadati; phylum Pseudomonadota; class Betaproteobacteria; order Burkholderiales; family Comamonadaceae; genus Comamonas; species Comamonas fluminis. The sequence continues at coordinate 3,815,222 of NZ_CP066783.1, read as the reverse complement.
CCGGGCGCTACCAGGGTAATTGAGCCAGCGTTCCTCTGTTGACCCTAAAAAAGCCCCGCCGGGCAGTCACCGGGCGGGGCTTTTTACATTGGCGGGGCAATCAGCTGACGGTGATGGCCTTTTGCGCATTCAGCGTCTGGCCCTGTTCGTCCTTCCACAGCATGTTCAGCTCGCCGCTTTCGCGGGCCAGAAAGGTGAACTCGATATAGGGGTTCTGGGCAATCGAAATACCGGGCTCCCAGGTGAACAGCAGGGCGCTGCCCAGCCGTGCCTCAAAGCGGTTGACGATATTGCGCGGACGCACTTTGCCGGTGGCCGGGTCGGTGCGCAGACCGCTTTCCATCACATGCTCCATTTGTGCACGCACGCGCACGACTTCGCCTTTTTTCGGGGTGGCATTGCTGACCCAGATGCGGGGTGGTTTGCTCATCAAAATTCCTTTCACATGCCACAGCCGCTGGCGGCCACTGTTGTCGCCTGCTTGGCTGCCAGCACCTTGCCGCTTTTCATGCGGGCCAGGGCATGCACTGTCTGCGATTGGGACAGGCGAATGCGCACTGCGGCCTCGGCAGTGCCTGCGGCGGCGGTGAACTGCAGGCGGCAGGTCAGCGGCGAAGGGTTGAGTTCAGCCAGCACGATGATTTCCTCGCACCAGTCCTGCTCGGTGATGGGCAGTGTTACCTTGACCTTGATGGGCACGGCGCTGGGGTTGTCGGCCAGCACGGGCACATCCAGCTGCAGACCTTCGGCCTGTGTGGGTTTGCCGCCCGTGAATTGGTCCATGGTCTTCTTGAACTCTGCGGGGTTGGGGGCCAGCGGGCCGACCAGCGGAGTCTTGGCTGCCGTGCTGGCCTGAGCGAACGCAGAGGCCGGCAGGGCCAGACCGGCCCCAGCGGCTGCTGCGCCCAGCACCAGGCTTCTGCGGGTGGTGTGCTTGAACATTGCTACTCTCAGTCAAATAAACAAAACATCAAAACGAGCCTTCAAAACAGGCACGCCCCAGGCCAGAGACGCCGAGCAAGAGCCGCCTCGCGGCGGGGGCGCCTAGCTGAAGGTGTCGTCCCCCCTCCTGAAGAGAGAGGGGGAAGCCGCGACAGCGGCTCAGGGGGCGTGGTTAAACCCCCAAAAAATCCTTGAACTTGCTATTGATCCAGCCAAAATCTTCCTTGACCAGATCATGGGTGCGCACATCCATGTCGATCTGGGTCTGGTTGACCTGGCCGTTGGCGTCCACTTCGTACTCGAACTTGACCGAGATTTCCTCCTGCGGATCGCCGTTGACCATCATGTAGCACAGGTTATCAGGCAGGCGGGCGATGACTTCCTTGCCCGACACACGCTCGGCAATGTTCTGCGCCACGATCTTGCCAATGAAGTTGGCCACGTGGCCGCTTTTGGGGTAGTGGCCAAACTGGGGCGAGATCGCGCCCATCAGATCGCCCACAAAGTACACGCGGTCGTCGCTCTTGGCGTGGAACAGGCGGTTGTGCATATCGGCCCAGCCCGTGGGCTTGCCGGTGGTGGCGTCCTTGCCAATCAGGTCGGCCTTCCACACCATGTCGGCCGCTTGGTGCGGTGGCATGAGGATGGCGTCGTCAAACTTGAAGTCGCCTGCAGCCGTCTTGATCTGCTTGTTGAAGGGGTCCACTTCCTTGACGCCGGCATTGGGCACATGGGTGATGATGTCTGCGTACAGCTCCTCGAACGCTTCTTTGTAGCCCACGCCGATGGGGGCAATCTTGGGCTTGGGGTCGAGGATGACGATCTTGCCCGGAATCTTGTTTTTCTTGATATGCCAGGCAATCAGGCAGGCTCGCTCGTAAGGCGAAGGCGGGCAGCGGTGCGGGGGCGGCGGCAGCGTCATCACCAGCGTGCCGCCCTTGAAGTTCTTGACCTTGCTCTTGAGCGAGAGCATCTCCTGATTGGGGATATAGGCGTTGGGAAAGTGGGTGCGCGTGTAGTCAATGGCGCGCTGGTCGTTGCCAAACCAGGCTTCGTAGTCGTTGCGAATGCCGCCCGACAGAATCAGGAAGTCGTACTCGATCACGCCATGGGCAGTGCGCACCAGTTTTTTGTCGCGCTCAAAGCCCGTGACTTCGGTTTGCAGCAGCGTGTAGCCGTACTTGTTGGCCGGGTGCAGCATGTCGCGGTTCACAAAATCGGTGCCCACGATATCGACCAGCCACTTGTTGCTCATGGGGCCGGACCAGAAGGTCGCATTGCGCTCCAGCAGCACCACGTCGGAATTGGGAATCAGCTCGCGCAGATAGCGCGCAGCCGTCATGCCGCCCCAGCCGCCGCCGCAGATGACGATGCGCGGACCTTTGCCTTTGCGCGGCAGGATGGGTGACTGGCTGCTGATGATGGAAGGTGCGGCCAAAGCCGAGCCGGTGGCCGCTGCGGCTCCGAGGGCGAGGGCTGGAGGAGTCCAGAGAAAATGGCGACGTTGCATGAGCATTGCTCCTGTAATGAAAGTGGGGGCGATCAGGTGCCGCTGATTCGGCCGATGGAAGCAAGCTTGGGCGCGCTGCGTAGCGGAAGTACGCAAGCTGTGTGAGACCCTCTCAGCCGACACGCGGCACAAGCAGAGCTAGTGGTCATCGATTTTAGAAGTGGGCTGCTTTTGGCCGATGTCGAATACCCAAGCGAAGGTTGTGCTATCGCTTTGGGGTCAATACCAGCATGAGCACAGCCCCCAGCACAATGCCTGCCGCCGCAGGCAAGCTGGCCACAGCCAGCGTGGAAAGCCCGCTCAACCCCTGGCCGATGGAGCAGCCCGCAGCCAGCACGCCGCCAAAGCCCATCAGCAGGCCACCGCCTGCGCTGGCGGCCAGACGGCCGGTGGATTCAAACCCTTCCCAGCGTGCCGTGCCGCTGAGGAGGGCGGCGATCAACGCTCCGGCCAGCACACCGCCGCTCAGCATCAGGCCCAGGGGGATTTCACGCCCGGTGGAAAGCTGTAGGTAAAGCATGGCTTCGGAAATAGGGCCGATAAAGCTCAGCGAGGTGAGTTTGGCAGGTTCAAACTCATCGACGCCAATATGGGCCGTGACCCACCAGCCTGCAGCAACCAGCAGGCCAACCGCCACGGCGCAGACCAACTGCAGCGGGCTTTTGCGCAAGGCAGGGCGCAGCAGCGCATAGACGATCAGCAGCAAAGAGGCTATCAAAACTAATAGCGCCAACCACAAGATAGACCAAGGGTTGGATGCATTTAAATACTCGGGCAGCGTGGCGTGATCCAGCGAAACAATGGACAGAGACTGCAGCCACAGGCGCACCGGCGTCAGCACCCCCGTCATGGCCAGTTGCGCGCCCAGCGCCAGAAAAACAAGGGTCACCAGAGAGCGCAGATTACCGCCCGCCAGCAACACCAGCGAACGTGCCCCGCAGGCGCGGGCCAGCACCATGCCTGCGCCAAACAGAAGGCCACCGATCAGCACACCCAGCAGCGAAAACGAGGGACGTGCAAGAGCGGCCTGAGAAAGATCAACCAACCCCAGCGCCTGCAAGCCCTGCGAAGCTAGCAAGGCCACCGCCAGCGCAAGGGCAAAGGCCTGTAGCGCAGGCGCCTGGCCCGCAGCAACTTCGGCATCCCGCCCCATCTGCTGGCGCAGCCCGCGCAACAGACAAAACCGCCCCAGCCGCGCCACCACGCCAAAAGCCGCCCCCAGAAAAAAGATGGTCCACAACAACATATCGATCTTTTAAGCAGTAGCCCGTTTGCTTGCAATTACAGCTGTCCGTTGGCATGGGCGATGACCCGGGCGAGGGCTGGCGAGCAAGGGCCGCCCCGCAGCAAAGCCAGCGTCCCCCTCCCGAAGTGCAAAGCACTTCGAGAGAGGGGGAAGGTGCGTCAGCGCCTCAGGGGGAGCCTAAGTCACCCACCCCAGATGTCGGCACTGATCGCCTTGTACCAGGCGCTGCCATAGTCAGCTTCGGCTTTACGGAAAGCGGCATTGCCATCGAGCGGGCTGACGCCGCCGGAGTTGGCCACCTCAATCAGCTTGCCTTCCTGGGCCTTGTACACACCGGCCACCGAGATGCCGTAGTCGTTGCCGATCAGGCTGTAGCAGGTGTTGGCGTAGGCGGCTGTGGGCAGCGGCTGGCCGGTCAGCTCCGCCGCAATGGCGGCGGCTGCCACCTTGCCTTGCGTATTGGCGGCAAAGCCCGACTTGGGCATGGGCGCGGCAATGGTGGCATCGCCCAGCACATACACGTGCTTGACGCGGGTGGATTCAAAGCTCTCGGGCTTGACGGGCACCCAGCCGCTGGCATCGGTCACGCCAGCGCGGTCGGCGATATAGCCGGCCTTCTGGGGCGGAATGACGTTCAGCACATCGGCCTTGTGTTTGGTGCCGAACGCGGTTTCCACTTCCAGGTTTTTGGCATCCACACGGGTGACTTTGCCGTCGTCCGACTGCTTGACCCATTCGATCATGTCGCCGTACAGCGCCTTCCAGCCCTGAATGAACAGGCCTTGCTTGGAGAAAGCGTCCTTGTCGTCCAGCAGCAAAATCTTGCTCTTGGGTTTGTGTGCTTTGAGGTAGTGGGCCACCATGGCTGCGCGCTCGTAGGGGCCGGGCGGGCAGCGGAAGGGGTTGGCGGGAATCACCATCACAAACTTGCCGCCGTCGGGCATGGCTTCCAGTTGCTTCTTCAAAAGCTGGGTCTGGGGGCCAGCCTTCCAGGCGTGGGGCGCCAGTTGCGATGCGGCTTCGTCATAGCCTTCCAGTGCATTCCAGCGCATGTCGATACCGGGCGACAGCACCAGCTTGTCATAGCTCAGCGCCTGGCCGTTGGATAGCAGCACGCGGCGGCTATCGGTCAGCACATTGTCGGCACGGGCGTGCACTACGTTCACGCCCGCTTTGCGCAGGCCGTCGTAGTTGTGGCCAATGCTTTCCCAGCTGCGCAGACCCGCCAGGTACAGATTGGAGAAGGGGCAGGTGTAGAAGCGCTCGGCAGGCTCCACCAGCGTGACCTGGATATGCGGCGCAAACTGGCGCAGATAGCGCGCGGCAGTGGCACCACCAAAGCCGCCGCCGATCACCACCACATGGGCGGATGCGGCCTGGGCGCGGACGATGGAAGGCAGAGCCAGGCTGGCCGCACCAGCGGCTGCACCGCTCAGAATTTGACGACGATTGATCTGCATTTAGCGGCCCTTCTTGCTGAACCACTGGGCCAGCGCTTTGAGTTGTTCATCGTCGTAGCCCTTGGCCAGACGGGTCATCACGGTGGCATCTTTCGCCGTGCCAGCCTTGAAGGCCTGCAGGCGCTGCAGCAGATGGGCCTCGGGCAGGCCACGCAGCGTGGGAATACCGCCGGTCGATCGGCCATCCGGCCCGTGGCAGTTGGCGCAGCTGGCGGCAAGCACAGCCACATCCTGCACACGCAGGCTGGAGTCAGCGCTGGAATCCGTGCGGGCTTGTGCTGACAAAGATGCTGCCGTGGCAAAAGCCAGGCAAAGCAGAGCGCGCGCAGTGCTGCGCGAAGGTGTTGATTGCATGGGGCCTCCCTTGGTCCCATGCGTTGTTGCATGGGATTGCTAAAAGCTCGTTGCCGGGCTGGGGACCTTTGTTGTGTTGGGGTGAATGCAGTGCATTCTTTGTGGTCGCAGCATTGCTGGCGAGAGCGGCTAGAGCAGATTCTAGAAAGCACTGGACGCTGGAAATGCCAATAGCCCGCAAGTGTTACAAGAAGCGTTTTGGTTATTTAGTTATGCACGCAACTTGTGCTTGGCTTGCCATTGATAGCCCAAGCTGGAACAAAAAATAAGCGCATGAACTATCAAAAAGATAGCTGCATGCGCTTTATGGATGAGTGCTATGGCCTAATTTATTGAATATCAGGCTGCAGATGGGCAGGCGGAGCGACCGGGGTGGTCATGGCCTCTGAGGACGCCATTGGCGCAGGGGAAGGCCCTGCCGCACCGGGTTCGCGGTAGCGAATATTGATGCCGCTGTTGTCAGGTTTGGGGTCGTCCATCAGTGCATCAGCGGCTTTGCCAACACCCTTGCCCACGATTTTTGCCGTGCCAATGGCGGCGTCAGCAGCCAGACCCACCGCCCCAGCCGTCACGCTGACGGCGGTGCTGGTGACGGCCACAACGGCGCAGCCTGACAGTGACAGACACAAAAAAGCTCCTGTCAGCCATAGCCCGCAGAAGCGTGATGGAGCACACCCCAGAGAGGAGGCACCGAGCAAGAGCCGCCTCGCGGCGAAGGTGTCGTCCCCCTCCTGCGAAGCGAGAGAGGGGGATGGCGCGCAGCGCCTCAGGGGGAGCATTAATGGATTCTCATGCCGGGGGTGGCGCCAGGGAAGGGCTCCAGCACATAAATGCCGGGGTTGGCCTTCTCGTCGGCGTGGCTGGCGGCCAGCACCATGCCCTCAGACAGGCCGAACTTCATCTTGCGCGGGGCCAGGTTGGCCACCATCACCGTCAGCTTGCCTTGCAGTTGTTCAGGCTGGTACATGCTGCTGATGCCGCTGAACACATTACGGGTCTTGGGCTGGCCGGCTTCATCTTTTTCGCCCACGTCCAGGGTCAGCTGCAGCAGCTTGGTCGAGCCTTCCACGGCCTTGCATTCCAGAATTTTGGCAATGCGCAGATCGATCTTGACGAAGTCGTCAATGCCAATGGTCTCGGCCAGCGGCTCGCCACCAGGGGCGTTGGGGTCAATCACGGGTTCGGTCTTCTTGGCTGCTTTTTTCTCGGCCTTGGCGGGCTCTGCAGCGGGCGCTGCCTGACCGGCGGGGGCTTCAAACAGCGATTCCAGTTGCTTGGGGTCCACGCGCTGCATCAGGTGCTTGTATTCGCCAATCTGCCAGCCGTCGCCCAGGGGCTTGACCACGTCTTCAAAGCTCTCGGGCGGCACGATCAGGAAGTTGGCCACTTCGGCGGCCACGCCGGGCAGGATGGGCTTCAAGTAAATGGTCAGGATGCGGAAGGCTTCGATGCAGGTCGTGCACACGTCGTGCAGGCGCTGCTCCATGCCTTCCTTCTTGGCCAGTTCCCAGGGCTTGTTGGCGTCCACATAGCTGTTGACCTTGTCGCACAGCGCCATGATTTCGCGGGCAGCGCGGGCCGTGTCGCGGCCTTCGTAGGCGGCCACGATGGCGGCCTGCTGCTCGCGCAGTGCAGCCAGCAGGGTCTGGCCGTCTTCGCTCACCACACCCAGCTTGCCTTCAAAGCGCTTGCTGATGAAACCTGCGGCACGCGAAGCGATGTTCACGTACTTGCCGATCAGGTCGGAGTTGACGCGCAGCATGAAGTCTTCGGGGTTGAAGTCGATGTCTTCGTTCTTGCCGTTGAGCTTGGCGCCCAGGTAGTAGCGCAGCCACTCGGGGTTCATCTTGAGGGCCAGATACTTGAGCGGGTCCAGGCCCGTGCCGCGGCTCTTGCTCATCTTTTCGCCGTTGTTGACGGTCATGAAACCGTGCACGCAGATCCTGGTGGGCGTCTTGCGGCCGCTGAACTTGAGCATCGCAGGCCAGAACAGCGTGTGGAAGGTGATGATGTCCTTGCCGATGAAGTGGTACTGCTCCAGATCGGGGTCGGCCATATAGGCGTCGTAATCTTCGCCGCGTTGGTTGAGCAGGTTCTTGAGCGAAGCCAGATAGCCCACGGGCGCGTCCAGCCAGACGTAGAAGTACTTGCCCGGCGCATCGGGAATCTCGATGCCGAAGTAGGGCGCATCGCGGCTGATGTCCCAGTCGTCCAGACCTTCGCTGGTCGAGCCGTCGGGGTTGGTGCGCACGCCAAACCATTCCTTGATCTTGGCGGCCACTTCGGGCTGCACATGCTTGCCGTCTTGTGTCCACTCGGTCAGGAACTCGACAGCGCGTGGGTCAGACAGCTTGAAGAAGAAGTGCTCGGACGTCTTCATCACCGGCTTGGCACCGGACAGGGCCGAGAACGGGTTAATCAGCTCGGTGGGCGCGTACACGGCGCCGCAGACTTCGCAGTTGTCGCCGTACTGGTCCTTGGCGTGGCAGCGCGGGCATTCGCCCTTGATGAAACGGTCGGGCAGGAACATGTTCTTCTCGGGGTCGAAGAACTGCTCGATGGTGCGGGTCTCAATGAATCCGGCCTTTTTCAGGTCCAGATAAATCTGCTTGGACAGCTCGTGGTTTTCCGGGCTGTCGGTGTTGCTCCAGTTGTCGAAGGCGATGTGAAAGCCGTCGAGGTACTGCTTGCGGCCAGCGGCAATGTCGGCCACAAACTGCTGGGGCGTTTTGCCAGCTTTTTCGGCGGCAATCATGATGGGGGCGCCGTGGGCGTCATCGGCGCCCACGAAGTTGACGGCATTGCCCTGCATTCGTTGCGCACGCACCCAGGTGTCGGCCTGGATGTATTCCATGATGTGGCCGATGTGGAAGTTACCGTTGGCATACGGCAGGGCGGTGGTGACGAATAATTTGCGTGCAGTCATGAGTAAACAGCTTTCACAGGGAACCTGCCATTTTAGAAGGGCTTGGCGTCAGCCTGCGGCAGTGGGGTTTGCGCCGCAATTTCTGGCAGTGGCTTTGATGGCTATGGATGCTATGAATTAAATAGCTGGCTGCGCATGATGCTCAATGATTTCATATCAAAAATTCCATGAAATCCATCCATTCAATGCGCATGCAGCTTCTCTATTTGTAGCGTTTGTTGATGCACGGGCCTGGGCCTCAGCGGGTGGAGGGCTCCTTGTGGCTGTACATATCCTGGTCTGCCATTTTCAGCAGGCTCTGGCCATCTTGCGCATCGCGTGGGTAAAGAGCCTGACCTACCGATGCACCAACGGTGACGATTTCGCCCTCGGGAATGCCTTGCAAAGAGGTCAGCGGCTGCTGCAGGGCGTAGTCAATCTTCAGGCGCACGGCCTGCACCTGCGCTTCATCGGCCACGCCGCGCAGGATGATGACAAATTCGTCGCCACCCAGGCGGGCCACCACATCGTCGGGGCGCAGCAGGTTGCGCAGGCGCAGCGCAACTTCGGCCAGCGCCAGGTCGCCGTTGTCATGGCCCCAGCGGTCATTCAGGGGCTTGAAACGGTTCAAGTCCACAAACAGCAGGGCAAACGGGGTCGTGGTGTCCCGTGTCATCGTGGCCAGAATATGCTGCAGCGCGCTGCGGTTGCTGGCGCCGGTCAGCGGGTCGGTAAACAGGCTGTGGCGCATGCGGTGAAAGTTGTGGGCCAGCTCGTCAATCTCGTCGCGGCGCTGCACTTCGATAGGGGTGTCGATTTCACCCTGACCGACGCGGCGCACGGCGCGGGTCAGCGATCGCATATCGTTGGCCACGGCGCCGAAGATACTTGTGCCGATCAGCACTGCCACGACCAGGGCCAGCAGGCCCAGCCCGCCCACCAGCAGCATATGGCGATAGACGCCGGCCAGCATGTCCTTGTGCGGCACGGCGACCACGGCCATCCACTGCAGGCCCGCACTGTCCACCACGCGGCGGTAGGCGATGCGAATCTGGTTGCCCTGGGCATCTTCCAGCAGGGCGGTGCGCGGTGCATCGCTGGGCACGGAGGAGTGAAAGACGCCCTGAATTTCTGCATAAACGGCTTGAATCAGCGGGTCGGCGCTGGTGGCGGCGGTCATGCGTTCCATCTTGCCGTCTGCCAGCGTGCGGATATTGGGCAAGCCAGTGGCGGCAACCAGCGATCCGTCGGCTTCGATGATGAAAGCGCGGCTATGGGTGCTGAGGGGCATTCGGGCCACAAAATCGTTCAGGGCCTTGAGGGAGACATCGGTGGCCACCACGCCCGCGAACTCTCCGGTGGGCGAGAGTACGCGGCGTGCGCGGGTGAGCACCAGGTCTGCGGCGTTGAAGTCGATATAGACCGGCGTCCATACCGAGTTTTCGGCCTGCCTAGCTTGTTGAAACCACGGGCGCTGGCGCGGGTCGAACAGGTTTTTCTCGGTGAATTCCAGCTCTGGCCTGGCTTGTATGCCTGTCAGCTTGTAGTAGCTGCGCCGGTCGTCGGCATGGGTTTTCAGGCGCAGCTCGGCGCGTTGCGGCTCCAGGCGCTTGAGCCCTATGCCTTGCCCGGCCACATTGCCGTAATAGACGTAGTCATTGGGCTGGGTGTGCAGCGATGTGGCCATCCACAGCCTGGCAGTTAGCTGGGGCAGATGGGCCTGAATATCGCTGTCCACGGGCATGCCGGTGGGGAAAGCTGCCTCCAGCACGGCGCTGGAGCTTTCAATATGCCGCTCCACCATCTGCGCAATGCGCTGCGCCTTTTCTTCCATGACCTGCTCGGACAGGGAGGAGACTGTCTTGCTGCCCGTCCAGTACCAGAGCATGCCCAGCGCCGAGGTCAGCAAGGCAATGAGGGCTACAAAGGGAAGAATGAGAGAGAGCTTGAGCGAGCTCGAGCCTCGGGCAGTGGCAGGCGCAGGTGTCACGGTGGTCGAGGGCAGAGGGTTGAATTGAAACAAAGTGTCTCATGTCTCGGCCTTCCACTCCATACCCCATTTGCGCCTTGTTCTAAACCGGCCAGCCCAGAAAGCGGCACAGCTCGTCCCTGCGGGCCAGTGCATCTTTGCGGCCCAGGGCCATCAGCTCGCGGGTGTAGCTTTGCTCGAACAGCAGATAGCTGGCCAGCGCGCCATCGCCCTGGGCCTTGCCCTGGTTCATGCGCACGCCCAGCGTGCCCAGCAGCACGCGCACCGAGCGCGGCAGCTGGTCGAGGTGGCGGGTGGCGATGTCGTCAATGCGCTCCGACGGGGTGATGGTCAGCAGCTCCAGCGGACGCAGATGGCTGCGCAGCCGCTCGGCAGGTGAGATCAGCGACAGCGTGTGGTTGATGCGCTCGGCGCGTTCTATGTCCACCGCCAGCGTGTCCAGAAAGATGCTGGATAGGGCGTGGCCCGCCACCTGGGCCAGAGAGGGGTAGCTGGCGTCCGGCAGGGGCTGGCTGGGCGGTGGCTCATGGCGCCTGCCTGCACCCACTACCAGCAGTTTGCTGGCCCCCAGATGAATGGGCGGGGCCAGCGGGGCGGTCTGGCGCATGGAGCCGTCACCGAAGTATTCGATATGCCCATCCATGGGCAGCGGCGTGGCAGGAAAGATAAAGGGCAGGGCTGATGAGGCCAGCAGATGCTCATGCGTCAGCGTGGTTTGCACGGCCCTGCGCTGGTCGCGTACCCAGGGGCTGAGGGTTTCGTGGTTCTGAAAGAAAGTGATGTGCTGGCCGCTGCTGTAGCTGGACGCAGTGATGGCCAGCGCCTGCAGGTGGCCACGTTTGATGAGGTCGGGAATGCGCTCGAACGGCATCAGCTCGCCATTCAACAGCGCGGCCAGCGGACTGTTGTCCAGCAGCGAGCGGGGGCGCATGCGGCTCCAGCGGGCCATGGCCCAGCCCAGCGAGAGCAGCGTGACCCAGCGCGTGCCGCTGCGCAGCATGCTCAGTGAGTCGGCCTTGTAAATTTGCTCGGTGCGCATATTGCGCCAGACATGGGCCATGCGGTGAACCGCGTGGTCAAAATCATCGCAATGGCAGGCAAGTGCTGCAGCATTGATAGCACCTGCCGAAGTGCCCGTAAGGATAGGGAAGGGGTTTGGCGCTGATTGAAGGCCGCAGCTGCGGCGAATCTCGGCAATCGCCTCCAGCACGCCAATCTGGTAGGCCGCCCTGGCGCCGCCGCCGCTGAGCAGCAGCCCGGTCTGTGCAATGCTGGATGCCGGCCCCACGATATCGCGCTGGGCCATATCCGTGAGGCTGGGGGGAAGGGTGGGGGAAAATTGCTCGGCCGCCATGGCTGCCTAGTGTGCCGTATCAGCAGGTTATTGCTGTGGCACTGCGCATGGCAGCCGTCTGGCAACTGTTAGGCAGCTGTTTGGCAGCCTCTCAGGCTTGTTTGGCGGCCTTGCTCAGCAGCAGGGCAATGCCTTTGGCGTCCAGCACGATGATCTCGTTTTGCCGGGCCCAGGCGGCGGTGGATTCGCTCAGGGGCTGCATGGCCACGTAAATGGCCTGATCGGCCTGCTGCTTGGCGCGGGCGGCCAGCAACTCACGCAGCGGTTCCTGGCCATGGGCGGCGGCCTTCCAGCGGCGGGCGCTGACGATGCAGCTTTGGCCGTTGCGCGCCAGCTTCAGATCGGCGCCATTCTGGTTCAGGCGCTGCACCTCGTAGCCTTCGGCCTGCCAGGCGGCTTGCAGCTGAGCGCTGAAATCTGTCCAGCTTTGCTGGCTGGCCTGCTCCTGCAGCGCCTGCAGTTTGGCAGGGCTTGGGGCGCGCATCTGCCTGTAGAAAGCCATGCAGCCCACAATGAAGAAGGGGAATGCGCCCAGAGCGGCAAAGGGTGAAATGTCCTTGGGGAATACGGCCAGCGATATGGCCACCACGGCGGCACAGATCGCAAAGCTGATCCACCAGCGCGAGCGCATCAGGATTGCGAACAGGGAGTTTTCTGCCATCTTGAATTTCACGGGCTGTCTCTCAAAAATCTCGAAATAAGGGCCGCATTGTCACCTGTGCACAGGGGTTGGACGGCTTCGATAGACTATCCGCCATCGAAGAAACCTCTGGAAAACTGAATCCAATGGCTGTTACAGAACAAGCGCTGCTGAACGCGCTGTCCGGCGTGCTGGACCCCCACACTGGCAAGGACTTTGTGAGCACTCGCGCTCTGCGCAATCTGCAGATCACGGGTGATGACGTCTCGTTTGACGTGGAAATGGGCTACCCCGCTCAAAGCCTGATCCCGGCCCTGCGCAGCCAGTTCATTGCTGCCGCCAAGAGCGTGGCAGGTGTGAGCAATGTCTCGGTCAACATCACCACCAAGGTGGCCTCGCATGCGGTGCAGCGCGGCGTGCAGCTGCTGCCCGGCGTGAAGAACATCATCGCCATCTCGTCCGGCAAGGGCGGCGTGGGCAAGAGCACAACCACCGCCAATCTGGCGCTGGCGCTGGCTGCCGAAGGTGCCCGCGTCGGCATTCTGGACGCCGATATCTACGGCCCCAGCCAGCCCATGATGATGGGTGTTTCGGGCAAGCCCGAAAGCCACGACGGCAAGACCATGGAGCCGCTGGAAAACTATGGCGTGCAAGTTATGTCCATTGGCCTGCTGGTCAACAACGACCAGGCCATGATCTGGCGCGGCCCCATGGCCACGCAGGCGCTGGAGCAGATGCTGCGCCAGACCAACTGGAAGGATCTGGACTATCTGTTTGTCGATATGCCCCCCGGAACCGGTGACATTCAGCTGACTCTGGCCCAGCGCGTGCCCATGACGGGTGCCGTGGTGGTGACCACGCCGCAGGACATCGCTCTGATCGACGCCAAAAAGGGCATTCAGATGTTCGAAAAGGTGGGCGTGCCCATCCTGGGTCTGGTCGAAAACATGGCCGCCCATGTCTGCACCAACTGCGGCCATGTGGAACATATCTTTGGCGCCGATGGCGGCAAGAAGATGGCGGGCGAGCAAAACATCGACTATCTGGGTGCACTGCCCCTGTCGCTGCAGATTCGTCTGCAGGCCGACAGCGGCAAGCCCACTGTGGTGGCCGAGCCTGAGAGCGAAGCCGCGCAGGTCTACAAAAAGGTGGCACGCGACCTGGCCGTGAAGGTGGCCCTCAAGGCCAAGGACTTCTCCAGCAAGTTCCCCACGATTACGGTGAGCAGCAATACCTGATGAACCTGCTGTCCTCCATGCGTTATCTGGTGGCGCTCAATGAGCACCGCCATTTCGCACGGGCGGCGCAGGCCTGCCATATCACGCAGCCTGCACTGTCCAATGCGATCAAGGCGCTGGAGGATGAGTTCGGTGCGGTCATCGTGCGCCGTGGCCGCGTGTTTGAAGGTCTGACACCCGAGGGCGAGCAGGTGCTGGCCACGGCACTGTCCATGCTCAAGGCTGAAGAAGCGCTGCGCCAGGACCTGAGCGTGGGCGCAGGCAAACTCACCGGCAAGCTGCGCATGGCCGCCGTACCCACGGCCATGCCCATGCTCACAAGGTTTGCTGCGCTGCTGCGGGCGCGGCATCCGGGTATCACGCCCATGGTGCTGTCCATGAGTTCGCTGGAGATTGAAAGCGGGCTGGAAGATCTCTCGCTGGATCTGGCGCTGGGTTACGGCGACCGCATGGCCCTGACGGCGCGCACATGTCGCACGGAACGTGCTGAACACATGACCCCGGCCCGTGCCACGCGTGTCATGGTCTGGCCCCAGTATCAGGAGCATTACTTTTTGCTCAGCCCGGCGGGAACCTCTGCCAGCCATAAACCCGTGACCTGGGCGCAGGCGGCCAGGCTGCCGCTGTGTTTGCTGACCCCCGATATGCATAACCGCCAGATTGTGGACGAGAGCTTTGCGGCGGCTGGTTGCGCGGTAACGGCGGCCATGGAGACCAATTCGGTCCTCAGTCTGATGCAGGCGGTGAGTGATGGAGGCTTGCACAGCGTGCTGCCGGGGGCGCTGGTTGCGACCTTGTCAGAGTCTGCCCGCTTGTCTGTGCGGCCGCTGCGTTCACCGCAGGCCCAGACCTCCATTGCCTTTATGGCGCCGCCTCAGGAGGCGGGCACGCGGGCGCAGCAGGCGGCCATAGAACTGATGCAGTCTGATGAATGGCGCGATCAATGCACGCGCTTTGCCGGGGCCGTGCGTTGATTTTTAAATTGAATCAGCACATTGATGGAAAGAATTTGACCCGGTAAGCGCTGAGGGCTGAAATGCGGCATGAGACAAAGGGCGTTCCTGCGCCCGAATAAGAAAAGGCCGCCCATGCCCCACGCCCCATCTGCACAGAGCCGCGAAGCGGCGCTGCCCTTACTCACTGCTGCCCAGACGGATGCGCTCAAGCATTGTCTGGAGCGCTTCGCCCTTGAACCCGGCGGCCTGCTGCCGTTATTGCATGACTTGCAGCACGCGCTGGGCTTTATCCCGCGTGCGGCGGTGCCTGTGATTGCGCAGGCGCTGAACCTCTCGCGTGCGGAGGTGCATGGCGTCATCAGCCATTACCCCCATTTTCGTGAGCAGCCGATTGGCCAGACCCTGATTCAGATCTGCCGCGCCGAGTCCTGCCAGTCGCGTGGCAGCGAGGCGTTGCTGGCCCATGCCGAAGTGGCACTGGGCTGCAAATCTCATCAAACCACGGCAGATGGCTGCGTGACGCTGGAGCCGGTTTACTGTCTGGGCCTGTGTGCCCAGTCCCCCGCAGTCATGGTGAACGAGCGCGAAGTTCATGCGCAGATGACACCATCCAAGCTGGATGTGTTGCTGAAAAATGTGCAATCAAATCAGTCTGGAGTTAAGGTAAATAAAGCGCTTTCAGCTACTGAAATGAAAGCGAATGCAGCGGTGCGCATCTATGTTCCGCGTGATGCCGCGGCGCTGGCAGTGGGCGCGGATGCGGTGGCAACAGCGTTGCAGGCGGAGGCGGCGGCGCGGGGCTTGAAGATCGAGCTCGTGCGCAATGGCTCGCGTGGCCTGCTGTGGCTGGAAACGCTGGTGGAGGTGGATACAGCACAGGGGCGTGTGGCCTATGGCCCGGTCAATGCTGCAGACGTTGCTGGCCTGCTGGATGCGGGGCTGCTTCAAGGCCTGCCCCATGCGCTGTGTCATGGGCTGACGGAGCAGATTCCTTATTTGGCCAAGCAAGAGCGCCTGACCTTTGCGCGGGTGGGCGTGATTGACCCACTGAGCTTGCAGGACTACGAAGCCCATGGCGGCTGGCAAGGCTTGAAGGTCGCCGCTGCCCTGGCGCCTGAGGTTGTGGTGCAGCAGGTGCTGGACTCTGGCCTGCGCGGGCGCGGTGGTGCCGCTTTCCCTGCAGGCATCAAATGGAAGACCGTGGCTGCTGCGAAAGGTACGGGACCGTGCCCGCAAAAATACATTGCCTGCAACGCCGATGAAGGTGATTCGGGCACGTTTGCCGACCGCCTGCTGATGGAGGGCGACCCGTACTGCCTGATCGAAGGCATGGCCATTGCCGCGCTGGCTGTGGGTGCCACGCAGGGCTATATCTATGTGCGCAGCGAGTATCCGCACGCCATTGCCACGCTGAACGAGGCCATTGCCCGCGCCAGTGCTGCGGGCTGGCTGGGGGCCAATGTGGCGGGGTCGGGCAAGCCCTTCCACCTGCAGGTGCGCAAGGGCGCGGGCAGCTATGTCTGCGGTGAAGAAACGGCCATGCTGGAGAGCATCGAAGGCAAGCGCGGCATTGTGCGCGCCAAGCCGCCGCTGCCAGCGATTGAAGGCCTGTTTGGCAAGCCCACGGTGATCAACAACGTCATCACGCTGGCCACGGTGCCCATCATCATGGCCAGGGGCGCTGCTTTCTATCAGGGCTTTGGCATGGGCCGCTCACGGGGCACTTTGCCGTTCCAGATCGCAGGCAACATCGCCCGCGGTGGCCTGGTCGAAAAAGCCTTCGGCCTGACGCTGCGTGAGCTGGTCGAGGACTTTGGCGGCGGCACCATCACCGGGCGCCCGGTCAAGGCGATTCAGGTCGGTGGCCCGCTGGGCAGCTATGTGGCACCTGCTGACTGGGATGATCCGCTGGACTATGAAACCTATGCAACCAAAGGCAATGTGGTCGGCCACGGCGGGCTGGTGGTGCATGACGACAGCGCCGATATGGCGCAGCTGGCGCGCTACGCCATGGAGTTCTGCGCCATCGAATCCTGCGGCAAGTGCACGCCTTGCCGCATAGGCTCCACGCGCGGCGTGGAAGTCATTGACCGCATCACCCACAACACAGGCGCGGCCCATGCCGCCAATGTGGCCTTGCTGGAGAGCCTGTGCGACACCATGCAGCATGGCAGCCTGTGCGCCATGGGCGGCATGACGCCATATCCCGTGCGCTCGGCGCTGCAGCACTATCCGGCTGATTTTGGTATTGAGCCTGTGCAGGCTGTGAACCCCGTCTGAGGAGAGAGCCATGCTGGAACATCTGAAAAACACGGATTACGGCACGCCTTTGAGCCTGTCCGAAGAACTGGTCACTCTGCAGATTGATGGCCGCGAAGTCACCGTGCCCAAGGGCACATCGCTGATGCGCGCAGCGGTGGATGGCGGCATCAAAGTGCCCAAGCTGTGCGCCACTGATTCGCTAGAGCCGTTTGGCTCCTGCCGCCTGTGTCTGGTGCAGATCGAAGGGCGCAAAGGTTTTCCTGCGTCCTGCACCACGCCTGCCGAAGCGGGCATGAAGGTCAAGACCCAGAGCCCGCAACTGCAGGAATTGCGCAAAGGCGTGATGGAACTGTACATCTCCGACCACCCGCTGGACTGCCTGACCTGCTCATCCAACGGTGACTGCGAGCTGCAGGACATGGCTGGTGTGGTCGGTCTGCGCGAAGTGCGTTACGGCATGGATGGTGCCAATCACTTCAAGGGTGAGGCCAAGGTCGAGGTGGATACCTCCAACCCCTATTTCAACTACGACCCCAGCAAGTGCATTGTCTGCAACCGATGCGTGCGTGCCTGCGAGGAAACTCAGGGCACGTTTGCCTTGACGATTTCGGGCCGCGGCTTTGAGTCGCGCATCACGGCCGGGCAGGGCGATGACTTCATGGCCAGCGATTGCGTCAGCTGTGGTGCCTGCGTGCAGGCCTGCCCCACGGCCACCTTGCAGGAAAAAGCCGTGGTCGAGCTGGGCCAGAGCGAGCACAGCGAGATCACCACTTGTGCCTACTGCGGCGTGGGCTGCGGCTTCAAGGCCGAGATGAAGGGCGAGCAGGTTGTGCGCATGGTGCCGTGGAAGGATGGCAAGGCCAACGAAGGCCATGCCTGCGTCAAGGGCCGCTTTGCCTGGGGCTATGCCACGCACAAGGATCGCATCACCAAGCCCATGATCCGCGCCAAGATTACTGATCCCTGGCGTGAAGTCAGCTGGGAGGAAGCCATTGGTCATGCGGCCAGCGAGTTCCGCCGCATTCAGGCCCAGCATGGCAAGGATGCTATTGGTGGCATCACGTCCTCGCGCTGCACCAACGAAGAAACCTATCTGGTGCAAAAGCTGATTCGCGCAGCGTTTGGCAACAACAACGTCGATACCTGCGCGCGTGTTTGCCATTCGCCTACGGGCTATGGCCTGGGTCAGACCTATGGCACTTCGGCGGGTACCCAGACTTTCAAGTCGGTGGAGCAGTCCGATGTGATCATGGTGATAGGCGCCAACCCCACGGCAGCGCACCCGGTGTTCGGCTCGCGCATGAAAAAGCGCCTGCGCGCGGGTGCCAAGCGCGGCGGCGCCCGGCTGATAGTGATTGACCCGCGCGAGATTGATCTGGTCAGCTCACCGCACATCAAGGCCGACTATCACCTGCAGCTCAAGCCCGGCACCAATGTGGCCATGATTACGGCACTGGCCCATGTGATCGTCACCGAAGGCTTGCTGGCCGATGCGTACATTGATGAGCGCTGTGATGCCAAGTCTTTCGAGCAATGGAAGGTGTTTGCGGCCAGACCCGAAAACTCGCCAGAAGCGACGGCTGAAGTGACGGGCGTTGCGCCGGAGCTGGTGCGTGGCGCAGCGCGTTTGTATGCGCGGGGCGATGCCAGCATGCAGGGCCGCCAGGTCAATGGCGCGATCTACTATGGCCTCGGCGTGACCGAGCATGCGCAAGGCTCAACCATGGTCATGGGCATTGCCAATCTGGCCATGGCCACGGGCAATGTGGGCCGCGAAGGCGTGGGCGTGAACCCGCTGCGCGGCCAGAACAATGTGCAGGGCAGCTGCGACATGGGCAGCTTTCCGCATGAGCTGCCGGGCTACCGCCATATCTCGGACAGCATTACGCGTGCCGAGTTTGAAGGCGCATGGGGCGTGCGGCTCAGCCCAGAGCCGGGTCTGCGCATTCCCAATATGTTTGAAGCAGCGCTGGGCGGCAGCTTTCTGGGTCTGTACTGCGAGGGCGAGGACATTGTGCAGTCTGACCCCAACACCCAGCATGTGACTGCCGCGCTGTCGGCCATGCAGTGCGTGGTGGTGCAGGACATCTTCCTTAACGAAACTGCCAAGTTCGCCCATGTGTTTCTGCCGGGTTCGTCCTTCATGGAAAAGGACGGCACCTTCACCAACGCCGAGCGCCGTATCTCGCGTGTCACCCAGCTGATGCAGCCGCAGGCTGGTTATGCCGACTGGGAAGTGACGCAGCTGCTGAGCAATGCGCTGGGTTACCCCATGAACTACACCCACCCCGAGCAGATCATGGCCGAGATTGCTTCGCTGACCCCAAGCTTTGCAGGCGTGAGCTACGAGAAGATCGAACGCCTGGGCAGCGTGCAATGGCCTTGCAATGACAGCACGGACGAGGCCGGAACCAGCATCATGCACAAGGAAAAATTCGTGCGTGGCAAGGGTCGCTTCATCATCACGCAATATGTGGCGACCGATGAAAAAGTCACCCAGCGTTTTCCGCTGTTGCTGACCACGGGGCGCATTCTTTCGCAGTACAACGTGGGTGCGCAGACCCGCCGCACGCCCAATAGCCAGTGGCACAGTGAAGACCGGCTGGAAATTCACCCGCTGGATGCCGAAGACCGTGGCGTGCGTGATGGCGACTGGGTGGGTATTGAAAGCCGCGCCGGTCACACGGTGTTGCGCGCCATGGTGACTGAGCGCATTCAGCCCGGCGTGGTCTATACCACCTTCCATTTCCCGGAGTCGGGTGCGAACGTGATTACCACCGACAGTTCTGACTGGGCCACCAACTGCCCCGAGTACAAGGTGACCGCTGTGCAGGTGATGCCGGTGGCCCAGCCTTCAAGCTGGCAGCAAGGCTACAGGCGTTTCAACGATCAGCAGCTCGGCCATCTGGCTGCGGCGCAGCTGGAGGCGGGAGAGCTGTGATGGACGTGAGCAATCTGATCCGCATGGCCAACCGTATTGGCGAATTTTTTGAAGCCATGCCTGACCGTGACGAGGCCCTGCACGGCATTGCAGAGCATATTCAGAAGTTCTGGGATCCGCGCATGCGTGGGCACTTGCTGACTGCTCTGGCGCAGGCCGAGGAGGCTCAGCACCTCTCGCCCATTGTGCGAGAGGCGTTGCTGCGCCATGAAAAAATGCTGGCCAGCGTGGTGGCATGAGAGGCTTGCAGCTGTCATAGTTCAAGGCTTGACAGGTTTTTCGCACGCTTTGCGTCTCTGGTTTTTGTATGACAGTTTCCCGATTTTCTGCTGCCCAGCTGGGGCCGCATCTGCGCCTGATTGGCATGGCTTTGCTCTGGGGTGCTTCCTGGCCCGCAGGCAAAGTGATTGCCCAGAACATGCCGCCACTGGCCGCCGCCAGCCTGCGTTTTTTGCTGGCCGCCATAGTGCTGCTGCCGTGGATGTATGGCACCGTGGGCTTTAGTCCACTCAAAAAGTGGAGCGCCCAGCGCTGGATGGGTATGGCGCTGGCGGGTGCTACAGGCGTATTTGGCTATGCCGCCATGTTCTTGATGGGGCTGCAGCACATTCCGGCTGGCAAGGCTGCGCTGCTGATTACGCTCAATCCTGTTCTTACCCTGCTGCTGGCCGTCTGGATTTTCAAGGAGCGCATCAACGGCGTGATTGGGCTGGGCATGGCGGTAGCCGCCATGGGCGCGGTGGTGGTGATCTCGCACGGCAATCCGCTGCAGGTTTTTAACGGCGCTCTGGGCGTGGGTGAATGGTTGATTCTGGGCTGCGTGGCCTGCTGGGTCAGCTACACCTTGCTGGGGCGCTGGGTGATGGATGGTGTGGATGCACTGTCTGCCACCGCGGTGACCTCCACACTGGGCGCGCTGATGCTGCTGGTTAGCAGCCTGTGTGTGGAGGGAACGCAGGGCTTTGCGCAAGCATTTCACAGCTCTGCCAAGGCCTGGGGGGCATTGCTGTTCCTGGCCTGGGGTGCAACGGCGCTGGCTTACGCCTGGTACTTCGCCGGTGTGAAGGCGCTGGGTGTTGGTGCCGCTTCCGGCTATATCACGCTGGTGCCGGTGATTGGGGTGATTCTTTCGGCACTGCTGCTGGGCGAGAGCATTGAAAGCTCCATGCTGATTGGCGGTGCAATGGCGGTGCTGGGCACGGCAGTCATGAACTGGGGCCGTCGCGCAGTGGCGTGAGCGAGCGGCTCAGGCTGGGTCATAGCGCGCATATCGTGGATTGAACCAGCGTACATCCTGCTTGCCCAGTTCTTGCAGATGGGCCTTGGCCTGCTGCACCAGGGGGCGCTGCAAGTCCTTGAACTGCAGCGCGCGTGATTTTCCTGCCTCTTCTAGCCCCAGTATGCTGGCCTGAGTGCTGGTGTCGCTGTAGCTGCGCACGACTAAGCTCAGGCCGCCCAGCGTGAAGCGGTAGATGTCGTACTCGTAGTAGTAATCGTAGTAGCCATCGGCATCCAGCTCGCCCGCGTCGATGTGATGGCTGCACTCCACCTGCATAGCGTCGCTCCGTTCAGGTCTGATGATTTTGCGCAAGGGCTTGCAGCAGATTCTGGCAAGCGTCTTCGACCAGATCCAGCACATGTTCAAACCCGCGCTCGCCGCCATAGTAGGGGTCTGGCACTTCGCGGTCTTCAAAGCGCTGGCAGTAGTCGGTCAGGCGCTTCATGCGCTGCTGCTGGGCGGCAGTGGCAATGCGGCGTGCAGCGATTTCATTGGCGCTGTCCATGACCAGAATCAGATCGAAATCGTCAAAGTCCTGGCGCGTCAGCTGGCGTGCGCGCTGAGCGCTCAGATCGTAGCCACGGCGCAGCGCGTGCTGCTGGCTGCGGGCGTCAGGTGGGTCGCCCACGTGGTAGCTGTGTGTGCCGGCCGAGTCCACTTGCACCCGATGCTCAAGCCCCGCATCAGCCACCATCTTTTCCAGCACGCCGTGCGCGGTGGGGCTGCGGCAGATATTGCCGGTGCAGACCATGAGCACGCGAAAGGGTTGCGTCTGTTTCATAGCTGTGGTTCCTGTGTTTGTGCGGGTGCGGCTGGTGTGGGTGCGTTTTGTGCCTCGGCAACCTTGGCTTCCAGCCCGCTGATTTGCAGCTTCAACTGGCGAATGCTGCTTTGCATGGTCACGCCCAGCAGGCGGCGCATGGCTTCAAAGAACAGCACCAGAAACAGCACCACGGGCAGTACGCCCCAGCGCAGCCAGGGCGAAGCGTGGTTGACCCAGGCGACGATGCAGACCATTGCGGAAAGCACTACGGCAAACAGGTTCCATTTTCTGGAGCGTTGCATTTTCTGCTCGTATTGCTGGCGCGTGGCTTCCAGTTTGATGCCGGTTTCTTTGAGCTTTTCGAGGGACGTTTGCAGCTCTTGCAAAGTGCTTGCGGGGGAGGAGGACGGTTCTTGCATGGAAGTTGGATTCTTCAAATTTGATAGCTGATAGCGCTGATTGAATAAGCGCTTCAGGCAGATTTAATCGAAATGGTGTGCTGTGCGAAGCGCATCAAATTCCGCGCTCCACTGCGGGCGCAGGCTGCGCTTTTCACTGTCGTCAATCCAGGCGGCATCTATGCCGTTGAGCATGAAGCCTTTGAGGTCATCCATGGAAAAACCAAAGTCGCTGACCATCTTGGTCCAGGCTCCCGTGGGGTTGACATGGTGCAGCGTGGGGTCGTCGGTATTGGGGTGCACGCGCAGGCCCATGGAGGGCATTTGGCGAATGGGGTGGTCCAGCGCCCAGCGCTCAGGGGCCAGCGTGCGCAGATAGTAAGAGTTGGTAGGCACCACGGTGAACACCATGCCCAGATCAGCACAGCGCTGGGCCAGTTCGGGGTTGTCGATGACGGTGTAGCCGTGGTCCACACGGTCCACCTTGAGCAGCTCGATGGCGGTTTGCAGATTGTTCCAGGGCAGGCCGAATTCGCTGGCGTGGGCCGTGGTCTTGAGGCCGTTTTTGCGCGCCAGTGCATAGGCTTCCAGAAACAGCTCGGGCGGGCGATCGTTTTCGCGGTAGTCGATGCCGATGCCGGGCACGTCTTCATGGCGGTTGTCCAGCATCCATTGCACCATCTGCACAGCCGCTTCGGGCGGGGCTTCGCGGTCAATCGATGGCACCAGTCGCCCGCGTATGCCGCAGTCCTTCTGCGCGGCGGCGGAACCGGAAAGAATCGCCTGCTGGGCCTGCGCGTAGCTCATGCCCGAGCATTGCACCGTGCCTGTGGGGTTCCAGAAAAATTCGGCATAGCGCACGTTGTGGGCGGCGGCATCCTGCAGGTATTCGTAGGTGATGCGTTCCAGGTCTGCCGGGGTTTGCAGCAACCATTGATCCAGTGCGCGCAGCACACGCAGCACACCCACAGGCTTTTCGCCGCGTGTGTAGAAGGCTTCGATCTCTTCTCGCGTCAGTGCGGCCGTGGATCGTTCGGCCAGCTCGATAAACGTGTTCTTGCGTACCGTACCCAGCAGGTGGCAGTGCAGCTCCATCTTGGGGATGGCGTGGGCAAAGGCGGTCAATTCAGGGGTGGGGGCAGTCGGCGCAGCATTCATGGCGCTGATGGTAGTGATTTGCCATCATCCCAGTGTTCCTGTGGGCAGCGTTCTACGTGGGCTTGTGCGGCTGCGCTATCGTTCACGCCATGCAAGCATCATCTGTCTGGACTTTGGGACTGCGCAACCTGTGGCGCGACCTGCGCGCGGGAGAGCTGCGCCTGATTATTGTGGCCGTGCTGCTGGCCGTGGCAGCCCTCACCTCGGTGGGCTTTTTTGCCGACCGTCTGCAGGGCGGTCTGCAGCGCGATGCGCGCCAGCTGCTGGGCGGTGATGTGGTGGTGGTCAGCGACAACCCCGCGCCAGCGATCTTTACGGAGCATGCCCACGCGCAGAAGTTGCAGACCTTGGCAACGGCCAGCTTTCCGACCATGGCGCGGGCCGATCAGGCGCAGGGCGGTGCCAGCCGTCTGGTGGCCCTCAAAAGCGTGGCGGTGGGTTACCCGCTGCGCGGCGTGCTGCATCTGAATCAGGGGCCAGGTCAGCCTGATCTGGAAGTGCGGGCCACGCCAGAAAGCGGGTATGTCTGGGTCGATGCGCCGCTGCTGGAGGCGCTGGGCCTGAAGCTGGGCGACCGGCTGCTGCTGGGCGATGCCAGCTTTCATATCTCTCACATCATCGCCATTGAGCCGGACCGGGGCGCAGGCTTCATGAGCTTTGCGCCGCGCGTGATGATCAACAGCGATGACCTGGCGGCAACGCGGCTGGTGCAGCCTGCGAGCCGTATCACCTATCGGCTGGCTGTGGCTTCCGTGGCTGAGATGGGGCGTGCGGGCGAGCAGGCGGCCAAAGCCTATCTGAGCTGGGCACAAGAGCAGGCCAAGAGCCTGCATGGTGTGCGTATTGAGTCGCTGGAAAGCGGCCGCCCCGAGATGCGCCAGACGCTGGACCGGGCCGAGAAATTTCTGAGTCTGGTGGCGCTGCTGTCCGCACTGCTATCTGCCGTGGCCGTGGCGCTGGCTGCGCGGGCGTTTGCCAACAGCCACCTGGATGCATCGGCCATGCTGCGCGTGCTGGGCCAAAGCCAGCGCCGCATTGCCATGAGCTATGTGGTGGAGTTTGCCTGTATCGGCCTGGCGGCCAGTGTGGCTGGTGTGTTGCTGGGCTGGGGTGTGCACCATGTCTTTGTCTGGCTGCTGGCCGGGCTGGTGGATGCGGCGCTGCCTGCTGCCAGCATCTGGCCTGCGGTGTTTGGCGTGGGCATGGGCATGACTTTGCTGCTGGCCTTTGGCCTGCCGCCCGTGCTGCAACTGGCGCAAGTGCCACCGCTGCGCGTGATGCGGCGCGACCTGGGGACTATCAGACCCGCTTCCTGGCTGGTGCTGGGCGTGGGTGTGGCCGGCTTTGCGGCCTTGCTGATGGCGGCCAGCCGCGATGTGAAGCTGGGCTTGATTGCCGTGGGTGGCTTTGCCGTGGCGGTGCTGCTGTTTGCGGGCCTGGCCTGGCTGGCCGTCAAGCTGCTGCGCCGGGTGGTGAATGAGGCAACGGCCCCGCGCTGGCTGGTGATGGCTACGCGCCAGGTGTCGGCCAAGCCTGTGTATGCGGTGGTGCAGGTCAGCTCGCTGGCCGTGGGGCTGCTGGCGCTGGTGCTGCTGGTGTTGCTGCGCACCGACTTGATTGCCAGCTGGCGCAAGGCCACGCCTGCCAATGCGCCGGATCGCTTTGTCATCAACGTTCAGCCCGATCAGGCGCAGGACTTTCAGGCGGCCTTGAAGAAAGCGGGCGTGCAAAGCTATGACTGGTTTCCCATGATTCGTGGCCGCCTGATTGCCATCAATGGCAAAGATGTCACACCCGATGACTATGCCGAAGACCGTGCCAAGCGGCTGGTGGACAGAGAGTTCAATATCTCCACATCCGAGACCATGCCCGAGCACAACCAGATTGTGGGTGGCCACTGGACAGCGGGCGAGGAAGGCGCCATCAGCATGGAAGAAGGCATTGCCAAGACGCTGGGCCTGAAGCTGGGCGACAGGGTGCGCTTTGATGTGGGCGGGCAGGAAAGCGAGGCACGTATTACCAGCTTGCGCAAGGTGGACTGGAGTTCGATGCGGGCCAACTTCTTTGTTATCTACCCGGTCAAGCACCTGGAGAACGTGGCCGTGACCTATCTGGCCGCCTATCGCGCGCCGGGCACAGCGGGCTTTGACAATGCGCTGGTCAACCAGTTTCCGAACATTACCAATGTCGATCTGAGCAGCACACTGGCCCAGGTGCAGCGGGTGATGGATCAGGTCATTCGTGCGGTGGAGTTTCTCTTTGGCTTCACGCTGGTGGCGGGGCTGGTGGTGTTGTTCGCATCGGTCACCGGCACGCGCGAGGAGCGGGCGCGTGAGTACGCCATCATGCGTGCCGTGGGCGCAAGATCAGGCCTGTTGCAGCAGGTGCAAAGCGCCGAGCTGGCGGGCGTGGGCCTGATGGCAGGCTTTCTGGCCAGTTGTGTGGCCCTGGCCGTGGGATGGGCACTGGCGCGCTGGGTGTTTGATTTTGAGTGGAGCGTGCTGTGGTGGGCTCCGCTGGTGGGCGCACTGGCGGGCGCTGCGCTGGCCTGGCTGGCCGGATGGTGGGCGCTGCGCGAGGTGGTGAGGCGACCCGTGATGCAGACGCTGAGGCAGGCGCAGGAGTGATGGCTAATCAAAATTCATAGCTGTAAGCGCTGGATGTCTTTGCGCTATGGTCTGCTTTTATACATAAATTGCCTTGCGTCAGCGCAGGGGAAGCGCTGGCAAGGACAATGCACGCATTACGCCGCAACCCAATCCGTAACCCAAAGCACCATGCAGATAGAAGAAAAGCCACCGTTTGACACGCCCTACGAATGGATTGGCGGGGAAGAAAAAGTTCAGCAACTGGTTGCGCGCTTTTATGACCTGATGGACCTGGAGCCAGGCTACAAGGAACTGCGCGCCGCCCACGGCAGCACGCTGGAAGATGCGCGCCAGAAGCTGTTCTGGTTTCTGTGCGGCTGGCTGGGCGGCCCTGACTACTATCAGGAGCGCTTTGGTCACCCGCGCCTGCGCATGCGCCATATGCCGTTTTCGATTGGCATTCAGGAGCGTGACCAGTGGGTGGCCTGCATGGATCAGGCCATGGGCGAAACCGGCGTGCCAGAGGCCTTGCGCACCCGCCTCAAAGCCAGCTTCATGAACACGGCAGACTGGATGCGCAACCGGGGTGTGTGACAGGGCGCATGACAGAACCTGCCGTGCCTTGGATCTGTCAAATTTCCTTCATGGCTCTGTCAATCACTGTGCGGAAACTGCTTGCACTTCAACAAGCAGGATTTCCTCATGCAGGACTATTCCGTGCCCGCCGCAATGCTGCGCGCGGGCGACTTCCGCTCCACCTTCAAAGCACGCCGATATTGGCTGACCGCACTGGGTTGCGCCACTTTGCTGGCCGCTTGTGGTGGCAGTGACGACAGCACGTCAGCGCCCACGCCTCCAACGGCCAGCAGCCAGCCCGCAACCGCCACACTGGCCGTGCTGGAGACGACGGACCTGCACTTCAATGTGCGCAGCTTTGACTATTTCAAGCTGGCGGAAGACAAGACCTATGGCTTTGAGCGCACAGCCACGCTGATTCGCCAGGCGCGCAAGGAATTCGCCAACACGCTGCTGGTGGACAACGGTGACACCATTCAGGGCACGGCGCTGGCCGACTACGAGGCCGAAGTCAAGCCCATTCCCTGCACGCAGCAGCTATCCATGTACAAGGCCATGGGCGCGCTGAGCTTTGATGCGGGAACGCTGGGCAATCACGAATTCAATTACGGCCTGCCGTTTCTCAATCAGGTGCTGGGCGGTGGTCTGGATGTGGAGGGTGTGGACGCCAGCCAGAAATGCGCAGGCAACGGCTTTCCCGCTGTGCTGGCCAACGTCTACAGCAGCAAGACCAAGAAGCCGCTGGTGCAGCCCTATGTGCTGCTGGAGCGCACCATGGTGGCCAAGGGCAGCGACGGCAAAGAGGTCAAGCTGCCCATCAAGATTGGCGTGATTGGCTTTACCACGCCGGGCATCATGAACTGGGACAAGCGCTACCTTGACGGCAAGGTCTATACCGAAGGTTCGGTGGAATCCGCCGGTAAATATGTGCCAGAGCTGCGCGCCAAGGGCGCTGATGTGGTGGTGGCCCTGCTGCATGGCGGCATGGATGGATCAGCCTATTCGGCCACCATGGAGAACCCGGGCCTGTATCTGTCCAAGGTAGCGGGCATTGATGCCATGGTCATGGGGCACCAGCACAGCGTCTTCCCCGATCTGTCGGCCAAGCCTGCATTTAGCCAGAGCGGTGTGGACAACCAGGCCGGAACGGTCAACGGTGTGCCTGCTGTCATGGCCAGTTCCTGGGGCAAGGCGCTGGGCGTGATCCAGTTGCCACTGCAGTGGGATGGCAAGAAGTGGAGCGTAGCCAAGACCGGCAGCAAGAGCGAGCTGCGCAATATCCAGAACAAGGATGCGGCAGGCACCACCGTATTTGTCGATGCTGACCCGGCGATTGCACCGCTGATTGAAACCCAGCATCAGGCAGCCATCAGCTATGTGAAAACGCCGATTGGTAGCACTGACTTCCGCATGAGCACGCTGTTTGCCGATGTGGGCGACCCCGGGGCGATCCAGATCGTCAACCAGGCGCAGCAAAGCTATGTGGCCAGCTACATCAAGGCCAATCTGCCGCAGTACGCCAGCTTGCCCGTGCTGTCCGTTAGCGCGCCGTTCAAGTCGGGCTTTCAGGGCGGTAAGGACTTCACCGATGTCGCCGCTGGCCCGCTGGCCATCTACAACGCAGCCGATCTTTATCTGTACCCCAACACCGTGTATGGGGTGAAGGTGAACGGCGCCGACATCAAAGACTGGCTGGAAGCTGCGGCCCAGCGCTTCAACCAGATTGATGTGAACAAGACTGCGGAGCAGCAGCTCATCAGCAGCTTCCCCGGCTACAACTTCGACATGTTCACCACAGCGGATGTGCAGTACGAAATTGATGTGACCCAGCCCAAGGGCAGCCGCATCAAGAACCTGACCTATCTGGGCAAGCCCATCGATACCGCGCAGGAATTTGTGATTGCCACCAACAACTATCGTGCCACCAGCGGCAAGAGCTTTATTCCCAAGCTCGACGGCTCGTCGGCCATCTGGGCCTCGCCTGACGCCAACCGCGATGTGGTGATCGAGTATGTGCGCAAGAACCCGCAAGTCACCCGTGCGGCCAATGGTGCCGCTAAGAGCTGGCGCTTTACCAAGGTCGCCACGGTTGGCCCGGTGGTGTTCAGCTCGGGCACTGCGGCCTTGAGTGTGGCGCAGGCTGCGGCATTGAATGGTGTTTCCATGCTGGCCGCCGATGATGGTTCGGGCAAGGGCATGAGCAAGTACCAGATCGATCTTTCCAAGTAAGCATTGCCATCCTTGATACCCGCCATGGTGCTGGCCGCCATGGCGGGTTTTTCATGGCGCTGGCTATGATGCGCAAATTCATGGAGGGAGCTTGAGATGGGATATTTCGCGCTGGTGGCGGTGGTGCTGGTCGTGCTTCTGGTCTGGGTGGTCGCCGTGTACAACCGGCTGCGCACCCACCAGAATCGGGTGGAAAACGCATTTGCACAGATTGATGTGCAGCTCAAGCGCCGTCATGACCTGATTCCCAATCTGGTAGAGGTTGCGCGCGGCTATATGCAGCACGAAGCCCAGACGCTGGAAGCCGTGATTCGCGCGCGTGGTGAGGCAGTCAGCGCGGCAGACAGAGCGCGCCAGTCACCAGGCAAGGCGCAGGCCATGGGTGCGCTCATGGCGGCAGAGCAGGTGCTGGGTGGACAGATGGGCCGCCTGATGGCGCTGGCAGAGGCCTACCCAACCCTCAAGGCCGATGCGCGCATGCAGCAGCTCAGCGAAGAAATTACCAGCACCGAAAATCGCATTGGCTTTGCGCGCCAAGCCTATAACGATGGGGTGCTGGATTTCAATAATCAGGCGGGGCGGTTCCCCGACCTCATCGTGGCGCGACTGGCGGGGTTTGTGCATATGGACATGCTGGCGTCCACCCAGAATGAGCAGGAGCGCGCAGCCCCGAAAGTCAAGTTTTAAGTCATGCGCTTCTGGGATCGGCAACAAGAAGCCCGGCGCAGCACGCGCTGGCTGTTGCTGGCGTTTGGCCTGTGTGTGCTGGCTGTGGTGGCATCGGTGCATCTGGGGCTGACGCTGGCCTGGTGGCTGGGGACGATGGCCTTTGGCGGCTGGAAATATCCCGTGGGTTTCACCGCTGTGAATATCGGCATGACGCTGCTGCTGGTGCTGGGCGGCTGCTGGATAGAGCTGGACCAGCTGCGCCATGGCGGGCGCAAGTTGGCCGAGAGGGTGGGCGCGCGTGAGGCCAGGCCGGGCAGTTCTCTGGCAGAGCAGCAACTGTGCAACATCGTGGATGAAATGTGCATTGCCGCACATTGGCCATCGCCGCAGGTCACGGTGCTGGCGCGTGCCGAGGCCATCAACGCGTTTGCAGCGGGCTGGGATGCGCAGGACGCGATCATCGCCGTCACGCAAGGCGCGCTGGACCAACTGACGCGTGAAGAAATGCAGGGGCTGGTGGCACATGAGCTATCGCATCTGCGCGAAGGCGATACGCGGCTGAACATGCAGCTGGCGGGCATGGTTTATGGGCTGGAGCTGATTCATAACTTTGGCCAGAGCATGCGCGAGCGCGAAACACTGATTACCCAATGGTTTGGCGCATTCATTCAGGCGGCGGGCTTTATGGGCTGGTTGTGCGGGCAGTTGCTGAAAGCTGCCGTTTCGCGCCAGCGCGAATATCTGGCCGATGCGCGTGCCGTGCAATGGACGCGCAGCAAAGATGGGCTGGGCGGCGTGCTGCGCAAGGTGCTGACCCAGCGGGAGATAGCGCGGCGCCAGTACGGCAGCTGGCAGGCTGATCTGCGCGGCCACGCAGGGCTGGATCACCGGCTGGTGCAGCACATGCTGCTGGCTGAGACGCCCCATGCCAGCCGCCTGGAAGACTGGCTGGAATCACACCCCACGGTGCCAGAGCGCGTACGCCGCATTTATGGTCGTGATATGGGCCCCTTGCCGCTGCCGCTCAATAACGTACCCCAGGGAAGATAAGGCGATTTGATGCTGTAGCCACGGCGCAATAAGCGCAGGCAGCTATCAAAATGAAAGCGGTTGGCTCAGAATAATTTGCGCTTGCCCGGTTGCAGCAGCACAACCAATGCGCCAGCGCCGCCCTCGGCGGGGCGTGCTTGCACAAAAGCGAGAACTTCTTTTTTCTGCACCAGCCAGCGCTGAACCTTGCCTTTGAGCACCGGCGTGCGCCCGGGCGAGCCCAGGCCCTTGCCATGCACAATGCGCACGCAGCGCACACCGGTGCGGTGCGACAGGCGAATGAACTGGCCCAGCGCCTCGCGGGCTTCGTCAGAGCGCAGGCCGTGCAGATCTAGCTGGCGCTGAATGCTCCACTGCCCGCCGCGCAGCTTGCGCGTCACATCCAGGCCAATGCCGGGGCGGCGAAAACTCAGCTGGTCATCCACATCCAGCAAGGTGCTGACGTCGAACTCATCGCTCATGGCCTCGCGCAGCACGTTTTGTTCGTCGATAACCAGCTGCAAGGGCAGGGGAGAGGGCGGAGGCTCCTGAAAACTGACTTCGTTGCGTGAGCGCAGCGGGGAAATCTTGCCAATGCTCAGCGTAAACAGATTGCGTTCACGCTCGCGGGCGGCACGGGCCTCGGCCTGAGCGGCTGCCAGCGCCTCGGCCTGCTCGCGGGCGATTTTGAGCTGGCGTGAGATGCCCGCCAGATCGTGCAGAGAGCGATGAGCGTGGTTCATAGCCGGCCTTCCTCGGCCATGGAGCACGCTGCGCCCGGCGCCACGATGATGTGATCCAGCACGCTGACATCAATCAGCGCCAGAGCGGCTTTGAGCGTGGCGGTCAGCGACTTGTCGGCCGTGCTGGGCTGCACGCTGCCGCTGGGGTGGTTGTGGGCCAGAATGACCGCACCGGCCTGATGGTGCAGGGCGCGCAGCACCACTTCACGAGGGTAAACCGAAGTTTGCGTCAGGGTTCCGCGAAACATTTCTTCCAGGGCTAACAGGCGGTTCTGGCTATCCAGAAACAGCACGGCAAAGACTTCATGGCTTTTGGCAGCCAGGTGCAGTTGCAGATAGTGTTTGACCGCCTCGGGTGAGGCAAGCACTTCCCGCTCACGCAGTTGCTGGGCGGTGGCTCGACGGGCCAGCTCCAGCACGGCCATCAGCTCGGCCCGCTTGGCGGGGCCCAGGCCTTTGACACTGCTCAGGTCCTGGTAACTGGCTGCCAGTAGCCCGGCGATACCGCCAGTGCCCGGCAACTGAAGCAGCTCCTGCGCCATCTGCAGTACGGTTTTGCCCGCCATGCCGGTGCGCAAAATAATGGCCAGCAGCTCCGCATCCGAGAGCGCAGCCGGCCCCCGCTGCGCAAGCTTTTCGCGCGGCTGGGCATCCAGAGGCAGGTCTTTGATGGGCATGAGGCAATGTGAGCGAGCAGGTGAGTGGGCGTGGTGAAGAGGCTATCCGCAGCACACAGCGCGGGGGCATGAGGGATTTTCTACAATACGGGCCAGTTTATCGGGACTTTCATGACCACAAGCGCTACCTCCACCGCCGCCGCTACGGACCTGCCCGTTGTGCAGGCAGGCTCCTTCCTCACCCTGCATTACCGCCTGGCCGGGCCTGCAGGCGATGTGATCAACACCTTCAGCGAAAAGCCCGCGACCCTGTCTCTGGGCGCTGGAGAGCTGTCCCCCGCCATGGAAGACAAGCTGATGGGCTTGCCAGAAGGCACGCACACCACGTTCGAGCTGGCCGCTGGCGAAGCCTTTGGCGAGCGCAACCCCGAGATGATGCAATGGGTGGCCCGCAAGCTGATGAATGAGCTGGGCGACCCGCATGAGCAGTACACCGCTGGCGATGTGGTGCAGTTTCCCACGCCCGATGGCCTGGGCAGCTACGCAGGCGCGGTGGTGCAGGTGCGTGAAGATGGTGCCGTGCTTTTTGACTTCAACCACCCGCTGGCAGGCCAGCCCGTGACGTTTGAAGTCAAGCTGATCGGGGTGCTCTGACGTGCTGGGCGCCAAAGAAGTTCTGCTGGCCGAGCCGCGCGGCTTTTGCGCCGGGGTCGATCGCGCCATCGAGATCGTGGAGCGGGCGCTGACCAAGTTTGGCGCGCCTATCTATGTGCGCCACGAGATCGTGCACAACACCTTTGTGGTCAATGACCTCAAGGCCAGAGGCGCTATCTTTATTGAAGAGCTGGACGAAGTCCCGGCGGGCGCCACGCTGATTTTTTCGGCGCATGGTGTCAGCAAGGCCGTGCAGCAGGAGGCCGAGCGCCGTGGCTTCAGCATCTTCGATGCGACTTGCCCGCTGGTCACCAAGGTGCATGTGGAAGTCGCCAAGCTGGCCAAAGAAGGCTACGAATTTCTGATGATTGGCCACAAAGGTCATCCGGAAGTCGAAGGCACCATGGGTCAGCTTTCCGAGGGCATTCACCTTGTTGAAGACGAAGCCGATGTGGCCAAGGTGGCACCGCGCCAGACCGAAAAGCTGGCAGTGGTGACGCAGACCACCTTGTCTGTGGATGACGCTGCAGGCATCAAGGCCGCCATCAAGGCACGCTTTCCGCTGGTGCGCGAGCCCAAGCAGCAAGACATCTGCTACGCCACGCAAAACCGCCAGGATGCCGTGAAGGTGCTCGCGCCGCAGGTCGACCTGGTTATCGTTGTGGGCAGTCCCACCAGCTCCAACAGCAACCGCTTGCGTGAACTGGCGGACCGCTTGGGCACGCCCGCCTATATGGTGGACAACGCGGGTGAGCTGAAAGAAGAGTGGTTTATCAGCGCGGCCCGCGTGGGCCTGACGGCAGGTGCTTCAGCCCCTGAAGTGCTGGTGGATGAAGTCATCGCACGCATTCGTCAGCTGGGCGCCGTAGCCGTGCGCAAGATGGACGGCATTGAGGAAACCATCAAGTTCCCGCTGCCCAAGGGACTGAAGATCGACGCTGCCACAGGCCTGGAAATCGAAGTGCGCAAAGCGCCTGAAACAGGCCACTGAACGCAAAGACTTCTTCTTTCATAGCGCCTTGCGCTGGTTATTCAATCGTTTCAGATGTATTTCATTTGAAATTCTATGAATAGCTTGCGCAAGGCGCTTTGTTTTTGATAGTTGCCCAGAAGCCGACTGTTGCCTGCTTTCCCGTCTAAACCATGGGAAGTCCAGTCGCTCTAAAATCTCACTCTATGCTCGACATTCAACTTCTCCGCAAAGATCTGGACTCGGTCGTCGCCCGACTGCTGACCCGCAAGAACCCCCAAGCCTTCCTGAACGTGGAAGCCTTCAAGGCGCTGGAATCCGAACGCAAGTCCATCCAGACGCGCACGGAGGAGCTGCAGTCCAAGCGTAATCAGCTGTCCAAGCAAATTGGCATGCTGATGGGCAAGGGTGAGAAAGACGCTGCCGAAGCCGCCAAGGCCGAAGTCGCCGCCATGAAGAGCGAGCTGGAACAGTCCGCCACGCGTCTGGATCAAATTCAGAGCGAGTTGCAGACCATGCTGGCGGCTGTGCCCAATCTGCCCCATGAATCCGTGCCCGTTGGCGCTGATGAAGCGGCTAATGTGGTGGTGCGTACCTGGGGAACGCCCAGAAACTTTGACTTCCAGATCAAGGATCACGTGGATCTGGGCGCGCCCATCGGTCTGGACTTTGAATCCGGCATCAAGCTGACCGGCGCTCGTTTCACCGTCATGCAAGGCCAGATCGCCCGCCTGCACCGTGCACTGGCGCAGTTCATGCTGGACCTGCAGACCGAAGCGCATGGCTACACCGAATGCTATGTGCCCTATATCGTCAACAGCGATTCGCTCAAGGGCACAGGCCAGTTGCCCAAGTTTGAGGGCGATCTGTTTGCCGCGCAAAAGGGCGGTCAGGACGCCGAACCAGTGCCCGACACCGCGGCCCTGTACCTGATTCCTACGGCCGAAGTACCTCTGACCAATCTGGTGCGCGACGAAGTGCTGGCGGAAGACCGTCTGCCCATCAAGCTCACTGCACACAGCCCCTGCTTCCGTTCCGAAGCTGGCTCCGGCGGTCGCGACACGCGCGGCCTGATTCGCCAGCACCAGTTCGACAAGGTCGAGATGGTGCAGATCGTCCACCCCGAAAAGAGCTACGAAGCACTGGAAGAGATGACGGGCCATGCCGAAGCCGTGCTGCAGAAGCTGGGCCTTCCCTACCGCGTCATGAGCCTGTGCACTGGTGACATGGGCTTTGGCTCTGCCAAAACCTATGACCTGGAAGTCTGGGTTCCCGCGCAAGACACCTACCGCGAAATCAGCTCGGTCAGCAACTGCGAAGCCTTCCAGGCCCGCCGCATGCAAGCACGCTTCAAGAATGCTCAGGGTAAGAACGAACTGGTGCACACCCTGAACGGTTCCGGCCTGGCTGTTGGCCGCACGCTGGTCGCTGTACTGGAGAACTATCAGAACGCCGATGGCTCCATCACCGTGCCAGAAGCACTGGTTTCGTACATGGGCGGCAAAACTTTGCTGAAGGCCTGAATTTTTAGGCTATAATTTCAGCTTCGACACACAGGAGAGGTGGCAGAGTGGTCGAATGTACCTGACTCGAAATCAGGCGTACGTGAATAACGTACCGTGGGTTCGAATCCCACCCTCTCCGCCAATGCGGCTGTAGCTCAGCTGGATAGAGTACTTGGCTACGAACCAAGGGGTCGTGGGTTCGATTCCTGCCAGCCGCACCAGATACAAGCCTCAGAGTAGAAATACTCTGGGGCTTTTGTCTTTCCGGGTTTGAATCTCGACGAATGTTTTCGCTAGTTTGCAGGAAATTGCAGTAACTGTCTCGGGGTAGTCATTTTTGCGGATAGAATTACGGCTTCGCGGCTGTAGCTCAGCTGGATAGAGTACTTGGCTACGAACCAAGGGGTCGTGGGTTCGATTCCTGCCAGCCGCACCAAAACGTTAAGCCTCAGAACTGAAAAGTTCTGAGGCTTTTTCGTTTGTGCTTCAGCTTCAAATCAATTGCTAGTGTTTGTCAGTAAAGCGCTGGATGCTATGCAATTTGATTCAGTGGATGGACTGGCAAGCAGGTGACAAGCCTGTATCTGCATTCGTGCCATGCTGTGCTGTCGCCATCAGCAATTGGGAGGCCGCGTTATGTCTGTCAAAGATGAGTTTCTGACGCATGAAGTTCTCAACCAGCCGCTGCCCCTGCCTGCGTATAACGCCTGGAGCAGCGACCGGGTATTGCAGGAAGCGGTGCAGCGGGAGGGCGGAGGTTGGGCTGCCGAGCGTTTGAGCAGGCATGGTGCGATTTGCGGTGGGCCGTTGATGGAGCTGGGTGAGCAGGCCAACGCACACAAGCCTGTGCTGCACAGCTTTGACCGATATGGTCGGCGCATTGATGCGGTGGAGTTTCATCCGGCCTATCACGATGTGATGCGGCACAGCATGGCGGCGCAGGTGCACAGCTTTTCGTGGAACCATGCGGATCAAGAGGGGGCGCATGTGGTGCGCGCGGCTTTGTCTTATCTTTCCGGGCAGGCAGAGGCAGGTACGGGATGCCCGCTGACCATGACGCATGCGGCAGTGCCGGTGCTGCACCGCAATCCCAGGTTGGCGCAGATCTGGTTGCCCAAGGTGCTGGGTAGCGACTATGACCCGCGCAGTCTACCGGTAGGCCAGAAGATAGCTTGCACCATCGGCATGGGGATGACGGAAAAGCAGGGTGGCACTGATGTGCGTGCCAATACCACGCGGGCCATTGCGCAGGCGGATGGCAGCTATGAAATCGTGGGGCACAAGTTCTTTTTCTCGGCACCCATGTGCGATGCGCATCTGGTGCTGGCGCAGACTGAGACTGGGCTCAGCTGTTTTCTGCTGCCGCGCGTGTTGGATGATGGGAGTCTGAATGCGGTGCGTATTCAGCGCCTCAAAGACAAGCTGGGCGACTGGAGCAATGCCTCGTCAGAGGTGGAGTTCCAAGGCGCGACGGCTTATCTGGTAGGGGGTGAAGGGCGGGGTGTTGCCACTATTTTGGAGATGGTTGCGCTGACCCGGCTGGACTGCGCCGTGGGCTCGGCAGCGGGCATGCGCCAGGCCTTGGTGCAGGCGCTGCACCACACCAGTCAGCGCAGTGTGTTTGGCAAACCGCTGGTGCAGCAGCCTTTGATGCGCAATGTGCTGGCCGATCTGGCGCTGGAAAGCGAGGCAGCAACTACGCTGGCCATGCGCATCGCACGCGCGGTGGACCGTGCACCGCATGATGAGCATGAATCCGCGCTGGCCCGGCTGGTTACAGCCGTGGGTAAGTACTGGATATGCAAGCGCGCTCCGGTGTTTGTGAACGAGGCACAGGAATGCCTAGGCGGTATTGGCTATGTGGAGGAAAACATTCTTCCCCGTCTCTATAGGCAGGCACCGCTGAACTCCATATGGGAGGGCAGTGGCAATGTGCAGTGTCTGGACGTGTTGCGTGCGCTGCGGCGAGAGCCT
Organism: Comamonas fluminis; assembly: GCF_019186805.1. Classification (NCBI taxonomy): domain Bacteria; kingdom Pseudomonadati; phylum Pseudomonadota; class Betaproteobacteria; order Burkholderiales; family Comamonadaceae; genus Comamonas; species Comamonas fluminis. The sequence goes on along the minus strand of NZ_CP066783.1, from coordinate 3,778,272 downwards.
GAGGTGCGCGATGCCTTGTTTGCAGAGCTGTACCGCGTGCGAGGGGAAAGCGCGGCGCTGGATCAGGAAGCTCAGTGGCTGGATCAGGTGCTCAACGATGCAGCTGCTCTGGAACTGCGCAGCCGCTATATTGTTGAGCGCATGGCTCTGGCCTTGCAGGCCGCTTTGCTGCTGCAAGCTGCGCCCGGCAATGTGGCGTCAGCATTTTGCCAATCCAGACTGGCTGGAGCGCATGGCCTGGCGTTTGGTACGCTGGATGCATCGGCGCCGTTCGATGCCTTGATTGAGCGCGCCATGCCGCAACTTTGAGGGGGTGAGCTGAAAAATCCGGGTTTTCCCGAAATCTTCGCCAAAACGGGATATAATCAATGCTTCAGCGGCTGTAGCTCAGCTGGATAGAGTACTTGGCTACGAACCAAGGGGTCGTGGGTTCGATTCCTGCCAGCCGCACCAAAACGACAAGCCTCAGAATCGCAAGGTTCTGAGGCTTTTTCGTATCTGGCCTTAAACCTTCACTGGGTTTGCAGTGCTCGGATCTGTGTGAAGATCGGGTCTATGAGCAAGGCTTTCACCAAAGAATCCGATGGCGACGACGATGATGAAGTCGGCGCTTTGCCGCCATTGCCCGCAGGTGGCAAAAACTACATCACACCTGCAGGCTACCAGCGCCTGAAAGACGAGCTGCTGGAGCTGATTGACAACGAGCGGCCCAAAATTGTGGAAATCGTCCACTGGGCGGCCAGCAACGGTGACCGCTCGGAAAACGGCGACTACCTTTATGGCAAAAAGCGCTTGCGCGAGATTGATCGACGTATTCGCTTTCTGACCAAGCGCCTGGAAATTGCCGAAGTGGTGGACCCTGCTGTGCATGCAGGCAGTGACCAGGTCTTTTTTGGCGCAACCGTGACTTATGTGGATGACGAGGGTGTTGAGCGCAGCATCACCATCATGGGTATCGATGAGGCTGAGAGCGCGCTGAACCAGGTCAGCTGGATTGCGCCTGTCTCACGTGCGCTGCTCAAGGCCCGTATCGGCGATGAAGTTGCTCTGCCTACGCCTGCCGGTGTGCGCATGCTGGAAGTTCTGGATGTGAAGTATCCGGAGCGAGCCCAATAGCCGGCGCATAGCTTGTACACATCACTCGCCCATTCATGCAAAAAGCGCGACAGCCTTACGGTGTCGCGCTTTTGTTTTGAGAGCTGCGTGCGCAGGCTTTATCTTGAATTCAAGTTGGTTTGAACTGAGATTCAATATCTGGCGTGCGCAAATTGCTCTCATATTTGCATGTTCAGATGCGCGTTGAAATGCCTGACTACATGCCCGCTTGCAGGCGCTGCAGCAGCTCTAGCGTGGGGTAGGCGTCGGCAACCAGCCCCTGGCTTTGCTGATACTGCCGTAGGCCTGCACGGGTTGCGGGGCCCATCACCCCATCGGCGGTGCCAGCAGAAAATCCGCGCTGGTTGAGCGAGTTCTGCAGTGCGCGGGTCTGCTCTCGCGACAGCGGGGCCAGATCTCTTGGCCAGTCTGCAATCACGCCACCATTGCCCGCCAGTTGCTGTGACAGCAGGCCCACGCCCAGTGCGTAGTTGGTCGAGTTGTTGTAGCGAAGAATGGCGCGGAAGTTGCTGCCCACCATAAAGGCCGGGCCGCGTGCACCTGCAGGGGCGATGATGGCTGCACCTGCCATGGTGGGCAGAGCCTGCCCGCTAATGGTCTGCACGCCTTCGCTGGCCCAGGCGCTGCTGTTTTGGCGCTGCGAAAGCTCGGTACGAGCGTAGTCGAAGTTGGCAGGCGGGCGCACTTCAACGGCCCAGGGCTCGTTCATATTCCAACCTGAGCTGGCAATGTAGTTGGCGGTAGAGGCCGCGACGTCTGCCATGGAGCCCCAGATGTCCCGTCGGCCATCGCCGTCGGCATCCACCGCATATTGCAGGAACACAGAGGGCAGAAACTGGGTGTGACCCATGGCTCCAGCCCAGGAGCCCATCATGTGGGCAGCATCGATATCGCCGTTGTCGATGATGCGCAGTGCGGCAATCAGCTCTTTTTCCGCCCATTCGGCGCGGCGGCCTTCGTAGGCCAGGGTCGCCAGCGCATCAATGGTGGAGAAATTGCCAAAGTTGCTGCCGTAATTGCTTTCCATGCCCCAGATGGCTGCGATCACCGTGGCGGGCACGCCGTAGCGCTTGGCCGCAGATTGCAGGGCGGGCGCTGCCTCTTGCATCTTGGCCTTGCCGTTTTTGATGCGCAGAGGCGATACCGCACCATCCAGATACTGCCAGGGCGTGCGTGTGAATTCGGGCTGGGCCCGGTCGGAGTTCACAGCGCTGGCACGCAGGCGTGCGTTGCTGACATTGCGCAGGGTGGCTGGGCTGATGCCTGCTGCGCCGGCCTTGACCATGAAAGCCTGTTTCCAGCGCTCAAAGCCTTGCGCATCCAGGCGCGGGCGGCCTTCTTCAGGTGCAACGGAGGTCGGCTCAACCACACCCGAGATAGGCGCTGCAGGTGCAGATGGCGTAGTGGGAATATTTTCGGGGCGGCTGGCACAGCCCGCGAGTGAAACCGCTGCCACACAGGCAATGACAAGCAGTGAGCGGGGCTGGGAAAAAGCGGTGTAAGGCATGCAGCCATTGTCGCCTCTTCATGGCTGCCCTGAAGGCTGCGGCCTGTCAGAACAGGCTGGCAGCTTGCAACAATTTACAGTCTGCCAGGCTCTCGTCAGGCCATGACGCGGCTGGCTCGCACCACGGAATGCAGGCGGCGCAGATTGCGCAGTGCGTTTTCCAGCTGAACATTGTTGTGCACTGCAATTACAAAGCGCAGATCGGTGGTGCCCACAGCGACTTCATCGGTCATTTCCACCCGAACAATGTCTGCTTCGGCATTGGCCAGCTCGGCCGCAACGCGGGCCAGCACACCCTTGTTGTTCTGCACGGTAACCACAATGCCAGCTTCAAAGAGTCTGGCCACATCGTCGGCCCAGTCCACCGTGATGAAGCGGTCAGCATCTTTTTCGCGCAGCTTTAGTGCATTGCTGCAGTGGGCATGGTGCACCACCAGACCCTGGCCACCGAGGTAGCCCAGGATGGGGTCGCCTGGAACAGGGCGGCAGCAATGCGAGTAATAGACCGAGCTGCTTTCATCGCCATTGAGCGTGACGGCGCCCTGGAAGGGGCGGTTGTCGGTATTGAAGCGTTCCTGGGTGATCAGCAGGGCATCGGGGCGCACACCTTGCTTGGCCATGAAGGTGGTCATGCGTGCGGCGACCAGCGAAGCAATGCGGCGGCCCATGCCGATATCGACCATGAGATCGGCCGGTGTGCGGTTGCCTGTGATGCGCAAAATCTCGTCCCAGACCCCCTTGTTGGCATCATCCTGGAGCGGAATGGCATCAATGCCTTCGGCGCGCAGAGCTTGCCCCAGCAGGGTTTCACCCAGCTGCCCGGCTTCGGTCTGGGCGGCGGTCTTGAGGAATGAACGAATCTTGGAGCGTGCACGGCCCGTCTTCACAAAGCTCAGCCAGGCGGGGTTGGGCGTAGAAGTCTCGGAAGTGATGATCTGCACCACATCACCGCTCTTGAGTTCGGTGCGCAGCGGTACTTCTTCGTCATTGATCTTGGCCGCAGTGGTGCGATGGCCGATCTTGCTGTGAATGGCGTAGGCAAAGTCCACCACGGTGGCGCCGCGTGGCATGGCCATGATCTCGCTCTTGGGTGTGAACACGTAGACCGCATCAGGGAACAAGTCCACTTTGACATGGTCCCAGAACTCGGCCGCATCGCGGGTTTCGTTCTGAATGTCGAGCAGGGACTGCAGCCACTGGGTGGACAGTTGTTCGGAGTCGTGACCTTTTTGCGCCTTGTACAGCCAGTGTGCTGCCACGCCAGCCTCGGCCACGATATTCATCTCTTCCGTGCGGATCTGAAATTCGATGCTGACACTGGAAGGGCCCACCAGTGTGGTGTGCAGCGACTGGTAGCCGTTGCTCTTGGCAATGGCAATGTAGTCCTTGAAGCGGCCCGGCATGGGCTTGTACTTCTGGTGCAGCACACCCAGAGCGGTGTAGCAGTCCAGAACCTTGGGCACCATGATGCGAAAGCCGTAGATGTCGGTGACCTTGGCAAAGCTCAGCTGGTTCTTCTGCATGCGCAGATACAGCGAATACAGCGTGCTTTCGCGACCCACCAGACGCACTGGCAGACCTTGCTTGGAAAATTCGGTGTTGACCTCGTCCTGCACACGCTGCACCAGGTCGCGGCGGCGGGTGCGCGAGCGGCCAATGGCTTTTTCCAGTGTGGCGTAGCGCCAGGGGTGCAGGTGCTTGAACGACAGGTCCTGCAGCTCGCGGTAAGTCTGGTTCAGACCCAGGCGGTGGGCGATGGGTGCATAGATTTCCAGCGTTTCAGACGAGATGCGGCCCCACTTGCTGCGCGGCATGTCGCTCATGGTGCGCATATTGTGGGTGCGGTCGGCCAGCTTGATGAGGATGACGCGCACATCGCGGGCCATGGCCAGCAGCATCTTGCGGAAAGATTCGGACTGGTTTTCTTCGCGGCTGTTGAACTGCAGCTTGTCCAGCTTGGTCAGCCCGTCAACCAGCTCGGCCACATCTTCGCCAAAGCGCTGATCCAGGTCGGACTTGGTAATGCCGCAGTCTTCCATGGAGTCGTGCAGCAGGGCGGCCATCAGGGCCGGGGCGTCCAGTTTCCAGTTGGCACAGATGCCTGTGACGGCGATCGGGTGGGTGATGTAGGGGTCACCACTGCTGCGCCACTGGTCGGTGTGGGCCTTGTCGGCGTAGACATAAGCCTGCCTGACGCGATCCACACTGTCGGCGTCCAGGTAACTGAGGTGTTCCATCAGACCGGCAAACGCAGCAGCAGACACACTGGCCGCTTGCTCAGCAGACATGCGCTGAGGCTTGGCCGGTGCCGGGGTGGAGGAAGCAATCGTCGAGTTCTGGGCCGCTGTCATATTCCTTAAATGTAGCGTGCAAGTCCTTAGTGCAAGTTAATGGCAACAAAAAAGCACCGACTAGCGGTGCTTAATTGTGCGTTTTGGTGCTGCGATGCAACAGGTTAACCCGGCACCTTCTTCAGCATTTCCAGGCCCACCTTGGTTTCTGCGATTTCGCGCAGGGCGGTGACGCCGGCCTTATTCTTGGTCTCAATCTTGGGTGTGTGACCCTGGTTGAGCATACGGGCGCGATAAGTAGCGGCCAAAACGAGCTGGAAGCGATTGGGGATTTGCTCCAGGCAATCTTCAACGGTAATGCGTGCCATCAGGAACTCCGGGAACGGTCAGTTGGATTCAGGGATGTTGAGCGACTCGAAGGTGTCGGCGCGAAGGCGCCGCTGGGCCGCATATTTGAGACGTTGCGCATGGATGATCGCTTTCAGATCAAAAAGCGCGCTCTCAAACAATTCGTTGATTATAACGAAGTCAAATTTTGCGACCTGCGCCATCTCTTCCGAGGCATTTTTCAGGCGCAGCTCAATGACTTCTGGCGTGTCTTCGCCACGGTTTTCCAGACGTGCGCGCAGCTCATCCCAGCTGGGAGGCAGGATGAAGATCAGCACAGCATTGGGAAACGCGTTCTTGACCTGCAATGCGCCCTGGTAGTCGATTTCGAGCAGCACATCGGTGCCGCCCTTGATACGCTCTTCCAGCGACTTCTTGGCCGTGCCATAGCGGCGGCTGTGCACATTGGCCCATTCGACGAAGCCATTGTTGGCAACCATGGCGTCGAACTCGGCGTCCGAGACAAAGTAGTACTCGCGGCCATGCTTTTCCTGGCCACGTGGTGCGCGTGTGGTGTGGGAGACAGAAGGGTAGACGCGCGCATCGAATTCACGCAGCGCGCGCACCAGAGAGGATTTACCAGCGCCGCTGGGGGCCGATACGACAAATAGATTTCCAGGATGGTCCATGACTTTGGGCATGAATGGGGAGCATGAATTTGAGCGCATGGGGTGCATGCGCTCAGGGTTTGCTTATTCGATGTTCTGCACTTGTTCGCGCATTTGCTCGATCAGCACCTTCATGTCAACGCTGATACGGGTCAGTTCCAGCGTGGCAGATTTGGAGCCCAGCGTATTGGCTTCGCGGTGAAGTTCCTGAATCAGGAAATCCAGACGTTTGCCGATGTCGCCGCCCTTTTTGAGCAGGCGCTCGATTTCGTCCAGGTGAGAGCCCAGGCGGGTGACTTCTTCGGCAACATCAATGCGAATGGCGAAAGCCGTGGCTTCGGCCAGAGCACGGTCCTGAGCGGCTTCGGGGGCGACAGAGCCTTCACCCAGAGCCATGGCCTCTTTCCAGCGATCGAGGAATTTCTGGCGCTGCTGCTCTACCAACTGGGGAACCAGTGGTGTGGCGGTCTTGGCCAGCTCGCGCAACTGCTTGATGCGGTCAAGCAGCATGGCGGCCAGACGTTCGCCTTCACGGGCACGGGCTGCCAGCAGCTCGGTGATGGCTTGCTCGGCCAAGGCTGGGGCAATTTCGCTCCAGTCTGTGCTGGTGGTGCTGGAGCCGCTGCACAGGCGCAGCGCATCAGCCACGGAAAGGTCGCGGGCCTTGGGCAGCCAGGCCTGGATGGAGTCCTGAAGAGTCACCAGACGCTGCAATTGCGGGGCGCTGGGAATGGACAGGGATTGGTTGTCGGTGACGTCGATGGCCGCTCGCACTTCGACCTTGCCGCGCTTGAGGCGTGCGGTGAGCAAGGTGCGCAGGGCCGGTTCAAGGGCGCGCAGTTCGTCGGGAAGGCGGAAGGACAAATCCAGGAAGCGGCTGTTGACCGCACGGATCTCAAGGCCCAGACGGCTGCTCGATTGGGGCTCTTGACCACCCTCAATGGATGCGCTGTGCTGAGCACTGGCGTATCCGGTCATGCTGTAAACTGGCATTGGACTTTTGATGGATGCTTGCAATTTCCCGATTATCCGGGTTTCGAATCATCCTTGAGGTTTACCGGTAAAAAATGTCTACAAAAATCAAGCCCGCGCCATTGCCGCCTGGCAGCACGATTGGTGGATACCGGGTGGTACGCAGGATTTCTTCCGGTGGGTTCGGGATTGTTTACTTGGCCTTGGATTCCGAGGGTAAGCAAGTCGCAATCAAGGAATACCTGCCTGCCTCGCTGGCCACCCGTGCTCCGAACGAGCTGCAGCCTGCTGTTGTGCCAGAGAAGCTCTCCCTGTATCGCCTCGGGCTTAAAAGCTTTTTCGAGGAGGGGCGCTCGCTGGCCCAAATTTCGCACGCCTCTGTGGTGAGCGTGCTCAATTTCTTCCGCGAAAACGAGACCGTGTACATGGTCATGAACTATCTGGAGGGGGCGACCCTGCAGGAGTTCATTGTCACGGCGCGCGATCTCAAGGCCGACAAGGTCTTTCGCGAGTCCACCATTCGCTCGCTGTTTGATGAGGTGCTGCGCGGCCTGCGCATCGTGCACCAGCACAAGATGCTGCACCTGGATATCAAGCCAGCCAACATCTTCATCACCAATGATGACAAGGCGGTGCTGATCGACTTTGGTGCGGCGCGTGAAGTGCTGTCCAAGGAAGGCAACTTCATTCGTCCCATGTACACCCCGGGCTTTGCTGCGCCCGAGATGTATCGGCGCGATGCGCAGTTGGGCCCGTGGACGGATATCTACGCCATTGGCGCCTGTATCTATGCCTGCATGCAGGGGACGCCGCCGAACGAAGCGCCTCAGCGTCAGGATAAGGACCGCCTGTCGGTTGCGCTGGGCAAATTGCGCGGTGTGTACTCTGACAACCTGATCGAGGTGGTTGAGTGGTGCATGGCCATGGACCCTTTATCGCGCCCGCAGTCGGTTTTTGCCTTGCAAAAGGAACTCAGCCGCGAGGGGGAGCGTCGCTACACCAAGCTCAAGGTGCAGGAACGCATGCGCATGCAGTTCGACAATATGGTGCATGACGCCAAGAAGAATCTGCAGAAAATTGGCGGTTCGGAAAGAGACACAGTGCCTGACAGCAGCAAGCGCAAATTATGAAATTTTCCGTATTCCAGCTGAGCCGACGCGGGGGGCGTGCGCTCAACGAAGACCGCATGGGTTATTGCTACACGCGTGAGTCTGCCTTGTTTGTTCTGGCAGATGGGATGGGCGGGCACCCTGATGGAGAGATCGCAGCGCAGATTGCGCTGCAGGTGGTGTCTGTGCATTTTCAGCAAAAGGCCAAGCCCACGCTGCAGGACCCCAAAGCCTTTCTGGAAGAGGCTTTGCTCCAAGCCCATCGTCAGATTCTGCGCTACGCCAGTGCCAAAGGCATGATGGACACGCCGCGCACCACGCTGGTGGCTGCTGTGGTGCAGGATGGCCATGCCCACTGGGCGCATTGCGGTGACTCGCGTCTGTACTGGGTGCGCGACGGGCAATTGATAGAGCGCACGCGCGACCATTCTTATAGCGAGATGCGCAAGGTCTCGGGTCTGGTGACGCAGTCCAACCGCAACGTGCTGTTCACTTGCCTGGGATCGCCATCCAAGCCGATTTATGACGTCAGCGAGGCCAAGCGGCTGGAGCAGGGCGACCAGATTCTGCTGTGCTCTGATGGCCTGTGGGGCAGCGTGCCGAATGCCGAGCTGCTGCACATCATGCGGCGCAAGCCCGTGGCGCAGCTGGTGCCGCAGTTGGTGGATACCGCGCTCAAGCGGGCGGGGGAAAGCAGCGACAACGTCACGGTGCTGGCGCTGGAGTGGGAGACTCCCAATGTGTTCGAGCCATCGTCCATCTCCACGCAGGAGATTGATGACCAGGGCTTTGAATCCACGATACAGATGGGGCCGCTCGAAGCATGCGAGGATGAAATGGATGACGAGGCCATCGAGCGATCGATTGCCGAGATCAATGAAGCCATCCGCCGCTCTGCAGAGCGACAAAAGACGCGCTCCTGAGCCATTTGCACATTTGCAGGCCCGGCGCTGGCCGCAGGCAGCGGCTGAATACTACTGAATCAATAGCGTATAGCGCAGGTGCCAAAAGCACTTGCGCGGTTTTATCATGAAAATTGTGTTGGCCTCCAACAACCGCGGTAAGCTCGTTGAGCTGCAAGCCATGTTCGCCCCTCTGGGCGTGGAACTGATCTGCCAGGGCGACCTGTTCGAGGGTGAAGCGCCCGAGCCTTACGGCACGTTTGTGGAAAACGCCTTGTCCAAGGCGCGTTTTGCGGCCGAAAAGACCGGCTTGCCCGCCATTGCCGACGACGCTGGCATGTGCGTGGACCACTTTGGTGGCCTGCCTGGCGTAGATACCGCTTACTACTGCACCCAGTTCGGCTACGAGAAAAGCGATGACAACAATGTGCGTGCGCTGCTGGAGCAGATGCAGGGCGTGGAAAACCGCCGCGCCGCCATGGTCAGCACCCTGGTGGGCGTGCGTTCGCCCAAGGACCCCGAACCGCTGATTGCCGTGGGCCGTGTGCAGGCACAGCTCACGACAGAGCGCCGTGGCAGCAATGGTTTTGGCTTTGACCCCGTGCTGCTGATTCCTGAGCTGGGCATGACCTTTGCCGAGATGACGCCCGAGGTCAAACATGCGCACAGCCACCGTGGCATGTCTTCGCAGAAGATGCTGGCGATGGTGAAAGAAAGATGGCTGTAACTAGCGTTACCTGCTGAGGCGCTTTGCCTAGGCGCCCCCGCCTTCCCCCTAGCCGGGCGCCCCTTTCTCTACGCGCTGCGCGCTGATGCCCTCGCTGCGGGGCGGCGGCGGGGCCGCCTAGGTCCTTGCTCGGCACCTCTGGCTGGGACTGTGCTAGTTTTGGCTGCATTGGTCTTTGCCTGAACTAGATATAAAACACTCCCATGATCCCCATTCAGCCTCAAACCGAGACTGCAGAAGCTGCGGTGCAGCGCGATATTCAGCATTACATGCGCCCCGGCACGTTGCAGCTGGGCAGCTTGCCGCCGCTGTCGCTGTATGTGCATCTGCCCTGGTGCCTCAAGAAATGCCCGTACTGCGATTTCAACTCGCATGAGGCACGCAAGGGCACGGATGCGCTGCCGGAAGACCGTTATATCGATGCGCTGATGGCTGATCTGGAGTCGGCGCTGCCGCTGATCTGGGGACGCACGGTGCACAGCGTCTTCATGGGCGGCGGCACGCCCAGCCTGTTTTCGCCAGAGTCCATCGACAAGCTGATTGCCGGGCTGCGTGCGCGGCTGCGCATGGAGCCGGACTGCGAAATCACGATGGAGGCCAACCCCGGCACGTTCGAGAAAGACCGCTTCAAGGCTTTTCGCGGTGCAGGCGTGAACCGTTTGTCCATTGGTGTGCAGAGTTTTGATGACCGTTTTTTGCAGGCCGTGGGCCGTGTGCATGATGCGGCGCAGGCCCAGGCGGCAGTGCGCGAGGCGGCCGACAATTTCGAGACCTTCAACATCGATCTGATGTATGCGCTGCCCGGTCAGTCCATCGCCGACTTGCAGCGCGATGTGGATACGGCGCTGTCGTTTGCGCCGCCGCATCTGTCCATCTATCACCTGACGATTGAGCCCAATACCTATTTCGCCAAGTACCCGCCCGTGGTGCCCGAGGACGATACGGCTTACGACATGCTGGACCTGATTACGGCCAGCACGACGGCGGCAGGCATGCAGCGCTACGAGGTTTCGGCCTATGCCAAACCCGGCCACCAGTGCTTTCACAACAGCAACTACTGGCAGTTTGGCGACTACCTGGGCATTGGCGCGGGTGCGCACAGCAAGCTGAGCTTTGCCCATCGCATCGTGCGCCAGGTGCGCTTCCGTGATCCGGCACGCTATATGGACATGGCGCTGGCGGGTACGCCGCTGGCGCAGGACAACGAGGTCAAGCGCGCCGATCTGCCGTTTGAATACATGCTCAATGCGCTGCGCCTGCGCGGTGGCTTTGCGTTGCAGGAATTCATGGAGCGCACGGGCTTGCCCATGTCGTCCATTGCTAAGGGACTGGATGAGGCGCAGGCCAAGGGCCTGATTACCCGCGACCTGGGCCGCGTGGTGCCCACGGAACGTGGCTTTGATTTCTTGAGCGATCTGCAGGAAATGTTTCTTTGATCGCTCAGCATCTGGTGCTTAGCCGCAGCGCAGGGCGGTGATCTTGCCAGCGTCGTTGGTAATGACGTTCAGCCGCTCCTGGTCAAACTCCATGGTGCTGGGCTGATTCTCGGCCAGCACGCGCACGCTGTAGGCTCCGGCTTTCTTGCGGATCATCTCCAGCGTGGAAGGCACGGTGTTATGGCCGATATAGAGCTGAACCGGCTTGGCATTGCAGGTCTGCGTTTGGCGAATCGGCGGTGCGGGCTGTGTGGGGGCTGGCGTGATGACGGCGCTGCCAGTCGTCAGCGTGCCGCTGGGTGTGGCCGGACGGCTGGGGGAAGTGCCCGAATCCGTGGTGGCGCAGCCTGCCAGCAGCAGGGTCAGAGCAGCTGCGCTGCAGCAGAGTCGAAAACCTGGAGTTTTATAGCGTGTCATGCCCCACACGATAGCGGGTCTGGCAGGTCTTGTGTGCTGGCTCGCCCATAAAGTGCAATGAGCTGTTGCAGTTGGATTGCTATCAAAATAGAAGCTGCAGGTGTATGTCTATATTGAACTATGCCATTAATACTCATGAAAAATGGCTTCAATGAAGTGGTAGCAGCTTCTGTTTAAGGAGAGGTCGGGCTGGGCGCCTGGGCTTCGGTGGCCTGAAAGACGACGGGCTTGAGTGCTGCTTTTTCCAGTTTGCGAGCCGCTTTTTCGGCCCGCTTGCGGCTGTCGAACGGGCCGCTGCGCAAACGGGTGACTTCGCCCTTGTTGCTGGGCAGGGTCTGGCTGATGACCGGCAGATCTGACTTTTTCAGGGCGGCTATGGCGGTGCTCGCATTGCCTGTCTCTGAGAACACTCCCACATTCAGATAGAACTTGCCGGGCTGCAGATCCGCGGAAGCACTTCGTTTGGGGGCGGGGTTGGCAGCAGGCGCGGTGGCTGGCGCAGCTGCTGCGGCCTTAGCGGCCTCACCGGCTTCAGCGGCAGGCTTCGGCGTGATGCTTGCAGAGCTTTCATCAACAGTGGAAGGCGCTGGCGTGGCGGGCGCTGTTTCAGGCGTGGCGACAGGCGCGGAAGTCGCAATAGCAGCCTTGGGTGTAACAGCGGTCTGGACAGCGTTCTGCGCAGCAGGTGCGGATGTTGGTACAGATGTCGGTGTAGGGGTGGTGGTTTTTGCGGAAGGTGCTTGCCTTGCGGGCAGCAGCGCAAGACCTGCTCCAGCAGCGGCCGCCAGTGGCAGGGCCAGTACCAGCATGGCTGCCAGCTTCTGATGGGCTGGCGCGGCCTGGGCCTGCAATGCGCTGTGCACCTGGGCCATATTGGGGGCGTCTGCAATGGCCTTGAGTGTTTGCTGGCGCACTGTGCGCCAGTACCAGCCATTGCCCAGCAGGCCAGGCACGGCCACTGCGGCCAGCCATAGCGCAGCGCCCAGGCCCAGGGCAATGGCGCCGGGCAGCGCCGGGCGCAGGCCAAACCACCAGATCAGCGCCACCGCTGTGATAGCGGCCAGATACTTGGCGGCTTCTTGCCACAGCCCGCGCAGGCAGCACCAGGCCAGAGTGAAAAAGGCCGCAGCCATATTCCAGCTGGGCAGGCTGCGGTCCAGCGCATCAAAGCGTTTGAATTGCGCCAGGTAATAAGCCTGTGAGCGTGGGCCTATGCGGCTGGCATAGAGCTGGGGCAGCAGGCCGGGGTCTTCTTCCTCGTTCGGCAGGCTTTCATGCTCCAGACTGTGCTGCATGGAATAAGCCGCAGCAGCAAAAGCACCGGCAATAGAGGCGGGCAGTGGGCTGCTGGCCTGGCTCTTGGCGGGGTTGAGCACAGGCTCCTGCCGCTGTGAAGAAGAAGCAGAGGCGGCGGGGTGCAGAGAGTCCGGTGCAGCAGGCATGAGGGTAATTGTGTCATGAGCTTACAAATGGGCGTTGGCACGCTTGCTGTGAAAAAGCCGACACAAAGCCGTTTGTTTGCGGAATCAGCAGCATGTTGCGCCAGACTGGAGCTTCAGATCCTCACCTCAAAATACCCAATTTCAGTGATGGTCAGCGTGGGCAGTGAGGGGCTTAATCCGGCTATCTACAACGAATGCTGCGAGACCAATCATGAATCGATGGAAACATATCACTACGCTGGCGCTGGTGGCAGGCGCTTTGGTCGGCTGCGGAGGCGGTGATGGCGGCAGCAAGCCTGATGGAGCGCAGAGCGAGGCCGTCACGCCTGTCAGCGAGATGAAGCCGGGCGAAAGATTCTCCATGGAAACGCCGCTGGAGGTGGAGGGCAGCCAGGTCAGTCACTATGTCGTCTATGGCGTAACGCCGACGGGAGCTCTGGTGGACAGCAGCCAGCCCGGGCTGCTGGATGGGGTGCGTGTTTCCATTCTGGAATCCGTGCAGCGCAATGGTGGCGATTCGGCGGTGCAGGGCAGCGGGGCATCCACATTCGTGGACCCTGCGAGCCTGCGGCGCAAGCAAGTCGAGTTCTACCAGCAACTGTGGAATGCCATGGCCGAGCACGAAGGCACACGTGATCCACAGGCCATCCTGGCCGAAATTGACGACCTGGACGGGCGTATTGTGGATCTGATGGACGATGTGGGCGCTTCGGGTGTGACGCTGCAGCAGTATCTGGATTTTTATGACCGGATGGACGAAATGCCAGCCTTTGCCAGCAAGCAGTTGCCCGAGCTGAACCTGCGCGAGGCGCTGGCTGCGCAGGACAATGCCAGCGTTTTCGACGAGACGCCGCCTGCTTGCGGCCCCGGGCTGACGCGGGTGGTGTCGAAATCGAGCCTGTACAGCTATTGCCGCACAGGGACTGCGCAAGTCAAGGTGCAGGCCAAAGTCAGTACCTTGGCTAGTAGCAGTGTGCTGAGCGAACAAGGTGAGCCCAGTATTGCCGGAATTCTCAAGAGTTCCCTCTCCAATGAGGAGCTAATGGCATTGATGCTGGGAATGCAGCAGGAGCGCTCGGGCCTGCTTGAGCAGCAAATTAAGGCGCAAATGGAAAAAGAACAAGCTCGGAATGCGCGTATCCAGGATTTGCAGCAGGCATTGAGCCAGAACGGGAAGGACGACCAACTTTGGCGCGATTTCTGCGCGCAGAAGACCAATTTGGACTTGGATTGTGCGGGGAAGGATGCCTCTGGTTTTGGTGTGGTGATGTTCAACCAGGTCAAGACGGTGATGGATAGCTTGAGCCCATTTCAGCAGATGGACATGCTTCGGTTGCAGAGCGCTTTAGCCAAAAGAAACGAGGCGTTTGAACAAATGGCTGCGTTGATAAGAAAGATGCAGGATGCGAGGACCTCCATCATCGGCAATATGCGCTGAGTGAGCGAAGCGCGCTGCTTTCAGCATCCAGACCTCTCCAGCATGGGCTGAAAAAGCCGCGCGGCCTTGCGGGCGGCGCGGCGGGGCTGGTGATTAGATTTGAAGCCTTTTCAGCCTGAAGCCCTTATTAAATAAGCGCGAGCAGCTATCTAATCAGAAGCGTTAGTCGAAGCGTTCAAAGCCTCAGGCGGTGGGCAGCACCGTGGCCCGGCATTCGCCAAAGCCGATGCGGGCTGCGCCGGGCTTTTCGCACCAGCCGGTGAAGACCACGGCGTCCCCGTCTTGCAGGAAGGTACGGGTTTCGCCATTGGGCAGGGTCAGCGGGTTCTTGCCGCCTTCGGTGATTTCCAGCAGCGCACCAGCTTCGGTGGCTGTGGGGCCGGAAAGCGTGCCTGTGCCCATCAGGTCACCAGGTTGCAGGTCGCAGCCGTTGACGGTGTGGTGGGCCACCAGTTGCGCCATGGTCCAGTAAGCGTGGCGGTAGCTGGTCTGGGTGATTTGAGCGGCTTCCTGGCCCGCAGCGCGCATCTGGGCGGTCTGAATGGCGACGGTCAGCTGCACATCCAGCGCGCCGCTTTGCCAGTTGGCGTCAGAGCTGAGGTAGGGCAGGGGCTGTGGGTCTTCGGCGGGGCGCGTGAAGGCAGTGCGGTAGGGCGCCAGTGCTTCCAGCGTCACCACCCAGGGCGAGATGCTGGTGGCAAAGTTCTTCGAGAGGAACGGGCCCAGCGGCTGGTATTCCCAGGCCTGCACATCACGGGCCGACCAGTCGTTCAAGAGGCACAGGCCGAAGATGTGGTTTTCCGCGTCGTCAATGCCAATTGCATCGCCCCATTGGTTGCCTGCACCGGCGTAGATGCCCATTTCCAGTTCGTAGTCCAGACGGTTGCAGGGCAAGAGAGCGGGATTGGCATCAGGTGCCTTGAGCTGGCCCTTGGGACGCTTGAAATCCACGCCCGAGATGCGGATGCTGGAGGCACGGCCGTGGTAGCCGATGGGCACCCACTTGTAGTTCTCCATCAGCGGGTTGGTGGGGCGAAACAGCTTGCCCACATTGGTGGCGTGATAGACGGAGGTGTAGAAGTCCGTGTAGTCGCCCACTTGCACGGGCACGGTGTATTCAACGTCGGACTGCGGCACCAGGCAGGCCTTGAGTGCGGCTTCGGCGGCCGCGCCAGCACGCAGGGCGCGCGACAGGGCCAGGCGCAGGGCCGACCACTGTGCGGGGTTCATGCCCATCAGTGCATTGAGCTTGCCCTGAGCAGCGGCATCGACCTGCGCCTGCACATCAGCGTGCAGGGCTTTGGTATCGCGCACGGCGGCCATGTCCAGCACCTGATCGCCAATGGCTACACCGCCGCGAAAGGCTTCACTGCTACCAGTGCGGCGAAAGACCGCGAAGGGCAGGTTCTGGATGGGGAAGTCGCTCTTGCCGGTGTTGGCGCTGGCCACCCAGCTTTGCAGGCCGGTGTCGTGGGTTTCGTTCAATGCCATGTTCATCTCCTTGAATCGATATCGTTAAAAACGGGTTGTAGCGCTTATGGAATATGCGCTATCTGCTATTGATTTTGAATATTTGGCTTGGCGCGCTCATTGCTGCAGCATGTCCATTTCAATGTGCACATACTCGCTGCGGTAGCGAATCTTGGCCCAGTAAATCAGCACGCCCTGCGGGTTGCAGGCCCAGCGCAAGACCTGGATCAAGGCCGTGCCCAGTGGCACGCCAAGGTGTTCGGCAATCAGCTCGTCGGCCAGGGTCACGCTCAGGTGCTGGCGTGCGGCGGCGATGCGCGACGGCGCGCTGCCCAGTGCCTGCGCCAGCGTGGCGTCCTCAAGCTGGACTTCGATCTCGGGGTACAGGCCTTGCTCCACATACAGCTCGGACAGGCAAAAACGTGCGTCGTCATGGGTGTGGGCGCGCAGAAAATGCACATAGGCATCGGCCAGTTGTCCGGGCTGAGGAAAGCCCGCAGGAATGGGAGGGATGCAGTCGTGCGCGGTATGCAGTGTGATGGGCTCGATCTGTTCGCCAAATGCCACCAGTTGCTGCCAGCTGCCTGGCAGCAAAAATGATGGCGGCTTGTATGGCTGCCCCATGACTCTGGTGCCGCCGCGCTTTCGGGTCTCCAGCAGGTCTTCATCAACCAGCGCTCTGACCGCCATGCGCACGGTGGTGCGCGAGACGCTGTGCAGCGCTTCCAGTTCTTCCACCGTGGGAATGCTCTGGCCCACGGCCCACTCGCCGGTCGCTATCTTGCTGCGAAAGAGCCGGGCCAGCTGCAGGTGCAGCTTGTCACGGGTCTGGGCGGAGGCGTTGGTGCTCATGGCAGTTGTTGGCGGCAGCGTTGAGGAAATAAAGTATCTAAACAATAACTTTATTCTTGCACAGCTTTGAGAAAAGTTCCTGTATTTGGATGCAAGAGTTCACAAATATCGCCAATTTGTCAGCTTGATGACTTTTACACTTCAGGTTTTGATAGCGCACTGCGCAAGTGGTGCCTGAGTGTTTGCGTGTTTGACAGGGGCAAGGCGCCCAGGAGTTGTTAGTTTCATGGAGCAGCAGTACGAGTGGCAGTTTTTCCGTGCTGGCGATGTGGATCAGGTTGTGATCCGTACCGGCCAGGACATTGCCCACATTGGTGAGTTGGATCAGAAGCTCTGGGTCGCGCTGGCCTGCCCGACGCGAGGCATAGAGTTCGACGGTGCAACGCTGGATTTGATTGACGTCAGCAAGGATGGCCGCATTCGCCCACCTGAGCTGGTGGCTGCCTGCGAATGGGCCGTTGCGCGGGTAAAAGACCCGCAGGTGCTGGCGGATGGCGGTGATGTGCTGCAACTGGCCAGCATCAACGACAGCAGCGAAGAGGGCGCCATGCTGCTGGCTGAAGCGCAGCGGGTGCTGGCGCTGGCGGGGCAAAGCGATGCCCGTGCCATCACGCTGGCGCAGGTGCAGGAGCGTCTGGCTTCGCTGCAGGCGCTGCGCTTCAACGGCGATGGCGTGATTTCCAGCGCCACGGCGGAATCGGATGAGGTGCTGACTGCGCTGATTACCCGTATTCAGGAGGCCTATGGCAGCGTGGATGGCTGCGACGGCGTAGCGGGCATCGACCGCCCACGTGCAGAAGCCTTCTTTGCCGATGCGCGTGCCCTGCAGGCCTGGTTTGCCCAGGCGGCTGAACTGGGCTGCCAGCTCACGCCCCGCGCCCTGGCGCTGGCGGCTGCAGAGGCGGTGAATGCCGTACAGGCCAAGGTGGATGACTTTTTTGCCCGCACAGGGCTGGTGGAGTTTGACCCGCGCGCGCTGGCGCCGCTCAACCCCACCGAAGAAGGCTATGCCGCCCTGGGCGCGCAGGTGCTGAACAATGGCTCTGACAGCATTGCCGCCCTGCCACTGGCTGCAGTGACTGGAGAGCGCGTGCTGCCCCTGGTGGCTGGCGTGAACCCTGCCTGGGCCGGTGCTTTGCAGACTTTGCGTGAGCAGGCAGTGAAGCCCGTATTTGGCGAGGCATTGGTACAGCTGACGCAGGCGCAGTGGGAGCAGCTCAAGAGCACGCTGGCCCAGTGCCAGGAATGGCTGGCCGCCTGCCCGGCAACGCCGCTGGGCAGTCTGCCTGAAGCCGAAGTACAGGCCCTGCTGAGCAGCGGTGTGGAAGCCCAGTTGCTGGCGCTGCTGGATCATGATGAGGCCGAGAAAGAGCACAGCGAACAGGCCATGGCGCTGGAAAAGCTCATTCGCCTGCAGCGAGATCTGCTGGAGCTGCTTAACAACTTTGTTTCCTTCTCGCGCTTTTACCGCCGCGAAGGCGCCGCTTTTCAGGCAGGTACGCTGTTTCTGGATGGCCGCAGCTGCGATCTGACTGTGGAAGTGGCCGACGCTGGCGCGCATTCCGCACTGGCTGCCATGGCCAAGACCTATCTGGCCTATTGCGAGTGCAAGCGCGAAGGCGAGAAGAAAACCATTGTGGCGGCCTTCACCGCCGGCGATGTGGACTTTCTGTTCGTGGGCCGCAACGGCGTCTTCTATGACCGTGCGGGCAATGACTGGGATGCCACCATCGTCAAACTGATCGACAACCCCACCAGCATTGGCCAGGCCTTCTTCTCGCCTTACAAGAAGTTCCTGCGCATGATTGAAGAGCAGGTGGCCAAGCATGCGGCGGCCAAGAACGATCTGGTCAACACTAGCCTGGGCGAGAGTGCAGCCAAGCTGACCACGGCGCCCAAGGACCTGGCCGCTACCGCTGCACCGCGCAAGACCGATGTAGGCACTGTGGCCGCCATTGGCGTGGCACTGGGTTCCCTGAGTGCGGTCGCCGTAGGCATCTTTGGCAAGTTCATTGAACTGGGCCCGTGGATTCCGGTGGCCATTCTGGGCATCATCCTCGCCATCTCCGGCCCCAGCATGATGATTGCCTGGCTGAAGCTGCGCCAGCGCAGCCTGGGCCCCATCCTGGACGCCAGCGGCTGGGCCATCAATGGCCGCATGAACATCAACCTGGGGCTGGGCCAGAGCCTGTCGCAGACGGCCAAGGTGCCCCTGAATGCCAAGCGCAATCTGGCGGACCCATTTGCCGACTCTCACCGCCTGCGCAACAGCCTGTGGCTGGTGGCTGGCGTGGTGCTGGCGCTGCTGCTGGCCTGGCGCCTGGGCTGGCTGAATGTGGTGCTGCCTGCCAGCTGGCACCCCGCGCCAATTGCAGCCGCTGCTGCTGAAACGGCTGCGCCGCAAGCACCAGCGGCTGCTGCAAGCCCGGCTGCTGGTGGCGCAGCAGCCAAGTAAGGTAAATTTTTCCGCCGCACCTGCCTGAGGGCAGAGGCGGATAATTGCCAGCCTGTGCAGGTGGGTGACCTTCCCGCCTGCTGCCCATGGATGGGCATCTTTTATCGCCGCATCAGCGGGCACTCAAACGCAAAAATCCTCTGGGTTTTTGCGTTTTTTGCTGGCCGATCGGAAAACGTCGCGTGAATAGGCGCGGCAGGAAATTGAAATGAGCTGGCAAGACTTCAAGCACCAATACCTGGTGCGTTTCTGGTCGCCCGTACCTGCAGTGATTGCGGCGGGCGTTTTATCTGCGTACTACTTCGGCATTACCGGCACCTTCTGGGCCGTTACGGGCGAGTTCACCCGCTGGGGCGGGCACCTGCTGCAGTTTGCGGGCGTGGATTTGAGCAACTGGGGCTACTTCAAGGTCATCGGCCTGCAAGGCACGCCGCTGACCCGGGTGGACGGGCTGATGATCATCGGCATGTTCGTGGGGTGCTTTTCGGCGGCGCTATGGGCCAATAACGTCAAGCTGCGTATGCCCAACCACCGCATTCGCGTGTTTCAGGCCATTGTGGGCGGCATCATCGCGGGCTTTGGTGCGCGTCTGGCCATGGGCTGCAATCTGGCGGCGTTCTTCACCGGTATTCCTCAGTTTTCGCTGCATGCATGGTTCTTTGCGATTGCCACGGCCATTGGCTCGCTGGCCGGTGCCAAGGTCAGCCTGCTGCCCATCTTCCGCATTCCAGTGAAGCTGGAGAAGGTCAATGCACCCAAGCCACTGGAGCAGAGCGAGGCCCAGGCCAAGCGCCGTTTTCGCATTGGCATGGCACTGTTTCTGGCCTGCGTGGCCTGGGGCATCTGCAAGGCTGCTGAAGCGCCCAAGCTAGGCATGGCCATTCTGTTTGGTCTGGCCTTTGGCCTGATTATTGAGCGCGCCCAGGTTTGCTTTACCTCGGCCTTCCGCGACCTGTGGATCACGGGCCGCACCCAGATGGCCAAGGCCATCATTGCGGGCATGGCAGTGGGCACGATTGGCATCTACAGCTATGTGCAACTGGGCATGGACCCCAAGATTTTCTGGGCCGGCCCCAACGCCGTGATTGGTGGCCTGCTGTTCGGTTTTGGCATTGTGCTGGCGGGTGGCTGCGAAACCGGCTGGATGTACCGCGCCGTTGAAGGCCAGGTGCATTACTGGTGGGTGGGCCTGGGCAATGTGATCGGCTCCACGCTGCTGGCGCTGGTCTGGGATGACCTGGCCCCCGCGATCGCCACCAACTATGACAAGGTCAACCTGCTCAAGGAGCTGGGCCCGCAAGGGGGCCTGCTGGTGACCTATGTGATGCTGGGTATCTCCCTGGGCCTGGTGCTGTGGTGGGAAAAGCATTTCTTTGCCAAGAAGGCCCGTCTGGCCGCTGCGGCAGCGCGCATTGCGTAATCAAAGGATTCATCATGAGTGATAGCAAATACATTCCCGACTTCCGCCTGAACATGCTGGGCGAGCCCTGCCCCTATCCCGCAGTTGCCACACTGGAAGCCATGCCCAGCCTGCAACCGGGCCAGATTCTGGAAGTCGTGTCGGATTGCCCGCAGTCCATCAACAACATTCCACTGGACGCCAAGAACCACGGCTATGAAGTGCTGGAGATTCAGCAGGATGGGCCGACTATTCGATACCTCATCCGTCGATGAGGTGACACCCCCTGAGGCGCTTTACGCCTGGGCGGCCCCGCCGCGAGGCGGCTCTTGCTTGGCATCTCTGAGTTGGGTTGCGCCAGTTTTTGGCGGTGTGAATTACAGAAATCAGAGTTCTTATGTCTCAAAAAATCGTTTTGATCGTTCACGCTGCGCCTTATGGCAGCGAGCGTTGCCTGTCGGCTCTGCGTGTGGCCACTGCCTTGCGTGGCCACGATGACAAGCCTGAAGTGAAAGTGTTTTTGATGTCCGACGCGACGGTGGTTGGCTTGCCTAACCAGCACGACGGCGCTGGAACAGACCTGCAGGCTATGGTCGAGCATCTGGTGGCCGAAGGTGTGACCCTTAAGCTGTGCCGCACCTGCGCGCTGGCGCGTGGTCTGGCTGAGCTGACCTTGATTCAAGGTGTGGAAATTGGCACCTTGCCAGAACTGGCCGACTGGACTTTGGCAGCAGACAAGGTCATCACCTTCTAATTTGTCGCTGAAGGCGGGGCGCTGGCCTTAGCTCTGAAAATGACGCTGGATGTGCGAACGTCCAGCGTTTTTTTTATGCCCAGAGAACGCTGGTGGTTTCAAAAAAGAGAGCGTCTAGCGCAGCTGGGTTCATAGATTGATATTAAAAATCCTTTGAAACCAATGGATAGGTGGGACTTGCAGCTCACTTTTTTATCAATAGCCGTCGCAGATTCGCATCAGGTATGAGACTGGCTCGCACCTGACAGCAGCGGCATTCCCGTGCGGCGTGTGAACTCTTCGTAGCTGATGGGCGGGCCCATACGGGTGTCTGCGCTATTGGCCTGCCAGTACGCCCAGCTCTTGCCTGTGGTGGCGTCATAGACCAGCTTGAAGATGTAGTCAGGCACGGCTACCTTGTTCGGGCCAATCGTTGGCGCATTTTTGGCGAACACCGGGCCCGTGAAAACATAGACATCGCCCTTGGCGCGCAGCACATATTTGCGGGTTGCTTGCTCGACCTGGCTCCAGGCGCCGGCGTTGTGCTGCTGGTTCTGCGGCACCATGTTTGCAAGGCTGAAGCTTTGCGCCATGGCCTCGGGGGTGCTCATATCGGCCGCCGGTGCCATATGGCCACGCGAAAAACCGGAGCGCTTGTAGTCGTCCAGTTCCGAGCGTTCGGCGCGGGGCAGCCGGGCATCGGCATAGAACTTGTCAGTGCGCTCCAGCCCCTGCGCTTTCTGCAGCGATGCGCGGTTTAGGCGCTCGGCCACAAAGACCGGGGTTTTGGTGCTGCCGTTGTGCAGCACGGCAAAGGCGGTAAAGCACAGCTCCCGTTCATGGGGCTGAAGTTGCAGAGAGGGGGCGTGGCCGCCAGGAAAGAACTGCGGGCAGCTGGAAAAATTCAGCGGCTGGCTGGACGCCGTGATGTCGGCCCGGCCCACCGTGCCGCCCACGGGGCTGGAGTGAGCTGGCGCGTCTCCCATGCCGGGCCAGCCATTCTTGCGAAAGGCATCCAGCGCGGGTAGCTCCAGCGCGGACAGGGCCTGATTGATCAGCTTTTCCGCCGACCATGCGGGGTTGAAACTGCAACTGGCAATCTGAAAGCTGGCCAGCGCAGCGGCCCCGGCAGACAGAACAAAGCGCTTGGCGCGGGAGAGGCTGAAAGCAGCAGCCCTGGAGGCCGTGCTGCGCTTGCGCGCAGGTGTTTTCTTTTTGGAGGCGGTCGTCATTCAGGCGGCAATGGTACGCCGCTTGAGTGCTTCCAAAAGCATAGTGCGCCCCTTAGGCAGCACTTTCTATGAAGGGGGATGAAAGCACTTGTGACAGTGCGACTTTCTGCGTGCTATGCGGGGGCCATTACTGCGGCCGTGCGGCACTTGCGGGGCTGACGATTTCCGGAATGGCACACGCCGTGCTGGCTTCGTTCATGGCAATGTCGTGTTCCTGCTTGGCGGCTTCTACCGACATGGCCTGAGGCAGGGGAACGCCATTTTTTACGGCCAGAATTTCGGCCATCACGCTCACGGCGATCTCGGCCGGGGTCTTGCTGCCGATGTACAGACCAATCGGGCCGCGCAGCTTGGCCAGCGATTCCTCGGTTTCGTCAAAGTGCTCCATCATGCGGTCGCGCCGCGCATGGTTGTTGCGGCGTGAGCCAATTGCACCGACATAGAAAGCGGGGCTGTGGAGGGCTTCGAGCAGGGCCAGGTCGTCGAGCTTGGGGTCGTGCGTCAGGGCCACAACACAGCTGCGCGCATCAGGCTTGAAGGCGGTGACGGCATCGTCAGGCATGTCGGTAACTTTGTTGACTTGAGCCACGGACCAGCTGCCCATGTATTCCTCACGAGGGTCGCAGACGGTGACGGTAAAGCCGTTGAACAGCGCCATGGTGGCCAGATATTCAGCCAGTGCCCCAGCGCCAATCAGCAGCATGCGGTAGCCAGGGCCCAGGTGGTTCACGAGGGTGTGACCGTCAAATTCCAGCGTGTCTGGTTCGTTGGCAACGACCAGCGAAACAGCGCCGCTTTCGCAGTTCACGCTGCGCTGCACCAGTGCGCCGCCTTCCAGCAGTTGCACCAGTTGCTGCAGTTGGGTGGCATCGGGGTTGAATTCCAGCAGCAGCTCCAGCGTGCCGCCGCATGGCAGGCCAAAGCGATGGGCTTCATCGGCGCTGACGCCATAGCGCACGAACTGCGGCGCACCGTCGGCAATGCCCAGGTTCTGATTCAGGGAACGGGTGTGGCGTGCAATCAGATCGTCTTCAATGCAGCCGCCCGAGACGGAGCCAATGGCACGGCCATCTTCACGCAGCACCATCATCGAGCCGACTGGACGAGGCGATGAGCCCCAGGTGCGCACCACGGTGGCCAGCAGGGCGTGCTGACCGTTGCTGCGCCAGTCGAGCAGGGCTTTGAGCACCATGACGTCGATGTTGTCCATTGATTGCTTTCAGAGATTGAAAAATCTGCGGGTAGTTTGCTGTCTGGCGGGGGCGTGTCAGATGTATGAACCCTAAACCTTTGGCCAGATTGATGCAGAAAAAAGGCCTTCCCGATACCTGCTGAAGGTCGCGGAAAGGCCGTGGTGTCCGCCCTCAGTGTTTAGTGGGCGGCGGCGCTTTGCTGGCGCAGCTTTGCGACCTTGCTCTTCAGATCACTCCACTCGGCCACGCCGTACTGGGCGCGCATGGTGTTGAGCAGGGTGGCAATTTGCGCATCGCTGAGTGCATGGCGGAAGGCGGGCATGGTGCCCAGTTCCGCATGCGCAGGCTTTTGCACACCTTCCAGCACCGCCATGATGGCGTTGTCAGGCGAATCGGCGTGCAAGCTGGTGCTCAGCGCCAGTTGCGGGCGCACACCAAAAGTGCTGGCCGACGGATCTGCGCGGTGGCAGGCCATGCAGGCACCCTGGTAGAGGCGGTAGCCTTCGGAATCGAGCGCCAGCTTGGGTGTTGCCGTCTTTTCCTTGATCAGCGCTTCAGCATCACCGGGGGCAGCGCTGGCATCGCGGTAGCTCATCAGATAGGTGGCGATGGCATGGAGGTCAGCATCGGGCTGCTGGCTCAGACCGTGGGCCACAGGGGCCATGGGGCCGGCGGCCACGCCATGGCGTGCCGAGAAGCCGGTCTTCATGTAGTCGATGAGGTCGCTTTGTGTCCAGGGCAGGGGGGATGGCGACTTGGCTGTCAGCGCTGGGGCGTCCCAGCCTTCGGCGCTGCCACCCGCAAAGTGGAACTCGCCCGTCTTTTCAGCGGCCAGAGAGTTGCGCGGCGTGTGGCAGGCGCTGCAGTGGCCCAGACCTTCAACCAGATAGGCACCGCGATTCCATTCGGGGGCTTGCTTTTCGTCATCCTTGACGACGCCGGGCTTGAGGTTGAGCCAGTTCCAGGCTGCAATGCCACGGCGCACGTTGTAGGGGAAGTTCAGCGCCGTTTTGGGCGGCTCGTTTTCCACGGCGGGCTCGCTCATCAGGAAGGCGTAGAGCGACTTCATGTCATCGTCGGTGACGCGGCTGAAGGCGGTGTAGGGAAAGGCGGGGTACAGGTACTGGCCTTCGCGGTCCACGCCATGGCGCATGGCGCGCTCGAAGGCTTCAAAACTCCAGCTGCCAATGCCGGTTTGTGCATCGGGCGTGATGTTGCTGGTGTAGATGGTGCCAAAGGGGCTGGGCATGGCCAGGCCGCCGGCATTGGTCTTGCCATTGGCAGCGGTGTGGCAGACCGCGCAGTCGCCCATGGCAGCCAGCAGCTTGCCCTTGGCAATCTGCTCGGGGGTGAACTGGGCTGTGGGAATGCTGGTTTGCGGTGCAATCTCGCCCTGATGTGTGAGTGCCAGACCGGCAGCGGCCAGCACCACCACGAATGCAGCGCCACCCACCACGATTTTTTTGAAAGTATTCATCTTGATCGTCTCTGTTCTGTGGCTCACTTGGATGCAGCGGGTGCTGTCTTGGCGACCTTGAGTGCGGCCAGCACGCGGCTGGGCGTGAAGGGCACTTCCAGCAGGCGCACGCCGGTGGCGTCAAAGATGGCATTAGCCACCGCCGCTGCACTGGGCACGGATGCCGATTCGCCCGCGCCCATGGGGGCTTCATCAGGGCGCTCTACCAGCAGCGAGTCAATTTCGGGCAGCTCATCAAAGCGCAGGATGGGGTAGCCGCCCCATTCCACAGAAGTAACGCCGCTCTTGTCAAAGGTGACAAACTCCTTGAGTACGCGGCTGGTGGCCTGCACCACGTTGCCATGCACCTGGTGGCGCACGCCTGCGGGGTTGACCATGGCGCCGGTGTCCTGGGCGACAAAGACCTTATCCACCTTGACTTCGCCGGTTTCGCGGTCCACGGTCACATCAACCACCCAGGTTGCCCAGGCGGCACCGTAGCCGGGAAACTTGCTGTGGAAGTAACGGGCATAGGCAAAGCCACGACCTTTGACCAGACGCTGATCATCAGGCGCAGGGCTGCGGTGTGCGGGGCCTTCCTGCCAGTTGCATTGCTTTTGCGCTTCTTTGATCAGTGCCACGGCACGTGGGTCTTTCAGATAGCGCAGGCGGTATTCAATGGGGTCAGCCTTGGCCAGATAGGCGCATTCGTCAATCCAGGATTCATGCGCAAACACATTGGGCAGAGCGGAGACACCGCGCATCCACGAGGCACGCACAATGGGCACCGCATCCTGCGAAATGACGCGCATTTTGGGGTATTCGTACTGTGGAATGGCAGTGCGGTCACCCATCTGTTGCAGATCGGATTTGTTGGGCACCTTGCCCGTCAGAATCAGGGCCAGAGCCGCAGCGTTGTTGGACGGATAGCAGGTGCGCAGCTCATAGGCAGCGACATTGTTTTGCTCGTCCAGACCGCCGCGTACGCGGATCAGCTGACCGGTGCCCTTGGGCTCCCAGCCAGCTTCCTGCTCGCGCATCAGTTGGACGCGAACGGGGCGGCCTACGGCGGCTGCCATCAGCACGGCATCGGAGCAGACATCGTCAGCGCAGTTGCGGCCATAGCAGCCCGAGGCTTCCAGGCGGGTGATGTTGATGTTGTCACCCTCCACGTCCATCAGCTTGGCAATGTCTTTGCGCACATCGTGCGGATTTTGCGAGCCCGTCCAGACTTGGATTTTGCCGTCGCCCACTTCAGCAATGGCGCAGGATGGACCGATGGAGCCGTGAGCATGGTAGGGCCAGACATAGTCGCGGGTCAGCTGGATCTTGGCTTGTTCAACGGCCTGAAGCGAGCCTTCGTCTTCCTGCAGCACGCGATCGGTCTTAGTGTGATCGGCCAGCGTTTTGTGCAAACCGTTCAGCGACAGGTCGGGCAGGCCTGTCCATTCCTTCCAGGTGACCTTGAGCTGGCGCATGGCTGCAATGGCCTGCTCCTCGCGCTCGGCCACCACGCCCACGAAGTCGCCTTGCACCACGACTTTGACAATGCCGGGAAGGTGAGCGATGGATTTTTCATCGACAGAAACCAGGCTGGAGCCCAGAGGCGCCGTAGCATCTGCGCCGGTATAGGGCGGGCGAATCACACGGCCATGCAGCATGCCGGGCACGCGCAGGTCGTGGATATAGGTGAGGGCACCCAGCACCTTGTTGGGAATGTCCACGCGCTGCACAGATTTGCCGACATATTCAAAGCCGGATTTGCGCAGTTCAATCTTTGCGTCCACTTCGATCTGCAAATCCTGGCCTTGCACCAGCTCGCCATAGCCAAAGCGCTTGCCACCGGCAATGACAAAGCCCTTTTGCGTAGTGATGCGGTCAGCGGGTATGCCGGATTTTTCGCTGGCCAGCTTGATCAGCAACTGGCGCACCTGCGCTGCGGCATGGCGCATGGGCAGGGAGGAAACCTGAATCGTGTTGCTCGCAATTGTGGGGCCGAGGTCTGGAGTGCGGGCCGTGTGCCCCAGCACCATGGTGACGGCAGCGAAGTCCACATACAACTCGTCAGCTACCAACTGGCCCAGGGCCGTGCGCACGCCTGTGCCCAGGTCCACGTGGCCGTTGTAGGCGGTCACCGATCCATCCGCGCCAATGGCGATGAAGCTGTCCACCAGCTTGGCCGATGGAATGGGAAAAGCGCCTTTGGCCGCTGCTTCAGGAGCAGTTTGCGCCATCAGCAAATGGCCGCCAGCCACGGAGCCAACCATGAGCATGCCGCCTGCCTTGAGCAGCTGACGACGGGTGAGCTGGGCCTGATTGTCTTTGGTGAAAAATTTCATGATCAAGCAGCCTTTTGTTCTTGTGGTGCACCAGCGGCGGCAGCTGTGGGAATGGCGGGGCTGTGACCCTGAGCTATCAGTTCGCGGGCACGTGCGGCCGCCTGCATGATTTCGACATGGGTGCCGCAGCGGCACAGGTGGCCAGATAGCGCGTGCTTGATCTCATCGTCTGTCGCCTGGGGCTTTTGATTGAACAGGCCCACCAGAGCCATGATCATTCCGTTGGTGCAGTAGCCGCACTGTGCAGCCTGAGCATCGACAAAGGCTTGCTGAACCACATGCAAGGTGTAGGTGCGGGGCGTGACCTGGGTTTCACTCTTGGCTGCACTCACGTCCAGTACGGCTCGGTCTTGCAATGCTTTGGCATTGGCAGCTTTGGATGCATCGGGCGACAGGCCTTCCAGAGTGGTGACCTTTTTGCCCTGCACAACGCTGAGTGGCACCGAGCACGAACGCGCGACCTTGCCGTCGATCAGTACGGCGCAAGCTCCACATTCCCCCAGGCCGCAGCCGAATTTGGGGCCGTTGAGCTGCATGTCGTTGCGCAGCACATAGAGAAGAGGGGTGTCGGAGGCGGCGTCTTGCGCATCCACTTCCTGACCGTTCAGAGTGAATTTCATGGCGTGGGCAGTTCCTTGATTTCAAGAAGTTATGTCTTATATATGTATAGTCAATTATATGACTATACAAAATTGCTGCTGATGCGCTCCGAATAATCTGGGCTTTGCGTCGGGATGGCGCTCTTCGGGGGCGGTATGCATCTCATGCCGTGATTGGAGACTTCAGACCTGAACGGCGGTGCAGGCCTCTGTTGAAATGGCAGTACAACGAGGCGCTTGTTTCCGTGTCAGTGGGGGCGCAAGCTGATCGGGTAGCGATAGGCGCCTGCTTGGCATCAAGGGCTTGGGAAATCATCAGAGCGTCGTAAAACTTGCTGTCTTTGTATTTGTCAGCAAGTTTCTCTGTGGCGCCAGAAATGTGTAATACAATAGCAGTCTTCTAGGGGAGTCGCCAAGCTGGTTAAGGCACTGGATTTTGATTCCAGCATGCGAAGGTTCGAATCCTTCTTCCCCTGCCAGAAATTCAAAGCCTCGATTGCATATGCAGTCGGGGCTTTTGTTTTTTCAGCATCCCATATCTCTTCACCTAAAAAGCCGCATAGCCGCCCCTTGGTGTGCTCATTTCATCTCGCATTTGAGACGTGGCAACGGGCTGTAACGTCTATAGGCGCCGGGCGTACTCACGGTAAATGCTCCGCGTGAAAAGATCGAAATTCCCGATTGCCTGTTGAGTGCTGCCTCGGTCTGATAGCTCGCAGTGGATGTGAGGTCACTGCAGACTCTGAACAGGTGCATGGCCATGTCCGCGATATGCCAACTCAACAGGCCAAGCCAATAGGCCAACTCATAGAGGGACAGTCGATGCAATGGGATGACGAGTGCGATGTGCTGGTAGTGGGATCGGGTGCAGGCGGTATGACAGGGGCCTACACGGCAGCGCGAGAAGGGCTGTCAGTCGTGCTGGTGGAAAGTAGCGACCGCTTTGGTGGCACCAGCGCCTATTCAGGTGGTGGCATGTGGTTCCCCGGTAATGCCGCTTTGCATCGTGCCGGTGGAGATGTGGACCTGGAACAGGCCCGTGCTTACTACCATGCCGTGGTGGGTGATCGCACCTCGCGTGAACTGCAGGACACGTATCTGGACACAGGTGTGCGGCTGGTGGATTACCTGGAGCAAGACCCGCGCCTGGCCTTTGTTGCATTCCCCTGGCCTGATTACTACGGAGGCCTCGACACTGCCAGTGCCAGCGGTCGTCACATCGTGCCGATGCCGTTGCCCGCAGCAACGCTGGGCAGCCTGCGTGCGCAATTGCGTCCAACCTTGGCGGAAGAGCAGGCCGCGGCTCCGCTGGCTGAGGAGTTGATTGGAGGCCAGGCGCTGATTGGTCGCTTTCTGCATGCGCTCTCCAATATGCCCAATGCAGACCTGCGGCTTGAGCATCGTCTTGAGTCCTTGGTCTACGAAGATGGGAAGGTGCAAGGCGCGGTGGTGCGTACTCCGCATGGCAAGCGCCGCATTTTGGCCCGCCAGGGGGTGCTGCTGGCAGCGGGAGGCTTTGAACACAACGCGGATCTGCGCAGGCGCTTTGGTGTTCCGGGCCAGGTTGAAGGAGCCATGGCACCACCGAGCAACGATGGCGGGGCGCTGCTGGCAGGGCTGGAAATTGGTGCGGATGTGGACCTGATGGACCAGGCTTGGTGGTCTCCGGGCCTGATGCGACCCAACGGGCGCGCTACCTTTACCCTTGGCTTTGTGGGTGGTCTGCTCGTGAACCAGGATGCGCAGCGCTTTATGAACGAGTCCACACCTTATGACCGTGGCGGCCGGGCCATGATTGAGGCGCAGAAGGCCGGGAAATTGCAGCTGCCGTGCTGGTTCGTATTTGATCACCGGGATCAAGGTAATCCGCCCATTCTTTACCCTAACCTGCCGATTGGCGATCTGGCTGAATACCGTGAGGCTGGCTTGCTGCGCTCAGCCCCGACCCTTGCGGAGCTGGCCACGCTTATTGGCGTACCAGCGGATGCGTTGCAGGCCAGCGTGGCTCGCTATAACGACTTTGCAATGGAAGGCAAAGATCCGGACTTTGGTCGGGGTGACGAGGCTTATGACCGCATGTTTGCCGGTGGCCAAGCGCCGATGACGCCGGTGGAGCAGGGGCCATTTCACGCCATGGCATTCGGGCTCTCGGATTTGGGCACCAAGGGTGGCTTGAAGACCGATACCCGAGCCCGGGTGCTCAATGTCACTCAACAGCCTGTTGGCAGTCTTTACGCAGCTGGTAATACCATGGCAGCGGTCAGTGGAGAGGCGTACCCAGGAGGAGGCAACCCTGTGGGCTCCAGCATGGTGTTCGCTTACCTGGCAGCCATGGACATGGTCAGCAAAGCACATGCCGACACATCGGGCGAGCAAAGAGCTTCAGAGCGAACAGCGGAAGATATGCCTCTCAACGCCTGAGTGAAACGGTGAGGGTTGACGGGGCTGAAACAGAAAAACCCCCTTGAAGAATCAAGGGGGTTTTTGCGTTTTTTGGCGGAGGCTGTGTCCTCCAATAAAAAGTCCAAATAGATCTTTTGAAGTCTTATTTTTTGTTTGCAAGTTATTGTTATTAAAGAGTTTTTGTTTTTTATTGTGTGAAATCGTCCAACTCTATCTAATGTCCCGTGGCATACCAAATGGCATACCGATGGCATACTGGATGGCATACCGGTAGAGGTCTCCGATGGCAGTGATCACAGACGCAAAAGCTCGAAACATCAAACCTGAAAGTACCGCAATTCCACACGGCGGCGTGACGGGGTTGGCATTGCACCCAACCAAAACCAAAGGGCGAGGCAAATGGGTGTTGCGCTATGTGAGCCCCGTTTCCGGTAAGCGTAGAAATACTGGTTTGGGCTCATACCCAGAAGTTGGTGTTGCCGAGGCAGCGAAGCGCGCAATCGCCATGAGGGTGATGCTGTCCGAAGGGAAGGATCCTTTGGCAGAGAAGGCGCTGGAAGAGGAGGCAGTAAAGGCTCCGACCTTTCAAGAGGCTGCAGAGATCCTGCATAAAGACTTGCTGCCTGGATGGAAGAATCCAAAGCATGGGCAGCAGTGGATCAACACCCTTACTGAATACGTGTTCCCAAAGTTAGGGTCAAAGCTGCTCGCAGAGATTCAGCCTGCAGACGTCGCAGAAGTGCTCAAGCCTATTTGGCTTGAGAAGGCGGAGACTGCGAGCAGGGTTAAGCAAAGAATCCATACCGTGATGGCGTGGGGCTGGGCGCATGGCCACTGTCAATCGAATCCTGTGGATGTGGTCACTCATCTCTTGCCGCAGCAGCCCGGAAAAGCAGTGCGTACGCAGCACCATCCGGCAATGCCCTGGGGAAAGATTCCTGCTTTTGTTCAGGAGCATCTGCGTACTAAAGACCGTGTGGACGTATCGCGTAGGCTGCTTGAATTCGTAATTTTGACGGCATGCCGCTCAGGCGAAGCACGAGGCATGACATGGTCCGAAGTGGACTGGAAAAATGCTGTTTGGATCATTCCTGCTGAGAGAATGAAAGCAAAGCTGGTTCACCGTGTTCCACTGTCCCCTAGAGCTTTGCAAATTCTCGAAGAGCAGAGGTATCAGCATGAACGCTTGGTGTTTCCTTCCGTTCGGGTGCGGGGGGAACTTTCAGATATGGCGATTACCGCGCTGCTACGCAGGTTGAAGGTAGAGAGCGATGTCCCTGGCAGGGTTGCTACAGCCCACGGGTTCCGCTCTAGCTTCCGCGATTGGTGTAGCGAGCAAGGCTACTCTAGGGACTTGGCTGAGCGCTCGCTGGCACACACGATCAAAGATAGGGTTGAGGCGGCTTATCACCGCACTGACTTGCTGGAACAACGTCGTGATCTAATGGACACTTGGGCTGCTTTTATAACAAAAGATGGAGTTGCTACGCGAGCTAAATAGAAGGTGGTTTTGTATTGCTTGGCATTGAAGCGCTTTTAAGAATTGGTATGGATAGCAGTAATGAAAGGAATTGAGTGATTCGTTCAATTGCTGCTTCCCTCTACGGCAATAACTAGAGGCTACTGAGGTCGGTCAGAATTTCGCCTAAGAGTGATGTTGCAATTGCAGCGTTTCCGTGATTGCTGTTGTGCCGAACTGCGACAATTGAGCCTATGTACCTTGATGAATTGACCCTCAAAAACTACCGTTGCTTTGAACAGCTGACGATAGATTTTCATCCGACGCTCACTGTGCTGATTGCTCCTAACGGGGCAGGTAAGACAACAGTGCTGGATGCTGCACGCGTAGCAGTATGGGCTTTCGTCAAGGGCTTTGACTTGGGAAGCCAGACTGGGAAGTCGGCCACAATTCAACCTTCAGATGTACGCCTGAGTCAGCAACGGGATGGCAATATGGAACCACAGTTGCCGTCCAGCATAGCGGCAACAGGCCGATCTCATTCCGAGTCTGCAGCGCAGATTTGGATGCAGACTCGTGAGCGCATCAAAGCGGGTACCAACACGCTGACCGATAAGACCACTAAGAAAATCACCGCTGCCGCTACAGCACTGGAGCAGCAGGTTCGCCAAGGCCAGGGAGACGTTACCCTTCCATTGGTTTCCTACTTAGGAACTTCGCGCCTGTGGTTTGAAGGACGTTTTACCTCCGAAGCCAAGGATACGGTGCTTGATAGTGCGCAATATTCCAGAACTTCTGGTTATTTGAACTGTCTTTCGTATGCATCCAGCTTCAAGGCTTTTACTGCTTGGTATGGTTGGGTGTACCGTAGTTATCTGGAAAGTCAGATAGCTGCTTTGCAGAGCAAAAATGACTTGGATGCCACAGGTCAGCGCTTTGAGCACACAGTGCAGGTTATCCAGAGAGCTGTGGATGCCTTGGTTGAGGATGCAACTGGCTGGCATAGCATCGAGTACAGCCAGCGTCACAATCAACAATTAGTGATGCACCACCCGGAGTATGGAGTTATGCCTGTAGACATGCTCAGTGATGGACTCCGTAATGCTATTGCCATGGTAGCCGACTTAGCTTTTCGTGCTTACAAGCTCAACCCTCACTTGGGAGAAAATGCTGCCCTGGAGACCCCTGGCATTGCGCTGATTGACGAGGTCGACATGTTTTTGCACCCTGCATGGCAGCAATCCATCTTGAGTTCGTTGTGTAAAGCCTTCCCGAAGTTGCAATTCATTGTGACAACTCATAGTCCGCAGGTATTGACCAGTGTGGACGCATCTTGTATCCGTAAACTTGTTCCCACTAAAGACCCCGAGTCAGGTCAAAGAGTCGTGGTTGTCGAACATGTCACTACGCAGACTCGTGGAGTGGCTAGCGCCGATGTGCTGGCGGCTATTATGGGAGTCAACCCCATTCCCGATGTACCCGAAGCTCGCAAGCTTTCCGAATATCATGCATTGATCCTGCAGAACCTACATGACTCAGAAGCAGGTGTTGAGTTGCGTGCAGAGTTGGTTAAACATTTCTCGCAAAACCACCCTGTTATGCACGAATGTGAGCGCATGATTCGTCTGCAAGCGTTCAAACAAAAGCTTCCCTCCATGCCTAATCCTGCTAAGGAAAAAAACTGATGCATCGTTTGCATCGTAATGTGCAGGCACCGGCCAGCCTTCAGCGTTACCACCATGGCCGCGATAATTGGGATACTCTTACTTGGGAGGTTCGTCGCGAAATCAGGGCAAAGCTCTGTGATATGCAAGGTGGGCGCTGTGCCTACTGTGAGGCGGAAATTAGTATTGACCGAAGTCATATTGAGCATTTTCGTCAGCGTGGCCGCTATCCTCAGGGGACATTTGACTGGGAGAACTTCTTTGGCTCTTGTAACCGCTCTGATACTTGCGGTGACCACAAAGATAAATGCGGTCCTTATAACCCTAGCGATCTCATTAAGCCTGACATTGACGATCCAGATGAATTCTTGATGTTCGATCCGCAAGGTGGCATACATCCAAAAGCTGGATTGACGGCAGGCAACCAGCACCGAGCACAGGAAACTATTCGCATACTGAATCTCCTAGGTGGCGGTCTTCCTTATATGCGTCATGCTGCCGCGAAAGGTTACATGCAGAACCTTGAGATATGGGCTGAATATGCCGCAAATTTCCTCGAAGAAGAATGGCGACCTATTGTTGAGCAAGAGCTAGCTCAGGAGTTGGCGTTTACAGCGGACCTGCCATTTGCTACCGTCATCCGACATACATTGATTAATGGTTGTCCATAAATTTAGAACGCATTGGTGAGTTTGGTAGCCAGAGAATTAGAAACTCTACTTAACAGCTGGATAGCTACTAGAAGGCTCAAAGCTACCTAATTAAGCATCTGATTGCTGCTGTGTAGTTCCCAGTCGGTAGGTCGGTATGTCAGGCTGAAGCATGCACAGACAGCCTGAAATCTTTCTACCGTAGGGACATTGCAGCTTATCTTTTATCCGCGATACCGAATTTGTCCAGGCCGACTATCAGCTCCCTGCTGGAGCAGGGTATCCAATCGCACATTGCAGAACTCTTCCACATAGTCCTTGAGCGCGTGAGCGGTCGCAAGGGCGCGCTTGTCCTCCGGAATGTGGGCAGCGAGCGCATCCGGCATCACAATTGATCTTGCCCCCGTAGTTCCGGACACCATCCAGTCGCTAAGTTAGCCCTGATGGGCGGGGTGATTCTGCCGTCGTCGGAACTCCCTGGGCGACATCATCTTCAAACTCGAATGCGGGTGAACTTCGTTGAAGTGCTCGAACGCACCCGGCAATTGCGCCAGCACCGTCGGCGCGTCACGCAGGTCCATACGGCTCATGTAGTCGCGCTTGAAGGTATTCACGAAGCTCTCGGCCATGCCGTTGCTCTGCGGGCTACACACGGGCGTGTTGATCGGCTTCAAG
Source organism: Comamonas fluminis (assembly GCF_019186805.1). Classification (NCBI taxonomy): domain Bacteria; kingdom Pseudomonadati; phylum Pseudomonadota; class Betaproteobacteria; order Burkholderiales; family Comamonadaceae; genus Comamonas; species Comamonas fluminis. Next base: position 3,743,341 of record NZ_CP066783.1, on the reverse strand, counting down.
CCCAGCGATCTAGCAATGCCACGCGTCTCGTGCGCGATGTAGGCGCTGCCGTTGTCGGTAAGGAACTCCAATTCATGCTCCAGGGGCACGGCTTCAACCGTGCCAAAGCGCCGCTCCACGGCTTCCACCAGCATATCGCGCACCGGCTCTCCCGCAAGTCCCTTGCCCTTCCAAGCTCGCCAGGCCAGGATCTCCCGGTCGCAGCAGTCCTTGGCGAAGGTGGCTGTGACCGTCTCGCCCGAATCGCACTTGATCTCAAAGCCGTCAGAGCACCAGCGCATGTTGCTCATCGGCACACTGACCTGGCCATCGTGAACACGGCTCGAATGCCGGCGCTTGGGCGCCTTGGGCAACAGCAGTCGATGCTGCGCCATGACCCGATAGATGCGCTTGTGGTTCAGCACCTGTTGACCTTGCGAACGCCGCTCTCGATTGAGCAGCGCACCGGCGCGGCGATAGCCATAGCTAGGCAACTCGGCAATGTGGCGGCGAATATCGACCAGCAATGCCTCATCCTGGGCTGGCGCACGGCCACTGCGGCCATCTCGCCAGTCACTGGGCCTGCGATGGCGCACATACAGATTCGAGCGCGCCACACCCAGCGCTGAGCAGACCGACTTCATTGGTCGTCCCCCGGCAACAAGGGCGAGCGCGCAATCCACTTTTTTGCGGCGGCGAGCTCCACGGCTTCCTTGAGTATCTCGTTCTCCAAGGTCTTTTTGCCCAGCACACGTTGCAGCTTGGCGATCTCGGCGCGAGCTGCGGCCAGTTCCGAAGCTGGCACAACCGCTTCGCCTGCGCTCACGGCCACCAGCGCGCCTTCACGATCCAGTCGCCGCCAAGTGAATAGCAAGCTCGCTGACACACCCTCCTGGCGGGCTACGAGCGACACGCTCATGCCTGGCTCATAAGTTTTGCGAACCAAGGCCGCCTTCTCGGTAGCCGACCAGCGTCGCCTGCGCTGGTCTCGGGTGATGACCTCAATCGTCTCTGTATGTCTAGTCATACGCACAGTCCTATGCCTATCTCAAAGATAAACGATGGACCGTGTCCGGAGATTCAGGGGGCTATCTCACAATGATGCACTTCCCCATCGCGCGTGAAACCGCAACGTTGGTGCGCTGTAGCTGCATCAAGAAAGCTTCCTCACCACCAATGACGTCGATATCTGCTACGCCGAAGCTGACGAGAATGGTGTGGCGTTCTCCGCCTTGGAATCGCTCAACTGTGTCGTAAAAGCGCCGATGCCCGCGGATGCCGGCGTGCCTGGGGTACTTGAAGGGGGCACTCAGGCTCAGAGTGAAAATTGAAAAGAGGTGAAGCGTAGACTGCGCCTGCTCGGCGCTTCAAGTGGGACTGAGTGGGCGTAGGAAATCTCCTGTAGGGGTAATCATCAGTGAGCCGTCTTTTGAGACGGTTTTTTTTGTGTCAACAGGTACATTTATCACCTGCAATACACCGTCTGCAAGATGAGAACTTGCATGCAGGTGGGGGTGCTCGTGTACCGTTCATCGCCTTGTCCTACATGCGAAGAGGCGGTGTGCGACAGTTACCTTGCGAAAAAGTGTGAGTGCTTCGTTGGTTGAGCTATTGCTTATTCACTCGTCGGCGTGACTGGGCACAGTAGAACCATTGCCGACAAGGGGGGGGGCCCATGTCTGTGTTGGAGATTCAAACGAGACGCCAGTCTGCTGGGCTGATGCTTGAGCACCTAGTACTGGGCTGCATAATTTTTGTAGCGTGTGCGGCCGCGACGGCTATCAAGTCGCCCCAGCAGCTTTCTTTCTTCTGGATTGCCGACGCTCTGATGGTGGGCTTGATTGTGCGCTTTCCTGTCATGGCGCAGCCACAAGGCTGGGCCATGGCGGCATGTGGCTATCTGCTGGGCAGCTACGTGGGTGAAGTTTGGCTGCCCAAGGTGTTGTCGCTGACATTTTCCAATATGGCCGGCGTGGCGGCAGGGTGGTTGTACCTGCGCTCGCGCACCAGTCATGTGATCGATATGCGCACTCCCACAGGGGTACTCCATTTGCTGGTGGGTGTTGCCATTGCCTGTGTTGTCGGGGCTGTGCTGGGAGGCTGCATGGTGCAGTACCTGATGCAACGCCCCTGGCAGCGCACGGCAGTCATGTGGTTTGGTGCAGAGGCCATGCACATGATGCTGATTGTGCCTTTGCTGCTCAACGCACCGCCGATGCGTGAGCTGCGGCATTTGTTTGGCAATGATGGCGCTTTGTCTCTTTTGCCTTTGGCCACCTTGGTGACATTGATGTGCGTGGCGCTCTATATCGGCGGGCCAGGGGCACAACTTCTGGTGCTGCCGGGGTTGATCCTGTGCGCACTCAGCTACAAAGTGTTTGCCGTATCGCTGTTGTGCTTTTTGATTGGCGCGTGGCATGTTCTCGTCCTTGTGTGGGCGGGCTTTGATTTCAGCTACCAGAACGTGTCGGCCGCGATGTCGATGCGCTTGGGGCTGGCCATGCTAAGTGTCACGATGCTGACCGTGGCGTGTGCACGTTCACAGTGGAGAGAGACGCTGCAGAAGCTGGAGCACCTGTCCACTCATGACCATTTGACGGGTATGCTGAGCCGGGCCGCATTCGTAGAGCGCTCGCAGAGGGCACTGGTGCGGCTGGCCCATGACAGCAGGCCTGTGGCGATGCTGATGCTTGATCTGGACTGGTTTAAAAAGGTCAACGATACCTATGGGCACTCGGCCGGAGATGAGGTCTTGAAGGCCGTGAGTAAGGCGGTGATCCAGACGTTGCGGCCAAATGAGCTGCTGGGACGGATTGGAGGCGAAGAGTTTGCCTTGCTCCTACAGGGTGTAGACGGGCATGAAGCTTGTGCAACGGCTGAGCGCTTGTGCAAGGCCGTTCGTGCTTTGGCGCTGGAGCAGGATGACGGACAGGTGCTGCGCCCCACAATCAGCATTGGCGTAGCAGCATTAACCAGAACCCCTGGCAACTACGGTCTGGGGCAGTTGCTGAAGCTGGCTGACATGGCCTTGTATGCCACCAAGGACAATGGGCGCGATGGCTACAGCTTGAGTTGCGGCTGATACGGCATCAGGCATGTGCCGTGTGAAGGCATGCCCTTTATTTGGTTATCCATCTAGAGCTTCACAAATACCAGCGCCTTTGTGCAAGACGTTTGGATTTGCACGGTAGCAGCCAGTACAGCGACCATAGGCCTCCCGGCCGTTACCGTGCCACGGCTGTGGGCACCGTGTAACTGCGGCCTGCAATCGCCCTGAGTGCCAGTGCTGGAATCCATGGCTCCAAGCGGTGGTTACAGGTCGTGTTTGCTGTGTGCATGGATGCTTTTTCGTGGAAAAAAAAGCCCGCATCTGCAGGCTTGTAGTGAAAATTTTTGAGGTTGATGCTGCCGAGCTCAGTGGGGTGACGAACGGTGTGCACCCAACTTAATACTCGGGTGTGCAACGTCAGCGGCCATGGCATTGAACGTTGCTAATCCCATGACAGCTAGAACTAGCAGGGTCACAAAAGGCATGGCGCGCTGGAGAGTCGATCTCTTGCGGCGGGGTAGGCATTGGAGCTGGATGGGTACTGTCATGCGCTTTCCCTCTAGATGTGCTGGTTGATAGGCTGGCTGTGGATATAGAAATTAATTGATAGCCATTGAACATTACGTCAAATTTTTGTCAATTGGGGTGACAAAACGTGACACGGGGGCTAGTGGGTCACTTCTGGATGGAAATCAACAAATTGCCATAAGAACTGGTGTGAACGTCTAAGCAGAGATTAAAGTTAGCCCCAGGCGCTGCAAAGAATTTATCTGAATGAATTTTTAAAAACTATGTGAATGACATAGAGTCGAGTGTGAAGGGAAACAGCGGGTCAGTTGTAGAAGTGCCTTGCAGCCTCCACGCCTCCGACATCAAGCTCCTGGCAAGCTCTTTTCTTTAAATTTGCTTGCCCACCCCCTTAAATTTCTCCACAAACGCAGCGATCTTCCCAAACACCGTTTGCTTCTTGGTCAGGTACTGTGGATTGAGCGGACTCATCTTCGGCAGCACGGCATTGAGCTCTGTACCGCTGTCGCTGGCGTACTCGCGCTTGAGGGATGTGGTGATGTAGCGCTTGGCGGCATCTGCATTGAGTTTTTCATCGTTGATCAACTCCTGTGCTTCACGTTGCAGCTCAGCCTGAGCGAACTGGCCGAAAGCATCAATCACGCTGGCCTTGTCGCCAATTTGGTCCAGGTTAGTTTGGTTGATGAAGTCCACCACCAGCCCTTCCTTGCCCCGATTGCCGATGCTGGCGCGAATCACGCGGCGCACATTCTCCACCAGCGTGGCCTTGTCCTTGGTCTTTTTGTTGTTCTCAAAGATCAGCTCCAAGATGTAGTCCAGATTGATTTCTTGGGACTTGAGCAGATCCACCTCGAACACCACATCGTTCCAATCTATGGTCGATGCGGCTGTATCGTCGCCTTGCTTTTCTTTGCGTATCCAGTCACGCACGTCGTTGTACGTTGATCGGTAGTCTTGTGCCTTGCGCTCAGAGGGAATAGTGACCGTTTGGAGAGCCTGCAGATCTTCATCGCTCAGGTGGTGCTCGGCCTTGAAGGCCTCGACAGCAGCAGCGTCGCTCAAGTCCACCTCTTGCAAGGCTTTCAGGCTGGCGAACTCGTCGTAGTTTTGCAGCACGTTTTCCAGGCGCAAATACTCGCCAAACAGCTTGGCAAAGGCTTTTTTGTCAGATTCCTTCTCGATGGCAGCAGGGTCTGGAAATTTTTCCTCCAGCTCTTTGACAACCTCCAAAAAGCCACGCCGCGCTGCACCACTGACCAGGTCGGTGAAGCCCTCCATGTACTCCTTGTAGCTTTTCTCCAGCACCACGTTTTTGGTGTTCTTGTCACCAAACAAGGTAATGGCATCCACGGTGGCCTGCTGCAAATCGCGGAAGGTGACAATATTGCCAAAGGTCTTGGTAGCGTCAAAGATGCGGTTGGTGCGGGAGTACGCCTGCATCAGCCCGTGATAGCGCAGGTTCTTGTCCACAAACAGCGTATTGAGCGTGGGCGCGTCAAACCCCGTGAGGAACATGCCCACCACAATCAGCAGGTCGATCTCTTTGGCTTTGACCTGCTTTGCCAGATCACGGTAGTAGTTCTGAAAGCCCTCGCCATCCACGCAAAAGCTGGTGTTAAACAGCCCGTTGTAGTCCTTGATGGCAGCGCTCAAAAACTCCTTGGCGCTGCTGTTCATGGCAGAGGTATCCAGGCTTTCATCCTGAATGTCGCCAATAGCGTCTTGTTCTTCGTTGGCCGCAAACGAGAAGATCGTGGCGACCCGCAAAGGCTTGTCGCTGCCCGCTTGCAGCGCCTTGAAGCTCTCATAGTACGCCTTGGCTGCATCCACACTGCTGACGGCAAACATGGCGTTAAAACCCTTGGCACCGGGCTTGAGACGGTGGGTTTTTTGGCGGTAATGGGTCAGGATGTACTGCGTGATCTCACGAATACGATCCGGGTGCAGCAAGGCTTGCTTGTTTTCGGCTGCGCTGAGCTTTTTTTCATCTTGCTCTTGCTCGATGGCTTTGAACTTGGGGCGCACATCGTTGTAGTCCACCTTGAACTTCAGCACCTTGTCGTCGCGGATCGCATCGGTGATGACGTAAGAGTGCAGCTCGCGCCCAAACACGCTGGCCGTGGTTTCTGCGCCTAGGGCGTTTTGCGGAAAGATGGGCGTGCCGGTAAAGCCAAATTGGCAGAACTTCTTGAACTTCTTCTTCAGGTTCTTCTGCGCCTCGCCAAACTGGCTGCGGTGGCATTCGTCAAAGATGAACACCACCTGCTTACCGTAGATGGGCAAGTCGGCCTCGCTCTTCATCAGGTTGTTGAGCTTTTGAATGGTGGTGACCACGATCTTGTTGTCGTCCTTGGCCAAATTGGCTTTGAGGCCCGCCGTGCTGTCTGAGCCGTTCACGCTGTCGGGTGAGAAGCGCTGGTACTCCTTCATAGTCTGGAAGTCCAGATCCTTGCGGTCCACCACAAAAAACACCTTGTCGATGAACTCCAGCTCCGTAGCCAACCGCGCTGCCTTAAAGCTAGTTAAGGTCTTGCCACTACCCGTTGTGTGCCAGATAAAGCCGCCGCTCTCCGTGCTGCTCCACTTCTTGGCCTCGTGGCTGCTGGTAATCTTCCACAAAATGCGCTCGGTGGCCGCAATTTGGTAGGGGCGCATCACCAGCAGCGTATTGCTCACGTCAAACACCGAATAGTTCAGCAGCACATTCAGCAGCGTGTGCTTTTGAAAGAAGGTGGCGGTAAAGTCCTTGAGGTCTTTGATCAGGCTGTTGTCTGACTTCGCCCAGTTCATGGTGAAGTCAAAGCTGTTCTTGTTGCGCTGCGTGGTGTTGGCAAAGTAGCGCGTGTCCGTGCCGTTGCTGATCACGAACAACTGCAGGTACTTGAACAAAGAGTTATCGCTGTTAAAGCTCTCTTTGCTATAGCGGTGCACCTGGTTGAAGGCTTCCCGAATGGCCACACCGCGCTTTTTCAGCTCCACCTGTACCAGCGGCAGGCCATTGACCAAAATCGTCACGTCATAGCGGTTGGCGTGGCAGCCAGTTTGCTCAAACTGCTTGATCACCTGCACCTTGTTGCGGGCTATGGTTTTCTTGTCCAGCAGGTAGATGTTTTGAATGTGCCCGTCATCAAACACAAAGTCGTGCACATGGTCATCGTGCACCTTACGGGTCTTGTCCACGATGCTGTCGCTAGGCTTGTCCAGCCAGTTAGTCACAAAGCGCTGCCACTCGGCATCGGTAAACTGCACCTTGTTGAGCGCCTGCAATTGCACGCGCACATTGGCCAGCAGTTTCTCGGGCGAGTTCAGGCCCGGTACAAACTCATAACCCTGATTGACCAAATCTTGCACCAGTTCGCGCTCCAGCGCGTCTTCCGTCTGGTAGGGGTTGACCGGCTCCCACTGCGGCGTGTACTTGTTCAGAACAATGAAGGTGCTGGATTCCGCAATGGTTTGGTATTCACTCATGGGTAGTCGGGCATTTGAAGGCGGTCGAAGGACAGACTAAGGGTAATCAAAGGTTGGATGCGTTTACTACTCTATTGATAGCTGCTTACGCAGTCCCAGTAAGCACTAGAGGCCAAAAATGCTTACAGCAGAGCCCTGCAAGCAAGGCGCCGCGCTGCAAGGTCAAACCGTTGCGGGCTTGGGAAAGCTCAGCAGCAAATCGCGGTAATGGGCATACTGCTTTTGGCGCAATTCGATTTCTCGGGGGAGGCCTTCTGCGAGGGATGTGGTGAGGGTGTCGAATTTATCGAGGATGGCGACTACACGTTTTTGCTCAGCAAATGATTTTGATGGATCGTTAGGGTATGGAACAGGAATTTTGGTCTTCCTAATATTGTCGTTATACAAACGATCAATTGTTCCACCTTCAGATACAAACCACTTTGCTATTTTATAAAAGTGCCACAAGTATGTATTGAGCACTTTTTTCTCATCATTTGAAATCCAGACAATATTACTATCTTGGAAATATGCAGGTTCCCCATCAAATTTAACTGTTCGACCAATTGTTCCTGATGCTGATATCAGGATGTCGCCTTTTTGGGGAAATGAATATTTATTTTTATATGCTTCGTAAATTTGAAGAGAAATGAATGCATCAGCCTTTTTTCCAAATGTTCCAATTTTATAAAAAGGCACATCCCCTTCTGATTGGGTTTCATTTTTAAGAATTCGCTTGCACATCTTCACATCGCCAATATCACCCAGCGTTTTCCACTCCACCTCCCCATCTTCAAAACTCAACAACTTATCTCTGTAGTAGTTGTATTGTTTCATGCGGGCGGTAAGCTCGGCGGTAAGCTCGGCGGTAAGCTCGGCGGTGTGGGCGGTCATGGCGTCCAGAATACGGACGATTTCAGCCTGAATTTCAAGGGATTTTTCGGGGTTTTCTGGGCAGGGGATGGGGATTTTTATTTTTGATAAATCACCACTAGAAACTCTACGCACTTTTGCGCCAGTAATATATTTCTTTTTTTCTTCTTGGAATTGTCCTGTTTTGAAGAAGTGCGCCAGATATTTAACATTCTGCTGATGCCTAAAAATCATCATGTCACCAGATATAGCTGTAGCATCACCCAGCCAAGCCAATGGCTTTACAACATCTTCATCATTTTCAGATGTTGTTGCTAATAGCAAATCGTTATATTTGGCTTGCTTTAATTTGGCTGATAAATCATTGGAAATAAATGAAAAGGTGTGTTTGGCAGAAAGCGAATACTTTGTGTAAATCTGACCATAGTGAATAGCAGGAAATCCGTCTTCAATGAAGTCCTTTTTCTGCATTCCATTTCCACGAATGAAGCTTCCTACGTCTCCAAGAGGCTTCCACTCCACTGCCACGCCATCCAGCAGCTTCTCCAAAAAATTCACATTGCTCATTTTTTACGGCTCTCTTTTTTGGCTTGCTTTTCCAGCGTGCTGATGGTGCTGAGGTATGCTTTTTCTACACTGGCCAAGGTTTGGGCTTTGTACTTTTGCAGTTCTGCCTTGGCTTTGCTTTCAGCTTGGGCATGCGAAATCTTGCCCGCGTTATCCAGCAACTTGCGCCCTGCAGACCCAAGTATGGTGTCCAGCTCACGCACAAAGTCGGCCATGTGCATTTCTCTGTGTTCGATGGCGTTGATTTCAGCCAGATCGAAGTAAGCCGACACGAGGTTGTTGAGAACCTTGAGCTCTTGCTCATCCAGATAATTCTTGGCAACCATGGCCTCGGCCTGGGTGGGCTGGCTTCCTTTGAAGCTGCTTAATCCCGCAAAGGGTTTGCTGCTATCTACGCGCAGGTAGATGACTTCGCTGGCGGTATGCCCATGGGCGGCATAGTGCAGTTTGTTTTGCACAATTTTGAAAAAGCGCAGGCTGGCTTCGCTTTTGGGGTCGTAATCGACTGCTGTGGCGTACAAGTCCAGCACCTGACGGTACATGACTTTTTCACTGGAACGGATGTCGCGAATGCGATCGAGCAGCTCTTTCCAGTAATTGCCGCCACCCAAGCCCTTCAAACGCTCGTCATTCAGCGCGAAGCCTTTTTCAAGGTATTCCTTGAGAACGGTAGAGGCGTAGCGGCGAAACTGCACACCGCGTGGTGAGCGCACACGGTAGCCGACGGCCAGGATCACATCGAGGTTGTAGAGGGTGATGCTGCGCGAGACTTCGCGCTCGCCCTCTGTTTGAACTGTCAACTGTTGGTTGACAGTTGCCTGTTCATCCAGCTCTTGGTCGTCAAAAATCGCTTGAATGTGTTTGCTGATGTTTTGCTTGCTGGTCTGAAACAGCTCGGCAATTTGCAGCTGTGAGAGCCAGGCGGTGCCGTTTTCAAGCTGAAGGTCGATTTTGGTGGCACCGTCATCCGTGGTGTAGATGATGACATCGCTCATGCATCCAACTCCTCGCCTTCAATCTCTGCCACGATGGCGTCAATCTGGGCACGCAACTCGGTGATCTTGGCCACGGTGGTTTTCAGCTCGGCATTGAGCTGGGTAATGTCTACCACCTCGCGGGTGTCCTTGGCCTCTACATAGCTGCTGACGGACAGGTTGTAGTCGTTGGCGGCAATCTTCTCCAGCTCAACAGATTGCGCAAAGTGGTCTTGGTTGGCCTTGCTGTCAAAGGCGGCCATGATCTGCTCAATGTGCGTATCCAGAAGCACGTTGTTGTTGGTCTCTTTTTTGAACAGGCCGCTGGCGTCAATGAACTGGGTGGTGTTCTCTGTCTTGCGTTTGGACAACACCATAATGTTCACGGCAATGGTGGTGCCAAAGAACAGGTTGGGTGCCAGCGCAATCACGGTTTCTACATAGTTGTTATCCACTAGGTATTTGCGGATTTTTTGCTCCGCCCCGCCCCGGTAGAAGATGCCCGGAAAGCACACAATGGCTGCGCGCCCCTTGCTAGAGAGGTAGCTGAGTGCGTGCATCACAAAGGCTAAGTCAGCCTTTGACTTGGGTGCCAGCACGCCTGCAGGCGCAAAGCGGTCATCGTTGATGAGGGTGGGGTCGTCGCTGCCAATCCATTTCACCGAATACGGCGGGTTGGAGACGATGGCATCAAACGGCTTGTCGTAGGCAAACTGCGGGTCTTCCAGCGTGTCGCCCAGCTGGATGTTGAACTTGTCGTAGTTCACGTTGTGCAAGAACATGTTCATCCGCGCCAAGTTGTACGTGGTGTGGTTGAGTTCTTGCCCAAAGAAGCCGTCTTCGATGATGTGCGAATCAAAGTGCTTCTTGGCCTGCAGCAGCAGCGAGCCAGAGCCGCAGGCGGGGTCGTAGATCTTGTTGACGCTGGTTTGCTTGTGCATGGCCAGCTGCGCAATCAACTTGGAGACGTGCTGGGGCGTGAAGAACTCACCGCCAGACTTGCCTGCATTGGCCGCGTAGTTGGAGATCAAAAATTCGTACGCATCGCCAAACAGGTCAATCTGGTTGTCACCAAACTCGCCAAAGTTCAGTTCGGCCACGCCCTTGAGCACGGCAGCCAGGCGCTTGTTCTTGTCTGCCACGGTGTTACCCAGGCGGTTGCTGGTAGTGTCAAAGTCGGCAAACAGGCCTTTGATGTCTCGCTCTGACGGGTAGCCGTTGGCAGACGCTTCAATGGACTTGAAGATGTCAGCCAGGTCAGTGTTCAGGCTGTCATTGCTGTGGGCAGTCGCCGCCATGTTGGCAAACAACTGGCTGGGGGCAATGAAGTAACCCTTGGTTTTGATGGCATCTTCACGAATGTCACGGGTGATAACCGCATCGTTCAGCATAGCGTAGTCAATGCTGTCATCACCGGCCTCGATGTAGCTGGCGAAGTTTTCGCTAATGAAGCGGTAAAACAGGGTGCCCAGCACGTACTGCTTGAAGTCCCAGCCATCGACGGCCCCACGGACTTCGTTGGCGATGGCCCAGATGCGGCGCTGCAGCTCTGCACGTTGTTGAATGCTGGTCATTTCTTTGTGGTTCGTTTCTTGAGCATTCGACCTCGGCTGAGTCATGCCGATAGGAGATGCTTGTTTGTAAAAAGTGCAACAGCTATTTTGCACGACCTGATCTTTTGAATTTTCTAAAGCAGTCTATTCAAAAAAAGACTGCTGAAGATTCACACCGAATCCACCTGCGCAGGTGGATTCGGTGCATGGGGTTGCATTAGGTTTCGCTGGTGGATTCTTCTGTAGAGATGGGATAGAACTCTTCAACAATCGCACCGGCTTCGTCTGGCGTATCTTCAAAGCTGCCGCTGGCAAAGCCTTGTCGTGCAGCAGCATCCAAAGCCGTTTGATCAAAGCCAGCCGCTTGGCGCTGAGCCGTGTGTTCTTGGGCTTGTGCGATGGCTGCATTCAAAGACAAACCACTGCGCACGATCAGGTCCGCGTAGTAGATGGCTGAGCGATGCGATTGGGTGGTGGACTTGCCTCGCAGTTTGAGCTCCAGTGGCATGCACGCCAGGTGCCCGCCAGAGACAGCAGCGAAGTACTGCAGCCGCGCTGCCAGAGTGCGAATGCTGTTGAAACCTGTGGTGCGAAACACAAAGCTGCCCAACTCATCGCTGTCGCCAATACTCACGTTCAAGCGGCCATAGGGCTTGCAATTTACCATGCCAAATCGACAAGCATCAGGACCTGGGCAGGCCAGCTCCTCCAGACCTTTATCTGTCACGCGCTTGCAACTCTCGCCATTGCCCACGCACAGCGGGCGAGCGGTGCTGCGATCGAACATGCAGTAATCAGCTCGGAGGTTCAAATTTGGATCGTTGAATAGCACCCGTACTGGAATGCTGCGTAGCTTGCGCCTTGCAGTGCTCGGTGCAGCCGTTGTTGTATCTGTCACGCTTATCTTGTCCTTGAGTGAGCGTTTGCCTTGCCGACCGGGGGCAGTGTTTGTGGAAGTTTCACTTTGCACATCGGAAGGCTCTGAGCCTTCCTTTATGCTGCTGCAAACTTGAACAGGCGCTTGGCTCTGGCGCAAAGCCTCATCCAAGGGGTGTAGCACCCACTGACCGCGTTGCTGGACCTGCGTGGTGATGGTGAACTCATCGTCCTTCTCTGGCAGGCGCTTGCCGTTCTTCTCCACCACCTTGCCAATCGAAATCCGGCCAATTACAGGCGGGGTGATCATCAAACCTTTGATCATGTCTTGCTCCCAAAAAAAAAGAAAGCTCTCTGGGGCTGTGAGCCGCAGAGAGCATAGGGGGATGGATAAATAGAGGGGGTGAGAGTAAGCGCTTACGATTCATTGACGCAAAACCGTCGAGATCCAGCCCGCGTGGACATATAGGCCTTGGCCAACTCTGGATGGTCTTTGTTGAACTGCGCTGTGTTGAACACTTGGCCATCCTTGCTGCGCCGCCATGTCACGCTGCCACCGCAGGCAAACGTGGCTTTGCCAGCTTCGCCCATGTGGATCTGAATGGCTTGACGCAAACGGGCTTCCTGCTTTTGTGCAGCATCGAGTTGCTCTCGGGCCAACAGCAAGGCTTCAAACGTGGCATTGAGACCTGGGTCATCAGTCATGTCCACGTCATCGCCTGCACTGTTTGGATAGAGGCTACGCAAGGCCTTTTCTGCACTGTCCGAACCATCCCCAGCAGGCGGCATTTTGCTTTCCACCATCTGCCAGAATGCGTGCTCCATCTCGATCAGGCGGGCAATCAAGGCCTCGTCTCGCTCGATCCGGAAGATACGTAGCTCCTGACCGCCGACCAGTACTGCTACGTCAGCTGCACGATGGCCAGTCACGGCCAACTGGTGCATCACCTGCAGCTGCACATACTCGGGAACACCGTCACGCCACAGGCGAGCGCCATGGATGCCTGCTGTCTTGCACTCCAGAAGCTGAACCTCCGAAGAGCCGACCACTTCTCGATCCACATTGGCCAGCATCCAAGGGTGTTCAGGATGCTGCAAAACTGCATTCACTCGGCGCACCTTGTTGCCTGTGCGCTTGGTGTAATGGGCTGCCACGATGGGCTCCAGCATCGTTCCCCAGAACATGGGGCTGGTGTCATCATTAGGATCGACGGCTGGCAGTAGATCACCCTTGCCCGTCTTTTGCATCCACAGCTCCAGCTGGGACTGGTAGGGATTGAGGCCAATCGCTGCAGCGGCATCGGAGCTGCCAATGCCGGTACGGCGAACCTCCAGCCAGTCATCACGCTCCAGGTCTTTGGTGGACACCAGGCGCAAAGCAGCGCCCTTGCGGGGCGTGCGTGGGGTGCTGTTGGAGGCGTTGTGGGGAACGGTCAAGCCAGTATCCAAATTTCCATTCTTGAGAACATGCACAGACATCGAAATCTCCTAGCCCGCAATTTGCGGGCATAAAAAAGCCACCTCAAAAGGTGGCTTGGTTGGGTGGAAAACAGAGAGGGTAAAAACGGTGTGATGCGTCCAAACACGGACAACAAGGTCTGCAGTCAGTCATCGCCATGGCATCAATCCATCAGGCCACCAACTGCAGTGCATGATCCAAAGCACGTTGCTTGATCACGGCACCCTGGCCAAACCAGGCGCTGTCCAGACGGTTGTCTTGGCTGCGTGCTTGCTTCTCATGGTCGATGAACTCGGTCACAGAGCACAGAAGGCCCCAGGCCGTGTCCTTGGCTGCATGCATTTCTGCACCACGGCCATGGCCTTCATAGAGCATCTGCACCTTCTTGAGCGCACGCTCATTGGTCAAGCCCACCGGCATATCGGAATTCTGGTCTGTGTTGCAGATCACCTTGAGGAAATAGTTCATCGCCTCATGGGTCTTGACCTTGCGCTCGGCAAGCGTCTTCATGCGGTACATAAAGCTGTCCCACTGACCGACGGCCACGCCCAACTGACGCTTGACCGCTTGGGCATCGAAAGCCGTGCTGTGCGGCACCTTGACCGCTCCGACACCATCACGTAGAGCAATCGTCAGCGTGTTGTTGCAGACCACCCGCACCGTCGTTGGCATGGCCACCGTAGCCAGCGTTCCATCACAGGACGTAGCCAGTAGCAAATATCCATTGACGACATCATTGCCCTTGAGTGCAGTCGACTTGCCAGTGCGGGCCAAGGCCCAGAACTTGCGTCCAGCCTTGAGCACGCCAGCGGTCTCCAATTCATAGCCCGCGACCTCGGTCAGATCACGGTAGAACTCCAGCACCTCACGAGGTTGCACTACCTGGTAGCGGCTACCCACGACAGATAAAGGAGCCTGGGTATCGCTGCGATAAAGCACCTTCTGCTCGGGAAACTCTTTAGGCTCGGCATACAGACCTGAAAGACCAGAATCGGCATCGCTTGCCAGATAACGCACCGGCGTTTCCTGAATACGCCAATCCATGCCAGCCGCTTGCGCCCAGACATCGATGCCTTGTCTAGCGGGCAGAGCATGGCCCAGTTTGTGCCAAGGAGTTTGACCGGTATAGGCCATGGTTTCTACGAGATGTGCCATGTTGATTGCTTTCGATAAATAAGGAAGGAATTAAGCAGACGCTTCAGTAAATGCATTTCCGCAGAATGCACAAACAAAGTTATCAAGCATGTGCTGGTCGATTTTTTTACCGACGGTTGTGCCCAACTCGCATCCAATTGCACTACCTGCAATTCCGCCTAAAACAGCACCGGCCAGACCACCAGCAGTAGTTCCTGCAGGGCCTGCTGCGGCTCCCGCGGTCATACCGATTTGGGCGCCTCTGATCGTTCCTGCAAAGCCTCCTGTAGCGCCTGCTGCAGTGCCCAAGACACCAAAAAGCTTCTTAGCCCAATTGCGCTGAGTGACATTGCAGCTGCCACAAGTAGGGCAAGTGATGTGTCGAGTCATAAATTCCCTTAGTTAGTGCCTACATTCTGACAAGCCCAGTGCGTGGATTGGTCAGACCTTGTTTGAGCATCTGTCCTGGTTGTGCTCAATAAAGTCATATGTTTTTGTAAGTTATTTGATTTCAATTTTTCGACTGCCTACAGACCCAGCCGTTTTCCAAGCACATCAAGCTTGCGAAGGTCTTCGCATGCTTGCTCTCCTCGAGGGGAACTAAATTTCGATTCGCATTCGCAATGCTGATCAATGATTGGTGATGAGTAATTGACTTGAAGCATATTTTTTAAAATCAGTCAAGCTATGCTTATCTATTTGTCAACTGGCTAAGCAGACCTGTGCTGTGACTGGTGAAAAAGCTCCAATTTGTTCCAACCGACAACAACCCAAGGTGAGCGAATGACCGAGCTGAATCAACCTTCCTTCTCACATGCAACTCAGTTAGGAGATGAGTGCCGCCTGCACGTAGGCGTGATCCGTTTACCCAAGTTGCTTCAACTCTTGAGCATCTCTCGCTCGACGGTGTACTTGAAGATCAACAAGACCTCGAAGTACTACGACAAGAACTTTCCCCTACCCATCAAACTGGGGGAGAAGGCTGTGGGCTGGGTGCTTCAGGATGTCTTCGACTACATCGATTTAATAAAAGAGGGTACTAAATCGTTGAATTAATTTTTCACAAGAATCAAATCTTATTGTGAGGAGTTCTCGATGAATGGCATCGAATTTATAGGGCATTTCCTCAAGTTAATAAGAAATTTAAATTGGGTATTATAGATACATATATGTATTTATCTATCTATCTATCACTATTTATCAATGAAATAAGAGTCCTTATGTCTGCAAGAGATAAGTTCATTGATCTTCAAAGATTTGTATTCAAGAATAAATCAGATTCTTGTTTTACTATTAGCTATGAAGATAGAAGAATCTATCATGAGAAATTAATGTATTACAGTATTGGAGTAAATATAGCTTCTTTGGATAAAAAAAGAATGCCATTCTTTAAGATGAAGAGCGGAACCACTTACAGGGCTCGTGCTTCAGGTTTAGGACATCAGATATTAAATATTCTCAATCATGCCAGTCAGGCTAGGTTGCTGGGATGGGATGAGGAGTACGCATCTATCATTAATTACAGCCCTTTAATGAAATTGACCTACAGTGCTTTCGTTGCAGCAACCTCACCTAAGGGTGAGCGTATTGAAGGTATAGGCCTCGTAGACCCTGTAATTTATGGCGAGCATGAATTCAAGATGGCTTGTGGTAAGCGTACTGATGCGATTGTAGATAGCTTAAATAATTTTGTTATACAGCTAAAAGATGCATTGAATAAAGATGATTTGCGTGAAGAAATAAAAAGCTTTTATAGAAATGCAAATGAACGTTATCACCAGTTGATGAAGGTGGCACTTCAGTCTTGGGAGATTAACTGTAAAAATGTTCTGCTCAGAATAGACTGGGGTTTCTATGTTGAACACCCACGTAAGCCATTTAATTTTAAAACTGAGCAAGAAATTATTGAGGAATTTTCAGTTGTCGATGTCAAAAGAAATCTCATGCTGAAAAGACTGAAAAAGATGTTCGGTAAGAATTTATCTTTTTACGCCTGGAAAATTGAGTGTGGACACCATAAAGGGCTACACATCCATTGGCTCATCGCGCTCAATGGTACAAAATATCAAAATCCTTATTATCACTCAAGAGCAATAACGGATGATTGGAATCACCACATCTGTGGTAATGAGAGCTATGTATGGAATGTTCTAGGCATGTGTAAACCTGCTAGTGAATATTTGCGGAATATAGATTATAGAGATGAGGGGTTGATAAAAATTTTAAGCACATACGCTAGCTACCTTACAAAGCTTGATGTCTCAATGAAATTGAGAGCTCCTGAGGGTTTTAGAACCTTTGGATGCTCAAAAATGAAAAACCTCAGAAAAAGCAAACCAGGCCCAAAGAGAAAATCATCCATTAACTTAGGCGTTGATATTTAAAATGAACTATCTAACTCAGAATTCGCCTTACCCAGTCCATGTGCTTCCACCAATGTTGCAAGATTTTGCGCAGCAAGTTGTAGCAGCGACGCAGTCATCATACGAAATGGTAGTGCCAGTAATGCTGACAGCAATGTCGGCAGCTGTACAAGGTGTTGCTGATGTCAAAGTTCCATATGGTGAGGTGTTGCCTGTAAGCCTGTTCTCATGTGTGATTGCCAAGTCAGGAGATAGGAAATCCAGTGTACTCAAAAAGGTGATGAAGGGGTTTGAGGATTTTGAGCGAGGACGATTTTCAGATATTCCTATGGAAGGACTGAAGAGCCATCAGTTCCTCATTGAAGCGGCCACAAATAAAGGGGTAATAGATATTTTTAAAGGTGGTGCTTATTCGTTGTTTTACGCACTGGACGAGGCAGCATTGCTCTTTAAAAATTTAGATATGCCTAGTTTGTGCAAGCGCTTTGATGGATCTGCAATCAATGAAGTAACTAGGTCCCAAGGTTCAACTATTTTGCATGATAGGCATGTTGCTTTGTGCATGATGACCCAGGATATAACTTTCGAACGCTTTTTGAGCAAGAAGGGTGAGTTATTCGTACAGTCCGGCCTGATGCCACGTATGCTGATTTCCCAGGCAATCAGTGGAATAAATTCCAGTAGATGGGTTGAGCGTCTTAATGAAGAGGATCTTGCGAGACATGCTTTTCATCTGCGGGTGAAAGAGTTGATGAAGGAATATGCAAGGTCTATAGGAAAGTCTGAAATTTCACGCCAACACATTGGCTTTAATTCTGAAGCCGCAGATCTCTGGAATCAATATCATTTGCAAACAAAAAAAATCTCCGAACCATATGAAAATTGGAGCGAGATGCGATCATTCATCAGCCGCAGCGGTGAGTTGATCTGTCGTGTGGCAGCTGTTATTCAGTACTTCGTAGAACCTAATCAGGATGTTAAAGGGTGGATTATAAAAGCTGCTACTGATATAGTCGTTTGGCACCTTGATGAGGCAAAGAGAATTTTTGGAAATGGTAAAGATGAGGTGAAATTCTTTCAAGAGGTAGATGGATTATATTCCTATCTTCTAAAAAGATTTCAGCGTACGGGTAATTGCTTTATAACTCGAAGTGAGATTCTTCGGTGCGGTCCGCAGTCCATACGCAAGGCTGACATATTGGATGCTTCGATTGATAATCTTATTTACCAAGGTAAGATTCTAAAATATTTTCATGGAGGAAGAAGATATTTTAGATTAAATAATTTCCCTCATCTTTTCTAGATTGAGATTTTTAATATGAGCCTTAATTTCTGGAAAAATCTTCCACTTCTTGATTAAGTCAACTAAATCAGATATACGTAAATTTTCACCAAATGTGATATTTTCACCTCCTTTGACAGCCGGGCTTCCTATCCCTTGCTGATAATCAATCAAAACATCAGAAAATAATTTTTCATTATCATCTATAATTGATTGGATACTTCTGTATTTTGAACTTTTATTGAGCTTTGGAATAATTGATCGGATGCGAAACTTGAGAACTTCTTCGCCATAGGGTTTAAAGACTTCCTCTAAAGATGAAATTGCCTCTGAAGCGTCATGATCTAATTCTTTCAACGCCTTTAAAGTCTTCAAAGCTTTTAAGGCCTTTGAACTTTGTGAACCTGTGGCTGATCTATAGTTTCTAACTTCCTCAGATATAGGAATGCCTAGTTTTAAACCACATGATTTTCCTAGTTCATTAGCGTGTATTGAGAGAGGGAAAAATTCTTGAACAATTAAGTTGATAAATTTTCCACTTTCAAAATTTTCATCTGCAAATAGTAATTCTTTAAACTCGTCTGTAAATGGAGTTGAGATTGATTTATTTTGATTGAAATTAGTTTCGTATATATATTTGATTCTGTAAATGCATCTTAATGTTAGAATGTACTCTCGAGTTGCAATATCTTTGGATTTATCTATAATTAATCTCGATGTAGATAGTGCTAATTTTTCATTTCGCGGGTCATTATTTTCAAGATAAGAATTATTGATAAGAGTAAGATTTCTTAATAGTGAGTTTTTGTATTTATCTTCTGTCTTTGAAATATAGTCAACTGATTTTTTCCATATCGCATAAAGCTTCTGTTTTAAATTAAATGCATGACTTTCGAATGCTATGTTCTGATCATGAATTTCATCAGCATAATTTCTTAGAAATATCTTGAATTCAGGATCGTGCATGGGTTTTTGGTCTTTTTTAATTTTTGAATTGATTGTGGATGCTTTGGTCCTGATGTCAAGTTCTAATTCGACATTTTGAGGTTCTTGATAAAATTTTATCATTTTAAATAAATTTAACTTATTTTTAAATGAGTTAACATAAATTCAGCGATTTCAACTTGAATGGCGGATTCAAATCCGTAGTGCAACACCCATGGATTCAATGAATGAGGGTGGAATGCTGAGAGCTGTTGATCAACTGCTCTCGGTAAACGGCCAGTGGTGATCGTACCCTAGGTGTTTAGTCCCAGTATTTGATGGAGTGGATCAATCCTGAAGTGTTTGGGTTCGGATGTCCACTGCTTGCAAATGAATTCATACGGGGTCAATCCCTTGAGTGTCTTGAGCCTTCGACCGAAGTTGTAGGCATCGATGAAGTCCGCCAGATGCTGTCGTAGTTGCTCGTGACCTTCGTAATGGAAGCGTTTGACCGTGGCTTCTTTTATGGTTCGGTTCATTCGCTCAACCTGACCATTAGTCCACGGATGTTTGATCTTGGTGAGTCGATGTTCAATGCCATGCTCAGTGCAGACACGGTCAAAAATGTGATCGCCAGCGTACCGATCGCAAGAGCGGTTCGTGAACTGGATGCCGTAGTAAATGCATAGTGGTTGTCATCACCCCAAGGCAGCAGCATTCTTTGAATCGCTGACCACCAAAGGAGAGCACTGCCATGACCGATACACCTCTTGCCAGCCCCAGTCTCAACTGGGTTGCCATAGATATCGCCCGGTACTCGAATGCGGTTTTGATTGAAACCGCATCGGGACAGAAGCACCGTTTCCGGATGAGCAATAGTGCCGTTGATATGCAGCGCCTTATTGACTTCTTGGGCAGCCTGGGTGGCCAATGCAGGGTAGCCATGGAGCCAACCGGGGACTATCACCGCCCGATAGCACATCGGTTACTCGTGGCAGGTTTTGAAGTCGTCTCTATCTCCTCTGTCGCTCAGTCACGCTTTCGAAAGGCTATGTTCAATTCGTGGGACAAGAATGACCCCAAGGACGCATCGGTCATTTTGGAGATGCTCAAGCTGGGGCGTATTCAGCGATTTGTTAATCCCATGATCGCTGGTCACCACGACATTCAGGAGCTGTCTAAAACTTATTATCAAATCAGCAGGGCAAGGACCAAGGTGCAGAACGCGATCATCAATCACCATGTACCGCTGTACTTCCCAGAGATGCACAAATACTGGAGCAGCACTCGCAACGAGTGGTGGGTGAGGTTCATGATCGAATTCCCCACCCCCGCTCATGTACGGCAGCACACTTGCCAGGAATTCATTGATCTGTAAGCGCCAATTTCTACCCCTTCTTGTGATTTAGACCTCTGAACCAAAGAATGACGACTACGTCAATCTGGGGAAATTTCGATGGTCAATTCCGTAAAAGACTCAAGCTTCGAAGCCTGGGAGGCTCTCAGCTTGGAGTAGTCCCAAAGTGGTTTGCCACAAAAAGACTTTTGTGAACAGCGCGGCATCAACTACAAGACCTTCGCGAATTGGCGGAGTCGTAACAACGCGGCTCCTCGGCGCACAGCTAAGCGCACAGTAAAGGTTTCACGCAAGGAATCACCTCACCCACTGATCCCCCTTCAGGTGATCGAAGCGGACGCTGGCCATCCACTACCTAAACCACTCCCTGAAGTGAACGGCTCAGCACCTTCGCCTATCACCATCATTACGTCTTCAGGAGATAGGCTTCTGATCACGGATGGCTTTGACTAAAAGACCTTGCTGCGTGTCTTGCGAGTATTGAAGGAGGCTGCGTGATTGAATTCACCTCCGACAACGTTTGGTTGGCTCCTGGTGCTACTGACATGCGCAAATCCATAGATGGCCTGGCTGCGATCGCGCAGCATGTCATCAAGCAGGCTCCCACCAGCCAACAGATCTTCGTGTTCTGCAACCGCAGTTGCAGCAAGATCAAAATCCTTTATTGGGGTGGCAATGGCTTTTGGCTTCTGTACAAGCGCCTGGAACGAGGAACGTTCAGATGGCCCAAGGAGGTTGCAGTCCCGGTTTGCATCAGCCGCCGCCAACTAGCTTGGCTATTAGATGGATTGGCGCTGGAGCAGCGATTTGCCCACCGACCTATGGACGCAAAATATTTGAGCTGAGCAACCAGTGATTGGATGCTTGTGTTTTGCACATCAATGAAATATAGTTTTCGAGCTCCGGCTTGTGACTGGAGAACATGTGACATCAAACCGAACTTCATCCTCTGCCCCGTCCAATAGCCATGTCAAGATCACCAAACGCCGTATGGCTGAACATCTTGGTCTTGATGACCATCGGCTGCCGCCGTTGGATGGTGCTGCGATCAAAGCGCTGCGAGAAAAACACAACGTTAGCCAAGCCGTTTTGGCGCAAATCCTCAATGTGGGTTTGGGAGCAGTAAGGCAATGGGAGCAGGGCCTCAGAAATCCGACGGGTTCAGCCTTGAAGCTGCTGCATCTGATCGAGAAGCGCGGGATCGACTTACTCCTATAGATCTGGAAGTACGCCAGTGGGTCTTTTTTGGTAATGAACGCCCACTGCAAGAGCAACCCATCATCACAAGAGCTCCATGGCCAGAACTTCCAAGCACCCAGCTGAAAGCGGAGATTGAAGAACTAACATGCCAATTTGACTTCAAGGAAGATGAAACGTTAGGGCTCGTGATTGATGCGTTTTTTCCATCAATCGACATGACCCAACGGATCATTTTTGGACACGAAGGTCATGTGCAGCGGCGTCTTTGTTCTCTGCTAAAACTACAGAAAAACCAAATCCAGCAGAAGGCACTCGAAGCAGCTCAGCAAGGGCTTCAACTTTCCACAGCTCAGCAGGAAATTCTGAAGCTGCAGGAGTCAAACTGAATCGCCCCGGATTCCCTAGACACTTTTAAGCCGTTGGGAATGGCGTTTCTCGAACTCTATCGGAGAAATATCTCCTGCAGTGCCGTGACGCCTTTTTGGGTTGTAGAACATCTCGATGTAGTTGAAGATATCTGCCCTTGCGTCCTCGCGCGACGTGTAGATCTGGCGACGAATTCGCTCGCGCTTGAGCAACTGGAAGAAGCTCTCGGCCACTGCGTTGTCATGACAGTTACCGCGGCGACTCATGCTGGAGACTAGGTTGTGATCTCGTAGGAAGTCCTGCCAGTCATGCCCGGTGAACTGACTTCCCTGATCCGAATGCACCATGACCGCCTGATCAGGTCGACGACGCCACAGAGCCATCAGTAGTGCATCGAGTACCAAGTCGGTATCGATGCGGCTGCCCATGGACCAGCCCACGACCAGACGGGAGAACAGATCAACCACCACTGCCAGGTACAGCCATCCCTCGTGAGTGCGGATGTACGTGATGTCGGTCACCCACGATTGATTGGGCTCATCCACAGCGAAGCGGCGCTGCAGGTGGTTAGGGGCAACTATGGCGGGCTTGCCTCCGCGCATCCCAGGGCGGCGCCGGTATCCCGTTTGCGAACGCAGCCCTTGGAGCTTGAGCAAACGGGCCACGCGGTGTTTACCGCAGCGCTCTCCCAGATCCCGCATGTCCAGTGTGAGCTTGCGGTAGCCGTACACACCACCACTTTCAAGCCAGGCTTGTTTGAGCAAACCTTGCAGTCGCAGATCATCCCGAGCCCGTGGGCTGACGGGTTCAGCTTTCCAAGCGTAATACCCGCTGGGATGTACCACCATGACTTTGCACATGCTACGAATGCTGTATTCGTGCTCATGTTTCTGAATAAATGCGTACTTCACCCGAGCTGCTTGGCAAAGTACGCTGCGGCCTTTTTTAGGATGTCACGCTCCTCGGTCACACGCTTGAGCTCGGACTTTAGTCTGCGCAACTCTTCTGTCTGCGTAAGTTGAGCTTGTCGCTCTGCGGGAGGCCCTGAATGCGTCTTCAGCCACTGATACAGGCTATGTTGACTAACGCCAAGGCGCTGTGACACGTCAGCGACCTTGTGGCCTCGTTGTGTGATCTGCTTGATGGCTTCGATCTTGAATTCGTCTGGATATTTAGGCTTACTCATGGCACCTCCTATTGGGCCTCGGGATTGAGGCTCAGAAGTGTCTAGAAAACCCGGGGCGATTCAAACCGTTTGATGACTGAGCAGCTTGCTCGGTTTCGTCAAGAGCAGTTCGGTACGAGTTCAGAGCAAGTTGCGCCGCTGAATTCCGACGAAGTCGTGGCCAACGACGAGGCTGAAATACCAGCAGTTATCAAAAAACCTCGATTGGTCAGCAATGCCGGTCGTAAACCACTGCCAGCACACTTACCCCGCGAAGACGTTACTTGCGACCTCGCTGAAGCTGAGCAAAAGTGCTCTGGCTGCGATCAGCCAATGAAATTAATTGGCGACGAGTCCACTGAACGATTGGAGCTCATCCCCGCCAAGTTGGTTGTTAAGCGCTTCATCGCGAAAAAGTATGTATGCCGATGCTGCAATAAATTTGCTGTAGCGCCCATTCCTAAATCAGTGATTCCGGGTAGCAGCTTCGGGAGCTCGTCGGTGTTGGCAGACATCGCTGTCAATAAATATCAGTTTGCACTTCCCCTCAATCGGTTGACGTACATGTATGACCGTGCGGGCATGACCATCAACCGAACAACCTTGGCTAATCTCATGATTAGCTTGGCTGATCGATTGACGCCGGTCTATGAGCGCTTCCGCGAGATCCTGCTTCGCCAAGGCGTGATTCATGCCGATGAGACTACTTTGCAGGTTCTCAAAGAGCCTGGTCGAGACCCTCAGTCGCAGTCATTCATGTGGCAATACTGCAGTGGCCAGCATGCCGCACAGCCACTGGCTATGTTCGAGTACCAGCCCACACGTGCTGGTGCGCATGCATTGAAATTTCTCACAGCACCTAACGGCAAGTTTTTCAATGGCTACCTGCAGGTTGATGGGTATGCGGGGTACAACACCATACAAGCGGCTGCACGCGTAGGCTGCATGGCGCATGTGCGCAGAAAGTTCGTTGAAGTCCAGCAATCCATCCCCGCTGTCAATGCTAAGGAATCGATTGCATTGCAGCCTATCGGGCTGATTCAAAAGCTATACGTGATTGAAGCGCGGATGAAGACGGCTGCAGTGTCAGAGCGCAAGCGAGTGCGGCAGATGCAAAGCATTCCAATCTTGAACCAGCTCAAAGCGTGGTTGGACGAGCACGTAAAGCTTGTAGCGCCCAAATCACTGCTTGGCAAAGCCATTCACTATGCACTGGGTCAGTGGCCTTATGTGATTCGCTATGTTGAAAATGGACTTCTGAGCATTGACAACAACATTGCAGAACGCAGCATCAAAAATCTTGTGATCGGTCGCAAGAACTGGCTGTTTTCAACCTCTGTGGATGGAGCGTATGCAACAGCAGTGCTAACCACGATGGTTCAATCCGCGATTTTGAACAAGCTCGACCCATATCAGTACTTAGTACAGATACTCAACAAGCTACCGTACGCCGAAAGCGAAAAAGATTTCGAAGAAATGATGCCTTGGAATGTTAAGGCAGGGCTAGATGTTGCCGCTTCGCAAGAACGCCTCGCTGCTTGACTACTCATAGCTTTCAGAGCAGCCCAGTACGTGTAGTGGTACAGCTGCTCTGCAGCGGTTGCCGTCTTTCGCAGCGCGGAGCCAGCCTAACGCTTCAGTGCCGGAAGCTGTCATTGGCTCACTACTCCACTTGCTCTTACTGCTGTCGGTGGCCGCGCAGCAGGCTTCGCAATGGCTGGGCGGCGGAGCTCGCTCCGTGTGATCTGGATCTGCCGCAGAGGCTGTTGAAGGAGGGTGAAATCGGAGCAGCGACACGCGGTCGATTGGAGCGCGCCGCTATCCTCTATTTGCACTTGAGACGTGATTAAAGCTCGCGTGCCGCAGCTAGACCAAGCCGACGACTTCTGCGTGAAGTCGGCGGAGGTGTTGGTCGGACATGTCCAAGATCGGCTCGTACATGAACGAGTTCAGATGAATGTTCTCCGGCGTCATGAGCAGGACACGCTGGATGACGCTAACGTTGGCGAGCTCCGCAGGGAAGTCGGCTCGGTAGCGCTTGAGGAGCGCGGGAGTCTGATTGGAGGCAATACCGGCCAGCCAGACTGCGTCGTTGATTCTGCCAGCCATGAACCGCTCAGCCTGTAGGCGGGTAGCAATCGCCAACACGACCTTGTTCTCGAAGTTGATGCCGTCCGGTGCCTGCAGACAGGCAACGACCTCTGCGGCAAGAAGATCAATAACGCGGGCCGTAGGGTTGCCCGACTGCCCGGTGGCACCAAACAGTCTGGCGTAGATACCATCAAGATCCGCCACGGTGATTTGATCCGTGTCGACCTTCCAGTGAAGCAACGAAGTGAGGAGCAGGTAATCGGGGTCGGCCTCGCCTTTCGTGTACTCGATGAGGTTGCGCATGAAGGGCACGCAGCAGATTTTCTTGCGGTCGTCGGTAAAGAACGCTGGTTTCCAGGCATTGATAAAGACGTTGCGTACGCCCTGAGCCGCCTCGAGCGTAACGCCGGCAGTCGTCTTTGACACCATGAAGCAGTTCTTCCGCTGAACGAGGCGGCGGCTCTCGATGGTCCGGTAGAAATCGAAGTTGTGGGTCAGGATGAGCAGCTTGAAGTGCTGATCCTCGGCCAAGTCGGAGAGGTACTGAACGATGGCGTACTTGTTCTTGTAGTCGAAGGAGTCCGCGATGTCGTCTACGACCAGAAGTGTCTGCTGACCAGCCGCACGACGCACCTCGATGTCGAACAGCATGTTCAGGACGTGGAACGCCCTCTTCTCGCCTGTACTGAGTGTTTGCAGCAGGGCGTCCCGCTCGACTGGCGCATGGTCGTTGCCGTCCTTGAATACGAAGCCCAGGCGCGGTGCCGTTTCCTTGCCCAGCACCACCTGGATCTTGTTGGCCACTTCAAGATGGAAAGGGACGATAAAGCGGTTGTTGAACATATCAATGACGTCTTGCCATTGCGTGTGTTCCTGGCTGGCCTGCGCCTCGATCTCGGCGGATCGCACGGCAGCCTGCTCGACCTTGTTTATCAGGTCCACATACAGAGGGTGGTTCGCCTTAAGGTACGACATCCAGAGCTTCTTGTTGAAGGCTGCGAGGTCGGCGAGCTCTGGCAGCAGGTCTTCGTGCCCTTGCAAGTACGACTCGAACTCGCGGAGCTGCGCGTTCTTCTGGATCTGCTTCTCGAGCTCCTCATACTTTTGGCGCAGCGCGGCGTCCTCAGAAATCTTGGCGCGTTCCGCATCAACAAGGGCTTGGAGCTCGGCCTCAGAGTTGATCTCCTTTTTTTCTTCACCGTTGAGGCTCACCGAATGCTTGGCCTTAAAGAAGCCGCTGGCCTTCAACTCTTTGGCCACGTTGGTGGCCGCGTAGTAGTTGAAGCCGCCTTTCTTGAAGTACTTAGAAGCCGCTAGCAGCTCGTTGTACTTCTTCGTGTAGTCATTGATAGCCGTGCGGAAATCACCTTGTGCCAGGAACGCAACGACCCGTTCGTCGTTCAAGATGTCGTACGAAACGTCCTTGAATACGGGCTCCCAGTCCTTGGCTAATTCCTCTTTCAAGCGGGCAAGCGTCGCATCGAAATCCCCGTTGGTAGGTGCGAATGCCGACAAGACCTCGCGCTCAATCGGTCGTTTGGTTTTTGCGGTGGCCTTAACTGCGGTTATCAGGGCAGCCCGCGCAGCAGTGACACCTGCGTGCAACGCTTCATATTCCTGCCGGAGGGCGGCATTCACCAGGAGAGTTGCAGTGGCGTTTCCCTTGTTGGAAAATTCCTCGTAAGGCCTGAGAACGAGCACGTTGGCGGCCTGAATGTTGGCACTGTTCTCATCCTGGACCACACGCACTGTAGCGCGGCTCGGGAAAATCCGGTCCCGAGATGCATTACCGTCTGCGATGTCCTGGAAGGCGCTGGCCAGCGAACTCTTCATCGATCCGTTGGGCGCGTAGATGGCGACCGCAGCACTGCTACTGAAGTCCAGCACAACGTCAAGTTTGCGGATTCCATAGCAATGCTCCAGCTGGAGCTTCAGCTTGTTCATATTCTCTCCCTCGTTGTGGTTCTAGCGTACAGCGTTCCCATCGCCATTCCAATTCGTACTTCACCAGAAGAGACCGACTACAGGACTTGGCGGCAACGTGTCACTTGAGTGAGCGCATGTTGGTTGGGGAGGTCCTGCCGCTGCTGTATTGAGGCGGAGCTGGGTGGCCGGGGTCGGCCAGACACATTTGAAGCGGTCATAGCCGAGTGGAATTGGCGATCCAGCAGCGATGTTTTCTCCCTGTGCGTGCGCCGTATAGCCGACGTTAGCGACCTCAACGAGCTTCTAAACGCGAGGAGGATGTCCTCAAGCTGCTCATCTTTAGATTCCGTAGGGGAAGCCAAGCAAGTTCGCGTGAAACAGCTCCTCGGCGCGGAGGAGCATGAGGAAGGAGGACGACAGAGCAATGGCGGTTCGGATCATTACGATGTGGCCAACGATCATCTGCTCCTCTGAAAAGACGTACCGGGCGACACAGAGTCGGCTGTGCGCTTAACGTTCAAGCTGCTCGACTAAAGTTCGGAACACGCCATCTACGTCGGAGCGTGGGTCGCCGACCCTGTCTCGACCATATCGCGTTGACAGAGAGGACTGGTACTCGTCGTGTTCTTCTTCGGCATGCTGCAACTCACCCGCGAGGGTCCGAAGCTTCTCTACTTCTTGTTCGAGTTGCGCTTCCAGGTCATCCATGAGCAACTCTAGTTCGGCACTAGCGTCCACTAGGTCGTCAGCGCTCCAATCGTCCGGCACATCTGAACATAGCTCCTTGGTCTTTGCGATAAGAGCATCACGGGTTCGATCGTGCCAGTCGCCGGCATCAGGAGCAAGTTCGATCGCCCATCTAGCTGCGTCCCAAAGATAACGCACATCCAAGAAATTCCTCGCGTATCTATCCCATTTGTCAACCTCCAGTATCTGGCAGGCGGTCGCAGCCGTTTCTGGTTCGTCAGACCTGTAATGATCCAAGACAACCTTCAAGACCTCGGGTAACCAGGTAAGCTCTTGGCCCGGTATCATCTCAGCGAACTCTCGCAGGTTGTTACCGAAGATTGCGGTACAGACACTGCGCAATTGGCTTGGGTGGCTCATGCTGGAAAGGGCTTCAAAGAGTGCGTACAGCCTTTTGAGCTTTCTGCCATCAAGATTCCAGAAAACCGTCTGCCTCCCTAAATACATCTCCAATCTCGGTTCGACAACGGACAGGAGTTGAGGTGCCTTCGCCGAAATTGCCCCGGCGAATTTGGCGGCTGCGGATGTGGAGCTCTTGCTGGATAGGCTGTAGCGTGCTTCCCTCCAGAAAAGAAGCTGCGTGAAAGAGACTGCAGATTCAAAAACGGCCACAAGAAGCTCATCTTGGTTGAGCAGATCGGCCATCACGAATTCTCGGACCGACGGGTTGACGAATCGCACCATACGCCCTTCAAGCCTGCTTGTGCGGCCAAACCCAGGGTACTTTTGCGATTGGGTGAACGAGCCCTCAACCTCGCGCAGCACGTCGACGAAGGATCTATCGCTGCGATGTCCAAGCTGGAGATTCAACGAGCGCCAACCTGCCTCCAGACGCTCATATTCACAGATGCCGTCCAAGCTGGCGAGCGTGTAAGCGAGGTTACGCGCATCGACGGTCAGCTGCCGGAAGGGACGCAGCCACACTCGTGACGGGTCGTTTAGCACGGCAAGTGCGTTGTCAATGAACTGCTGAGGCGTCTTACCCTCAATTTCACTTTCTGAGCAAAGCTGCTCGACAACTCGAGGCAGAAAGTTGGGATGTTCAATGATGGTCGTGTAGGCACGTGTGTCCACTACGGCCTGGAGCACGTTCAAGCCAAGGCTCGAAAACTGTAGGTGATTCGCTAGCAGCCTCGCCCGAACGATGGGGGAGTAGTCATCGAGGGTGACCGTTGAACGTTTTAAGTTGGCCTTTGCTCGATCCAGGGGCTCATGCGCGCCCATTGCCTGATCCAGAATGTAGTCACGTGTCGTGAGAATGAACCGTTTGTTCTTGCTGTTCTTGCAATGCGTCATCAGCTCCAGCAGACGCCGGTCCTCGTTCTTCTCTAGCTTCTGTGAGAACGTCACCTGACCAAGAAAGTCGTCGTAGTAGATAACTTGCTTGGCATCGGCAGACCGACTGAGCATCCGCCAAGCTTCGTCAACGTCACGAGTAACAGAGACGACGTCGTAGCCTTCCCTTAAATAGTGTGCGAGCAGCAAGCGCGCCGCAGTCGTTTTGCCTACCCCAGGAATGCCCACGATGATGCAGTGGTGCGTATCGTCTAACGTACGAAGTGCGCGGTCGAAGCCATCATGAACGACATATCTGGAGATCTCTCGCTGGAGCATCTCAACCTCATGCTCGCTATAGGAAAAAATTCCCGCGTTTAGAACTCGTTCAAGCACTGCAACGGAACTTAGCCAGAGCTTGAAGTGCCGCCGCTCGATGTCAGGGTTGGCTGCAACGATGCTGTTCAACTCACCCGCACCCAAAATGTCTCCGGAGCTCAGGCAGTGAGGCACCAGGAGGCTCAGCAGCTTTTCTTTCTGAGGTGGACTGAGCTTGCACGAAGTACAGAGTACATAGCGTTGCGGGGCGAGCACTCTGACCTTCGCAAGCTCCTTGCTCTCAAGGTCTCTGTACAGACGCGCGAATGCATCTGGCGCATACCGTTTGCACTGGATGATGGTTGTTCGGTCTCTAGACGGCGCGTACCGTAAGTCGATACCGCCATCTCGACCGACCTTGAAAGACTCAAGCGGTACCCCAATCCGAACTTGCATCAGGTCGGCGCATAGCCGCTCAAAGTCGTCAAACGAGAGGTTTTGAAAATCGTAGCCTACAGTCATGCATGGATTCTGCCCGTGAGAGATCGGCTAGGGCGCGCCTGTACCCAGAAAAACGATATCCCGCTCCAGCTTCTCGCCTGGCTGTGCCCGCAATGAAGGCTTCGGTTAGCTGAAACATCGGAGGCAATGGTCAACTGGGTTCGGCATGAGCCTGGTGAGGAAAACGGGATCGGCCGTTTATGCTGGCACGACGCTTGTGCCGCGATCGAGGGATGGGGGACGGATACGAAGCCGCCGCAGGTGCCCACTGCGATCAATGACCGATTCCCGCGCATACTGCCGCTCAGGCGTTGGTCTGCGAATGACTTAGATCAGCTGTGTAGTACATCCGTGGTCTTTGCTTCATGCAAACACTCCTTTCGCCAGCGGCGATCATTGTGTTGCATCGATCGGTTGAATTCACAGCCTAGAGCTGTCCTTGAAGCAGGGCTACGGTCTTTTCCCATTCGGGCGATGGCATAAAACCTAAGCTTAATGTGTGCGCGTACAGGCTGTTGACCATATCCAAAGATGCGTTGACCTCGCGCGCGCAACGCAAGATCAAACTAGGCTCAATTTCGTTAAAAAAAGGAGCTAAAACTCCATTCACCCATTCATTTTTCCCACTTAAGCGACCATAGCAAAACGATGCAATCACATCCGACGAACTTACGATGGGTCCGTATGGAACATTCATATGGTTTGCAATGATGGAAGCGCCTGACATGCATCTGATTGTCTAGTATTGCTAGCTGACTTGGTAATTTCGTTGCTCGATTAGTGGTGCTCTACGAGAACTCAGCGTCTCGTTTTATCAATGCCGTCTTGGCGCTGTTTGAGCAAGGATTGATTGAGTGACCAAGTTCGAAAGGCTGCTGCTTGTAAACGCGGAATATCCGGAGCCAAGACCTCACTAGGGGTAGAAATTGGCGCTTACATTGATCTGGCCTCTACCCTGGTTGGGCGACGTGTGCATCGTGTTGCGAAACTCACTGAGATATGGGAAGCAGCGGCTCTTTCTGGGGCGTTGCCACATGATCCGCAAAGCGTTGCCGTTCAAACGTTCCAGTTCACATTGCGTCACTATCAGCATATGAACGAGCTGCGCAGCCAACTTGAGCAACAAGCGCAGGATTTACTGGGCAATGAAGTGGATTACATCAACCTGTTGTCCCTTCCTGGCGTCGGCCCGATCAACGCCTTGACGATCCTCGCCGAGGCTGGGAATATGCGCCGCTTTGGACATCATCGCCAGTTTTTAAAGTTCTGTGGCTTTGATCTGGCTAAAAGCCAGTCTGGCGTTCACCGTGGACGAGAGCAATTATCCAAACGGGGCAATGCCCGCCTGCGCCTGGCATTCTGGCTAGCGGCAGTGGTCGCAGTCCGTGCGCGTGAGAATTCGTTTCGTGAGAAGTACGACCGATATGTCAGCAGCAATCCCAAAGACCAAGACCTCAAGCGCAAAGCGCTGACAGCCGTGGCTGCAAAGATGGCCCGTGTTGCCTACGGAATTATCAAGAAGGGCCAGCCTTATCGGCGGTTCTTTGAACAGAGTTTGCCCAGCGGATCGATCCCTCTCAGTTGTGCCGTCGGGGCGCTGGCTTAGGCTGGTGACCCTATAGATAATGCTCGGACCTTCCGCTGGGCTGCCTATGCTGTTTTAAGTACGGTAAAGATCACCTCGGCCGAGTCGTCGTGAATCTTGTTTCCACTATGGTTAACCAAGGCAACCTCACGCAGCGGAACCGCATTGCTGGCTCTGTTTGTTGCTCTTTGGACTTACCGAACTGGTCTTGCCAGAGCGGTAAAACTTGCTGCTGCCGGGAAATAAAAAACTGCTTGCATTTAGTACGTTATCGGTTAGCACCGTATGGAGGGTGTATGGCACCGTCTTGATCAGATTGCGCAAGAACTGTGCAGCAATCATCTTTCCGGCCTTAGCGTGGAGTTCGGTAAAGGCGAACTTGGAGGTTCGGTCAATGGCTACAAACAAATAGAGTTTGCCTTCGGCTGTTTGAACCTCGGCAATGTCGACATGGAAGTAGCCGATGGGGTAGCTCTTGAATTTTTTCTTGGCAGGCTTGTCACCCTCAACCTCTGCTCGTCGCGAGATGCCATGACGCTGCAGGCATCGATGCAACGAGGAGCGCGTCAGGTGCGGAATGCTCGGCTGCAGTGCATATAGGCAGTCATCCAACGGCAGCAAGGTATGCCTGCGAAAGGCGACGATTGCAGCCTCATCTTCAACGGATAAAACGGTGGAGCATGGCTGTCTCGGCCCTGTTGGTAGATCGTTGACCGAGGTACGTTTCTTCCACTTCGCCATCGGCTTCTGATTGAAGCTATAGCGCGTAGAAAGAGCTCTCAAGCTCTCTTGACTATTTTGTATTGCTCTACGAATTGCCTCTGTCGTTGTGGCGCTACCGTGCAGAGTCTGGCCCAAAGTGCTTCCTTCCATTCAGGGGAAAAGTGATCTTGCCCCCGTAGTTCCGGACACCATCCAGTCGCTAAGTTAGCCCTGATGGGCGGGGTGATTCTGCCGTCGTCGGAACTCCCTGGGCGACATCATCTTCAAACTCGAATGCGGGTGAACTTCGTTGAAGTGCTCGAACGCACCCGGCAATTGCGCCAGCACCGTCGGCGCGTCACGCAGGTCCATACGGCTCATGTAGTCGCGCTTGAAGGTATTCACGAAGCTCTCGGCCATGCCGTTGCTCTGCGGGCTACACACGGGCGTGTTGATCGGCTTCAAGCCCAGCGATCTAGCAATGCCACGCGTCTCGTGCGCGATGTAGGCGCTGCCGTTGTCGGTAAGGAACTCCAATTCATGCTCCAGGGGCACGGCTTCAACCGTGCCAAAGCGCCGCTCCACGGCTTCCACCAGCATATCGCGCACCGGCTCTCCCGCAAGTCCCTTGCCCTTCCAAGCTCGCCAGGCCAGGATCTCCCGGTCGCAGCAGTCCTTGGCGAAGGTGGCTGTGACCGTCTCGCCCGAATCGCACTTGATCTCAAAGCCGTCAGAGCACCAGCGCATGTTGCTCATCGGCACACTGACCTGGCCATCGTGAACACGGCTCGAATGCCGGCGCTTGGGCGCCTTGGGCAACAGCAGTCGATGCTGCGCCATGACCCGATAGATGCGCTTGTGGTTCAGCACCTGTTGACCTTGCGAACGCCGCTCTCGATTGAGCAGCGCACCGGCGCGGCGATAGCCATAGCTAGGCAACTCGGCAATGTGGCGGCGAATATCGACCAGCAATGCCTCATCCTGGGCTGGCGCACGGCCACTGCGGCCATCTCGCCAGTCACTGGGCCTGCGATGGCGCACATACAGATTCGAGCGCGCCACACCCAGCGCTGAGCAGACCGACTTCATTGGTCGTCCCCCGGCAACAAGGGCGAGCGCGCAATCCACTTTTTTGCGGCGGCGAGCTCCACGGCTTCCTTGAGTATCTCGTTCTCCAAGGTCTTTTTGCCCAGCACACGTTGCAGCTTGGCGATCTCGGCGCGAGCTGCGGCCAGTTCCGAAGCTGGCACAACCGCTTCGCCTGCGCTCACGGCCACCAGCGCGCCTTCACGATCCAGTCGCCGCCAAGTGAATAGCAAGCTCGCTGACACACCCTCCTGGCGGGCTACGAGCGACACGCTCATGCCTGGCTCATAAGTTTTGCGAACCAAGGCCGCCTTCTCGGTAGCCGACCAGCGTCGCCTGCGCTGGTCTCGGGTGATGACCTCAATCGTCTCTGTATGTCTAGTCATACGCACAGTCCTATGCCTATCTCAAAGATAAACGATGGACCGTGTCCGGAGATTCAGGGGGCTATCTCAAAAGATTGCACCATTAAAACCAGGGATCAAACATCTAGATTTTGATCGTGGCCGTGCAGATGTACATCAGCCTTCCAAAGAGGTCTAACAAAAGCCAATGCGCAATGGCATACCAAATGGCATACCGACGGAAGGAAAAAACAAAAAAGCCAAGTGAAATCAATCACTTGGCTTTTCTATTTGGCGGAGGCTGTGAGATTCGAACTCACGGAAGGATCACTCCTTCGGCAGTTTTCAAGACTGCTGGTTTAAACCACTCACCCAAACCTCCGGATGGCAGGATTCTACACAAGGATTCATTGGAATCTGGATTGGGGCAGTTTTTTCAACATCTGAAAAAATGATAGCGCGAAGCGCATATCTTTTAATGGCTAGAAGCCACTTTCACGAATAACGACAGCCAAGCCGTTTTGCAGTACATGCCATAGCCAGCTGCTGCGTTCGGCGCGGATATGGGCTGTGCCGCGGAGTTCGCGAGTCTGAGGTGGCTGATCGTGGAGCTTCAATCGTACTCTGTACAGCGCGTGGACCGGTAGCACTTCTTTCTCGTGAGGCTGTGTAGCAACTGCTCCTCCATGGCGCGCGTCCAGTGTGGAATAGGGCAGTTGCTGACTTCTGGCGCTATCGACTTCGAGGACGGTTGCATCAATGGAGCGGCCCCAGCGCTGGGGCCAGAACTGGGCCTGGGCTCCGGTCGCAATGCGGTGAACTTGCTGTTGATCGACATAGGCATCGACGATCCAGCTTTCAGGATCAACTAGGACCCCAAGCGGTATGCGGCTGTTGACCCAGGATCCGGCACGCAGATGGGGATCTACATCACGCCATAGTCCTGAGAATTCCGCCTTGAGCTGGAGCTGTGCCACTTCTTCGTCGATAGCACGGTTTTCGGCCAGTTGTTCTTCCAGGCGGCGGATGGTGGCTTGCTGAGTATCCAGCCCTTGCTCTTGCCCCATTAACTGAGGGAGTTGTCGGGACAGTGCGGATACGCTGGCTTCGGTGCGTGCCTTTCGCGCCGCCAGGTCTGGCATGTCGAGGTGTGCCAGGGCCTGGCCTGCTTTGACCTGGCCAGGCTTGGTGAGTGCGATGACTTGAGCCGCTTGAGGGCTGTAGATGACCTGCTGGCGTTCTGTACGGGCGACACCAGGCGCCTGCAGATCGGCTGACCATGGGAATGCAGCCAGAAAGAGTGCTGCACCCACGATGCTCCAGATCATGATGCGATTGCGTCTGGGAACTTCAGACCAACGTTTTTTCCAGACCATGATTTCAGTCCAAATAGGTTTAGCAACGAACCACCACAGTTCCACACCAAGCAGGAAGATGCCCAGTGCTTTAAAGAAAAAGTAGTAGACGGCAAAGGCGATACCGAGAAAGACGGTTAGCCGGTATAGCCAGGTGATATAGGCAAACAGGCGCAGTTTCCACAGCACTTCTGGGCGGAACGATTCTGGGTCTGGTTCATTGAGGCCCAGCAGTTTGCGGCGCATATAGGCCTTGGCAATGGCTCCTGCACGCTCATGCAAGTTCGGAAAGTTGATGATGTCCGAGAGGATGAAGTAGCCGTCAAAGCGCATGAAAGGGCTGACGTTCAGGGCCAGAGACAGTATCCAGCCCGTCGTGGCGAGATACAGCATGGATTGGCGCAGCAGGCCTTCATCCAGCAAGGCCCAGGCCAACGTAGCCAGGCCCGCGAGCGCCAGTTCTGTACTGACCCCGGCGATAGAGATTGCAAGCCGATGGCGATGGTTGCGCAGTCTCCAGGATTCACTGGTGTCGGTATAGAGCATGGGCCACAGAACGACCATGGCAACGCCCATGTGGGCCACGCGTACTCCCAGACGTGTGGCAACCAGAGCGTGGCCCATTTCGTGCAGTGCTTTAGAGACGATCAGCGCCAAGGCAAAGCCTGCAAGCCCGGTGGGGGACAGCATGTCCATGAAGCTGTTGACGAAGGTATCCCATTGGCGGGCTACCAGGATCAGGCCTAGCACGGTGGCTGCGATCAGTAGTCCAAGTGCCGACTTGGTAAAAAGTGGTGCGACCCAGGGCAGCATGGCTTGCAGGAAGCGCTGAGGTCTGACCAGTGGAACGCGAATGAACAGGTAGGTGTGCAACCACCACTTTCCGCTTTTCCACTTGGCTTCACCGCTTTTTTTCTGCAGTTGCTCCACTTTCTGAGGTGTCGCACGCAGCAAGCTATGTTGATCCAGAAACTTGGCAAATTCGGTAATCTGCTCCTCATCGACTTCAAGAGTCGTTGAGGCGTTGATATCTTGCGCAATCAGAGACGGGGGCATGTGCCAGCGCAGCAGGCACTCATACTCCAGCCAGCCAATGCGGTAGAAGCGGTTGGTAATGGGGTCCTGTATGGCCCAGGCTGGCGCTCCGTCTGGAAACGGGGCGCTGGAATGCAGTTTGAGATCTTCGCGTAGTGGTGGAGCGGGCGGTGCGGCTTTGGGCTGCTTGTTGGCAGCCGCTTTACTGCTTGCGCCTAGCAGGGCTAACGCTTCTGGACTGAGCTTGTTGCCAGCAACCCCGCCCTTGCCTTGCTCGCCTGAGGGGGCAGCGGATTGCGGCATCAGAAGCCGCTCCATTCACGGACGGTCGCTAGTGGGCGACGCAGCAGGTAATAGCTCAACGCGACCCAGCCACCAGAGATCTTGGCGGTGCCGTGCAAGCCAATGCGGGCATCGTCCAGGGATTGACCTTTGTTCAGCGTAGCGCGAAGACGGTAACTGGACACATTGTCTGGCGACAGGCTGGCCTGGTAGCTGGTCTCGGCCACGGTTGCGCTGAGTGGCGAAAGTGGTTTGACAGTCAGGAACAGCTTGACGGGGGCATTTTCGTTGAGTACCAGTGCGTCAGAGACTGGCAGATAGACCAGTACCCCCGCCGATTTAGGATTGGCGACCTGCATGATGCGCTCTCCAGTGACAACAGGACGGCCCAGCCAGTCATCTGCAGAGCCAAAAACGGCAATCCCGTCATGAGGAGCTCGGACCTCGATGCGCGTCAACTGGGCTTGCACAGCCGCGAGCTCGGCTCGCTTTTCCTGAGCTTTGCCTTGTAACTGTGTCAGCTCCCCTTTGCTCTGGAAGTTGTCAAAGGCTTTCTGGCTGGCAGCCATCCATTCAGCATCAGCAACTGCGACGGACTGTGTGGCGACTTCCAGACGGTTGCGCAGCGTTGTTTCATCCAGAGAGATCAAAAGGTCGCCGGTCTTGACCACCTGATTGGGGCGAACATGGAAGTTCTTGACTACGCCGTCCAGAGGGGAAGCAATCGTCGTTGCATCCAGCGCGACGACTTCGGCAGGTGCCAGGGCTGACTGGCGCACAGGAAACAGGCAGAGCACCAGCAAGGCACCCCAGATGAAGTATCGCTTGCGGCCTAGGGCTTGCCAATGTTCGCGTAGGCTCAGGCGTGGCTTGCCTCCCAGCATTTCCCAGCAATAGGCCCAATGGGTTGCCAGATGCGACAGAGCCTGTTTGTGAAGGGCGCTGGGCTCTGCTTCCATCAAAAATCCGGCCCAGGCCAGAATCGCGCCGTCGCGGCGGCGCAGAGGGATGGCGTAAAGGCCTTCCGGCCACCATTCCAGCCAGCCATCGAGGACTTCGGGGGGAGGCGGCTCTTGAGGCTTCTGAAGATCAGCAGGTTCCGCTGGTTCAACGGCTGCGGGCTGCACTTGTGCCGAGTTGCCGGAGGCCGGCGCCTCAGGCATTTCAGGCGCCTTAATGGACGCGTTTGCTGGCGATGGAATCCAGCCAGCCTTGCTGCCAAGCTGCTTTTCCATCCAGGGCCAGCTGCGGCGCAGCCAGATCAGGTAAGGGCTGTCTTCTGTGGGAACTGCAAGCCCTGATAGCGTGAGCAAGCGGGCTTGTTTGCCGCTGCCCGCCATGACAAAGGCTTGCCGGAAACCGAGCAGGCCGAAACTGTCATTGGCAATGGAAAAAGCGAGCTCTGCAGGAGTGTTGGCTGCACGGGCGCGTGCCTCCAACTGAGCCACCATGGCGGCGGCTGAAGGGGAAGCACTTGCCATGGTTTACTGCAGTCCTGGGAAGCGGGCTACGCCACTCATGCCAGCAAGCAGGTCAGGGTGCTTGCCGTCGATACGGGCTTCGAGCTCAACTGTCTGAGCGACAGCATCAACACGGGCGTTGATGGCCGAAACTTTTGCAGGATAGGTTTTGCGGGTTTCATCGATTGCCACATCAAAGGCCGCGCCCACTTTGAGCGATTGCAACCAGCGCGATGGGACGTTCAGACGCAGCTTCAGGGGGCCGTCGCTGACCATTTCCAGCAAAGGAACGCCAACGTTTACGCCCTGTGCAGGCTTGACATGCAGCTTGACCACATGGCCAGAGAACGGGGCGCGGACCACACATTGATCCATCTGAACGCGGGTGAGCGAGATAGCCGCCTTGGCTTTGTCAGCCTGGGTTTTGGCCAGCAGAACCTCGGTGTCACCAGCGGCATCCAGCTTGCGCAGTCTTTCCTTGACGTCCTGCGTTTCCTTGGCATTGGCATATTCGGCCTGAGCCATGCGCAGGCGTGCATTGGCTTCGCTGCAGTCAAAGCTCAGCAGCGTTTGCCCTTTTTTGACATGAGCTCCCAGGCCCGCATTCAGGCTGGCAATACGGCCCAGCATCTGCGAAGCCAGTACGGTTTCCAGCTCTGGGGTCAACAGGACGCGAATGGCATGTGGGTCCGCATGGGCGGGAGCGGCAGCACGCGCTGCGGCAGGGGCTGCGGGCGCAGGCGCCTGTTGGGCCAAGGTCGTTTGAGAGACTGCCCAAATTGCGGTGCAGCCAAGGGCTGCCCGCGCAAAGGATTTCATTGACATAGAACTTCTAACTTCTCGCCAGTGCCCAGAGGGCACGGCGCTCATTGATTGGTAGCCTGGAAGACTGTCTGTTGCCATTGGCCCATGGTTTCCTGCATGGACTTGGCCAGGGTCTTGACGTCGTGGCTTTGCACGGTCTCGGGCAGGATGTCCAGGCCCACGGAGTTGTACAGACGGCCCCAGGCGGCTTGCGCATTGGAGTACGCGGCGTAGCGCTGGTATTCACCCAGCAGCGCACGTGCTTCTGTGCGGATAACTTCCAGCTCGGAGTCAAACTGGCTCTTGGCCGCAGCCTTGGCGTAGTTCAGCAGGCGCTGATCCACATTCATGCTTTCCTCTGCGAACTTGAGTTCGGAGAGCGACAGGCCGTAACGCTGCACGCCCACACGCACCTGAGTCAGCACCGCCATGGACAGGGCCATGCGGCGCATGTCGTCTGTCTCATTCTGTGCCTGGTGAGCTTTTTGCAGTGCAGGGTACTGAGTCAGTTTCAGCAGGTTCCAGGAAACGCGAACGCCGGTATCCACCCAGTTGCTGTTGTAGCTGTACTTGTTGGAATCATATTGCCAGCCGGCATCAAAGCTGATGTTGGGCCACAGCAAAACCTTGGCCGCCTTGATGTCATTTTCGGTCACGCGCTTGCGGTACCACTCTTCCATGATTTCAGGGCGCTTTTCCAGAGCCAGCTTTTCCAGCGCTTCCACATTCACAGGGATGCGGGGCAGGGCCAGCTCATTTTGTTCAGCCAGAGTGAACTTCACGCCGGGGGCTACGGACATCAGTGCACGCAGCTCGGCCATGGCCAGTTCCAGGTCCTGGCGACGCAGCGTCAGGGTGTTCACGGCATCCAGCAGGGCTCGTTGGTAGCCCAGGACCTGGGCCTGTGGCATCAAGCCTTGCTTCTCAATTTCCTTGGCGCGTTCCAGTGCCTTGTTCACGCGGTCCAGCAGCCCATCCACACGGCCGAGCAGCTTTTGAGCGCCCAGTGCGCGCCAGTAGCTGTTGCGCACGTCCTGGAGCACGTTCTGGATCACCTTACGGCGACGCTCTTCAGCCATCAGAACCTGATCGGCCTTTTGCTGAGCGCGATAGTAGGACACGCCAAAGTCCAGAGCGTTCCAGGAGAAGGACAGATTCGCCATAGAGCGGTCACGCTCCTGCGAGGTCGATGGGTTCAGTGACACGGTGCGAGGTGGCTCGATCAGGACCGAGGTGCCGCCAGAGTCATTGTTACGGCTGCTGTAGCCGGCACCTGCCACCAGCTTGGGCAGCATTTCATAGGTCGATACATCCCACAGGCTACGGCTCAGAGCCGTTTCCATCAGCTTGAGCTTGTAGTCCAGGTTGTACTTGAGTGCGCGTGCCGCAGCTTCGTGAAAGTCGATAGGAGCGCTGATGGGTTCCTGATCCTTGTACATGCTCAGTACGTCCTGAGCTGCACGGTCACGAATTTCGTCGGAGGTAAATGCCTTGGGGGCAACGGAGCCGCAGGCGGCCAGAACCAGGGGCAGGCAAGCGGTCGTCAGGCGCAGAGCGAAGGGAGGGATACGGCTGTTCATTGTTGTGCTTCCGTAGGTCAAAGATATGGGAATACCCGACCTGCTCGACTTGCGAGCAGGGGCGGGCTGTTGTGTTAGCCGAGGTGGCTTGGCAGGTCGTTAGCGCTTTGCTTGAGCTGTTCGCTGAAGGAGGCGGACTTTCCGGAAGTCATGGCATCCATCATTCCGGTGGCCTGAGGCTGTGCTTCAGCCGCATTCCAGCGCTCCAGCAAGTCCAGCAGCGCTTGCGGCTTCTCGCCATCGACGGGTTCCTGTGCGCTGTCCTTGGCGGGTGCGTCAGGAATAGCTTCCGCTTTGTTCAGCTCTTCGGAATGCTGTCGCAGCATTTCCTGGAGCGGCGTCTCTGTCGGCAGGTTGGCCTGAATGTTGCGCGCCAGGAACTCCCAGAACCTGCGTTCTTGCTGAGCCGCCTGAACCGCATGTTGGACAAACAGGTTGGGGTCCTGAGCGAGGCTCAGGCCGATAGAGTGCAGTCTGGACTCATTGAGCACAGGCCAGTTGGCAAGCATGGTCTGCACGGCTTCCAGCTGCGCACGCTGCACTTCCAGGTTCACGTAAGTGATGGGGTGCA
The DNA here is from genome assembly GCF_019186805.1 of Comamonas fluminis. Lineage (NCBI taxonomy): Bacteria > Pseudomonadati > Pseudomonadota > Betaproteobacteria > Burkholderiales > Comamonadaceae > Comamonas > Comamonas fluminis. The sequence continues at coordinate 3,702,583 of NZ_CP066783.1, read as the reverse complement.
TCACGGTGGGCACACGCATGTCTTGGAAGTAGCGATAGCTTTCCCAGAAGACGCTAGGTGTGTCCGTCATGGCGTCACCCAGAACCAGTAGTGTGCTGGAGCCGCCAGAAAGCGGAGGCGCAACGGTTGTTCCAACGTCCGTGGTGATGCCGGTGTTGGGTCGTGCAGGTGGGTCCACATTCAGCGGTGCTGCATTCGCGGTGATGCGAAGCACTGCGCTCGAAGTACCACCGGCCCCATCAGAGATGGTGTAGTGGATATCAGGCACCTGGCCGCCCCACAGTGGCTGAGCAGTGAAGGTGTAGCTGCCATCGCTGTGGATCTCCAGCACACCCTTGTTAGGAATCGATATCGTGACCGAGTCATTGGGTGGGACGGAAACAGTGATGCCATCCACCGTGATTTCGGTCACGGTGACAGGCTGGCCGTCCGGGTCACTGTCGGCATGGTCGCCAGAGGATCCGCCTGTAATCACATTGCCCTTGGCAGGTTCGCCAGGGGCGGTGACATTGCTGTCATCCACCGCAACGGGGGGGCGGTTCGTCACAGTAATGGTGACGGTTGCCGTGTCCGTGCTGCCGTCCTTGTCCGTGACGGTATAGGTGAACGTATCCGTGCCAACAAAGCCGGGGGCAGGGGTAAAGATGTACTGGCCCGTTGCCGGGTCAATAGTCACTGTGCCGTGCTTGGGCGGCTCGCCCAGCGTCCAGCTCTCAATGCCATCAGCGCCTGGCTGGTCGTTGCCACCCAACTGACCGGTGACCGGCACGTTCACCAGTGTGGTGTTGCCGTCATCCTGTGCATCGGGGCGGTCATCAACGATGTCCACTGTCACCGTGGAGGAAGTGCTGTCGCCGTCACCGTCCGTTACCGTGATGGTGAACGAATCGGTTGGAGGCGTTGCACCGCTGCCATCGGCAGGTGTCTTGAGTTCGTACTCATAAGTCACCGTAGGTGGCGTTGTGCCATCACCAGGGGTGTAGGTCACCGTGACCTGGCCATGGGGGGTATCCACCACAGTCGGCACACCAGGCTTGACTTCTTGAGGGCTGCCGCCAGGTGGCGTCACCGTGATGGTGGTGGTTCCACCGTCTGGCGACTCTACCTCGAAGCTTCCGGTCGTCTTGTTGCTGCCAGAGTCAGGATCGCTACCGCCATCAAGACCAGACTCGCTCACGCTGGGGTTGCCTGGCGTGTTACCGCTGGTTGAGGGCGGGGTGAGTGTTGGAGCCTTGTCGGCAATCGTGATCGTGATCGTGGCCGAGGCGGGATCACCGTCCTTGTCCGTGATCGTGTAGTCGAACACTTCCGTCGCATTCAGTGGCGAGCCATCAGTGCGGGTGTAGACATAGCTGCCATCGGGAGAGAGGGTCAGCGTGCCGTACTGGCCTGTCACCGTGATCTTGCCGGTGTCAGGGTCCACAGTGACAGGAGCGCTGTCATTGGGGCCCTTGGCGCTGGTAACGAGCGTGTCACGGTCGGCGCCCAGCGTGTCGTTGCCCAGAGCGTTGCCTGTGGCGGTGTTGCTGCCGTTGTCGACTGTGGCGCTGTCGTCAGCGGCCGCAGGAGCGTCGTCGGTGATATCCACCAGAACCGTCACCGTCGTGCTGTCACCGTCCTTGTCGGTGATCGTCACATTGAACTCATCGGTGGGCGACTTGGAGGAGTCGTCCACAGGGGTCTTGAGTTCGTACTCGTAGGTGACCTTGGGCGGAGTGTTCGTAGAAGGATCACCCTCGGTGTAGGTCAACGTCACTTCGCCCTGGGGCGTGATCACCTTGGTGGGTACATCCGGCACCAGCGTCACGGAAGGACCGCCAGGAGGCGTCACTGTCACGGTGGTTGTGTCATCACCCGGTTCGAGCACGATGGTGCCCGTCGTGGTGTTGCCCTTGCCTGGGGTGCTGCCATCGGTGAGGCCACCTTCGCTGACGCTGCCATCAGGCTTGATGACAGGGCGAGTGGGGCTGTTGGGATCGGATGGATCCACAGGCAGCTCGGTAGGCGGATTGCCATCCTTGTCCGTCACAGAAGGCGTGTTGTCCGCAATCGTGATGGTGATCGTGGCAGGAGAAGAGTCACCGTCCTTGTCCGTGATCGTGTAGTCGAACACTTCCGTCGCATTCAGTGGCGAGCCATCAGTGCGGGTGTAGACATAGCTGCCATCGGGAGAGAGGGTCAGCGTGCCGTACTGGCCTGTTACCGTGATCTTGCCGGTGTCAGGGTCCACAGTGACAGGAGCGCTGTCATTGGGCCCCTTGGCGCTGGTAACGAGCGTGTCACGGTCGGCGCCCAGAGTGTCGTTGTCCAGAGCGTTGCCTGTGGCGGTGTTGCTGCCGTTGTCGACGGTGGCGCTGTCGTCAGCGGCCGCAGGAGCGTCGTCGGTGATATCCACCAGAACCGTCACCGTCGTGCTGTCACCGTCCTTGTCGGTGATCGTCACATTGAACTCATCGGTGGGCGACTTGGAGGAGTCGTCCACAGGGGTCTTGAGTTCGTACTCGTAGGTGACCTTGGGCGGAGTGTTCGTAGAAGGATCACCCTCGGTGTAGGTCAACGTCACTTCGCCCTGGGGCGTGATCACCTTGGTGGGCACATCCGGCACCAGCGTCACGGAAGGGCCGCCAGGAGGCGTCACTGTCACGGTGGTTGTGTCATCACCCGGAGTGAGCACGATGGTGCCCGTCGTGGTGTTGCCCTTGCCTGGGGTGCTGCCATCGGTGAGGCCACCTTCGCTGACGCTGCCATCGGGCTTGATGACGGGACGAGTGGGGCTGTTGGGGTCCGTAGGATCCACTGGCAGCTCGGTAGGCGGATTGCCATCCTTGTCCGTCACAGAAGGCGTGTTGTCCGCAATCGTGATGGTGATCGTGGCAGGAGAAGAGTCACCGTCTATGTCCGTGATCGTGTAGTCGAACACTTCCGTCGCATTCAGTGGCGAGTCATTGAAGCGGGTGTAGGTGTAGTCGCCCTTGGCGTCCAGGGTCAGCGTGCCGTACTGGCCGGTCACCGTGATCTTGCCGGTGTCAGGGTCCACCGAGACAGGAGCGCTGTCATTGGGGCCCTTGGCGCTGGTAACGAGCGTGTCACGGTCGGCACCCAGCGTGTCATTGCCCAGAGCGTTGCTGGAGGCGGTGTTGCTGCCGTTGTCGACCGTGGCGCTGTCGGGCTTGGCCACAGGGACGTCATCGGTGATCTCCACCACCACGGTCACGGTGGTGCTGTCGCCGTCCTGGTCGGTGATCGTCACATTGAACTCATCGGTGGGCGGCTTGGAAGCGTCGTCCACGGGGGTCTTGAGCTCGTACTCGTAGGTGATCGTGGGTGGAGTGTTCGTAGAAGGATCACCTTCGGTATAGGTGAAGGTCACCTCACCCTGAGGCGTCTTGATCGGAGGGTTGACACCTGGCACCAGCGTCACAGGATCGCCGCCAGGAGGTGTTACCGTCACCGTGGTCGTTTCATCGCCGGGAGTCAGCGTGATCGTGCCCGTGGTGGTGCTGGTGGACTTGTCTGGATCGCTGCCATCGGGCAGGCCGCCTTCGCTGACAGGGCGATCAGGTTTGATCACAGGGCGAGTGGGGCTGTCGGGATCCATCGGATTCACGGGCACTTGCACGGGCGGGTTGGTCACCACGGGTGCCTTGTCGGCAATCGTGATGGTCAACGTCGCAGTGGACTCATCGCCATCGGCATCCTTGATGGTGTAGGTAAAGACATCCTCGACGGCATCCTGAGGCGCATTCACATCACGGGTGTAGACATAGCTGCCATTGGCTTGCAGCACCAGAGTGCCGTACTGGCCCTGGATGATGCTGCCCACGCCAGCGTTGACATGGGTCTTGCCATTGTCGCCAGCGACCACGCCGGTGACCGTGGCGCCGTCTGCACCACGAATATCCTCAACATCACCGCTGCCAGTGACGGTGCCTTGGCCGCCCAGCACGTTGCCGGAGGCTGTGGTCTTACCGTCGGTATTGGGCATATTGCCCACGGTGGCCGTGTCATCCTTGGCCATAGGTTGGTCGTCGAGGATGTCGATCAGAACCGTGACTGTTGTGCTGTCGCCGTCCTGGTCGGTGATCGTCACATTGAACTCATCGGTGGGCGGCTTGGAAGCGTCGTCCACGGGGGTCTTGAGCTCGTACTCGTAGGTGATCGTGGGTGGAGTGTTCGTAGAAGGATCACCTTCGGTATAGGTGAAGGTCACCTCACCCTGAGGCGTCTTGATCGGAGGGTTGACACCTGGCACCAGCGTCACAGGATCGCCGCCAGGAGGTGTTACCGTCACCGTGGTCGTTTCATCGCCGGGAGTCAGCGTGATCGTGCCCGTGGTGGTGCTGGTGGACTTGTCTGGATCGCTGCCATCGGGCAGGCCGCCTTCGCTGACAGGGGGGCCGGGTTTGATCACAGGGCGAGTGGGGCTGTCGGGATCCATCGGATCCACAGGCACTTGCACGGGCGGGTTGGTCACCACGGGTGCCTTGTCGGCAATCGTGATGGTCAACGTCGCAGTGGACTCATCGCCATCGGCATCCTTGATGGTGTAGGTAAAGACATCCTCGACGGCATCCTGAGGCGCATTCACATCACGGGTGTAGACATAGCTGCCATTGGCTTGCAGCACCAGAGTGCCGTACTGGCCCTGGATGATGCTGCCCACGCCAGCGTTGACATGGGTCTTGCCATTGTCGCCAGCGACCACGCCGGTGACCGTGGCGCCGTCTGCACCACGAATATCCTCAACATCACCGCTGCCAGTGACGGTGCCTTGGCCGCCCAGCACGTTGCCGGAGGCTGTGGTCTTACCGTCGGTATTGGGCATATTGCCCACGGTGGCCGTGTCATCCTTGGCCATAGGTTGGTCGTCGAGGATGTCGATCAGAACCGTGACTGTTGTGCTGTCGCCGTCCTGGTCGGTGATCGTCACATTGAACTCATCGGTGGGCGGCTTGGAAGCGTCGTCCACGGGGGTCTTGAGCTCGTACTCGTAGGTGATCGTGGGTGGAGTGTTCGTAGAAGGATCACCTTCGGTATAGGTGAAGGTCACCTCACCCTGAGGCGTCTTGATCGGAGGGTTGACACCTGGCACCAGCGTCACAGGATCGCCGCCAGGAGGTGTTACCGTCACCGTGGTCGTTTCATCGCCGGGAGTCAGCGTGATCGTGCCCGTGGTGGTGCTGGTGGACTTGTCTGGATCGCTGCCATCGGGCAGGCCGCCTTCGCTGACAGGGGGGCCGGGTTTGATCACAGGGCGAGTGGGGCTGTCGGGATCCATCGGATCCACAGGCACTTGCTCGGGCGGGTTGGTCACCACGGGTGCCTTGTCGGCAATCGTGATGGTCAACGTCGCAGTGGACTCATCGCCATCGGCATCCTTGATGGTGTAGGTAAAGACATCCTCGACGGCATCCTGAGGCGCATTCACATCACGGGTGTAGACATAGCTGCCATTGGCTTGCAGCACCAGAGTGCCGTACTGGCCCTGGATGATGCTGCCCACGCCAGCGTTGACATGGGTCTTGCCATTGTCGCCAGCGACCACGCCGCTGACCGTGGCGCCGTCTGCACCACGAATATCCTCAACATCACCGCTGCCAGTGACGGTGCCTTGGCCGCCCAGCACATTGCCGGAGGCTGTGGTCTTACCGTCGGTATTGGGCATATTGCCCACGGTGGCCGTGTCATCCTTGGCCACAGGTTGGTCGTCGAGGATGTCGATCAGAACCGTGACTGTTGTGCTGTCGCCGTCCTGGTCGGTGATCGTCACATTGAACTCATCGGTGGGCGGCTTGGAAGCGTCGTCCACGGGGGTCTTGAGCTCGTACTCGTAGGTGATCGTGGGTGGAGTGTTCGTAGAAGGATCACCTTCGGTATAGGTGAAGGTCACCTCACCCTGAGGCGTCTTGATCGGAGGGTTGACACCTGGCACCAGCGTCACAGGATCGCCGCCAGGAGGTGTTACCGTCACCGTGGTCGTTTCATCGCCGGGAGTCAGCGTGATCGTGCCCGTGGTGGTGCTGGTGGACTTGTCTGGATCGCTGCCATCGGGCAGGCCGCCTTCGCTGACAGGGGGGCCGGGTTTGATCACAGGGCGAGTGGGGCTGTCGGGATCCATCGGATCCACAGGCACTTGCTCGGGCGGGTTGGTCACCACGGGTGCCTTGTCGGCAATCGTGATGGTCAACGTCGCAGTGGACTCATCGCCATCGGCATCCTTGATGGTGTAGGTAAAGACATCCTCGACGGCATCCTGAGGCGCATTCACATCACGGGTGTAGACATAGCTGCCATTGGCTTGCAGCACCAGTGTGCCGTACTGGCCCTGGATGATGCTGCCCACGCCAGCGTTGACATGGGTTGTGCCATTGTCGCCAGCGACCACGCCGGTGACCGTGGCGCCGTCTGCACCACGAATATCCTCAACATCACCGCTGCCAGTGACGGTGCCTTGGCCGCCCAGCACATTGCCGGAGGCTGTGGTCTTACCGTCGGTATTGGGCATGTTGCCCACGGTGGCCGTGTCATCCTTGGCCACAGGTTGGTCGTCGAGGATGTCGATCAGAACCGTGACTGTTGTGCTGTCGCCGTCTTGGTCGGTGATCGTCACATTGAACTCATCGGTGGGCGGCTTGGAAGCGTCGTCCACGGGGGTCTTGAGCTCGTACTCGTAGGTGATCGTGGGTGGAGTGTTCGTAGAAGGATCACCTTCGGTATAGGTGAAGGTCACCTCACCCTGAGGCGTCTTGATCGGAGGATTGACACCTGGCACCAGCGTCACAGGATCGCCGCCAGGAGGTGTTACCGTCACCGTGGTCGTTTCATCGCCGGGAGTCAGCGTGATCGTGCCCGTGGTGGTGCTGGTGGACTTGTCTGGATCGCTGCCATCGGGCAGGCCGCCTTCGCTGACAGGGGGGCCGGGTTTGATCACGGGGCGAGTGGGGCTGTCGGGATCCATCGGATTCACGGGCACTTGCACGGGCGGGTTGGTCACCACGGGTGCCTTGTCGGCAATCGTGATGGTCAACGTCGCAGTGGACTCATCGCCATCGGCATCCTTGATGGTGTAGGTAAAGACATCCTCGACGGCATCCTGAGGCGCATTCACATCACGGGTGTAGACATAGCTGCCATTGGCTTGCAGCACCAGAGTGCCGTACTGACCCTGGATGATGCTGCCCACGCCAGCGTTGACATGGGTTTTGCCATTGTCGCCAGCGACCACGCCGCTGACCGTGGCGCCGTCTGCACCACGAATATCCTCAACATCACCGCTGCCAGTGACGGTGCCTTGGCCGCCCAGCACATTGCCGGAGGCTGTGGTCTTACCGTCGGTATTGGGCATATTGCCCACGGTGGCCGTGTCATCCTTGGCCACAGGTTGGTCGTCGAGGATGTCGATCAGAACCGTGACTGTTGTGCTGTCGCCGTCCTGGTCGGTGATCGTCACATTGAACTCATCGGTGGGCGGCTTGGAAGCGTCGTCCACGGGGGTCTTGAGCTCGTACTCGTAGGTGATCGTGGGTGGAGTGTTCGTAGAAGGATCACCTTCGGTATAGGTGAAGGTCACCTCACCCTGAGGCGTCTTGATCGGAGGGTTGACACCTGGCACCAGCGTCACAGGATCGCCGCCAGGAGGTGTTACCGTCACCGTGGTCGTTTCATCGCCGGGAGTCAGCGTGATCGTGCCCGTGGTGGTGGTGGTGGACTTGTCTGGATCGCTGCCATCGGGCAGGCCGCCTTCGCTGACAGGGGGGCCGGGTTTGATCACAGGGCGAGTGGGGCTGTCGGGATCCATCGGATCCACAGGCACTTGCACGGGCGGGTTGGTCACCACGGGTGCCTTGTCGGCAATCGTGATGGTCAACGTCGCAGTGGACTCATCGCCATCGGCATCCTTGATGGTGTAGGTAAAGACATCCTCGACGGCATCCTGAGGCGCATTCACATCACGGGTGTAGACATAGCTGCCATTGGCTTGCAGCACCAGAGTGCCGTACTGGCCCTGGATGATGCTGCCCACGCCAGCGTTGACATGGGTTGTGCCATTGTCGCCAGCGACCACGCCGGTGACCGTGGCGCCGTCTGCACCACGAATATCCTCAACATCACCGCTGCCAGTGACGGTGCCTTGGCCGCCGGCTTTGTTGCATAAATCGGCCATAGGCCAAGGCATCCCCAATCCCAAATAGATTTACGCAGCAGCGACTGTCTGGGGCGTGCCCAGAGCGGTAAATTGATTGAGGATTGAAGCTCGGATGTGCAGCTCGGTCACCTGGCGCTCAAACGTCCTGGCCATGACCTTCTCGCCGAGTCGCTTGAAGCAATTCATCTTGGTCTCCACCAGTGACCTTCGGTGGTAGCCGCTCCAGCGTTTCCAGATAGCCCGCCCCAACTGCCTACACGCCTTGACCGCTTCATTGCGGTGAGCAAATGCCAGCCCTTTGCGCAGCTTCGCTCCTTTGCGCGGCGGGATGATTGGAATGGCTCCCCGCAGGTAGCACGCCTTATGTACATCCTGCGTGTCGTACGCCCCATCACCGGTAAAGCTAGCTATCTCTTCATTGCTTGGAATTTGACCTAGCAGGTCTGCTGCCATGGGCGAGTCGCCCACTTCATTGGTTGTTACTGCGATGGCCCGAATCTGCAGTGTCTGGGCATCAATACCCAGATGCACCTTGCGCCACTGGCGGCGGCTCTCGGCACCGTGCTTTTTGGTTTTCCACTCACCTTCGCCCAAGAACTTGATGCCCGTGGAGTCGGCCAGCATGTGCAAGCCTTTGTCACTTGCACGGTAGCGCACCTGCACATCCAAGCTCTTTTGCCTGCGACACACCGTGCTGTAGTCGGGCACTGGCCAATGCAGGCCTGCCATACCCAATAGCGACTCAACCAGGCCCAGTGTCTGGCGCAAGGGCTGGCCAAACAAGCACTTGATGGTCAGGCAAAACTGGATGGCCGCATCTGAGAACTTCTGGCAACGACCACGCTTGCCCGTGGGCCGAGCTAGCCACTGCATATCCCTATCGAGCCAAATGGTCAGCTCACCTCGCGCCTTCAACGCTGCGTTGTAAGCCTTCCAGTTCGTTGTGCGGTACTTCCAGCTCGTCTCTCTCATCTCCCGAGCCTACCTCAGCTGCGACCGGCATTTGTGCAACAACGCCTTGGCCGCCCAGCACATTGCCGGAGGCTGTGGTCTTACCGTCGGTATTGGGCATATTGCCCACGGTGGCGGTGTCATCCTTGGCCACAGGCACATCGTCAATGACAGCAATCGTCAAAGTGCCTGTATTGCTCTTGCCTCCGGTATCGGCAATTTTTAGACCAATATCGATAGTGCTGGAGTCACTGCCAGCGGAGGTATGAGTCTGTGTTTTATTCAGCACAAACTCATACTGAATGCTGCCTTGAACGGGCACGCTGTAGCCGCCAGCGGCGTCAGGTGTAAAGCCCGTGATGGTCAAGACACCATCAGCCAAGGTGATAGTGATAGGGTTGCTGCTACTGGCATTCTTAAGCTGATCTAAGGTCACTGTGGTTTCATAGACGCCTGAGCCAAAGGTCATGCTGACCAGGCCATTACCCGCAGTGAAGTTGATGCTGCCGCTGGTTTTGTTGTCTGCGCCAATGACACCAGAGCCACTCACCAAGCCGCTTTCCTTGACGGTAGCGTGACCTGCCACTGCACCATTGCCATCCACCGGGGTAATGCTGGACCCACCATCATCCTTGCCAGTGATGGAGATCGTGAGTGTTGAAGAAGCAGGGCTTCCAGCCGAGTCTTTGACCGTGTAATCAAAGACCTCAGTCAAAGGCGTTCCACCCTCTACCAGAGCATTGACCTCGGGGTCATTGGTGCGCAGCTCATAGGTGTAACTGCCATCAGGGTTGACGGTCAAAGTGCCATATTTGCCGGCAACAGTAATGACCCCCGTTGTCTGGTCCTTGTTGCCGATGTTGTTCCCGAACTTGACTTCATGCACAGTCAAGGTATCACCGATATCCACATCCGTGTCTTTTCCAGTATGGCCCTTATCACTTCCTTGCGGTTGCGTTATCAGGCCACCTTCAACGCCGGCTGTGTTTTCGTCGATGGTGTGCGTGTCTGGGTTAGCAACAGGCGCGTCATTGACAGGCTTCACAAGGATCTGAACAGAATCCGTATCTGTTAGTGCATCTCCGGGTTCACGAGGGGTGCCGTTGCCATTGGCATCACCACCCTGACCTCGGTCATTGGTGTTGATCGTCAGCGTATCCGCGCCATTCCAGTTGAGGTCTCCCAGGTACTGGAGCAATGCCAACGCCTTGTTCAAGTCAGTCTGACTGCCTGTCAGTGTGATGCTCTTGCCGGGTGCGGGTGCTGTACCCAGTTCTGAAGGGAAACCGGCCCCAAAAGACAGTTGACCGTGCTCAACCGTCAATGTGACCGTCAGTTTGCCATCACCTGCATCGCCATCGGGGTCGCTGATTGAAATGCCGGGGATCGACAGCAGCGTATCTTCGTCCACGCTCAATGGGCCAGTGGGAACCTGATTGACGGGCGCGTCATTTTTCTGGACGTAGGCAAAGTTTCTACTGGCGTTTGAGGTTCCTTCGGCCAGACTTCCTGTGATGGTGCCCAATGCACTTCCGCTATCGGCATCCCAGCGAACAGACAGGTCATCCGTGTCGCCCGGTGATACTTCTTTGCTGACATTGCCAACGGTGATGATGTATTTGCCTGCAGGCAAAGCACCAAAGCTGTACTCGCCCTTTTCATTTGTCACGGTGGTCAGCTTGATGTCGTCGGCAGTTCCCGTCTGCCCGTCTTTGCCAGCCAGCGTCAGAGTGACCGTCACTCCTGCAAGTTTGGCCTCCCCATCATCCCATTCATTGTTCGGAGACTTGGTGTCATCCCACAGCGTCCCCGTAATCAGGCTATAGCCTGCCTCATCTTTCTTGTAGTAGTCGTTAACGCCGCTTGCACCTGCGGCGGCATCTGCTCCAGTGCGCTCGCCTGTCGCTGTGCCAGCCGCGCCAGCGGTTGAGCCCGCAAATGAATGCTGGGTACCGGGAACACTGCTCCAGGTCAGCTTGGCTGGAGTGCTATCTGTCGACACTGTTTGAGCGCCATCCTTGGGCACTTCAGCGGTGTATTTCAAAGTGACCTTGGTGCCAGGGTCAATCTTGTTGTCCCCGAACTCAACCTTGATTCCAGATTCATCGGTCGTGACTGTGTAGCCCGCTGCTTGTGCTTCTGCCAGGGTGTACGTCTTGCCGCCGACCGTCAGACTGGAAAACACATAGTTGCTGCCCTGCGGCCATTGGTCAGTCAGCACGGCATTGAATGCCGCCAGGTCATCCTGAACACCTGCAGCATTGTTGACGGTGAACGAGTCTTCCACCGTGATTGTGGCGTTATTGCCCGCTACGGGGTAAGAAACGTCAACGACGGTTTTCGTGACATTGCCAACATCGGCCTCGGCAATCGTGGATGTCAATTTGCCTGATGCGCCTAGTTCAGTGGTGCCCGTGGCGGTGGTGAATGAGGTTTCAAGCTTAGTACCAGCCTGATTGGCCTTAATATTCTTGACAACCGCATTGAACTCAATCACCACATATTCGGTTTGAGAATCATTATTGCTATTGGTTATTGTGCCAAGACTAAATACGGGCTTGCCATCTGGTCCTACTGTTGCGTGAATCTCGGTAGTGGGTTTATCTGCACTATTGTAATTTCCGGAATTGATGGCATCAATCAGGCTTTGGATAAATGACTTGCCTGTTCCAATTGGGAAATTTACGGATGAAGTGATCTTGGTGCCGTCGACAGAAACAAAGGCAATGGTAGCTGAACCTAGATATTCATAACCATCTGGCAAGTTGACAGTGACTTTGAAATCATCGACCTTGCCTTCTGCCAAGCCAATCACCATGCGAAAGCGCTCAATTTCACCAATAGTTAAAACGCGATCTGCTGTGTCTGTCAGTCCACCAATACTGGAAATTTCATTGAAGGCCCAGACCTTGACCTGCGCGCTGTCTTTGGCGCTATAGTCGTTTAGCTTGCCATCTTCATTCCAGATGCCATCGTCACCGGTTCGCTCGTTTCCATCGCGATTAACAGCAGAGTTGCTGCTGCTGTCAAGACTGCTCCATTTCACAACAGCATCGCTGTTGAAGCTGGGAACGCTAGCTACAGTGCTATTGGCTGTGGCATTGACTGTGATGGTAATAGACTTGCCTGCTGCAAGATCGATATTCTCACCATCCTTGATTTGTAACTTGTTGCCTACCCATTCCAATGATTTAGAGATATCGTTGCCATCATTTGTTGCTGTAAACCCTAGGATATCCAAGACGGAAGCAAATTGATCGCTAAATTGCAAGTCGAAAGCATTAACTACAGAATTGTTTGTGATTGTAATGGTGTAATCAACTTTATCACCTGCATCGACATTTTCTTTGTCAACACTCTGGGTGATGCTGAGCTGTGGCTCTACAATGGTGATGCGTGGTTTTTCCGGGCTTGAAATTGGAGTATTGTTGTCTGCACCGGCCTTGTCATACGTCATTGATGGCGTAAAATCAATAGTTTTCCCTTGTTGATTGGCGCTGACATTGTCTGCAATCAATTTGACGCGCACCACAAAGCTATTATTGCTTTTATCATTGTCAGCAGTAACAGTTACATCCCCAAAGCTAATGTTGGTGGCATTGCCTGAAACAATGTTGACACTACCAGAAAATGCATTACTCAGTTTTCCACCTGGGGCGGTGATTAGCTCGTAGCCTGTTCCGTTGAAATTTGTATCAAGTTTCATTCCTGAGGGAATAAAATTCTTGATATTAAAATCTTTGGTAGTTCCTTCCGGCAGAGTAATGACTATGTCATACACCATGCTTTCGCCAATGACCAAATTAGCCCCTGTGGTGTGGGTGGCTGAGGAGTCATCCTCCGAAATACTTCCATCCTTGAAATACGCATGTATTTCTGGTGCTCGCACTGTCGCAGTGGCTGTGTCTGTCAGATCTTTCGCAAGAAAATCTGTGCCATTGTCAACACTGGCATACTTGCTGACGCCCACCTCGGAAGTAGCTAATGCTCCTGAAATAATAGCCGCTGTCGCTTTGGCATCATAGGTAATTAGCAGAATATTGCTGCCATCAGTTACAGCAGTGCCTTCCATGTTGCGGCCCTGTGCCAGCTTGCCCTTGTCACTGTCCATGAGCTCAATAGCACCATCGACTATTTTATAGTCAGTGCCTTTGATAAGTTCTGTCTCATTGCCTAGGAATACTTTGAGGTTGGAACTCTCCAGGTCAGTCCCTGTGAATTCAAAACCCGAAGGAGGAGTGATTTTCGTTGTGGTGACATCATAGGCAGTAGAGCCACCAGAATTCTTGATACCCAGTGCAAAGCGCACTGAATCCCCGGCATCAATATTATTAATATCTCCATTAATTCCGGAAATATCTGTGATTTCTCCAGTAAATGGCTGACCTGGGCTTCCTGGTGCACCCCAAATTCCAGTGGTTCCAGAAATTGAACCATCTCCATCCTTGGAGACAATGCCGTGTATGACTTCCAGTACAGGCTCAGCAATGACCAGTTTGTTAATGGCTGTGTGTGTGGCCTCGATTTGTGGGGTGTTTCTTTCCCCTCCCTTGGCCATCGCTGTCAGTTGCAGCTTGTCTGCCATAACATCGTCAGCAACCTTGACCGTAAACTCAACAACCAGTTTCAGTGTGTCATTAAAATTATCAGTGCGGTCACCAAAGTCGAAACTGAGTTTGTTATTGGTTGCGTCATTTGTCAGACTTCCTCTTCCTGTATTGCTTGTAGAGCTTTCTACAATATTGCCAAGGCTATCGACTATTTTCCAGGACCATTGACCTGCAATACTTCCATCACCTTTGCTAAGGTTATCTATTGTGCCATCATCATTCCAGTCATTGACCTTGAATGCAGGCTGTGGCAGATAAATATCAAGATTGAGTTTTTCAAAATCTCCGGTGTTGAGTGTGTAATCGAGTTGATATGTCACACTGTCACCAGGCTTGACACTGCTGACAGGATTGCCTCCATTGACTTTGCTGATATCCAGATTAAGCGCACCACCTGTCACTGTCGTGGAAGTTTGGGTGGTATCTGTGATGACTGGGAGATCAGTGCTTCCATCGCTTTTGACAATCGAGCCGCTGATATTGACAGAGCTTCCTAGAGTGTCGCCATGGTTGATTTGAGGGTCCCCCCCGTCTGCTGGGGACTTGAAAGTATTATTAATACTTGTTTTATAAACAATTTTTCCGGTGGATCCACCTGGTAATTTTCCATCAGCAAGCTCTGGATAATCTGCCTTCATGGATTGAAGAGCCGATGAAATATCAAAGCTTAACTCGGTATTGTCGTTGCCGGAAATTGTTTTGCTGCCAGTGTATTGGCTGAGGTCAATTGTAATGGTGCGACCATCTGGCAGCTTTACCTCCAGCATGGCGCTGCCTTTAGGGGTCAGTCCGTCGTCGATGGTGTCGGTAATGACGAGATTTTTAAAGTCGAAGAAATCAGAGATCTGAAAATCGATGGTGTGCGTCAGATCCTGACCAGGTCTAGGGTCTCCAGTGACGTCCTTTTGAACAGCCATGGAGTGCACTTTATGGCTGACCTCTGCCCCTGCTGGATTAATGCTGCCATTAATGGTTTTGTCACGAATATCTTTGGGGACCCAAGTCCAGGCGCTGCTGATGTCGAAATTTTTGGTGACGGTCGCACCTGTTGCAGGGTCAATGATTGCAGAACCATCTGCGTATGTTTCTGCGACATAGTATTGAATCTTGATGTCTTGTGTGCCAGACAGTGAGTCAATTTTGACCTGAATCTTGTTGCCAGAGGTGACTGAACCATTGACCAAATCGTTACCAGCCACAATGCTGCCACCACTGATTTCGGTAATGACAACGCCATCTGGCAGGTCGATGGTGGTGATGTGGTCGGTCAGGGTTTGGCCGGGAGCGGGAGTGATGCTGACAGTCACTTCCTTGGGAAAGCTGGGGCCACTGGCAGTTTCATTTTCTGCACCGCTAAAGCCATAGCTGTACTGAACTTCGGTGCTCTTGATGCTAATGGTTTCGGTATTGCCGCGAATGCTGGGGTCACTTGCATAGTCGCTTGCCACAGCAGTGTCACCATACATAAAACCACTCTGAACCGAGATGCTCAGAGGTTTGTCAGTATCCGCAAGGTCGGAGAGCTTGGCATTGACAACAATGTCGGCAACAGGCTGATCTTTGCTATAGCTGCCAAATGGCAACTCAATCACCAGCAGGGTGTCGCCTGGCTTGCCGGTAAGGATGAGCTTGGCTCCATTGGTGCCCACAGCGTAGGGGTGCGTGGCTTTGCCGTTGGAGTCAAACTTTATTTCGGTAACTTCAAGCTGCTGACCCAGATAGGTCACACCTTTGCTTTTGTCATATGTGATGCCATCGTTTCCGTCAGAGCCGGTGGACGGAAGAATGACATCGATATAGGGGCCGTAACCTGTTGCGCTACCTTTATTGCTGAAGCTGACATTGAAGCTGAAGTCGCTTCCCAGCAAAATTTCACTAGGGCCGTTAGTGGTGGTTTTGGGCAGGGAGTTGGGGAGCAGTTCGGAGTATTGCTCCATGGCTGCGGCACTAAGGGCCAGCTTGCTTTCAATATCACCAGTCTGACGCTCCAATGCCCAGTTGCCGCCAAGAGCTGCGGCGCCTGTTGCATCTGTGGAGGCTGCAATATCTGCGCTGCTCAGGTAAGCCAGCTCTTGAATGAAAGCCTGACCCTGCTCGCCTGCTGCCACGTCGCAGCCATAGAGCAGGATGTCAGCATCCTGAGTCAGGTAGTAGGCCCAGTCCTGAACTTGCGCGCTCTGTGCTTGCAGAGTTGCGCTGTTGATGGTGTCACTACCCAGAGTAATGCTGCCGCTGTTGCCGTGGCTGATGATGTGCAGGCTGTCAGCATTCTGGGCCAGGGCCAGAGCATTGCTGATGGCTGTCAGGCCAGATTCGTTGGCTTGAACGACATGGACTTGTGCACCACCAGCTTCAAGGTCTGCAACCAGGGAATCCAGATCTGGAACACGGCTGTCGATGACGACGACGTTGACAGGGTTGACGCTGGCAAAGCTGCCATCGAAGTCGAGCGACTTCTGTGCATCGACGCTGCGTTCACTTTGGGAGTCTGATGCGTGGCCCTGCTTGTCTCCATCCTGAGTGTGGGCATCGTTCTGGTAAGCCACATCCTGCGCGGCCACCATGGCGGCTCCATCAAACAGCAAACGTGGTTCCAATGCCAGAAGGCGGCTGGTTGAACGAGTGCGTTTTTTTGACTGTGCCATGGGGACCCCTTGAAATCTATGTTCTTTGCTGCCGCGGTAAGAGTTTTCCTACTAAATGTGAGGCTCTCATCCTAAGCGTGCACTTACAAAAATCGAAAAATTCCTATTGTTTTTGGAATTGTTTTGTGATTGATTTTTGTACCTGAATTCTAGATGGCAAGGGCTTTTTGTGTGCTCCTGTGTGTTTTGATGACAATAAGTTTCAATCCATGTTGTTTTGGTGTTGCTTTTTTGAGGTTTTTTTTGTCAATTTCTTTGCGGGACTATTAAGTACTTTTTAATAAATCAAATTTGATAGCAACGAGTCCTTATGGATAAAGAGGTTTGTTGATATTTTTGAGGATCATAAAAAGCAAGTGTTATTTGCCTTTTTGAGTAAGAAAGTCGGGAATAAAAAAACGCCCCGAAGGGCGTTTTCTGTATCAGGTCGGAGACCTGGGAGGTAGTGCAGGCTGGCTTAGCCGCGCAGCGCAATCGCCTGAGCCGCAGCCAGAGCCGTCATGTTGACGACGCGGCGCACGGTGGACGAGGGGGTCAGCACGTGGGCAGATGCGGCGCAGCCCATCAGGATGGGGCCGATGGTGGTGCCGTGGCCGCCGGTGGTCTTGAGCACGTTGAACAGGATGTTCGCAGCGTCGAGGTTGGGGCAGATCAGCACGTTGGCTTCGCCGGTCAGGCTGGAGTCCAGCAGAGAGTGGCTGCGCACGGTGGCGTCCAGAGCGGCATCGCCATGCATTTCGCCATCGCATTCGATGTGCGGGTTGGCTGCTGCGAACAGGTCGCGGGCGGCGCGCATCTTGCGGGCGGAGCCGCGAGTGGACGAGCCGTAGTTGCTGTGCGACAGGAATGCGACCTTGGGAGGCAGGCCAAAGCGGGCGACTTCGTCGGCAGCCATCTTGGCGATCTCGGCCAGCTCTTCGGCGCTGGGTGCGTCGTTGATATAGGTATCAGCGACGAACAATGTGCCGGATTCCAGCATGACGGCGTTGACGGTGGCGAACTCGTTGGCACCCTTCTTCAGGCCCAGCACGTCTTCCAGATGTGTCAGGTGGCTG
Source organism: Comamonas fluminis (assembly GCF_019186805.1). NCBI lineage: Bacteria > Pseudomonadati > Pseudomonadota > Betaproteobacteria > Burkholderiales > Comamonadaceae > Comamonas > Comamonas fluminis. Next base: position 3,685,176 of record NZ_CP066783.1, on the reverse strand, counting down.
TCGAAGCGACCCACCAGGCCGCACAGCATGGCGTCGGCATCACCCAGGTGCACCATCAGCGCGGCGATCAGGGTGTTGGAGCGGCGCACAGCGGCCTTGGCGGCTTCAGGCGTCACACCATCGCGGCCCATGAGCTTGTGATAGGTTTCCCAGTACTGGCGGAAACGTGGATCATCTTCGGGGTTGCAGATCTCGACATCCTTGCCGGGCTGCATGCGCAGGCCTGCCTTGATGATGCGCGCTTCGATGACGGCGGGGCGGCCGATCAGGATGGGCTTGGCCAGGCCGTCGTCCAGAGCGACTTGTACGGCACGCAGCACGCGCTCGTCTTCACCTTCTGCGTAGGCCACGCGTTGCTGGCCGGCCTTGGCTGCGGCAAACACGGGGCGCATGAACATGCTGGTCTGGTAAACGAAGCGAGTCAGGCTTTCGCGGTAGGCGGCGATGTCTTCGATGGGGCGGGTGGCCACACCGGATTCGGCAGCTGCCTGGGCCACGGCGGGTGCGATACGCAGAATCAGGCGCGTATCGAAAGGCGTGGGGATCAGGTAGTCGGGGCCGAAGGTCAGTTCCTTGCCCTGGTAGGCGGCGGCGACTTCATCGCTGACGTCCTGCTTGGCCAGGGCGGCGATTTCGCGCACGCAGGCCAGCTTCATGGCTTCGGTGATCTTGGTGGCGCCGCAGTCCAGTGCGCCACGGAAGATGTAGGGGAAGCACAGGACGTTGTTGACCTGGTTGGGGTAGTCCGAGCGGCCGGTGGCCACGATGCAGTCAGGGCGGATTGCCTTGGCCAGTTCCGGGCGGATTTCGGGTTCGGGGTTGGCCAGGGCCAGGATGATGGGCTTGTCGGCCATGGTCTTGACCATGTCGGCAGTCAGCACGCCGGGGGCGGAGCAACCCAGGAACACGTCAGCGCCGTTGACGGCGTCAGCCAGAGTGCGGGCATCGGTGTTCTGTGCGTACTGGGCCTTGGAGGCGTCCAGACCGCCGGGGCGGCCTTCGTAGATCACGCCCTTGGAGTCGCACATGAAGACGTTGGAGCGCTTGACGCCCAGGCCCACCATGACGTTCACGCAGGCAATGGCCGCAGCGCCAGCGCCGGAGACGGCAATCTTGACCTTGTCAATTTCCTTGCCCACCAGTTCCAGGCCGTTGAGCAGGGCGGCGCTGGAGATGATGGCGGTGCCGTGCTGGTCGTCGTGGAACACCGGAATGTTCATGCGCTTGGAGAGTTCTTGCTCAATGTAGAAGCACTCGGGCGCCTTGATGTCTTCCAGGTTGATGCCGCCCAGGGTGGGCTCCATCGACGCAATGATGTCGATCAGCTTGTCCGGATCGCGTTCGGCCAGTTCGATGTCGAACACGTCCACGCCGGCAAATTTCTTGAACAGGCAGCCTTTGCCTTCCATCACGGGTTTGGCGGCCAGGGGACCGATGTCGCCCAGACCCAGCACGGCGGTGCCGTTGGTGATCACGCCGACCAGATTGCCGCGCGATGTGTATTCGGAGGCAGTGGCGGGATCGGCTTCGATATCCAGGCAGGGGTAGGCCACGCCGGGGGAGTAAGCCAGAGACAGATCGCGCTGATTCGACAGGGGCTTGGTGGGAGTGACCGAAATCTTGCCCTTGACAGGGCTGCGGTGGTATTCGCGGGCCGCGTCGCGCAGGGCTTGTTCGGCGGTGGACAGGTTTTGTGTCATACGAAATTAATCAACAAGTTGCTTCTCTGAGCTTACCGGATGGCGAGAAGATTTTTGGGTCAGGTGTGTTTTGCCTGAACTGCACCGACAACAAACCCCCTGACGCATTTTTCTGCGGGCAGGGGGCCAGGCCAGCGGGTAAGCCGGCAGCTTTTTGGAGGCTACGCCTTAGTGGGCGTCTGCCTGACGCGCGGCGTTGATTGCTGCGCTGTTGTCTTTGGCAGCTCCGTTGAAGAAAAGGTTCAGAGCCACTGCGGTAATCGAAGCCAGCAGGATACCGGATTCAATCAGTGGATGGATGGAATGGGGCATCCATTGGCGGAAATTAGGTGCAACCAATGGAATCATTCCTACACCGATGGACACGGCCACGATCATGGCGTTGTGCTTGTTGTTCTTGAAATCGACGTTGGACAGGATGCGAATGCCGGTGGAGGCCACCATGCCGAACATCACCAGACCCGCGCCGCCCAGCACCACGGTGGGCAGGGATTCGATCAGCGCGCCCATCTTGGGCAGCACGCCCAGGATGATCAGGATGGCTCCACCAGCCACGCAAACCCAGCGGCTCATCACGCCAGTCACTGCCACCAGACCCACGTTCTGCGAGAAGCTGGTGTAGGGGAAGGTGTTGAAAATGCCGCCAATCAGGGTGCCCAGACCGTCGGTGCGCAGACCGCGTGTCAGTTCGTCCTGAGAGATTTCCTTGTTGGTCATGTCGCCCAGGGCCAGGAACATGCCAGTGGATTCGATCATCACCACCACCATCACCAGGCTCATGGTCAGGATGAGGATGGGGTCAAAAATGGGCATGGCGATATCGAAAGGCAGCACCAGCGTGAACCATTCAGCCTTGGCAACCTTGTCAAAGTTCATCAGACCCATGGCCACCGAGATCACGCCGCCGATCAGAATGCCCATTAGCACGGAGATATTGGCGATGAAGCCCTTGGCAAAACGTGCGATCAGCAGAATGGACAGCAGCACCACGCCGGAGACGGCAGCGCCTTGCAGGTCTGCGTACTTGGGGTTGGGTACGGTGGGCAGAATCGAGAAGCCCTTGGGAACGGCAGGCAGCACAGAGCCTGGCGCGCCAGCCATGGCCTGGGCCTCAGCCAGCCACTTCAGGTGCTCTGGGTTAGGCACGGAAGGAGCGGTAGGGCCCACGGGGTTGCCGAAGATCCAGTTAATGCCCACGCGCATCAGGCTGATGCCGATGACGGCAATGATGGTGCCGGTCACAACCGGTGGGAAAAAGCGCAGGCAGCGGCTGATCAGCGGAGCAATGAGGATGGATACCACCCCCGCTCCAATGACCGAGCCAAAGATCAGCCCCGCACCGGCGTGACCGCCTGTAGATTGGGCAATGGCCACCATGGGGGCCACGCTGGCAAAGGTCACGCCCATCATCACGGGCAGTTTGATACCGAACCACTGTGTGGCGCCCAGCGCCTGAATCAGCGTGACCAGGCCGCAGACGAACAAGTCGGCGGAAATCAGGTGCGCGACCTGCTCGGGCGGAAGGTTCAGGGCGCGGCCCACGATCAGCGGAACGGCCACAGCGCCCGCATACATGACCAGCACGTGCTGCAAGCCTAGGGCGGTGAGCTTGCCAAATGGCAGAACCTCATCGACGGGGTGCACTTTGGATGTCATAGAAAACTGTCTCCTCACTCTGTTTTTGCGTCAGGTTTGCATGCGATGTCGGTGAGGCATGCAATCCATACAAAAAGTGTATACAGGCCATAACGCGCGATATCTAGCGGTAAACCCTGCTCAACGGAGCGGAACAGGATGGCTTGTCAACGACTATGCGTTTTACGCATGAAAAAATGTCAAAACCTTGGTTTGCTACAAAATATGTAGCTGCACTCGCTTGTTTCACCTATTTTTCTCGAAAAACAATTAAGAAAATAAGGTGAATAAAGCGATTAAAGCTATTGTTTTGTGAGCAAACTTTGCGCGATATGCAATGAGCGCCGGTTATGTGCGTGCAAGGTTTGGGTCTTGAAACATCCAGTGAAGGAAAGCTGGCAGGCACCAGAGTGATGCTGCTGCCCATTAGGGTGATGAGAGGTGCGAAACAAGAAGAAATGCCCTGAATTGGTGCTTCGGTGTGCAAAAGCGTGCATGGCGGCTGACAAAGGGTTCTGCGGTTGCTACGCCGTGGAAAGTTTGCAAGAACCGTGCCGAATGCTCGCCATGCGTCAAAAAGGTGCTTTACCCCGCGCCAGCATGGGGCGCAGGTGAGCACATGACACTTCCCCCGCATGCAAGCCCCAAGCCCATGAAAAAAGCCCGGATGAACCGGGCTTGAGGCGAATAGCCAAACAGGTATCTCTTACACAGGAGGCCGCAAGCAAGGCTACCCTGAGTCGATGCTCCTATTCAATGATGAAGAGAGGGTTGCCTGGGCAGAGAGCAGCCACAAAGCGGCTTAGCGCAGACATGAAAAAGCCCGGAAAACCGGGCTTGGTGCAGAGCAGTAAAGCAGGCATGCCTCATCAAAGAGGCAGCAAGCAAAGGCCGCCCTGCGGCGATGCTGCCGTCCTTCTCCAGATGCAATGCATCGAGAGAGGGGCAAGCGGCGGGGCCGCTCAGGGGGGATCCCAGTTAAGCCGTCAGGTCCACCAGCGAACGAGCAACCACCTTGGTCGCGCGGCGCAGGTCTTCCAGTACCAGGCGCTCGTCGGAGCGCTTGGCGTGCGATTCCAGCACGGTGCGGGGGCCAGCGCCATAGATCACGCCGGGGATGCCGCGCTCAACGTACAGGCGCACGTCGGTGTACAGAGGCGTACCCACGGCAGGAGGCACTTCACCGAAGATGGCTTCGCCGTGCTTTTGAATGGCATCGACCAGAGGCTTGTTGCCGTCCAGAGGCGTCATGGCGTTGGCCAGCAGCAGGCGCTTGATGTCCACGCGCACTGCGTCTTCACCGGTGTAGCCGCCTTGGGTGTTGAAGTCTTCGATGGCCTTGGCGATAACGGCGCGGATGCTGGCTTCCACTTCCACGGGATTCTCTTCAGGAATCATGCGGCGGTCGATCTTGAGCATGACCTTGCCGGGCACCACATTGGTGTTGGTGCCGCCGTCGATGCGGCCGACGTTCAGGTAAGGGTGCTTGATGCCGGGCACTTGCGAAGTGATTTGCTTGTACTTGACGTTTTCGCCGTACAGAGCCGTCAGCAGCACAGCCGTGGCTTGCAGCGCGTCCACACCGGTGTGGGGCACGGCGGCGTGCGCCATCTTGCCCTGCACGGTGATTTCCATCTGCAGGCAGCCGTTGTGAGCGGTCACGACTTCGTAGCTGAAGCCCGCTGCAATCATCAGGTCAGGCTTGGTCAGACCCTTTTCCAGCAACCAGCCGGGGCCCATGATGCCGCCGAATTCTTCGTCGTAGGTGTAGTGCAGTTCCACAGCGCCCTTGCTGGGCTTGGCCACGGCTTCCAGAGCACGCACGGCGAAGGTGAACGAGGCGAAATCGCTCTTGCTCACGGCAGCGGCGCGGCCATACAGCTTGCCGTCTTCGATTTCGGCGCCGTAGGGGTCCTTGGACCAGCCTTCACCTGGAGGCACCACGTCGCCGTGGGCGTTCAGGGCGATGGTCTTGCCACCGTCACCGTACTGGCGGCGCACGATCAGGTTGGTGATCGACTCCATGCCGTAGGCCTTCACATCGGCTTCGGGCACGACGTGCTTTTCAGCGTCAAAGCCAAAACCCTTGATGAGGTCGGCCGTGCGCTCGGCGTGAGGGGCGTTGTTGCCGGGAGGTGTATCAGTGGGCACTTGCACCATGGCTTGCAGGAACTTCACTTCTTCGTCGAAGTGCTGGTCAATCCATGCATCGATGGCGGCGTAGGTGGCTTGCTTGTCTTGATTCATATTGGTCATTGCTGTTCTTGAGCCAGTTGTTGGAGGAGGTGGGTGAAAGCGTCCACAGACAACTGCATGTCGTCAGAGGTGGAGTTTTCCAGCGGGTTGTGGCTGATGCCAGCATTCATGCCGCGCACAAACAACATGGCCTGGGGCATGATTTCGTGCAGCTTCATCGCGTCGTGACCGGCGCCGCTGGGCATACGGAACAGGGGCACGCCCAGTGCGTCCACTGCGTTTTCCCAGCGCTTTTGCCATTCGGGGGCGCTAGGTGCGGCCGAGGCCTTCATGGACAGATCGGTGGTGAAACGCAGGCCACGGCGTTCGGCAATCGCGGCCATCTCGGCCATGATGTCCTTGATCATGGCGTCGCGCTGCTCGTTGGTGGGCGCACGCAGGTCCAGCGAGAACTGGCAGCGGCCAGGCACTACGTTGACCGAGCCCGAGGGTACGTTTAGCTGACCGATGGTGGCCACACTGTCGCCATCCTGGCCAGCACGCTTTTCGATGTACAGCGACAGCTCGGCCACGCCCGCAGCAGCATCACGGCGGCGGTCCATGGGCGTGGTGCCTGCGTGGCTGGCCATGCCGATGAACTCGCACGTATAGCGGGCACTGCCGTTGATGGAGGTGACGATGCCCAGAGGAATGTCCAGCTCGTTGAGCACGGGACCTTGCTCGATGTGCACTTCCACAAAGCCCAGGTACTTGGCGGGATCGCGCTCCAGCTTGGGGATGTCGTCAATGCACAGACCGGCGTGGGTCATGGCTTCGCGCAGCGTGATGCCGTCGGCGTCCTTTTGATCCAGCCATTCATTCTTGAAGTCGCCGACCAAGGCGCCAGAGCCCAGGAAGGTGGCCTTGTAGCGCTGGCCTTCTTCTTCCGAGAAGCCCACCACTTCGATGTTGAAGGGCAGACGCTTGCCTTGCTGGGCCAGTTGCTTGACGCAAGCCATGGGCACGAAGATGCCCAGGCGGCCGTCGTACTTGCCGCCGTTGCGCACGGTGTCGTAGTGGCTGCCGGTCAGCAGAGTCTTGGCTCCTTCGGTAGCAGCCTTGTAGCGACCAACCACATTGCCCACGGCATCGATCTCGACTTCGTCGAAGCCGATTTCACGCATCCAGTGGCTGATGCGCTGGGCGCAGGCACGGTGAGCATCGGTCAGGTAAGTCACCGTCAGCTGGCCCTTTTCGGCGTAGCCAGGGTCGCTGTTGGTGGACAGACGTTCCTGCCAGTCCCAGACTTCGTTGCCTTCCACGGGCTCATAGCCGAACTTGTCGTTCAGACGAATTTCGGCAATGCGGTGGATGTTGCGCAGTGCTTCAGCCTGCTCGTAAGCAGGGTGGTTGAAGATGCGGCGCTCGAAGGTCGAGATGATTTCTGCCTTGCTCAGACCCAGACCCCGCGCACCGCGCACGGCCAGAATGAAGGGGAAGCCAAAGCGCTCGCCATATTCGGCGTTGAGCTTGCGAATGTGCGCCAGCTCTTCGGGCGTGCAGTTAGTCAGGCCCGCCTTCTTTTGCTCATTGGTCGATTCGGCCGTGAGCGTGTTGGTCTCCATCTGCTTGCCAGCCAGTTCCGGGTGAGCGCGGATCAGGTCGAGCTGGGCCTGCTCGCTGGACTCGGCCAGCACGGCAGCCATGGCGTGCTTGATGTGCGCCATGGACTTGAAGGGGCGCTGCTCCAGCGCCTTGGCGGCAATCCAGGGCGAGTGCTCATACAGACCGTCGAGCAGATCGGTAGCGGTGGCCGCGTCGGCGGCATTCAGTTGTTCCAGGGTCAAAGCCATGTCGCAATCAATCCTTGCAGGGGAAACGCTCAGCCCAGTGGCGAGCCAAATCAATACGGCGGCACACCCACACGTTGTCGTGCTTCTGGATGTGGTCTAGGAAGCGCTGCAGCGCTGTAATGCGGCCGGGGCGGCCCAGCAGTCGGCAGTGCATGCCGATGCTCATCATCTTGGGGGCGTTGTCGCCGCTGGCATCGCCTTCGGCGTACAGGACATCGAACGTGTCCTTCAGGTACTGATAGAACGGATCGGCATACGCGTAACCCTGAGGCAGGGCAAAACGCATGTCGTTGCAGTCCAGTGTGTAGGGCACGATCAGCTGGTTGCGGGTGCTGCCATCGGTCTTGGCAACCTTCATCCAGAAGGGCAGGTCTTCGCCGTAGTAATCGCTGTCGTAGGTAAAGCGGCCGGTATCGGCCACCAGACGGTGGCTGTTGGGGCTGTCGCGGCCGGTGTACCAGCCCAGGCCGTGGTCACCATCGTGGCCGTACAGCTCTTCAAAGATTTCCACGCACTGGTTCAGGTGGGCGCGCTCGATCTCTTCGGGCACGTTCTGGTAGTGAATCCACTTCAGACCGTGGCAGGCGATTTCGTGACCGAGTTCGTCAAAAGCCTGGGCCAGTTCGCGGTGCTTTTGCAGGGCTGTAGCCACGCCAAACACGGTCAGCGGCAGGCCGCGCTTTTCGAACTCCTTCAGAATGCGCCACACGCCGACGCGTGAGCCGTATTCATAGATGCCGTCCATGCTCATGTGACGGGCGGGGTAGCTGGCGGGGTTGAACATTTCCGACAGGAACTGCTCGCTGCCAGGGTCGCCATGCATCACATGGTTCTCACCGCCTTCTTCGTAGTTCAGAACGAACTGCACAGCCACGCGGGCTTGGCCGGGCCATTGCGGGTGCGGCGTGTTGCGACCATAACCAATCAGGTCGCGTGGATAGGAGGCGGTGGAATCGTAAATCATAGGGATACAGATGAAAGTGCCATCGACAAATCGTTCGTTGGCAGATCGCGGTCGAAGGTCAGGCCTGCTTCCACGTGGTCCAGGTGCAGCTGCATCAGTTGCACCGCATGTTCTGCATCGCCCGCTGCAAGAGCAGTGACGATGTCGGCATGTTCTTCGTGCGAATGCTCGGCCGCCGATGCAGACTGGTACATCAGCGTGATCAATGCGCAGCGGGAAATCAGCTCACCCAGCAGCTGTGCCAGCACCTCGTTGCCCATCAGCTCGGCCATGCGCACGTGGAAGTCGCCCAGCAGCTCGGTGCGCTGGCCTACGTCGTTGGCTTCCATGGCCTTTTTCTCGGCGCTCACATGGGATTTGAGGGCTTTGATCTTGGCGGGCGTGCTCTGGGCCACAAAGCTGCGCACCATCTCGGCTTCCAGCATGCGGCGCACGGCAAACACCTGGCGTGCTTCGTCAACCGAAGGTGTGGCAACAAAGGCGCCGCGCGCAGGCTCCAGCCGGATGAGCTTGTTCTGGGAGAGTTGAAACAGGGCCTGGCGAACCAGGGTGCGGGAAACGCCAAAGTGGTCAGCCAGCTTTTGCTCAGCCAGCTTGGTGCCGGGCATCAGGCGATGCTCGACGATCGCCTTGGTCAGGTTTTCAACAATGAAGCTGGTGGTGGAAGTTTCCATAAATCGATCATAGCGGTTGAAGACAAGTTTTGTATACAGTTTCTGTCCACCATACCTAGTGTTTGTCTCGATGGTCGGCGGGAAAAAGCTGTGAGCAAGCGCGCAAAGCCAAGCTGCATAAGGGCTTGCGCCATTGATGCAGCAAAGATCAGCAGTGTTGTGACACGAGAGTGTCTGTGAGGCAAAAAAGCCGGAATGCACAATGCGCAGCTATGCAAGCACAGAATACATCCTCGCGCGCGCAGGCTGCCGTCGCACCTTCGCCTCAGCAAGACCCCGCTGGTTTCTTGCGTCATCTCTATGACGTGGCGGTGCGCAATGCCCTGCCCATCGAGGGGCTGGCCCGCCATCTGCCCAAGCCGCCCAAAGGGCGCACTTTGGTTCTGGGCGCTGGCAAGGCGGGCGGCTCCATGGCGCAGGCGCTGGAAGCGTTGTGGCCGCAGGATGCACCGCTGTCCGGTCTGGTTGTCACCCGCTACGCCCATATTCCGCCGCGCCCGGAAGGCCTGCCAGTGCGGCTGGAAGTGGTGGAAGCCGCACACCCCGTGCCCGATGCTGCAGGCTTGGCTGCGGCCGAGCGCATTCTGGCGCTGACGCAGGGGCTGACCGCTGACGACCTGGTTATCTGCCTGATCTCTGGCGGTGGCTCATCGCTGCTGACCTTGCCTGCCGAAGGCATTGACCTGGCCGAGAAACAACGCATCAACAAAGCCCTGCTGGAAAGCGGCGCCGCCATTGGCGAGATGAACTGCGTGCGCAAGCACCTTTCGCGCATCAAGGGCGGGCGTCTGGCTGCCGCCTGCTACCCCGCCCAGCTGGTGACGCTGACCATCAGCGATGTGCCCGGTGACGATCCTTCGGTCATTGCCAGCGGCCCCACGGTGCCCGATGCATCGACCTGCGCCGATGCGCTGGCGATTCTCAACCGCTACCAAATCAGCATCCCGGAATCCGTGCGTGCAGCGCTGGAAGCGGGTCAGCTGGAAACGCCCAAACCCGGTGATGAACGTTTTGCAGGCCATGAAGTGCATCTGATTGCCACGCCCCAGCAGTCGCTGGAGGCAGCGGCAGCCGCAGCACGTGAGGCAGGTATGGCCGTGCATGTGCTGTCGGATGAAATGGAGGGTGAATCGCGTGAAGTGGGCAAGGTGCACGCCGCCCTGGCCCGCGCTGTGGCCAAGCACGGAGAGCCGTTTGCCAAGCCCTGCGTGATTCTGTCGGGCGGTGAAACCACCGTGACCATTCGCCCCCGCCAGCCCGGCGCAGCCAAAGGCCGTGGCGGACGCGCAGGTGAGTTCTGCCTGGGCCTGGCACAGGCGCTGCAAGGTCAGGAAAAAGTCTGGGCGCTGGCTGCAGACACCGACGGCATTGACGGCATCGAAGACAACGCCGGTGCACGTGTCTCGCCCTGCACGCTCAAGCGCGCTGCCGAGAAGAACCTGCGCATCAGCGACCACCTGGATCGCAACGATGCCTATGGCTACTTTGAAGCGCTGGGTGATCTGGTCATCACCGGCCCCACACACACCAATGTGAACGACTTCCGCGCGATTTTGATTCTCTGAAACTATCAAATTGAATAGCTTCTTGCGCAGGCTATTCAACGGTTTCAAATGGAAAACGATCTGCAGCTACTGCTAATCAATCGGTATCTGCTATATTTTGTATAGCTTCAGTGTAAAGCTGGCGCTACCCATCCCAGTGCTCCGAGCAAGAGCCGCCTCGCGGCGAAGGAGCAGTCCCCCTCCGTTAGCGCGCAGCGCGTACGAAGAGGGGGAAGGCGCGAAGCGCCTCAGGGGGAGTTAGCCCCCTCTTGGCAGGTCTTCCCACCACGCATCATCAAACTTGCCTTGAAGGAATGCGATAAACGACTGCACCTTCTGCGGCACCAGTCGCGGTGAGGGATAGACCGCGTGAATTTCTTGCTCGGGCAGGCGGCAGGTTTTGAGAACCTCCACCACGCGCCCATCCTTGAGTGAGTCGTGGGCCACGTATCGCGGCAGGGCGGCAATGCCCATGTGTGAGCGCGCAGCGGCCAGCAGGGCCGAGAGATTGTTGGAGCGCAGCCGCCCGGTGATGGGGACTGAAACCGGTTCGCCACTGGCGTTGCGCAGCCGCCAGATGTCGTTGCCCTGCACGCTGCTGTAGATCAGAGTGGAATGTTCCTTGAGGTCACTGGGGCGGCGCGGTGTGCCGTGTTTGCGCAGATAGGTGTTCGACGCTACCAGCACCCAGGGGTTGATGCCCAGCATGCGCGCACCCAGCGAAGAATCGGCCAGCTTGCCCATGCGCAGCGCCACGTCAATGCCGTTGGCCACCAGGTCGGTGTAGCGGTCCTCAAAGCTCAGATCCACCTGCACCTGAGGGTTGTGCTTCATGAATTCCATGGCCAGCGGAATGAGTACGCGACGCCCGAAAGCGACCGAGCTGCCAATGCGCAACTGGCCTTGCACCTGCGTCTGGCGCACCTTGACCACGTTCTCGGCATCGGCCACATCGGTGACGATGATCTTGCACTTCTCGTAGTACAGCGCACCCGCTTCGGTCAGGCTCACGCCGCGTGTGTTGCGATTGAGCAGGCGCACTTTCAGGCGCGCTTCCATGGCGGCGACCTGCTTGGTGACGGTGGGCTGAGTGGTTGCAAATTCATGCGCCACTTTGGTGAAGCTGCCGGTTTCCACCACGCGTACAAACATGTGCATCGCGTCGAGTCGGTCCATGTTTTATCTCCTATTTATTCTTCATTGGAATAAATTTTATGGTCTGAGAGTGGCTTCCAGCAAGCAAAGGTCTTGACTAAAGTTCAACCAAGTTTTTAGGAGACCCTCATGGCCAAAATGAAAGCAATCGACGCAGCAGTCCTGGTGCTCGAAAAAGAAGGTGTAACCGTGACGTTTGGTGTGCCCGGTGCGGCCATCAACCCGCTGTATGCTGCAATGAAGAACCACGGCGGCATCGGTCACATTCTGGCCCGTCACGTGGAAGGTGCCAGCCACATGGCTGAAGGCTACACACGTGCCGTCGCTGGCAATATCGGCGTGTGCATCGGTACCAGCGGCCCCGCTGGCACCGACATGATCACCGGCCTGTACTCGGCCAGCGCTGACTCCATCCCAATTCTGTGCATCACAGGCCAGGCACCTCGCTCGCGTCTGCACAAGGAAGACTTCCAGGCGGTGGACATCGCTTCCATCGCCAAGCCTGTGACCAAGTGGGCCACCACGGTGCTGGAGCCTGCTCAAGTGCCCCGCGCATTCCAGCAAGCTTTCCACCTGATGCGCTCCGGCCGTCCCGGCCCTGTGCTGATCGACCTGCCTATCGACGTTCAGCTGGCTGAAATCGAATTCGACATCGACACCTACGAACCTCTGGCTGCCTACAAGCCCGCTGCTTCGCGCAAGCAAGCCGAGAAGGCCATCGAGATGCTCAACGAATCCGAGCGTCCTCTGCTGGTTTCCGGTGGCGGTGTCATCAACGCCGACGCTTCCGACCTGATGGTCGAGCTGGCCGAAATCCTGAACGTGCCCGTGATCCCCACACTGATGGGCTGGGGCACCATCCCTGATGACCACCCTCTGATGGTCGGTATGTGCGGTCTGCAGACCAGCCACCGTTATGGCAACGCCAACATGCTGGCTTCGGACTTCGTGCTCGGTATCGGCAACCGTTGGGCCAACCGCCACACCGGCTCGGTCGAGGTCTACACCAAGGGACGCAAGTTTGTGCACGTGGACATTGAGCCCACACAAATCGGCCGCGTGTTCGCCCCTGACTACGGCATCGTCTCCGACGCCAAGGCAGCTCTGGAGCAATTCGTTTCCGTGGCCAAGGAGTGGAAGGCTGCTGGCAAGCTCAAGTGCCGCAAGGCCTGGGTGGCCGAGTGCCAAGGTCGCAAGAACAGCATCGAGTTCCTGCGCAAGACGAACTTCGACAACGTGCCGATGAAGCCCCAGCGCGTGTACCAGTGCATGAACAACACGCTGGACCGCGACACGACTTACGTGTCCACCATCGGTCTGTCGCAGATCGCCGGTGCTCAGTTCCTGCACGTGTACAAGCCCCGCAACTGGATCAACTGCGGTCAGGCCGGCCCTCTGGGCTGGACTACACCTGCTGCCCTGGGTGTGCGCGTTGCTGACCCAGCTCGCAAGATCGTGGCGCTGTCTGGCGACTACGACTTCCAGTTCATGATCGAAGAGCTGGCCGTGGGCGCACAGTTCAAGCTGCCTTACGTTCACGTGCTGGTGAACAACAGCTATCTGGGTCTGATTCGCCAGGCGCAGCGCGCTTTCTCCATCGACTATTGCGTGCAATTGGCGTTCGACAATATCAACATGGATGAGGGTGATGCGACCCGTGGCTACGGTGTTGACCATGTTAAGGTCGTTGAAGGCTTGGGTTGCAAGGCCATCCGCGTTCACCGCGCTGAAGACTTTGCACCTGCCATGCAGCAGGCTGAAGCCTGGATGGCCGAGCACAAGACCCCTGTGGTGATCGAGTGCATTCTGGAGCGTGTGACCAACATCTCCATGGGCGCCGAAATCGACAACGTGGTTGAGTTCGAAGACCTGGCCACCGAAAAGGCTGACGCGCCTAGCGCACTGGCTCTGCTGGGCTGATTAACTAGAACCACCCCCTGAGCGGCTCTGCCTGGGCGGCCCCGCCGCTTCCCCCTCTCTCGCAAGGGGGAGGGGGACGACACCTTCGCTGCGGGGCTGCCCTTGCTTGGCGTCTAGCGCCTGCAACTATTAGCGATTTTGGAGATTTGACCATGCCCCGTTTTGCTGCCAACCTGAGCATGTTGTTCACCGAGGTGCCTTTCCTCGAGCGTTTTGAGCGTGCCGCCAACGCTGGCTTTGAAGCCGTGGAATTCCTCTTCCCCTATGCACACACTGTGGAAGAGATCAAAGAGCGTCTGGACGCCACGGGCCTGAAGATTGTTCTGCACAACCTGCCCGCTGGCGACTGGGATGCTGGCGAGCGCGGCATTGCCTGCGACCCCACACGCGTGGACGAGTTCCGCGCTGGCGTGGCCAAGGCTGTGACCTATGCGCATGCACTGGGCGTGCCCCAGCTGAACTGCTTGGCTGGCAAGGTTCCCGCTGGCGCTGATGCTGCTTTGGTGCGTCGCACTTTTGTGGAAAACCTACGCTTTGCCGCTGCCGCTTTGAGCGCAGCCAACATCCGCCTGCTGATCGAGCCGATCAATCCTTTTGACATCCCCGGTTTCTACCTGAACCGCACAGATGAAGCGCTGTCCATTCTGGACGAAGTGGGGGCGCCCAATGCCTTCGTGCAGTACGACATCTATCACGCTCAGCGCGTGGAAGGCGAACTGGCTGCCACCATGCAAAAGCAGCTGGCACGCATTGGCCACATTCAGCTGGCTGACAACCCCGGTCGCAACGAACCCGGCACGGGCGAGATCAACTACCCCTTCCTGTTCGCGCACCTGGACCGCATCGGCTACGACGGCTACATCGGTTGCGAATACAAGCCTGCCAACGGCACCGAATCGGGCCTGGGCTGGCTGGAAAAGATTGGCGGCTGGAAGAAAGCTGCAGTCGCTGCATAAGACATAAAAAGGCCGGAAGCGCTTTCTAGGTAAGCGCTTCAAGCTATCGAATTTGATTATCAAAAAACTTAGGAGAACACCATGAACGCATCGTCTCTCAAGCTGGGCTTTATCGGTCTGGGCATCATGGGCGCCCCCATGTGCGGCCACCTGATTTCTGCCGGTCACCAACTGTTCGTGAACACCCACGGCAAGGTGCCTGCCAACATCGCTGAAACCAGCGCTACCCAGTGCACCACCGCCAAGGGCGTGGCCGAGCGCGCTGACATCATCTTCATCATGGTGCCCGACACTCCCGACGTGGAAAAGGTGCTGTTCGGTGAAGACGGCGTGGCCGCTGGCCTGAAGGGCAGCACCGGCAAGATCGTGGTGGACATGTCCTCCATCTCGCCCGTGGCCACCAAGGACTTCGCCAAGCGCATCGAAGCCGTGGGCGCTCAGTACCTGGACGCTCCCGTCTCCGGCGGCGAAGTCGGTGCCAAGAACGGCACGCTCTCCATCATGGTCGGTGGCCCTGACGAAGCCTTTGCTCGCGTCAAGCCTTTGTTCGACAAGATGGGCAAGAACATCACTCTGGTCGGCGGCAACGGCGATGGCCAGACTGCCAAGGTGGCCAACCAGATCATCGTGGCTCTGAACATCGAAGCCGTGGCTGAAGCCCTGCTGTTCGCATCGCGCGCCGGTGCTGATCCAGCACGTGTGCGTGAAGCTCTGCTGGGTGGTTTTGCTTCTTCCAAGATTCTGGAAGTGCACGCCGAGCGCATGATCAAGCGCACTTTCGACCCAGGCTTCCGTATCGCTCTGCACCAGAAGGACCTGAACCTGGCTCTGTCCAGCGCTCGTCAGCTGGGCGTGTCGCTGCCCAACACCGCTCAGGCTCAAGAGCTGTTCAACAGCTGCGTGGCTCACGGCGGCGCTGCATGGGACCACTCCGGCATGGTGCGTGCTCTGGAAATTCAGGCAAACTTCGAAATCGGCCAGAAGGCTGAGTAAGAGTCTCAGGTGGGGAGGGCGGTGAAGCGACGCGTACAGCGGTAGCCGCCCATAAGAAAAGCCGCGCTCGGGGGAGCGCGGCTTTTTTGTTTTTTGGTTTTGAAAAGTGGCTCAGTAACCAGCGGCTTTGCCATCCGGGTTGCGTGGGTCAGATGCACCGAGCAGCTTGCCGTCCTGTATTTCAATGGTCTGCGTGCGGCCCATGGCGGGCTTGATTGCGACCTTGTGTCCCCATTGCCTGAGAAGGTTCAGCGTGTCGGCGCTGAAGCCTTTTTCCACACGCAGCTCATCGGGCGACCACTGATGGTGAAAGCGCGGTGTGGCCGCAGCTTCCAGCGGGTTCATGCCGTAGTCGATGAAGTTGACGATTTGCTGCAGCACCGTCGTGATGATGCGTGCGCCGCCGGGGCTGCCTGTGACCAGTACAGGTTTGCCGTCTTTGAGCACCAGGGTGGGCGTCATTGATGACAGAGGCCGCTTGCCTGCTTGCACCGCATTGGCATCGCCGCCCAGCAGGCCGTAGGCATTGGCCACGCCGGGTTTGACGGAGAAGTCGTCCATCTCGTTATTGAGCAAGATTCCCGTGCCCTTGGCCACGATGCCGCTGCCGAAATTGGTGTTCAGCGTATAGGTCACAGCCACGGCATTGCCTGCTTTATCAACCACCGAGTAATGCGTGGTCTGGTCGCTTTCATAGGGCTGGGGCTTGCCGGGCTTGATGCTTTGGCTGGGCCGCGCTTGGCGGGGTGTGATGCCTGCAGCCAGTTCGCTGGCATAGCGTTTTGAGATCAGGCCTTGCAGCGGAATCTTCACAAAGTCAGGGTCGCCCAGATATTCCGCGCGGTCGGCATAGGCCAGCTTCATGGCCTCGGTCATGTGGTGCACGCTTTGCGCACTGTTCGGGCCCCATTGCTGCATGGGCCAGCGCTCCATCATGTTCAGAATCTGTAGCAGGTGCGCGCCGCCGGAAGAGGGTGGCGGCATGGTCACGATCTGATAGCCGCGATAAGTTCCGCGCACCGGCTCGCGCTCCACCACCTTGTAGTCGCGCAGGTCCTGCAGCGTGATGGCATTGGCATGAGGCGCCATTTCAGCGGCAATCCTCTGCGCAATTTCACCTTGATAGAAGGCCTTGGCGCCTTGCTGGCTGATAAGGCGCAGTGACTGCGCCAGGTCTTTCTGCACCAGTTGCTCACCCGCTTGCAGCGGCGTGCCGTTTTTCCAGAAGATGGCCTGCGTGGCAGGCCAGCGGCTCATATTTTTCTTTTCCTGGCTCAGTGTCTTGGCCAGTGTCGCGCTGACGGGGTAGCCTTTTTCCGCCAGCTCAATCGCCGGAGCCATGACCGCGGGCAGCGGCATGGAGCCCCAGCGCGAGAGCGCATGCGTCATGCCTGCCACGGTACCCGGCACGCCTACGGCGTAATGGGTGAATAGCGATTTGCCATCCACCACATTGCCCTTGTCGTCCAGGTACATGGTGCGCGATGCGCCCTTAGGTGCCACTTCGCGAAAGTCCAGCGCAATGTCTTTGCCGCTTCGGGCGTCATGCACCATCATGAAGCCGCCGCCGCCAATATTGCCGGCATTGGGCAAAGCCACGGCCAGTGCAAAACCCACGGCCACGGCGGCGTCCATGGCGTTGCCCCCGGCCTTGAGAATGTCCACGCCAATCTGCGTGGCCAGTTCCTGCTCGCTGGCCACCATGCCATTTCGGGCTTGCACGGGATGGAAGATATCCATGCCAAAGTCATAGGCCGCTGCGGCGGCCTGCGCTGCACTGGGCTGAACGGCTTCGGTGGGCGCAGAAGCCGTGATCGTAGGTTTCGGGTCAGTTTTGCTTTCAGGTGCGTTACTGCATGCAGTCAGGCTGATGGTGGCAATCGCCAGGCTGGTGGCGAATGCAGTGGCGCGTAATGGCATAGGCGTCTTCGGGTGGGCGGCAAATTGACTCAGTTTAGAAGCGGCTGCCGCAGCTCTCTGCATGAGGTGGTGACTTTGCGGGTATGTGCCTAGAAGTCAAGTCTGTACAGCCTTTGATGGAGTACAGAAACTGTATACACTTTAACCATCTGAGGCGGGGGTGCCTGCGCCCGCGTTCTTGGTTCTTGCAACAACCAGGGCAGATTTGAACTGTCCGTGAGGAGATTTCCATGGGACTGAGCACCCACGTACTCGACACCATGAACGGCTGCCCCGCAGCTGGCATGGCCGTTGAACTGTTTTCGACCGAAGGCGACAAGGCCACGCTGATCAAGAGCCTGGTGCTCAATCACGACGGTCGCACCGACGCGCCTCTGTTCGACAACAACACCCTCAAGGTTGGCACTTATCGCCTGACTTTTGATGTGGCGGCGTACTTCAAGGCACGCGGCGTTGAACTGCCTGAGCCCAGCTTTCTGAACAAGGTGAGCCTGGACTTTGGCGTGGCCAATGTGGAGCAGCACTACCACGTGCCTTTGCTGGTCAGCCCCTGGAGCTATTCCACTTATCGCGGTTCCTGATCACGATGGCTTCTTCTTGAAGAAGCCTTTAAAAACAAGAGCAGCTTGCGCATGCTATTCCTGCATTTCAAGGCGATTGACTTGAAAGCCCAGAAGTAGTCAGCGCAAGCTGCTCTTGTTTTTGAGGGGTGCGATTACTGCTTGGATGAACCCATGGCCACCACGATGGCGGTGACAAAGAAGAAAGCCTGCAGCTCCAGCGACCAGCCGCCCGAGTTCTGCAGCATCAGCACCTGTTTGGTGTGCACCAGAAAAAATGCCACCAGCATATTGATCGCAATCACCAGTGCGGCAGGAACAACCCACAGCCCCACCAGCAGCAACAGCGGTGCAACAACCTCACCCAGATACACGGCATAGGCCAGCCAGCCCGGGGCGCCACGGGCCTCAACCATCAGCTCGATGCCGCCAATGCCGTGGCGAATCTTGGCCCAGCCATGAAACAGCATGAGAAGGGCCAGTGTGGTGCGCAGCAGCACCATGGCCGCCCGAGGGTTGTGTAAATAGTTCCAAACTTTCATGAAGATCCATTCATCGACGCCTGTGGCATATCAAGAATGCTAGCGCCGAACGGGCTTGTCTGGTGTCATTCCAAGTGTTTATGAGGCCTTTTCCGCATTGCGACCAACCAGGGTTTGCGGGATAGCGTCTGACGGGGCTGTGAGTCCTTTTTGATACATGCGCTTGCGCTTTGTAGGTCAATGACGCAAGCTGGCAATGCAGGGTTTACTTGGTGATTCGGCGTACTAGGATCGGGTCAACCTTGTCCTGAGGGGCGCCGTGCAGAAGAGGGTTCTGCGGCAGCCATAAGCCTCACACAGGCCTTTAAAAACTTTGGAATGTGCCTGCCACATTCGCCCAACGAAAGGAATAGCAATGCGACAAATCTCTCTGCGTTCTCTGGCTCTGACTGCGGCCGTGGTAGCCGGTGCTGTTTCCATGACTGCTTGCACGACCACCAAGCCAGAAACTTCCTCTGCGCCTCGTGCTGATGCAACCACTGTCAACACCCGTGCCAACGCTGCACTGGAGCGCCTGTATCAGACAGCTCCTGGCTCCAAGCAGATGGTGCAGAACGCCAAGGGCGTGCTGATCTTCCCGTCGGTGATTGGCGGCAGCTTTGTGGTGGGTGTGGAGCATGGCCGTGGCGTGCTGCGCGTGGGCGGTCATAACCGTGGCAACTACAGCACCACCGGTGCTTCCATCGGCTGGCAAGCGGGTGGCCAGTCCAAGGCTGTGATCTATGTGTTCAACACCCAGGAAGCGCTGGACAAGTTCCTCAAGAGCGATGGCTGGTCCGTCGGTGCTGACGCAACCGTGGCTGCTGGCAAGATCGGTGCCAATGGCGGTGTCGATACCACCACCGTTGACGCACCTGTTACCAGCTATGTGCTGACCAACGTGGGTCTGGAAGCCGGCGTGTCTCTGCAAGGCACCAAGATCACCAAGATCGTGGAGTAATCCTGTAAGCGCAGCTGATGGGCTGCCAATAAAGAAGCCGGCTTCATAGCCGGCTTTCTTTTGGGGTTCACGCAATGCGCGCGAGTTCGACAACAGTGTCGGGCAGCTCTTACTGACCTAGCTGACCTTCGGACAGCGTATCGAGTTGAAAGCGCCCAGACCGATCCCACAGCCAGGTGTCGGTATAGGTGATGTTGGAGCGGCTTCCGGTTGCGGGAAAAGGTGCTGCCGCGCGCACGGTGCGTTCGATCTCTGCAACCACCTCGGGTGCATGGCTGGGCTTGCGCAGCCAGTGCAGATTGCGGATCTGGCCTTTGCTATCAATCTGAATCTGCAGCACGCCTATGGCATACAGCATGGGCGGGAGCATGCCTTTGTAGATGCGATCTGCATTGCGAGAGTACAGATGCTGGGCTGCATCTTTGCGATACGTCTTGGATGCGGCGGGTGGGCTTGATGTGGATGAGGAGCCGCCCGGAGGCGTCTGGCAGGCAGTCAGAAGGCAGGCAGCAGAC
Source organism: Comamonas fluminis (assembly GCF_019186805.1). Taxonomy (NCBI): domain Bacteria; kingdom Pseudomonadati; phylum Pseudomonadota; class Betaproteobacteria; order Burkholderiales; family Comamonadaceae; genus Comamonas; species Comamonas fluminis. Next base: position 3,665,130 of record NZ_CP066783.1, on the reverse strand, counting down.
AAAGCAGCGCTGGCCCAGAGCCAGGCTTTCTTGCGCAAAGTGATTTTGGGCAGGGCGGAAGATTCAGACATGGGGCAAGCGTACCCTGAAAACGCAGCTGCTGTGCGCAGCGAAACGTGGCGCAGGCAAGCGGATGCAACGGTGCTGGTTCGCTGTCTCGGGGTTGGGATGGATTGGAGGGTTTGCCTGTTGATGTCTTCCGCCCTGTGCTTGCCTATGTGCCAGGCATTAGGCGGTTCATATCAGGGCGCTTCTACTGTCGGCCTTGAACTGCGCGAAGATGGGCATCTTTACCCATTCAGCCTTGATACTTGCGCCCATGTGGAGTCAAACCTACGAAAAGATTTTGAGCAGCCTTGCGCAGCAGCCTCTGTGCTGGGTGCAGGTGCAGACAGTGCGCGGCTCTGTACCGCGAGAGCAGGGCGCGTGGATGGCGGTGTTTGCCGATGAGGTGCATGGCACGATTGGCGGTGGTCACCTGGAATGGCAGGCGATTGCTCAGGCGCAGCAATTGCTGGCGCAGTGGAGTGAAAAGGGGAAAAGCGAAGGTGCAGATGCGCGCCCCGCTCACACGCAGCGTTATGCGCTGGGGCCAAGTTTGGGGCAATGCTGCGGGGGGGCACTGGAGCTGGAGTACTCCTTTTTTGAGAGCGGTCAGCGCAATCAACTAGAACGATTGCTGCCAATTCCTTCCAGTAACGTGGCACTGTTTGGCGCAGGCCATGTGGGGCATGCGCTGGTGCGTATCTTGCGCAGCCTGCCTTACCGCGTGATCTGGGTGGACAGCCGTGATGCTGTCTTTCCCAAAGAGGAACAGATTGGTGTGCTGTGCGAGCACTCTGACCCGGTGCAGGCCGCCGTGGATGAGCTGCCTGCCCAGACGCAGGTGCTCATCATGAGCTTCAGCCATGCCGAAGATCTGGAGGTGGTGGCCCAGTGCCTCAAGCGCCAGCGCGAACGCGGGGACTTGCCTTTTATTGGCCTGATTGGCAGCAAGACCAAATGGGCCACGTTCAGTCGCCGCCTGCGCGAGCGTGGTTTTACAGATGAGGAACTGGCCCACATCACCTGCCCGATTGGTGTGCCGGGAATCACGGGCAAGCAGCCCGAGGTCATTGCCGTGGCAGTGGCGGCGCAGCTTTTACAGCGTCTGCCGGGCGCGGTCTGATGGGGCCAGATTGGGCAGCCGCTCCAGTGGCAGCCTGTCCCTGCGGTTCATTGCCTATTGCCAGAAATTCATAGCAGCAGATTTGCTTTAGGTCTAACTCCTAGGGAAATCACTAGGGTGATTAACCCTGAATCACCACTATCTGGCGGCAAAAATTGCATACACTTTCAGTCGACAGATAGGTCGCAGCGGTGCCTCGTGCTTCACGCTCGGGTGCGCGGCCTCTTCTTCTGCTCAGAGCGCCCGCAGTGGTGAGCAGGTTGTAAGGCAGCCCCACGCTGCCAAGGTTGAGAGCTATGGAAAGCTACATTCTCGACTGGGCCGGCCTGCTGTTGCGGTGGCTCCACGTCATCACCGCCATCGCCTGGGTCGGTTCATCCTTCTACTTTGTGTTTCTGGACAGCAGCTTGACGCCGCCCATTGACGACGACTTGAAAAAACAAGGCGTCAGCGGCGAACTCTGGGCTGTGCACGGTGGCGGTTTCTACCACCCCGTCAAGTTCAACGTGTCTCCTCCCAAGATGCCGGACCATCTGCACTGGTTCTACTGGGAAAGCTACACCACGTGGCTGTCCGGTTTTGCTCTGCTGACGGTTTCCTACCTGTGGAACGCCAACATCTACCTGATTACCCCCGGCGACCCTAACGCCATGAGCACCGGCGCTGCCGTGGCTTCTGCGCTGGCCTTCCTGGTGGTGTTCTGGCTGCTGTATGACTTCATCTGCCGCACTTTCGGCCAGAAGAAGAATGGCGATGCCACCGTGGGTGCCCTGGTGCTGGTTCTGGTGTGTATTGCCGCCTATCTGGCTTGCCACATCTTCCCCGGCCAAGCTGCCTTCCTGCTGATGGGTGCGATGATTGCGACTTCCATGAGCGCCAACGTGTTCTTCTGGATCATCCCTGGCCAGCGCAAGGTGGTGGCTTCCCTGAAGGCTGGCGAGCCTGTGGATCCCCGTCACGGCCAGCGTGCCAAGCAGCGTAGCGTGCACAACACCTACTTCACGCTGCCTGTGCTGTTTGCCATGCTGTCCAACCACTATGGCTGGCTGTATAGCCACAAGATGAACTGGCTGGTGTTGATCGGCATGATGTTTGCCGGTGCCGCTATTCGCCAGTTCTTCGTGATGCGTCACGGCTACAAGCTGGGCCGCAACAGCCACCCCTGGCCTTACGCTGCGGTTGGCGTGGCTGCTCTGCTGGCCGTGTTCGTCTGGCTCAAGCCCGCTCCTGTGGCGGCTCCTGCTCCCGTGGCTGCTGCTCCTGCAGCCCCCGCCGCTGAGCAAGCTGCTCCGGCTGCCCAGGCCGCAGCGCCCGCCGCAGAAGGCGCAGCAGCTCCCGCTGCTGAAGCTCCTGCTGCCGCTGGTGGCGAAGGCTTTGCCAAGGTCAATGCCATCTTCCAGCAGCACTGCGTGGTGTGCCACGGCACAGCCATCCAGCAAAAGGGCGTTCGTCTGGATTCGCCCGAAGCGGTGAAGTCGCACGCTCAGCAGATCTACCAGCAGGTGGTTCAGCTCAAGAAGATGCCTTTCGGCAACCCCGGTGCGCTGTCCGAAGACGAGCGCAACCTGATCAAGACCTGGTATGAGTCCGGCGCTGCCGTGAACTGATAGACAGAAGTTCTCTGATCTCCAAAGGCCGCAGCTTTGCTCTGCGGCCTTTTTGTTTTCCCGTATCTCTGGCTTGTTGATGTGGCTCAATGCGAGCGGGAGCAAAGCCGGGCAAAGTGCGAGCATATGTTCACCATGCCCTCCATGTCGCAAGTTGCCTCCTCGTTTGGGCAGCCTGAGAGCTTTGCTCCGGGCTCGTGGCTCAGACTGCGCCGTCAACCTATCGCCTCTGTTCTGTACCTGGCAAGCGGAAGTGTGCTGCTGGGCGTGGAGCAGGACTCGACGCTGAGACACCAGCTGGGACAGGTGGAAGGTCCAGCCTGGCTGGATGCAGCCTTTGCGCTGCAGGGACGCAATTCCTGCATGGACATGCAGGCGCAGACAGCGGGGCAGCTCTACGCCATTCCGCTGGAGCGATTTCACAAAGCCATTGCCGACATGCCGCAGCCCGCGCAGCAACTGCTCAAGGATCTGGCGCGTGCCTATTGCTCGCAGACCGAGCTGGCCGTGAGCCGGCTGGCACAGGACGCCGAGGCGCGCTGCGCTCAGTGGCTGCTGCACCATGCAACCCAGCATGCCGAAGGCGGTTTGCGCGTGACCTTGAATGCACGCAAGCGCCTGATTGCCGCGCAACTGGGCATTGCACCCGAGACGTTTTCGCGTGTGCTGCGCCAACTGCGCGAACATGGGCTGATTGCAGGGCGCGGCAATGTGATTGATCTGCCCAAACCTCAAGCCCTGGAAGTGCTGGCGCTGGGCTGAGAGTTTCAGCTACAGGCTGTAGGTGAATGAGCGCTTGCTTTTGCGCTTAATGCTCAGTGCCCGCCCGGGTATGTACCGACAGGTTTGCGGGCTTCCTCTGATTGGTAAAAGACAGCCGCTCTCTATATTGAGAGATCATGTCTGACCTCGCTGCAACCACTGCTGTAGAGCCTCCTTGGGCCCTTCCGGATTCACTACCCCGGCGGCCTGTGCATGAGCCGTGGGTAGAGCGCGTCAACCGGGGCCCCGGCCCCATGCTGCGCAGCGTCATGCTGATTGTCATGGCTGTGGTGCTGCTGGTGGGCGCGGGAACAGCCGTCTGGGTGCGTTACTCCATGCAGCAGGCTGTGGCGGATGGCGCTTTGCCAGCGCAGACCCGGTCACTGGAATACATGGCGCGCGCGCTTGCTTTTCGGGTGGAGCAGCAGCAAAAGCCATTGCAGAGCTTGGCAACCGTGCTCTCTGATCGCATGCATGAGCCTCGTGACTGGCTGGAGGCATTGCTGCTTCAGCCAGCCTCCATGGCGCAGCAGTTCGATAAGGTGCAACTGGCCGATGAGCGCGGGCAGTTGCTGCTGAGTCTGAAAAAAGACGAAAGCATCCCTTCGTCGCAGCTTCCTGAATCCACACGCGAAGAACTCCGGCGCGGCCTGTTGGAGGGGAAGCCGCTAGTCAAAGGCCGGGTTGAGAGCACTGACATTGGGCTGGATCTGGAGTTCCAGCATGTGGTTCCCGTGCGTACGGCCAACGGTCGCTTGCTGGGTGTGCTGGGCGGCAGCCACCATGTCAGCGCCGCCACGCTGCTGCCACTGGATGGAGAGCAGCCGGGGCCTGTCAGCGATCTGTTTTTGCTGGACAAGGATGGGCGGTTGCTGGCGGTGGAGCAAAAAGGCCAATGGCAACTGCCTGCCAGCGAGGGCCTGCCAGGTGCAGTGGGTGAGCAAGACCTTGCCTGGCTGCGCGAGCTGCAGGCATCCACCGTCAGTGAACGCCGTGGCACAAAGCTCTGGAGTGTTGTGACTCTGCCCTGGACCCAATGGTCTTTGGTCAAAGTCTCCAGCGCGCAGGACTGGGTGCCGGGTCTGGGTAATCGTTCGCTGGCTCTCTTGTCTGCGGCCTTGGTATTGATTGCCATTGCCCTGCTGGTGGTGATGGCCCTGGTTTTTCACCCCCTGACCGAGCTGTTTCGGAAGGCGGACCGCGCCCAGCAGCGCGGCACTGTGGATGAGGTGGATACCAATGTCTTTGGCGCCCGCTGGTGGCAAAGGCTTTCATCCCATGACTGGGGCGAAGCACAAACCTTGAGAAATGCGCTGCAGGCGCTGGGGCGCAGCCGCGAAGGGCATGAGGAGCGCGAACGTCAGCTGCAGCTGCAGTTGCAGACCCTGATGGACTATGCCCCGGTGGGGCTGGTGGTCACGCAGGGTGAAAAAGTGCTGCGAGTCGGGATTCAGGCTGCGCGGGTGCTGGGCTACCAGCCACGCGAAATGCTGGGGATGAGCCTGCGCCAGCTGTGCGCCAGCGATCAGGCCTACGCTGATCTGGTGTCACGCATAGGTCGTGGTTTGGATATCTATGGCCAATTTGATAGCGAAGTCTCCTTGCTGCGAAAGGACTCCAGCACTGTCTGGGTAAGGCTCAACGGGCAGAGCATGCAGCGCATGAGCCGTACATGGGAGCTCAGCAACAAGGAAGGGGACGAGCGCTATCTGGTCTGGGAAGTGGAGGATGTCACCACCCAGCGCATGCTGCGCGAACAGTCCACCTGGAAGGCGATGCATGACCCGCTGACCCGCTTGCCCAACCGTGCTGCCTTTGCCGTAAGACTCAAGGACTGGCTGCAGGAGTGCACGCAGACCGATGATGGCGCTGCCAAGAGTTCAGCCGGACACGGCGTCATTCTCTACGTTGATCTCGATCATTTCTCCCAGGTCAATCGCCAGGGCGGGCGAGAAGTGGGGGACGAGGTGCTGGGGCATATCGCCAAGCTGATCGAGTCATCGGTGCGCCCGCATGGCTGGGTGGCCCGTGTTGGCGGAGACGAGTTTGCCGTGCTGATGCCGGGAGTGAGCCGAGAACAAGGCATGCGCTACGCACAACTGCTTTGCATGGCGATTCAGGATTGGGAAGGCTCGTATCAAGGGCAGCGCTATATGTTGAGTGCCAGCATCGGCATGCTGGTGCTCGATGCGCTGAGCCACTCTGTCGCTACCGCGTTTCAGGGGGCGGATATGGCTTGCTACGCGGCCAAGCGCAAGGGGCGCAACCGCGTTGAAGTCATTGCCGCCATGGCTTAAGAACACGCTTCATCGTATCTTTCGGGCAATCCCTTGGCTGCGCTAGCGGCAGGCCTCGGTTACGCTCGTCATTATTTTGTATACAAAACCATGATGAGGTCACTCGCCTGTCTGCAGGCATGGGGTGGCTGCAGCCTATGCGTGACCAGACTTTGTTTGACAGGATTGACCTGCACCTGATCCGGGTGCTTCACACGGTGCTGACGGAGCGAAGCGTCTCGCGGGCAGCGCTGCGCCTGGGCATGCATCAGCCAGCGGTGTCTGCATCACTGCGCAGGCTGCGTGAGCTGGCGGGCGATCCTTTGCTGGTGCGATCTGGGGCGCAGATGCAGCCTACAGAAGTGGGCGAGCGCATGATGCAGCCTGCTGCCGATATTCTGCGTGCGGCCGAAGGCCTGTTCAGCGATGCTCGACAGTTTGACCCCAAAACGGCCACGCGCACCTTCAGCATTGCCGCCAGTGACTATCTGGACCCGCAGTTCCTCCCGCGCCTGATGGCCTACCTCAAGCAGCATGCGCCTCATTGCCCAGTCGATATTCTTCCGCTCAGCGCGGAGTCGCACTATGAAGGTCAGCTGGCTGAAGGAGAGGTGGATGTCGTCATTGGCAACTGGCCCCAGCCGCCTGAGGGCTTGCATATGGCCAAGCTGTTCGAGGATGAAGTGGTGTGCCTGGTCAGCCCCAACCATCCGGCAGTGCGGCGAGGCTGGGATGTGGAGCAGTGGCTGCAGGCCGAACATATTGCCCCCACGCCCGCTTACCCGGGGGCGCTGGGTGTGATTGACGAACAGCTGGCAGACATGGACATGCGGCGGCAGGTAGTGGCGCGATGCGCGCATTTCAGTCTGATTCCCGACATGGTGGCATCAAGTTTGCTTGTCATGACTTCGGGCCGTTTGTTCTGCGAGCGCTTTTGCGAGCGCCTGCCATTGACCATCCTGGCTTGCCCTGTGCAGTTTCCACCACTGGTGTATTACCAGCTCTGGCATGCCCGGTCGCATGCGGGTGCGGCTACCAGATGGTTGCGTGAGGCCGTGCGGAATGTGGCTTTAACGCTTCGAAATCAATAGCTTGTAACCTAACCCCATTCAACGCAGAGAGCCTGTTTGAGTCAATTTGTTATTGAATTTGAGAGACAATCCAGCGATGAATCCCCCCCCAACACACAACCCTTCGGTGGCAGCGCCTGCGCGTTTGCAACTGGAGGGTATTACAAAACGATACCCAGCCGTTGTTGCGAATAACAAGGTGTCGTTGACGGTACGCCCCGGAGAGGTGCATGCCATTCTGGGCGAGAACGGCGCTGGCAAGTCCACGCTCATGAAGATCATCTACGGTGCGGTCAAGCCTGATGAGGGCAGCATCCTGGTGGATGGCAAACCCGTGCAAGTGCGCAACCCCCAGGAAGCCCGGGCGCTGGGCATTGCCATGGTGTTTCAGCATTTCAGCCTGTTCGACACCCTGACGGTGGCCGAGAACGTCTGGCTGGGTCTGGACAAAAGCATTCCGCTGGCACAGGTGATAGAGCGCGTGGAAGCCACTGCGCGTGACTACGGGCTGGAAGTGGATGCTCACCGACCTGTGCATACGCTGTCCGTGGGCGAGATGCAGCGCGTGGAAATCATCCGCGCTCTGCTGACCAACCCCCGCGTGCTGATTCTGGATGAGCCAACGTCAGTGCTCACTCCTCAGGCCGTCGAGAAGCTGTTTGTCGTGCTGCGCCGTCTGGCTTCGGAAGGCTGCTCCATTCTCTATATCAGCCACAAGCTGCATGAAATCCGCTCGCTGTGCACGGCCTGCACGGTTCTGCGTGGCGGTGTGGTGACAGGCGAATGCAATCCTGCCAATGAAACCAATGCATCGCTGTCGCGCATGATGATTGGCTCCGAGCCGCCAGAGCTGGAGCACCGCAGCGTGCGCACGGGGGACGCGGTGCTGCGCGTCAACCAGCTCAGCCTCAGAAGCCAGGACCCCTTTGGCGTGGATCTTGACGACATCAGCCTGCAGGTGCGTGCGGGTGAAGTGGTCGGTATTGCCGGTGTTTCTGGCAACGGCCAGAAAGAGCTGATGTATGCCCTGTCAGGCGAGGACACCCGCGCTGCGCCCGAGATGGTGCAGATGCTGGGCAAGGGCGTAGGCCGCATGGGCCCGGGTCGCCGCCGTGGCATGGGCCTGCACTTTGTGCCGGAAGAGCGACTGGGCCGGGGCGCAGTGCCCAGCATGGGCCTGGCCCATAACCTGCTGCTGACGCGCAAGGATGCGCTGGCCAAGGGTGGCTGGATTCGCATGGGCAAGTTGCACGCCCAGGCGCAGGACATCATTCGCCGCTTCAACGTCAAGGCCGGTGGCCCCAACTCTGCAGCGCAGTCGCTATCTGGCGGCAATCTGCAGAAGTTCATTGTGGGCCGCGAGATTGATGCCAGGCCACGACTGCTCATCATCTCTCAGCCCACCTGGGGGGTGGATGTAGGAGCTGCTGCGCAGATTCGGGGCGAGATTTTGCAGTTGCGTGACCAGGGCTGTGCAGTGCTGGTGCTCAGCGAGGAGTTGGACGAGTTGTTTGAGATATGTGACCGCCTGCACGTGGTGGCCAAGGGCCATTTGAGCCCATCGGTGCAGCGCGCCGATGCCACCGTGCAGCAGATTGGTGAATGGATGAGCGGACTGTGGGAGGGCTCGGCCCTGACTGCTGAGAACGGAGGCTCCCATGTTCAAGCTTGAACAACGTCCTCAGGCCTCCAGATTCTGGACCTATGGCTCGCCATTGCTGGCGCTGCTGATCACGGTGCTGATTGGCGTGGCCCTGTTTGCACTGCTGGGCAAAGACCCGGTCAAGGGCTTGCAGGCCTTTTTCTGGGAACCCATCAAGTCGGGCTACGCGCTGGGCGAGCTGGCCATGAAGGCCACGCCGCTGCTGCTGATCGCGCTGGGGCTGGCGGTGTGCTTTCGCTCCAATATCTGGAACATTGGCGCAGAAGGCCAGTTCGTCATTGGTGCCGTGGCCGCAGGTGGTGTGGCGCTTTTGGCGGACAAGACGACTGGCCCCTGGATCGTGCCCGCAATTTTGATAGCAGGCATGCTGGGCGGAATGGTGTGGGCGGGCATTGTGGCCCTGCTGCGCGACCGCTTCAATGCCAATGAAATTCTGGTCAGCCTGATGCTGGTCTATGTGGCGACGCTGGTGCTGGGCTACCTGGTTTACGGCCCGTGGAAGGACCCCATGGGTTACAACTTCCCGCAAACCAAGAGCTTTGAGCGTGTCACCCAGATTCCGCGTCTGGTGCAGGGCATGCGCATGAATATTGGCGTCATCATTTCACTGGTGGCGGCTGGTCTGCTGTGGGCCTTCCTGTTTCGCACACGTTCGGGCTTTGCCCTGCAGGTGGGTGGTCTGGCCCCTGCTGCTGCGCGTTACGCCGGTTTTTCCTCGCGCAAGGCGCTGTGGACGGCGCTGCTGATTTCAGGCGCCGCTGCTGGCCTGGCCGGTGCGCTGGAAGTGGCAGGCCCGCTGGGTCAGCTCACTCCCTATGTGCCAGCGGGCTACGGCTTTGCGGCCATCATCGTGGCCTTTGTGGGCCGCCTGCACCCTGTGGGCATGATTTTCTCGGCCATTCTCATGAGCATGTTCTATATCGGCGGCGAGCTGGCGCAGTCGCGTCTGGGTCTGCCCAAGGCCTTGACCGGCGTTTTTCAGGGGCTGCTGCTGTTCGCACTTCTGGCCTGTGACACGCTGGTGGCTTACCGTATTCGCTGGGTGGCGCAAAAAGCCAGCGCAGCGGTTTCTGCAGTGAAGGGGGCCTGAATATGGAATCCTATGCACTGCTTCTGGGCTCTACGCTAAGTGCTGGCACCGTGCTGGCGCTGGCTGCGCTGGGCCTGCTGATCAATGAAAAGTCCGGCATCGTCAATCTGGGCGCCGAGGGCATGATGCTCTGCGCGGCCATTGCGGGCTTTGCCGCGACGGTGCACACAGGTAGCACCTGGGCGGGTTTTGGCGCAGGCATGCTCGCCGGTGCCCTGCTGGCTGCCATCTTTGGTGTGCTGGTGATCTGGCTCAACACCAATCAGTACGCCACGGGTCTGGCCCTGTCTTTGTTCGGCGCAGGTTTTTCTGCCTTTGTGGGCCTGGGTTATGTGCAGGCCAAGCTGCCAGAGCTGCCCAAGTTCGCCATTCCCGGCTTGTCTGATCTGCCTGTGGTGGGGCAGGCGCTGTTTACGCTGCATCCGCTGGTGTATGGCGCCATCGTGCTGGCCGCCGTGATGGTCTGGTTTCTGTACCGCACGCGCGCGGGCCTGGTCCTGCGTGCCGTAGGTGAATCACCTTCGTCGGCCCATGCGCTGGGCTACCCCGTGCGCCGCATTCGTCTGCTGGCCGTGATGTTTGGCGGTGCCATGTGTGGCCTGGCGGGTGCTTTCATCTCGGTGGTCTATACACCGCTGTGGGTGGAGAACATGGTGTCTGGCCGTGGCTGGATTGCGCTGGCGCTGACGACCTTTGCCACCTGGCGTCCGGCCCGCGTGCTCCTCGGGGCTTACTTGTTTGGCGGCGTGACCATGCTGCAGTTTCACCTGCAGGCCATTGGTGTGCAGGTGCCCAGCCAGGTGCTGTCCATGCTGCCGTATCTGGCCACCATCGTGGTGCTGGTGCTCATATCACGCAATCCCACCTGGATTCGCGTGAACATGCCAGCCTCGCTGGGTAAACCTTTTTACCCTGGCTCTTGATGCGCCGTTATGGTGCAATCCGGTTTTGATTTCTGACTTAGAGAGGACTTCCCCAATGACGACCCTGCGTAAGCGCGCTCTCCTCAAGATGATTGGCCTGTCGGCTGTTTCCGTGGCTGTGCTGACTGCCTGTGGCAAAAAGGACGAGACACCAGCAGCGCCCGCAGCGGCGCCTGCTGCCGCCGCCCCTGCCGCTGACAAGCTCAAGATCGGCTTCATGTATGTGAGCCCCATTGGCGACGGCGGCTGGACTTATCAGCATGAGCTGGGTCGCAAGGCCATCCAGGAAAAGTTTGGCGACAAGATCGAAACCTCCATGGTGGAGAGCGTGCCTGAGTCCGCTGATGCCGAGCGCGTGATGCGCGACATGATCGGCCAGGGCAACAAGCTGGTGTTTGCCACCAGCTTTGGCTATCAGGACTTTGTGCAGAAGGTGGCGGCTGATGCCAAGGATGTGAAGTTCGAGCACGCTACCGGCTACAAGACCGCTGACAACGCTGCCGTGTACGACACCAAGACCTTTGAAGGTGCTTACCTGGCCGGTATCGTGGCGGGCGCCATGACCAAGACCAAGACCGTGGGCGTGGTCGCTTCGGTGCCAATCCCCGAAGTGGTGCGTAACATCAACAGCTTTGTGCTGGGCGCGCAGAGCATTGACCCCTCGATCAAGGCCAAGGTGGTCTGGGTCAACGAGTGGTTTGCGCCTCCCAAGGAATCCGAAGCCGCTACCAGCCTGATCAATGGCGGTGTGGACGTGATGTACCAGAACACCAACTCGCCTGCCGTGCTCAAGACCGCTGAAGAGCGCGGCGCCCGTGCCTTCGGCAAGGATGGCGACATGAGCGCCTTCGCACCCAAGGCCCACCTGGGCTCTGAGGTGATCGACTGGGCTCCCTACTACACCAAGGTGGTGCAGGACACTCTGGACGGCAAGTGGCAGACCGGCAACTTCTGGTGGGGCGTGAAGGAAGGCGCGATCGACCTCAAGAAGATCGCTGACGACGTGCCTCAGGAAATCAAGGACAAGGTCGAAAAGGCCCGTGCAGGTCTGAAGGATGGCTCTTTCGCCGTCTGGACAGGTCCTATCAAGGACAACGCTGGCAAGGAAGTGCTGGAAACCGGCAAGGTGGGTGACGATGCCTTCCTGCGCGGCATCAACTTCTATGTGAACGGCATTGAGGGCACCGTCCCTGGCGCCAAGTAATCATTGCCGAGCGCTGCAAAGCGCTCATTCAAGGCCCTGCGGGGCCTTTTTGCTGGGCGTTGCATGGCCATCTGTCGTTTAGTCGATACGCCATGCCAACTGGCCCGGTTTATGCATATATTCCCTGAAGGCGAGGGACGGCTTGAAGCAGCAGCGCCACGCCAGACACGACTTCACCCATAGATCCATCTTTCACCAAGGAAAAACGATGACTGATTTGAACAAGCGTTCGCTGATCAAGGTTGCTGCGCTGACAGCCGTGGCTGGCGCTGCGCTGGTTGGCTGCGGCAAGAAGGACGAGACACCCGCCCCAGCTGCCGCACCTGCTGCCGCCCCCGCAGCGGCCGCCGCCGAGCCATTGAAGATTGCCTTCGCCTACGTTGGCCCTGTGGGTGATGGTGGTTACTCCTTTGCCCACGATCAGGCCCGCAAGGCGCTGGAAAAGGAACTGGGTGACAAGATCAAGACCATGTATGTGGAAAGCGTGCCCGAAGGTGCAGACGCCGAGCGCGTGCTGCGTGACATGGCCAGCCAGGGCAACAAGCTGATCTTCGGCACCACCTTTGGCTATATGGATGTCATCCAGAAGCTGGCTCCCGATTTTCCCGATGTGAAGTGGGAACACGCCACTGGCTACAAGACTGCGGCCAACGCCAGCACCTACGACTTCCGCACTTATGAAGCGGCTTACCTGGCGGGCGTGATTGCAGGCGCCATGACCAAGTCCAACACGCTGGGCATCGTCGGCTCCGTGCCAATTCCCGAAGTGCTGCGCAACATCAACAGCTTCACGCTGGGCGCTCAGTCCATGAACCCCAAGATCACCACCAAGGTGGTGTGGGTCAACGAATGGTTTGCCCCTCCCAAGGAAACCGAAGCGGCCACCAGCCTGATCAATGGCGGCGCTGACATTCTGTTCCAGAACACCGACTCTCCCGCTGTGCTCAAGACGGCCGAAGAAAAGGGCAAGCGCGCCTTCGGCTGGGATTCGGACATGACCGCCTACGGCCCCAAGGCTCACCTGGCCTCTGCCATCTTCGACCCCACCAAGTACTACATCCAGACCGCCAAGGCCGTGATCGATGGCACCTGGAAGAGCCAGCAATCCTGGTGGGGTGTGAAGGAAGACGCGATCAACATCGTCTCCATGGCTGATGACGTGCCCGCCGAAGTCAAGGCAAAGGTTGAGGAAGTGAAGAAGGGCCTGAAGGACGGTACATTCTCCATCTGGAAGGGTCCTATCCTGGGCCAGGACGGCAAGGAACTGGTCGCTGCTGACAAGGTTGCTGACGACGCCTTCCTCAAGGGTGTGAACTTCTACGTCAAGGGCGTGGAAGGCAAGGTTCCGGGCGGCGAGTCTAAGTAACGTCTCCGTACCCCTCTGCAAAGGCCGCCGCAGAGCGGCCTTTTCGTTTTCTGAAGATCAATGAGTATCCCCATGACTGAACGTAGCCTCTGGCATCCCGTCGCCCAATCCCAGGAAGTGGTCACTGCACCGCTGCCCGTACAACTGCTGGAGCAACCCCTGGTGCTGTGGCGCAATGCCGAAGGCCTGGTGCAGGCCTTCAACGACCGCTGCCCCCACCGCGGTGCGCGCCTGTCCATGGGCCATGTCGAGAACAACAACCTGGAATGCCCCTACCACGGCTGGCAGTTCACCAGCGGCGGCCAGTGCGTCAAGGTGCCTGCAGTGCCTGACTTTGTGCCGCCACCTTCGCAGTGCGTGAAGTCCTTTGAAGTGGCGGAAGCCTATGGCCTGGTCTGGGTGCGCCTGGATCCATCCGACAGCCAGTTGCCCGCATTCGCTGCCGAAGCCGACACCTATCTGCGCAAGGTCAACTGCGGCCCCTACGATGTCGCTGCCAGTGCGCCGCGCATCATCGAAAACTTCCTGGACATGTCGCACTTCGGCTTTGTGCACGAAGGCTGGCTGGGCAGCCGCGACGCCACGGCGATTGCTACCTACCAGGTGGACAAGACCGAAACAGGCATCATCGCCACCGGCTGCAAGGCCGTGCAGCCCCAGTCCAATCTGCACTCCACCCAGGCCGCCGAAGTGGAGTACACCTATGAAGTGACCGCGCCTTACACAGCGGTGCTGACCAAGATTCCCGAAGAAGGCACTTCCAAGCAAGGCTGGCGTGAGCAGATTGGCCTGTTCATCAGCCCCATCACGCCAGAGACCAGCCGTGTCTGGTTCCGTCTGGCCGTGGCAGACTTTGAATCGACAGATGAGCAGCTGCAGAACTTCCAGCACACCATCTTTGTGCAGGACCAGCCCGTGCTGGAGTCGCAACTGCCCAAGGCTTTGCCACTGGACCCGCGTGCAGAAATGCACTCGGCTGCGGACCGTATGTCGTCTGCCTACCGCCGTTTCCTGAAGGCTCAGGCCATCACTTTCGGCGTTTGTTGATTGCCTCCCCCCTGAGCGGCTTTGCCGCTTCCCCCCAGGGGGACGACGGCCTCGCTGCGGGGCGGCCCTTGCTGGCCGTCTCTCGCGTGGAGCTGCTGTAGTTTGAGGGGCACTATTTTGATAGGCTACGAGCGGTGTACCGCGCCATGGAGAACCGAGATGAATGCAGTTCCATCCGTAGAAATATCGCGCCTGCCAGAGCTGCTGCTTGCCATGCCCAAGGCAGAGCTGCATATGCACATCGAAGGCTCGCTGGAGCCTGAGCTGATCTTTGCGCTGGCCCAGCGCAACAACGTCGCACTGGCCTACGAGAGTGTGGAAGCCCTGCGCGCTGCCTACGCTTTCACCGATCTGCAAAGCTTTCTGGACATCTATTACGCCGGTGCCAGTGTGCTGCTGCACGAGCAGGATTTCTACGACATGGCGCGGGCCTACCTGAACCGCGCGGTGGCTGATAACGTGGTGCACGCTGAAATCTTTTTCGACCCGCAGACCCACACCGAGCGCGGCGTGGCCATGGAAACCGTCATCAACGGCCTGTACCGCGCCTGCCGTGATGCGCAGATAGAGCAGGGCATATCGGCCACCCTGATTCTGAGTTTTCTGCGCCACCTCAGTGAAGAAAGCGCCATGCAGACGCTGGAAGCCGCGCTGCCACTGCGCGACCGCTTTATTGGCGTGGGGCTGGACAGCAGCGAACTGGGCAACCCGCCCGAAAAGTTTGCCCATGTCTTTGCACGCTGCAAGGAATTAGGTTTGCACTTGGTCGCCCATGGGGGCGAGGAAGGCCCGCCCGCCTATATCTGGGGCGCGCTGGATGTGCTCGGCGTAGAGCGCATCGACCACGGCGTGCAGTCTGAAAAAGATGCGAAGCTGATGGAACGACTGGCGAAAGAGCAGATACCGCTCACGGTCTGCCCGCTGTCCAACCTCAAGCTGTGCGTGGTGCGCGATCTGGCTGATCACAACCTGCCACGCCTTTTGAAGGCGGGCCTCAAGGTGATGGTCAACTCGGACGATCCGGCCTACTTTGGTGGCTACGTCAATGAAAACTACACCCAGCTGTTTGCCGCCACCGGCATGGGCGCGCCAGAGGCCTACCAGCTGGCGCGTAACAGCCTGGAAGCCAGCTTTGCCAGCGATGCGCAAAAAGCGCAGTGGATTGCCAAGCTGGATCAGACCTTTGCAGACTTCGCTGCATAAAAACAAGAGCTGCTAGCGCTTGATATGAATAGATTTCAGCCATTTTTCGTGCTGAAACCCAAATAATTCATGCGCTAACAGCTCTTTTATTAAGAGCGGCAGAGCTTACGAAAGCTGCGCCTTAATTTTTTCGGCTAGCTCACCCAGCACGGCAAAACCGGGCTCCTCGCGCTGCCAGACCACCGACAGGCCATCGCCCTCGAAGCGCGGCAGCACATGTAGGTGGAAGTGGAAAACCGTCTGCCCAGCTGGTGCGCCATTGGCCTGGAAGATATTGATGCCATCGGGATCGAAGGCCTTGTTCACGGCATCGGCCACACGCTGGGCCGTCTGCATCACGGCACCAGCTTCTTCGGTGGTCAGCTCCAGCAGATTGACGGCATGGCGCTTGCTGGCCACCAGCACATGGCCGCGTGTGGCTTGGCCGATGTCCATGAAGGCGATGGTCAGATCGTCCTCATAGACCTTGGCCGATGGAATCTCCCCTTTGACGAGCTTGCAGAAAATGCACTCGCCAGCAGGCGAGTGGTCTACAAACATGGGCATGACGCTCTCCTTTTCGTTATTCAAGCGTTGCATCTTAGTCTGCAAGTGTCCGGTGCCTTGCTTAAGCGGCGGCGAGTTTGCGGGCGCTGCGTGCGCCGCCAATGACCAGGCTCAAACCCGCCACTGCCAGGGCGGCACCGGCCCAGCTCACCGAGGCATAACCCCAGCCCGCCGCAATCACGGCCCCTCCGGCGGCCGCGCCCAGTGCATTGCCCAGATTGAAGGCGCCGATGTTGACCGAGGCGGCAAGCCCGGGCGCTTCCGCCGCCGCCTGCATGACCCGGATCTGCACCGGCGGCACAATGGCAAAGGTGGCAATGCCCCAGACCAGCAGGCCCAGCAAAGCGCCAACCTTTGAGGGCAAAACAAAGGGCAGTGCCAGCATGATCAGCGCCAAGGCCGCCAGGAACAGCTTGGTGCTGCCATCCACCGACCAGTCGGCCAGCCGCCCACCCAGCCAGTTGCCGATGGTGAAACCCAGCCCGATGATGACCAGCGCCAGCGTGACAAAGCCGGGAGTTGCCGCCGTCAGGCTTTGCAGCACCGGTGCCACATAGGTATAGAGGGTGAACATGCCGCCCGCGCCCATCACGGTTGTGCCCAGGGCCAACAGCACCCGGGGCCGCGTCAGCACGCGCAACTCGCGGCGGACGTCGGGCATCTTGCCCACCTCGCCGCGTGGCAGTGTGATGGCCAGGGCCACCATGGCAAGCACGCCCAGAGCCGCCGTCAGCACAAACGCCATGCGCCAGCCAATTTGCTGGCCTACCCAGGTGGCGGCAGGTACACCGCCGATATTGGCAATGGTCAGGCCCAGAAACATGGCTGCGACCGCGCTGGCTTGCTTGTCCTTGGGCACCAGACTGGCGGCAAGCACAGAGCCCAGACCAAAGAAGGCGCCATGGTTCAAGCTGGTGACCAGCCGTGCCAGCAGCAGGGTGGTGTAGCCGGGCGCCGCCGCCGCCAGCATATTGCCGATGACAAAAATGCCCATCAGCGCGATCAAGGCGGTTTTGACGCGAATGCGGCCCAGAGCCAGCGTCATGATGGGTGCCCCGAGCATGACGCCCAGCGCATAGGCGGTAATCAGCATGCCTGCTTCGGGGATGCTGGCACCCACGCCCTCGGCAATGACGGGCAGCAGGCCCATGGGGGTGAATTCGGTCATGCCGATGCCAAAGGCTCCCACGGCTAGAGCCAGCAGGGGCCAGCGTGGGTTCAGAACTTTTTGCATAAATCGTGATTCGTTTGCGGTGTGCTGGCTCAGTCCCACAGCGGGGCAAGTCCTTCGGGGCTGACCTCGCGGCCATTGCGCTCCAGCCCAGCTATCTGCGCCATATCGCTGTCGGTAAGACGCAGGTTTTGCGCCAGCAGATTGCTGGCCAGGTGCTCGCGCTGGGTGGAGGACGGAATGACCGCAAAGCCGCGCTGCAAGGCCCAGGCCAGCGTCACTTGTGCAGGCGTTGCCTGGTGCTGTTGTGCAATCTGCGCGATGACGGGGTCACTCAGCACCTTGCCGTAGGCCAGCGTCATGTAGGAGGTCACATCAATGCCCTGGCTTTGCAGAAAGCCCACCAGCTCGGGGTTTTGCAGATAGGGGCTCAGCTCGATCTGGTTGGTGGCGATTTCGCTTTTCCCGACTGCGGCCATGGCTTGCTGCGTCAGCGCGATATTGAAGTTGGACACGCCAATCAGGCGCGTCAGGCCCTGTGCCTTGGCTTCGGCCAGCGCTGTCATGGCTTCTTCCAGCGTGACCTTCTGAAACGCGGGCCAGTGGATCAGCGTCAGATCGACCTGCTCGGTGCCCAGTTTGCGCAGGCTGTCCTGCAGACTGGGAATGAGCTGGCTGCGAGAAAAGTTGTCCACCCAGATCTTGGTGGTGATGAAGAGCTGCTCGCGCGGAACAGCGGCCTCGCGCATGGCTTGGCCCACTTCGGCTTCATTGCCATAGATCTGTGCGGTATCGATAGCCCGGTAGCCCACTTCGAGTGCATTGCGCACGGAATCCACAACGACCTGGCCTTGCAGGCGAAACGTGCCCACGCCGAAAGCTGGAACATGGTTCATACAAAAACTCCTTGAGGCATGCCTTTGTGGCTGCCCGGTTGCGATAGCGGTCAACCCTTTGCAGGGCTGAGAAGGGCGCCAGTGTGTTCTTTTGTTTATTAACTAAAAAGACATGTATGGGTAAAAAATATTTGATAAAAATTCAAATATGAAGATCACACTCGATGAAATGCAGGCCTTTATCACCGTGGTGGACAGCGGCTCCATCACGGCAGCGGCAGAGCAGCTGGGGCTGACCATTTCGGCCACCAGCCGCACACTGGCCAGGCTGGAGGCCAAGCTCTGCACCACGCTCATGCGGCGCAGTACCCGGCGGCTGGAGCTGACGGAGGAGGGCGCGACATTTCTCACGCGGGCCAGGCAGATCGTGGAGTCCGTGCAAGAAACCGAGGCGCTGATGACGCTGCGCCGCAACCAGCCTGAGGGGCGCCTGCGGGTGGATGCTGCCTCGCCGTTCATGCGCCATGTCATCGTGCCGCTGGTGAGCAGCTACCGCGCCCGCTATCCGCAGGTGCAGCTGGAGCTGACGAGCAACGAGGGATTCATTGACCTGCTGGAGCGGCGCACCGATGTGGCGATTCGCATCGGCAGCCTCAAGGATTCCAGCCTGCACGCCACGCCCATTGCCAGCAGCAGCATTCGCGTGCTGGCCAGCCCGGCCTATCTGGCAGAGCACGGCACGCCGCGCAGTGTGGAGGAGCTGATGCAGCACCCGCTGCTGGGGTTCATGCAGCCAGATTCCTTGAACGACTGGCCGCTGGCCGGGAGCGATGGGCAATTGCTGCATATTGAGCCAGCCATTCGTGCCAGCAGCGGCGAAACCTTGCTGGAGCTGGCGCTGCAAGGGGCTGGCATTGTCTGTCTGTCCGATTTCATGACTCAGACCGAGCGCAAGGCGGGGCGGCTGCAGCAGCTTCTTCCTGAGCGGACGCTGGAGGTGCGCCAGCCCATCCATGCGGTTTACTACCGCAATACGGCGCTGTCGTCGCGTATTGCATCGTTTGTCGATCACCTCAAAGCCGCATTGTCTGCGGGCTTTGAGGGCTGAGCGCGTTCACACGCCCCTTGAAGAGGCTCAGGCTGACTTGGCCCGCAGGCAGTCCCTAGTGATCTCCGCCATCGACGTCGCGCCCAGCATGGCCATATTGCGGTCCACCTCGTCGCGCAGCAGCGTGATGGCGTGATCCACGCCTTGTGCGCCACCCACGGCAGCGGCGTACATAAAGGGGCGGCCCAGAAACACCATGCGTGCGCCCAGGGCCACAGCCTTGAGCACATCGCTGCCACGGCGGATGCCGCTGTCCATCATTACGGCGGTGCGGTGGCCCACGCGGTCCACCACAGAGGGCAGCATCTGCAGCGGGGCGACCACGCCATCGAGCTGGCGGCCGCCGTGGTTGCTGACCACGATGCCCTGCGCGCCAATATCGGTGGCCATCACGGCGTCTTCTTCGTTGAGGATGCCTTTGATGATGAGGTTGCCATTCCAGCGCTGGCGAATGCGCTCGATATGCTTCCAGTTCAGGTGGTCGCGGCCCGTGGTGTCACGGATGGCGGTGTTGGACAGCAAGGGCGCGCCGCGTGTGGCAAACGAGTTCTCGAAGTGCGGCATGCCGTGGTTGATGAGCGTGCGCAGCATGGTGCCCACCATCCAGCGCGGGCGGGTGATGCCGTCATAGGCCAGGCGCAGTGAGGGGCGCAGTGGCATGGAAAAACCGGTGCGCACATTGTTTTCGCGGTTGGCCCAGACAGGAATGTCCACGGTGATGACCAGCGTGCCAAAGCCTGCGGCTTCGATACGGTCGATCAGGCCATCAATGCGCGTGGTGTCGCCGGGCAGATAGGCCTGAAACCAGGTGGAAGGCGCGGCCTTGGCCACTTCTTCCATGGGAATGAGCGATGTGCCACTCATGATGGCGGGAATGCGGTTGGCCGCCGCCGTCTGTGCCAGCACCAGATCGCCGCGATAGGCCGAGATGGCGCTGATACCCACAGGGGCCACGCCAAAGGGTGAGTCCCAGGTCTGGCCGAACAGCTCGACTTTCTGGCTGCGCTGGGAGACGTCCACCATGACCCGCGAGCTGAAGCCGTATTGCTGAAAGCTGTCGCGGTTGGCCTGCAGGGATACGCAATCTTCGGCTGCACCGGAGACATAACCGTACAGAGGGCGGGGCAGGTGCTTGCGCGCAGCGGCCTCGAAGTCGTTGAGCGACAGAATGCTTTGCAGATGACGGGGCAGGCCTGCGCGCTGGCCGTAGGCGGCTTGCGAGGTTTGCGTTTGAGGGGCGGTGGCTGCGTTGGCAGCTGGGGCGGGAGACTGTGCCATGGTGGGGCGCTTCGAGAGCGAAATTCGGGGTCTAACTTGGTGTAGAGCGTGGTGTAGAGCTTGGGGTCCAAGGGGCAACGCCCCCGCACACTTGTGGTGCACGGGGGCGGGCCAGAAACATCAGCGGCTCAAAGCTTACTGAGCGAAAGTACCACGCTGACGCATCAGCTCGCGGTGCAGTTGCTCATTACGCTCGAACGGCGCGCGGCCGTGCACGTAGAAGTAGTTGTTCAGCACCACCAGATCGCCAGAGGGCAGGCTGACGGTGCGGGTGCCCGGCGAATTTTCCATCGATTCCGACAGGTTCTGCAGATATTCGGCCTCTGCATCGTTGGCAGGTTGCACAAACTGGTCGATAAAGGACATGGACAGGCCGAACTCACCGTGGAAGAACACCGGGCGCTCCACGCGTTCCTGCACGTTCTTGGAGCCAGGAGCCTTGTACAGCAAGGGCTTGGCGCCCAGCGGGTCTTGCACAAAGCGGTTCAGCTCGCTCCAGTCATCCAGGTGCAGAAAGCGCGACTCGCCGCCCACGGCGTTCTGTTCGTCGAATTTCATCATCAGCAGCCAGTCGGTGGCTTCGGTCACGAAGGTTCCGTCGGTGTGCATGGTGAACAGGCGGTAGGCCTGGCGCAGATAGGAGTCGCTGGCGTCGGTGTGCTTGACCAGGAAGCGCGCGTAGTACTTGTTCGACATGGAGTCGTGATTGGCCGGGCCAAGAAGGTGGCCGATGGCGGTGCCGAACTTCACGAAGTCGTCACTGTGCTGGCTCACACCTTCCAGACCCAGCACAAAGCCGCCGTGGTTTCGGTCTTTGATGATGCTGACCAGCGTTTGGGCAAAGTCTGCGCCCAGATGGGCCTTCAGGCGGCGCGCCAGGTGAAAGCGCATGAAGGGAACGTATTCAAGGTTTTGCACGTCAATGTCCTGCACATCGGCCAGAAAGGCAGACAGGGCCTGTGCATTCAGCGTCAGCTTCTTCAGACGGGGGTGTTCTGGGTGCGCGCTGATTTCGTAGTGGGCGGGCTGAATCAGGTGCTGGGGTGTGGTGGCGTTCATGGCAGAAGTCTCAATCGGGAATGGTGTGATTGAACCCTTCTTGTTTGATACGATCTATGGGTTTAAATGCATTGTTTAATCATTAATTCAGATTAA
Source organism: Comamonas fluminis (assembly GCF_019186805.1). Lineage (NCBI taxonomy): Bacteria > Pseudomonadati > Pseudomonadota > Betaproteobacteria > Burkholderiales > Comamonadaceae > Comamonas > Comamonas fluminis. The sequence goes on along the minus strand of NZ_CP066783.1, from coordinate 3,643,657 downwards.
AGGTCTTCATGCTCAGCTACCGGCAACTGGAGCACTTCGTCACCGTAGCCCAGGAGCTGCATTTCTCTCGCGCAGCCGACAAGCTGGGTGTGGCCCAGTCAGCCGTCAGCGTGCAGGTGCAGCAGCTGGAGCAGCAACTGGGTGTGCGCCTGCTGCAGCGCAATAAGCGCAAACCCATCACGCTGACCGATGCGGGCGAGCTGCTGTATGACGAGGCCGTGGCCGTGCTGCGCCATATGGAGCGGGCGCAGCAAATTGGCCAGCTGGCGGCGCAGGGCATGAGCGGCCATGTCAAGCTGGGCTATATCTCGTCAGCCGTCACATCGGGCATGCTGGCGCGGGTGTTGACGAAGTTTCGCCCCGGCCATGAGCAGGTGCATATGCAGGTGCTGGCCATGGAAACGCCGCGCCAGCTGCAGGCGTTGCAGCAGGGCGAGATTGATGCCGGGCTGCTGCGCCCGCGCAGGCGCTATCCGGAAGGTGTCAAGGCCGTGATCGTGCACAGCGAGCCATTCATGGTGGCCATGGCGGAGAACCATCCGCTGGCACGCCACGAATCCATCAGCGTGGCCGATTTGCGTGGCCAGACCTTTATTGCGCCGCAGTTCGTCAATGAAAGCGAAGGCTTTGCCGAGGTGCTGGCGCGGCTGGCCGATGCAGCGGGCTTTTCGGCCCGCGAGGCTTACCGCGTCAATGACTTTGTGACGGCCACCAGTCTGGCGGCGGCGGGCTACGGAGTGGTGGTGCTGCCTGAGTCAAACCGGCTGCTCCATCAGCCCGGCGTGATCTTCCGGCCACTGCGGGGCTTCAAGGAAACCGTGCAGATGGCGCTGGCCTATCGCGAACGAGAGAACTCACCCGCCGTGCGTGCCTTTCTGGCCATAGCCCGGGACTGTGCCGATCAGCGCTGAGAGGCTTCGGCAATGGTGCAGCGGCGTGACAGCTTTTTCGTTTGGCGAGACAATTGCGCCCTCACTGCCAGTGCTGCGACAACGGCACCGGCTACCCCAACCGCTATCCCATCGAGGTAGTCCATGAAGAGCGTCACTTCTAAAATACGCAGACAAATCAATCACCTGTGCGCCGGTGATGATCTCTGCACCCGATTTGTCTTTGCCTTAGCGCCACGTTCTGCTGGCCGCTTTGCGTAACTCCCTCTGAACCCATAGCAACTTCCGTCTGCGAGGTGGCCTGAGCCTGCGTGGCCTCTGCCTGGCTGCTGGTTCGCTGCGCCCTGTGGCGCGGCAGCGCCTAGCGTGCAGATTTCTGTGCGCGCCCATCTGCGCATTGCGGAGTTGCAAACCTCCTCAACATCATGATGTTCACTCTCACTCATGGCCTGCCGCGTGCGGGCCGTACCTTGTCGCAATGCTTGCCCAAACTGGCCGCAGTGCTGCTGGCATCTGCTCTGGGCGCAGCGCAGGCGGCAGCCCCCGCCCCCGCAAGCGCACCGCTGAAGACGGCTTTTGTCTATGTCACGCCCGTGCTGGATGCTGGCTGGACACGCCAGCACGAAGAGGGGCGCAAGGCGCTGCAGGCAGCGCTGGGCAGCAAGGTGCAGACCGTGGCCGTTGACAACGTGGCCGAAGGCGCGGATGCCGAGCGCGTGCTGCGCGACCTGGCCGCCAGTGGCAACAAGCTGATCTTTACCACCAGCTTTGGCTATATGGAGCCCACACTCAAGGTGGCGCGAGACTTTCCCGATGTGAAGTTCGAAAACCTCACCGGCTACAAGCGCACCGAGAACGTAGCCACCGCTAACGCCCGGCATTACGAAGGGCGTTACCTCTCGGGCATCGCCGCCGCGCGCGCCAGCAAGACGGGGGTGGCTGGTTTTGTGGTGGGGTTCCCCATTCCCGAGGTGCTGCAGGGCATCAACGCCTTTGCCCTGGGCATGCGCAGCGTCAACCCCAAGGCTCAGGTGCGCGTGATCTGGCTCAACAACTGGTTTGATCCTCCCCGCGAGCGCGATGCCGCCATGACGCTGTTCAACCAGGATGTGGACGTGGTGGCCTTTCAGGTGGCATCCACTGCCGTGATGCAGGCCGCGCAGGAGCGCGGCAAGATGGCGATTGCCTTTCACTCTGATATGCGCAAAGTAGCGCCCGATGCGCAGTTGCTGGCTGTCACTCATCGCTGGGGCAAGTATTACGAGCAGCGTGCGAGGGCTGTTCTGGACGGAACCTGGAAGAGTCAGGACTTCTGGGGCGGCGTGAAGGACGGCATGGTGGGCGTGGAAGGCTTTGGCCCCAGGCTGCCCAAGGCTGCGCGCGAAGAAGTGCTGCTGCGCGAGCAGCAAATGGCCAAGGGCCAACTGGCACCGTTTGCCGCGGGCAAGCAGCCCGTGCGCGACAACCAGGGCCAGGTGCGCATTCCTGCCGGCAAGGCGCTGACGGACGCCCAGATTCTAGAAATGAACTGGCTGGCCGAAGGCGTGGTTGGCACGCTGCCACGCTGAATTCAGCGTGCTGCATTCTTGCGCGCCAGCAGCGGAACGCACAGCAGGCAGCAACTGCTGGCGGCAATCCAGATAGCGGCCCAGGGCGCGTGCAGCAACAGGCTGGCAACGGCCTGCGGGGTCAGAAAGTTGGCGATGAACACCAGCGTGTTGCACAGGCCCAGCGCCGTGCCCGCCTGCTGCATTCCGGCAATCGTGGCCAACTCGGCATAGGCCACGCCGTGCCATGCGGAAACCGCCGTGCCGCTCAGCACCAGAAGTAGCACCAAAGCGCCAGGGCTGAAGTGCAGGGCGCTGGCGGCGGCCAGCAGTGCAAACAGCAAAGCGCTGGTGCCAATGCAGGCCGCCAGATAGACGCTGCGATTGCGGTGTTTGTCCGTCCAGTGGCCGCTCCAGATACGCAGTGCCATGGCGCTGATCTGCAGCGTAGCCATTGCGGCCGATAGGGTGCCGGTGCCCAGCCGGGCGCCATCGTGCAGAAAAACGGTGCCAAACTGCAGCACGGCAAACTGGGGCACGCACAGCAAGCCTATGCCCAGGCACAACCGCCAGACCTGCCGGTTGCGGAGTGCCGCGAGGCTTGGGCTTTTCGGGCTGCAGCGCTCATCCAGCTTGCGTGAGGGCTCATGAATCCATAGCGCACAGAGCAGGGCTGCCAGCATGGTGGCGGCCGCAAGCGTCGCAAAAACGCTGACAAAACCATGCCGCAAGGCCAGCCAGGGCAGGAGCAAAGCCCCCAGCGCGCCACCCATGGGAATTGCGGTCTGGCGAATGCTCATGGCCAGGCCGCGCTGGCTGGCCGCAAACCACAGCATGATGGCGCGGCCACTGGCACCGTTGACGCTGCCGCCCAGCAAACCCGTCAGCAGCAAAAGTGAACCCAGCCACGCGACGGGCGGAACTTGCCCGGCATGTGGTGCGCCCAAGATGCTCAAGGCGAGCAGCGTTACGCAGGTGCCGCCAAGCCCGGTAAGCAGCACAGGCCGGTCGCCCCAGCGATCGGTCAGCAAGCCCCAGGGCAGCTCGCTCAGCGCAATGCCCAGGCCCATCAGGCCCAGTACCAGACCCAGTCCGGCGTTATCCAGCCCATAGCTGCTGCGCAGCATGATGGCGGTCATCGGAATGCCGCTGAACACCATGGAGAACGCGGCATTGGCCAGCGTGCCCGCAGCCAGCACTTTCCAGCGCTGGTGGGGCGAATGGGGGATGGCTTGAGGGGAGGTCATGGTGTGCATGGCCGCCAGTGTGGTTTGGCACAATGATTTTGAAAATCAGATAATTCAATTCAAATAGTTTTGAAAAACAGGATGGTTGCTATGTCTGTCACGAATCTCGATCTGGATGTGCTGCGCAGCTTTGCGACAGGGGTGGCGCTGGGCAGCTTTGCGCAGGCGGCCGACCGGCTGGGGCGCTCTACCTCGGCGGTCAGTGCCCAGCTCAAAAAGCTGGAGATGCAGACGGGCTGCGAGCTGCTGCGCAAGTCTGGGCGCGGGCTGGAACTGACCGAGGCGGGTCACACCATGCTGGCCTATGCCCAGCGCCTGCTGGATCTCAACGACGAAGCGGTGGCTGCAGTGCGCTCCAGTCAGCTGGAAGGGCTGGTGCGCCTGGGCCTGCCGGAAGACCTGGGTGAATCCGTGTTGCCCACGGTGCTGGGCCGCTTTGCACGCGCTCACCCACGGCTGCAGGTGCAGGTGCAATCGGGCAAAAGTGCCGATTTGCTGCAGCTCTACGACGCAGGTTTGCTGGACCTGACTTTGCTGTGGGATGTGGGGCACATCACGCCACCTGCGGATGGTGTGGCACTGGCGCAGTTGCCGCTGTGCTGGATAGCCCCGGCTGATTTGCCACTGACGCGTGAAAGCCTGCCCTGGTGGCCGCTGAATGAGGGTGGCGCGCAGCCTGCACTGCCGCTGGTGCTGCTGAGCAAGCCCTGCCCTTTAAGCTCGCTGGTGCCGCAGATTCTGGCTCGCGAGGAGGTGGCTTGGCGGCCTGCGTTTTCCAGCCCCAGCCTCACGGCGCTATGGGCGGCAGTTGGGGCCGGATTGGGTCTGTCGGTGCGCACGCGGCTTGGGTTGCCTGCCCATGTGCGGGCGCTGCAAGGCGATGAGGCGGCGCTTCTTCCTGCCTTGCCCGGCATGCAGCTGTATCTGTGCAGCAAGGGGCAGCTGGCGCCCGTCCATCAACTGGCGCAGCTGCTGCAGCAAAGCGTGGCCGAACGACTGAAGCAGGATGGGTGCTATTGAAACAGAAGCAGCTGGCGCCTGCCTGTTGCTAATTTCAAAGCATATCTATGCAAAATCAAGGCAGGTATTGCGCAGGAAGCTCTGCTTTTAAGAGCGCGGGCTTTGTTCCTCAAACCATATAGCCGCTATAAGCGCGCCCGTGTGCTCCACGGCGCGGATGGCGCTTAAGCTTGGGGTCATGAAAATCTACCGTAGTGCCCTGCTGCGCTTTGCCGATGACGGCCAGGCGGTCTATGACTCCGATGCCCTGCTGGCCGTGGCTGCGGATGCTGCGGGCGTGCAGCGCGTGGTGGCTGCAGGCAGCTGGCAGGCGTTGGCCGATCACTACACTCACCGCGAAGGCGTGGAAGTGGTGCACCTGCCCGGCAAGCTGCTGGCGCCGGGCTTTGTCGATCTGCACATTCACTACCCGCAGACCGATGTGATTGGCGCACCTGCGCCGGGCCTGCTGCCCTGGCTGGAAAACTACACCTTCCCGCACGAATCGCGTTTCTCAGACCGCGAATATGCCGACAGCGTGGCCCAGTTTTTCATGGACGAGCTGGCGCGCAATGGCGTGACCACGGCGCTGGCTTTTGCCACCTCGCACCCCACATCGGTGGACGCCATCATGACCGCCGCGCAACAACGGGGCATGCGCATGATTGCGGGCAAGGTGCTGCAAGACCGCAACAGCCCTGATGGCGTGCGCGACGAGACCGAGCAAAGCCTGATCGACACCGAAACCCTGATCCAGCGCTGGCATGGCGTGGATCGTCTGGGTTACGCCATCACGCCGCGTTTTGCCCCCACCAGTACCGAGGCGCAGCTGCGTGGAGCGGGCGAACTGGCGGCCAAGTATTCCGATGTGTGGATTCAGTCCCATGTGGCTGAAAACCTGGACGAAGTGGCCTGGGTCAAAGAACTGTTCCCTCAGTCGCGCAGCTATCTGGCCGTGTACGATGACTTTGGCCTGATGCGCGAGCGGGCGGTGTACGCCCACAGCATCTGGCTGGACGAAACCGATCGCCAACTGATGCACAGCACTCGCAGCGCGGCGGCCATCAGCCCCACCAGCAACCAGTTTCTGGCCAGCGGCTTTTTTGACTACCTCAAGGCCGATGAAGCAGGCATGCTCTATGGCTTGGCCAGCGATGTGGGCGGCGGCATGAGCTTTTCGCCGTTTCGCACCATGCAGGCCGCCTATGTGGTGGGCCGCGAAAGCCATAGCAAGCAGGGCCAGAGCCTGTCGCCGCAAAACCTGTGGTGGCAGCACACGGCGGGCGCGGCGCGGGCGCTGGGCTTGCAGGGCGTGATTGGCAATCTGCAGCCGGGCTGTGAGGCGGATTTTGTGGTCATCAACCCGGCCTGCACGCCGCTCTTGGCGCGTAAGACGGCGCAGGCGCGCAATCTGGACGAGCTGCTGTTTGCCATGATCGTGCTGGGGGATGACCGCCTGATTGAGCAAACCATTGTTTCTCAAGCAAAATAGGGGTCTTGCGCTGGTTGTATAGCCGCATGGCGCTATCAAAAAACAAGCGAAACAGGATTTCCCAATGAGCATCAAGAGCGACAAGTGGATCCGTCAGATGGCGGAACAGCACGGCATGATCGAGCCCTTCGAGCCCGGCCAGGTGCGCCAGGTGGACGGCAAGAAGGTCATCAGCTACGGCACATCCAGCTATGGCTACGACATCCGCTGCGCACGTGAATTCAAGGTCTTCACCAACATCCACAGCACGGTGGTGGACCCCAAGAACTTCGACGAAAAAAGCTTTGTCGACATGGAAGGCGACTACTGCATCATCCCGCCCAACAGCTTTGCGCTGGCCCGCACGGTGGAATACTTCCGCATTCCCCGCGACGTGTTGACCGTGTGCCTGGGCAAGAGCACCTACGCGCGCTGCGGCATCATCGTGAACGTGACGCCGTTTGAGCCCGAGTGGGAAGGCTATGTGACGCTGGAGTTCTCCAACACCACGCCGCTGCCCGCCAAGATTTACGCCGGTGAAGGCTGCGCCCAGGTGCTGTTCTTCCAGGGCGATGAGCAGTGCGAGATGAGCTACAAGGACCGCAATGGCAAGTACCAGGGCCAGCATGGCGTGACCCTGCCACGCACCTGATCGCCTGATCTTTCAGAAAATCATGCAAAAAGCCCGCTGTGTCTGCAGCGGGCTTTTTGTTTTTCCGGGCGTGTTTACGCCGTCGCCGTCGCCGTCGCCGTCGCCGTCGCAGTTTCCAGCGCCGGCCAGTCCAGATTGCAGTGTGCACCTACGCTGTGGTGGCGCTGCAGTGCGGCATCCACCATCAGGCTGCATAGCACCAGCTGGTTGCGCAGGGCTGCATCGGCCCCGCGCCACTGGGCACGCCACAGCACCAGTTGCTTGGCGGCGGCAATCAGGCGGTGGTTGCCGCGCACCACGCCCATATGGGTTTGCATCAGCTGTTGCAGTGCAATGTGCATCTCCGGTAGCGTTTTAATGCTCAAGCCCTTGTCTTGATTGCGGTAAGTGCTATGAATGCGTGAGTGCTTGTACAGAGGCTGGGCCGCAATGCGCGCGGCGGCGGCGCGGCCCATGACCACACATTCCAGCAAGGAGTTGCTGGCCAGCCGGTTGGCCCCGTGCAGGCCGGTGCGGGCCACTTCACCCACGGCCAGCAGCCCGGCCACGCCGGTGCTGCCGTCGGTATGGGCCTGCACACCGCCACAGGCGTAGTGGGCGCAGGGCGCCACAGGTATGGCCTGCGTGGCGATGTCTATGCCATGCGCTGCGCACAGCGCCATGACGGCCGGAAAATGGCGGCTGAGCCAGTCGCGGCTGTGGTGGCGAATGTCCAGCAGCACATGGCTCAGGCTGTGGGCGCGCATTTCGGTATCAATGGCGCGGGCCACGATGTCACGCGGGGCCAGTTCGGCCCGTTCGTCATGGCGCAGCATGAAGCGCTCACTGGGCTGGCCGCTGGCATCAGGCAGGTGCAGGGTGGCGCCTTCACCGCGCAGCGCTTCTGAAACCAGGCCCATGGCCTTGCCGCCGATGTGCAGCGCCGTGGGGTGGAACTGCATGAACTCCAGGTCGCGCACCGTGCAGCCCGCACGCCAGGCCAGGGCAATGCCGTCACCCGTGGCGCAGTCCGGGTTGGTGGTGCTGGCGTAAATCTGGCCCATGCCGCCCGTGGCCAGCACGGTGTGGCTGGCCAGCAGGCGCTGCTGGCTGCCATCGGCATGCGCAATGGTGGCACCGGCGCAGCGGCGCTGGCCGTCCAGCAGCAGTTCTGTGGCGCGGCAGGGCGCCAGCATGGTGATGTGGCTGCGCTCTGCACAGGCCTGCAGCAGGCTGTGGTGCACGGCCTGGCCGGTGTGGTCGGCCACATGGGCAATGCGCCGGGCACTGTGGCCGCCTTCACGCGTCAGGTGCAGGCGGCCGTTTTCTTCGGTGTCAAAGCACACGCCATGGGCCTGCAGCCAGTCAATGGCCTGCGGGCCTTGGGCAAGGATGCGGCGCACGGCGGTCTCGTCGCACAGGCCAGCACCGGCAATCAGCGTGTCTTGCACATGGGCTTCAACGTCGTCATCCGGGTCCAGCACGGCGGCAATGCCGCCTTGTGCCCAGGCGCTGGCGCATTCGTTCAGCGGGCCTTTACTCAGGATGGTGATGCGCAAATGATCGGGCAGGCTGAGGGCGACGGTCAGCCCGGCCAGTCCGGCGCCGATGATGAGTACATCGGTGCTCATGTCCGGGGTGTTGAGGGGGGGCATGCTGCTCATCTCAGGCGGGGCCGAACTGGTGGAAGAGGGCGGTGTCCAGCACCATATCGCCGCTGGCCTGCACGTTTTGCTTGCGGGCGGCGGCAAAGTCCAGCATGCGCTGTATGGGTTTGCGGGCAGCGCGGCCCAGCGTGGCGTCCAGTTCGATGGCGCCCGAGCCTTGCCGCAGGACCTGCTCTACGCCTTGCAGGCTGTTCATGGCCATCCAGGGACAGAAGGCGCAGCTTTTGCAACTGCCGCCCGTGCCCGCCGTGGGCGCAGCCAGAAAGGTTTTGCCGGGGTAGCGCAGGCGCATGTCGTGAAGAATGCCCTGATCGGTGGCGACGATGAAGGTGTTGGTGGGCAGGCGGCCCACAGCGGCTATCAGCTGGGTGGTGGAGCCCACCACATCGGCCAGTGCGGTGACGGCGGCGGGGGATTCGGGGTGCACGAGGATGGCGGCCTCGGGGTGGGCATCGGCCAGGGCCTGCAGCTCATCGGCCTTGAATTCGTCGTGCACCACGCAGCTGCCTTGCCACAGCAGCATGTCGGCCCCGGTTTCGCGCTGGATATGGCCGCCCAGGTGACGGTCGGGGGCCCAGAGGATTTTTTCGCCGCGTGCATGCAGGGCGGCCACGATGTCCTGACCCACCGAGGAGGTGACGACCCAGTCGGCCCGCGCCTTCACGGCAGCGCTGGTGTTGGCGTAAACGACCACGGTGCGGTCCGGGTGCTGGTCGCAAAACTGGCTGAATTCCTCAGCAGGGCAGCCCAGGTCGAGAGAGCAGGTGGCATCGCCGTCGGGCATGAGAATGGTTTTCTCGGGGCTCAGAATTTTGGCGGTCTCGCCCATGAAGCGTACGCCAGCCACTATCAAAGTAGTAGCTGGGTGCTCAGACCCAAAGCGCGCCATCTCCAGCGAATCGCCCACGCAGCCGCCGGTTTCGCGGGCCAGGTCCTGCAGCGCACCATCCACGTAGTAATGGGCCACCAGCGTGGCGTTGCGCTCGGCTAGCAAGGCCTTGATGCGCTGGGCCGTCTGCTGCAATTGCTGGGGGTTTTGCTCTGGCAGCACTCTGGCCCAGGCCTGGGCGGTGCTGCAACTGCCGCCGGTTTTGGGGTGATCGAACTCTACGGTCTTGATTGGCATGGTCTCCATCCGGGTTGCGTTGTTAAATAGTTATACTCAGATTGAGTATTATTTAACCGGGGTTTGACGGATTTGTCACCTGCCGAAATAGTCAGAGCAGCTTTGACGCAACAGCCAGGCTGTTGCGGCGACCAGAATTTCAATAAAAACAGCCATTAGCGCTTATTCATGAGGCGTTAATAGCTCATGTATTGATAGCGTTCCTGTGCTGGCGCAGCGCAAGGCGCGTGGCTGCCAGATCCCAGCCGCCCCAGCCGCAGGATTTGAAAAGCACTGCTCCCTGAGGGCGAGGCCAGTCTTGCTGCACCACCTTGGCCAGCGTGGGCAGCGCAGCAATGTCAATGCCTGCCTGCAGCAGATCGCCCGCTTCATGGCCCGCGTCGTCGGTGTCCACCACAACCTGGCCATGCTGCAGAAAGTGGTGGCACAGCTCAGGCGCCAGCTCCACCATCTGCGGCGTGAAGGCGCCGACTGCACAGACAAAGGCATCGGGGTGCGGGGCTTCGGTCAGCACCACGGCCTGCGCGGGCGTGCAGGTCACGATCAGCGGGCAGTGGCGCACGGCGTCTGTCAGGTCACTCACTTGCTTGGCCTGCAAGCCCATGGCCTGTGCCTGCGCCACCAAGGCCTGCGCGCTGGCGCTGCTGCGCGAATGTACCCAGACCTCGCGCGTGCCCAGCCCTGCGGCAAAAGCCTGCAGGTGGGCGCTGCCCTGAACCCCTGCGCCAATGATGAGCAAAGGGCCCTGCGGCTGGGCCGCCAGCCTGCGCGCAGCCAGCAAGGAAACCGCCGCAGTGCGCCGCGCTGTGACGGTGGGGCCATCCAGAATCAGCTGGCGCTGGCCGGTGGCCACGTCAAACACGACGATATCGCCCTGAATGGTGGGGCGGCCGCTGCCCGCGTTGCCCGGCGTGAAACTGATGAGCTTGGTCATGGCCAGCTCGCCGTCCGTCGCAGGCATGCAGAACAGGCTGCCATCTTTGCCCATGGGCATGACGATACGTGGCGGAACTGAGACGGATGAACTGTTTTGCAGTTGTTGCAAAAGCTGCTCAATTTCATCGGCCAGCGCAGTCCAGGGCAGAAGCTTGGCGGTGGCCTTTGCATCCAGAGCACTGGAGGCGGGCGGTGTTGCAACGGTCATGGCGGGCCTTGATGGGCGTTTGGATAGCCGTTAGCTTACAGATGCGGCAGCGTTCTCAGGGCTTTGCCTGACATGCGGGAGCCGGGGGCTGTCTGTTGCCAGGGGGCGCCAGCGCGCACAATAGCGGCTGTTGTATTTCTTTTTATTTGAGATTCATGTCTGGTTTGTCTCCTCGCTCTTCCCAACGCCAAGAACCCGGCTGGACTCAGGCACCCGCCAGTGCCACGCGTGCAGAGCCCGTGTGGCGCGATGCCGATGCGTCGTCAGGCGGCTATCAGCCCAGCCAGGTGCAGGCGGCCGCGCCGCGCAAGTCCTCATCGGGCAAAGGCTGGATATCTGCGGTGCTGGGTGTGATTGGCTTGCTGGCCGTGGCTTATCTTTTGCTGAGCATGGTCAATGTGGTGGAGGAGCAGATGGCGCGCAATCAGGCCGAAGCCGCGAATACCGGATTGACGCTGACGAGCACGCCCGCGCAGACCTCTGGAGCGGGTTCTCTGGGACGCTGAAACGTCAACAATGCTGAGAATGGTGGGCGTTGATCGCTGAAAAGCCCGTCAGGAGTTGGCGCACAGGGCGGCACAGCACGTAATATCGCCACCCGGCACAGTGTCGTCACCAACGCAATACAGCACACAGGAGTAAGCACCATGAAATGGGAAGGAAACCGCGAGTCAGACAATGTGGAAGACCGCCGAGGCTCGGACGGTGGCGGCGGTGGTGGCGGCTTTCCCATTGGTGGCCGCGGCATTGGCATTGGCACCGTGGTGCTGGCCCTGATTGGCTGGGGTGTCTTCGGCATCAACCCGCTGACAACGATTGGCGTGCTCTCTGGCGGCGGCTCGCCCCAGGTGCAGCAGCAGGCGCCTGCACAGCGTCCTGCAGGCAATGACCAGGGCGCCAAATTTGTCTCTACCGTGCTGGCTTCGACGGAGGATGTCTGGACACAGATCTTCCGTGAGGGCGGCGCCCAGTATCGCAACCCCAAGCTGGTGCTCTATACGGGCGTCACGCGCACGGCTTGCGGCACCGGGCAGGCAGCCATGGGGCCGTTTTACTGCCCTGGTGACCAGAAGGTCTATCTGGACATGGACTTCTTCAACACCATGAGCCGCCAGCTGGGCGCGCCCGGCCAGTTTGCGCAGGCCTATGTGATTGCCCACGAAGTGGGGCACCATGTGCAGAATCTGCTGGGGGTTTCCGACAAGGTGGACGCCATGCGTGGCCGCGTCAGCGAGCGTGAGCAGAATGCGGCTTCCGTGCGTCTGGAACTGCAGGCCGACTGCCTGGCTGGTATCTGGGCCAACAAGTCCCAGCAGGCCAAGAGCTGGCTGGAGCAGGGCGATATTGAGTCGGCCATGAACGCTGCGCAGCAAATTGGTGACGACAAGCTGCAGCGTGAAGCCACAGGCACGGTGCGCCCCGACAGCTTCACCCACGGCTCCAGTGCCCAGCGTGTGCGCTGGTTCACCCAAGGCTACAAGACGGGCAGCATGAAGGCTTGCGATACGTTCTCCGCGCAGTCGCTGTAAGCGGCTGAAGCGGCTAAAAAAGGCGTGTGCACAGTCACACGCCTTTTGTTTTGGTCGATCACCTACAGCGGCTACGGGTTATCCCGATGGATTGAACGGGATATTCAAACGGTCATCTGCCCTCTGAAAAATCGGCTTGGCGTGACATGAAAACGCCGGAATTGCACAAAGCCAACGCGAAAAATCCACTCGGTGCGACAATAACGCCCTCAATGACAAGCTCTTTCTCCAATCTTCATTTGGCCGAGCCCTTGGCACGCGCTGTTGCCGACATGGGCTACGAGTCCATGACTCCCATCCAGGCGCAGGCCATTCCGGTCGTACTGACTGGCAAGGACGTCATGGGCGCTGCCCAGACAGGCACGGGCAAAACGGCTGCTTTCTCGCTGCCCTTGCTGCAGCGCCTGATGCGCCACGAAAATGCTTCCGCATCGCCAGCCCGCCACCCTGTGCGCGCTCTGGTGCTGCTGCCCACGCGTGAACTGGCTGACCAGGTGGCCCAGCAGATCGCGCTGTATGCCAAGCACACCAAGCTGCGCAGCACCGTGGTGTTTGGTGGCATGGACATGAAGCCCCAGACCATCGAGCTGAAAAAAGGCGTCGAAGTGCTGGTGGCCACGCCCGGCCGTCTGCTGGACCACATCGAAGCCAAGAATGTGGTGCTCAACCAGGTGGAATATGTGGTGCTGGACGAGGCTGACCGCATGCTGGATATCGGCTTCCTGCCCGATCTGCAGCGCATTCTGTCCCACCTGCCCAAGGCGCGTACCACGCTGCTGTTCTCGGCCACGTTCTCGCCCGAGATCAAGCGTCTGGCCAATAGCTATCTGCAGGACCCTGTGACCATCGAGGTTGCACGCCCCAACGAAACCGCTTCGACGGTGGAGCAGCGCTTCTACAAGGTCACGGATGACGACAAGCGTTACGCGATTCGCTCCGTCCTCAAGGAGCGCGAGATTCGCCAGGCCTTTATCTTCTCCAACAGCAAGCTGGGCTGTGCGCGCCTGACCCGTGCCCTGGAGCGTGATGGTTTGCGTGCTGCAGCCCTGCATGGCGACAAGAGCCAGGACGAGCGTCTGAAAGCTCTCGAAGCCTTCAAGGCTGGTGAGGTGGACTTGCTGGTCTGTACCGATGTGGCCGCCCGCGGCCTGGACATCAAGGACGTGCCCGCAGTTTTCAACTACGACGTTCCTTTCAACGCCGAAGACTATGTTCACCGCATTGGCCGTACCGGTCGTGCAGGCGCCTCGGGTCTGGCCGTCACGCTGGTGACCGACCACGATGCGCGCCATGTGTCCGATATTGAAAAGCTGACCAAGAAGAAGATCGATGTGGAGCCCGCACCCATGTCGGACTTCCGCCCCGCCCGTCGCAGCCGCAGCGAAGAGGAATTCCGTCCTCGCCGTGAACGCGAGTTTGATGGCGCCGCTCGTAGCAGCAGCCATGCCCATCGCCCATCGCGCATGGCACAGCGCCCCGCCAATGTCGATCCTTTCTTTGACAAGCCTTATGAGGCCAGCAGCGTCGCAGAGACAGCTGCCTGGGATCACAAGACTGCCGCGCCCGTCAAGAGCGCCAGCATCAAGCCCAAGCGCAAGATTGCAGCGCTGTTCAGGGCGCCCGTAGTGGCCGCTTCCTGATCGGTCAGTGACTGTGCAAAAAATGCCTGCTTTGCGCAGGCATTTTTTATGGTTTCAGCCCTTGCCGCCCGGCACCTGTGCCTGGGGGCATTGCAGCTGAATCAACTCGCGCTCACCCATGTGATTGCCAATGCGCATCATGCTCAGGCAACCACCCCAGACGCATCCGGTATCCATGGCCATCAAATCTGGGCGGTTGATATGGCCCAGGGTGGACCAGTGGCCAAAAGCCATGGGGGTATCAGCCGTGGCACGGCCCGGCACATCAAACCAGGGCATCAGGCCCTCCGGGGCATGATCGGCGGATTCCGCACTCTCAAAATCCATCACGCCTTCTGCACTGCAAAAGCGCAGGCGGGTGAAGGCATTGACGATGCAGCGCAGGCGGTCATCACCCTGCAGATCGGCAGACCAGCGATCCGGCAGATTGCCGTACATATTCTGCAAAAAGCGGGCGAAGTCCGGGCTTTGCAAAACTGCCTGCACTTCCTGGTTTAGCGCCATGGCTTGCTGCAGGCTCCACTGCGGCAGCACACCCGCGTGCACCATCAGCAGGTTCTCTCCCCGCGCATTGGTGTGCAGGCGTGCCAGCGGCTGCTGGCGCAGCCAGTCAAGCAGGGCCATGCGGTCTGGCGCATCCAGCACCTGTGCCAGCGTGTCGCGCTTGCTCTGGCGGCGCAGGCCTTGGGAGGCCGCAAGCAGATGCAGGTCGTGGTTGCCCAGCAGCGCACGCATGGAGTCACCGGCCTGCATGCAGCGACGCAGTACCTCGGCAGATTTTGGGCCACGATTGACGAGGTCGCCGAGCACATAAAGTGTGTCCCGACTTGCGGAGAAATCCACGGTTTGAAGTAATTGTGCGAAGGCGTCGTCGCAGCCCTGGATATCTCCAATGCAGTAAAGTGCCATGGTCTTCTTTCATACGGACAAGTCATGGATTTTCTGCTGATCGCATTGCTCACGCTGCTCAATGGGGTGTTCGCGATGTCGGAATTGGCACTGGCCTCCAGCCGCAAGGCCCGTTTGCTGGCGCTGGCTGAAACCGGCGACAAGGGCGCGCAGGCTGCACTGGCTCTTCTTGAGAACCCCACCCAGTTTCTCTCTTCGGTGCAGGTGGGGATCACGTCGATTGGCCTGCTCAACGGTATTTTGGGTGAGGCTGCATTCAGTGATGGCCTTGCACAGTGGCTGATATCTCTGGGAATATCAGACAAAGCCGCCTCTATATCGGCCACCGCTATCGTTGTAACTGCTATTACATTTATAACGATTATCTTTGGGGAACTGGTCCCTAAACGTATCGGTCAGTTATATCCAGAGCTGGTTTCTACCGTCATTGCACGTCCTATGACGTGGGTTGCATCCATAGCCAAACCCTTTGTGCGCCTGCTGGCATTCTCCACGCATGGGGTTTTGACACTGCTCAGAATTAATGAATCGCAAAGCAGAACGGTGACCGAGGAGGAAATATCAGCCAGTTTGGAAGAGGGGCGGGAAGCAGGTCTGATTGAGGAGAATGAGCATCAGATGGTGCAAAACGTTTTCCATCTGGATGACCGTCCATTGACCTCTTTGATGGTGCCACGGGCCGATGTGCACTGGCTGGATGCGGATATGACAGTCGCCCAGGCATTGGTGGCTGCGGCAGATGGCCAGGAAATGGGAGGGCACTCTTGGTATCCGGTCTGTAAAGGTTCCCTGGATGAGGTGCTTGGCATCATCAGTGTGTCAACCTTGCTGGCCATGGGAAAGAATTCCCAAGTACTTTTGCGAGAGCAGGTGCTTGCTCCATCTTTTTTGCCGGAAACCCTGAGCGGGATGGAACTGCTGGATCAGCTGCGTGCCAAAACAGGGCGCATGGTGTTCGTGGTGGATGAGTACGGGGTTCTGCAAGGCATCATGACGCCTACTGATTTGCTGGAAGCCATTACTGGTGAGTTGCGACCTGTTGAGGAAAATGAAGCTTGGGCCACCAAACGAGAAGACGGCTCCTGGCTGCTTGATGGGCTGATGCCTATTGCAGAAATGAAAGCACGGCTGTCAATTCGTGAGCTGCCTGATGAAGATAAGGGCCGCTATAACACCGTGGCGGGTTTATGGCTGGCAGAAAGCGGCCATCTTCCCGTATTAGGCGAGCGTGTGCTGTGTGCGGGCTGGATATTCGAGGTGGTCGATTTGGATGGCAAGCGAATCGACAAAATTCTGGCTATCCCCAAAATTTAAGCTTTCAATGTGTTAACAAATGCTTACTTTTTTAAAACTTCAAAGTTGTGGTTATTGCTTAGTGATTTTTTAGCTGCTTTGAAAATGCTGGCACTATAATGTTTTCACTTTAATCAACCAACAAGCGCATACCATGAGTACTTACAAGGAACTACTGAAGCAGCGAGAAGACCTCGAGCAGCAAATCAACGAAGCTCGTACACGCGAGCTGGCTGATGCTGTGGCCAAGGTTCGCAATCTGATTGCCGAATACGGTCTCACTGCTGATGATGTCTTCCCCCCTGTACGTGCGCGCGCATCTTCCAATGCAGGTGCCAAGGTTGCCCCCAAGTATCGTGACCCCGCAACGGGTCAGACTTGGACCGGCCGCGGCAAGCCACCAAAGTGGATTGCAGACCAGGATCGCGAAAAATTCGCTATCTAAGCCTGGTAGATTGCGCAGCTTGAAAGAGCCCACCTCGGTGGGCTTTTTTCATGTCAGGGTGCAGATAACGGGTGATGGCAGTTTTGCAGCGGTGTGATCGGGTTTGCCTCTCACGATGCGGCTAAGACGGCACAATAAGAGACCATGAACAAACAGGTGTTGATTGCGGGCGGTGGCATTGGCGGTCTGGCGGCGGCCATTGCAGCGGCGAAGGCTGACTGGGATGTGCGTCTGTTTGAAAGAGCGACGCAGTTTTCCGAAGTGGGCGCAGGGATTCAGCTGGGCCCGAATGTGGTGCGCAAACTGCAGGCCTGGGGGCTGCAGCGCCCTTTGCAGCAAGTGGTGGCCACACCCTCGGCATTGCGGGCTTGCAGTGCAGTCAGCGGGCTGGAGCTGGGAAGCCTGCCTCTGGGGGCGGAAACCGTGAGCCGATATGGTGCCAGCTACGCAACCATTCACCGCGCCGATCTGCATCAGCTGCTGCTGAATGCCTTGCAGGGCTTGCCTGAAGTTCATCTGAACCTGAACCAGACGGTGACCAGCTATACCGAGCAAGATGGTGTGGTCACCATTCGCACCAGCCACAACAAGCTGATTGAAGGCGATGCCCTGATTGGCGCGGATGGCGTGCGCAGCGCCATTCGCTCGCAGATGCTGGGTGATGGGCCGCCGCGTGTCACAGGCCATCTGGCCTATCGCGCCATGGTGCATCAGGCGCAGTTGCCAAAGCGTTTGCGCACGCATGAGGTTACCGCCTGGCTGGGGCCGAATCTGCACGCCATTCAGTACCCTGTGCGCCGTGGCGAGTTGCAGAACCTGGTGGTGATTGTTCAGGGGCCGGCTCCTGAAGATCTGGACCACTGGGATCACTCCGTCAATCTGCCGGATTTGCTCAAGCACTTGAAAGGCACTTGCGCTTATCTGCAGGACCTGGTGCAGCATGTTCCCGATGCGGGTGGGGAATGGCGGCTGTGGCCCGTGGCTGATCGCGTTCCCGTGTCGTCTTCAGCCCAGATGGCGCAGGGCCTGGTCGCTTTGCTTGGCGATGCGGCCCACCCCATGCGACCCTATCTGGCGCAAGGCGCTGGCATGGCGATTGAGGATGCGGCAGAGCTGCAAAGTGCGCTGTCCATGCATGATCTGGATGTGAGCCTGCGCCTGCGCCGTTATGCACTGAACCGCTGGCAGCGCAATGCCAGGGTGCAGGAGCGATCTCTGCGCAATGGGCGCATCTTTCACTCCACCGGTGTGGTGCGCTGGGGGCGCGATATGTCGCTGCGCGCCTTGGGGGGCCGCATCATGGATGTGCCCTGGCTGTATGAAGGCTAGGTCAGAAAGCTATTGAAAAGAGAGCTTCTGGCGCATATTGGTATTGCGCCAGCGGCTCTTTTCAATGTGTGGCCTGATGCAGCAGAGGGGATGGCTTGATGAAGCGATAGGCCAGTGCACCCAGGCCCAGCATGGTGGCAATCATCAGCATCACTGCCAGATAGATATCGGTGCCGTGGCGCTCGGCCAGACCTGCCACCACGCCAGACAGCGACTGCATCAGCGCTGCGCCCAGAAACATCGCCATGGTGAAGATGGACAGGGCGCGGCCCGTGGTCTCTCGGGGGTAGGACGAGCGCACATCGGCATACAGCAGCGTGCCGTAGCCCGACATGGCACTCATCAGTAGCAGCAAGGCCACGCTGGCGATGGGGTGGTGCACCAGCGCCAGGGCGGTGAAGATGCAGCCCATCAGCAGCGCAAAGCGGGCAATGCGCTGGCGGCGCTTGCGCGGGCCGGGGTCCAGTTTGCCGAACAGCGAAGGCACAAACAGCGAAATCAGCGAAGTTGCCAGTGCAACATTGCCCGTGGCAATCAATGAAAACTGATAGCGGTCCATCAGCATGGGGCTGAGCCACAGGCCACGCACCGTGAGGAACGAGGCATAGCTGACCATGCCCAGCAGCACAATGCCCCAGGTGTGCGGCAGCAGCAGCAGGCTGCCAAAGCCTTTGAGGGCCTCCATAAACCCGGGCTTGGGCAGAGTGTCGCTGGCCAGCGCGGGTTCATGCACCTTGAAGAAAATCAGCAGCCAGGACAGGGCGCTGAGCAGCGCCAGCAGCCAGAAGCCGCTGCGCCAGCCCATGTGCTGCACCAGCCAGGCCAGAGGCGTGCCTGTGAACAGCAGGCCCAGGCCGCCAATGCCCAGCGCCATTCCCGAAAAATAGGCAAAGCGATCTGTCGGAAAGTGGCGGGCAATAAACATGGTGCAGGCCAGAAACGCGGGCGAGCAGCCCACGCCGATCAGCAACTGCCCCAGCATCAGCCATGCATAGCTGGGCGAAGCAGCGGATAAGGCGGCGCCCACAATGGTCAGCGGAAACGTCAGCACGACGGTGCGGCGCAGCCCGTAAATATCCATGCCAATGCCCATCAACAACTGGGCCACGCCGAACGACAGGCCGAACAGCCCCGCAAACGAGCCCAGTGACTGGGCTGACAGCCCAAAATCTGTGCGCAGCCCATCGGCCATGATGGACGCAATCGTGCGATAGGCCTGACTGAGCGCAAAGCCCGTCAGCAGGCACAGCAGCATGGGCCAGACCGTGGACAGATTGCGAGAGGAGCTTGCTTCAGAAGCGGGTGCTGGGGTGGACATGAAAAACACCTGGCGTGGCCAGGCAGGCAAGGCAAAAAAGTGGCGAGGGCTGAGAGGCGTTGTAGCGGCTTCGGTGTTTTGTGTCTGTCACGCAGGAGCACGAGCTTTCAAAACAGGCGCGTTTCAAAAACTGGCGTGCCTCCAACAGGGTGGCAGCAAGCAAGGGCCGTCCCGCAGCGAGGCTGCTGTCCCCCTCCCGCGAAGCGAGAGAGGGGAAGCCGCGCAGCGGCTCAGGGGTGGTCAAAGCTCCGTTCTCAGGCTCCAGATCTCCGGAAACAGCACCACATCCAGCATCTTCTTCAGATAGCTCACGCCGCCCGTGCCGCCTGTGCCGCGCTTGAAGCCGATGACGCGCTCCACGGTGGTCAGGTGGCGGAAGCGCCACAGGCGGAAGGCGTCCTCGATATCGGCCAGCTTTTCGCCCAGCTGGTACAGATCCCAGTATTTGTGCGGGTCGCGGTACACGGTAATCCAGGCCTGCTTCACGCCTTCGCTGGCTTCATAGGGCTGGGTCCAGTCGCGCTGCAGGCGGTCTGCGGGCACCTCAATGCCTTCGCGTGCCAGCAACTGCAGGGCCACGTCGTACAGCGAGGGGGCTTCATAAGCCGCCTGCACCTGGGCCAGCAGATCGCTGCGGTGCTCGTGCGGCTTGAGCATGGCGGCGTTCTTGTTGCCCAGAGCAAATTCGATGCAGCGGTACTGATAGCTCTGAAACCCGCTGGACTGGGCCAGATAGGGGCGCATGGCCGTGTATTCGGGCGGTGTCATGGTCGAGAGCACCGTCCAGGCGTTGACCAGTTGCTCCATGATGCGGCTCACCCGCGCCAGCATCTTGAAGGCGTCGGGCTTGGTCTCGCCCGAGGCATTGGCAATCGCTGCGGTGGCGGCGCGCACCTCGTGCAGCATCAGCTTCATCCACAGCTCGCTGGTCTGGTGCTGGATGATGAAGAGCATCTCGTCATGCGCGGGCGACAGCGGGTGCTGGGCCGTCAGAATCTGGTCCAGATGCAGATAGTCGCCATAGCTCATGTCCTGGCTGAAATCGAGCTGGGCTTTTTCGTCACGAACGATGGCAGCGCCGCCATGCATGGGGCAGCCGGAGGATTCGGTGGTCATGGTCAATCGATGGAATCTGATGCAATGCGCGCAGCGTAACCGAAAGTTGTCATGTTCAGCGTGCAAGAACGTGGATGCAGCGCATTCAGTCATTGCGTAAAGTCAGCCCATGACCGATGGAAATCACGCCATGCCCCGCACTGCCCATACTGCCGCTCTGACCTCTGATTTGCTCTCAATCGATGAGCGCATAGCGCAATGCTGTCGCTGGCTGGAGGCTGAAGAGACTGCACCTTCGCTGGATGATCTGGCCCAGCGTCTGCAGCTCAGCCCCTGGCAGTTGCATCGACACTTCAAGCGCGCCACGGGGCTCACGCCCAAGGCCTATGCCAAGGCCCACCGTGGCCAGCATGTGCGCGCGGCGCTGCAGCCGCAGCAGAGCAGCTCGGTCACCGACGCCGCTTATCTGAGCGGCTATGAAGCCAGCAGCAGCTTTTACAAAGATGCACCCGCCATGCTGGGCATGGCACCGCAAACCTATCGCCAGCGCGGGCGGCATCAAACCATTCGCTTTGCGCTGGCCGAATGTTCGCTGGGCAGCTTGCTGGTGGCCAGCACGCAGCAGGGCGTGTGCTGCGTGCTGCTGGGCGATGATCCGCAGGCACTGATCGAAGATTTGCAGCAGCGCTTTGCTGCGGCGCAATTGATCGGGGCCGATACGCAATATGAGCAGACCGTGGCGCAGGTCGTGGCCTTGATTGAGCAGCCGCGACTGGGGCTGGCACTGCCTCTGGATATTCAAGGCACGGCTTTCCAGCAGCGGGTGTGGCAGGCGCTGCAGAAAATCCCAGCGGGCCAGACGCTCAGCTATTCAGAACTGGCGCGGCAGATGGGGGCGCCGCAGTCCACCCGCGCCGTGGCCAGTGCCATCGCGGCCAATCCGATTGCGGTGGCGGTGCCCTGCCACCGTGTGCTGCGCAATGACGGCAGCATCTCTGGTTACCGCTGGGGCGTGGAGCGCAAGCGTGCGTTGCTACTGCGTGAAGCCCAGCAGCGCAACCCGGGTTGATATCAAAACAATAGCTGCCAGCGATTGATATCTATGCACTTCAAGATGATTTGAATCTGATATCTATGAATATCAAGCGCTGCCAGCTCTCAAAAACACAGGAATTGCATGTGGATTGAATGCCAACAAAGCCTGCCCCAGCCCTATCGCTGGCAGGAATTTCTGGCTTTTCATGGGCGCGATGCGCAGCAGCGCTCTGAGTTGCTGCAAGTGTCTGAACAGCGTTTGTTCAAAGCCTTGATCTGGCAGGGACAGCCTGCGCTGCTGGTGCTGCAGTGGAATCAAGAAAAGGTACAGGCACGGCTGCATGTGCCTGATGCAGTGGCGCAGGACATGGCAAGTAGCCAGCAGGAGTTGCAAGCCATGCTGCAGCGCATGTTGGGGCTGGCTTATCCGCCCAGCGCCTTGCTGCAGGCCCACGGCAGTCACCCAGAGCTGGGGCCGCTGCTGGCGCGGCAAGCGGGCTTGCATGTGCCCGCATCGCCCACGCCATTCGAGGCGCTGAGCTGGGCCATCATGGGCCAGCAGATTTCGGTGGCGGTGGCCGTCAGCCTGCGGCGCAAGCTGATCGAGGCGGCGGGTTTACGACTGCATGAGCAGACTCAGAAGCTGCAGCCTGAGGCCGCGCATTTGCTGGCCTATCCCGATGCGGTGCAGGTCCTCACGCTGGATGTGGAGCAACTGCGGGCGCTGAGCTTTTCACAGGCCAAGGCCCAGACCTTGCGGAGCGTAGCCAAGGCAGTGGTGGATGGAGTGCTGCCTCTGGATGAATGGGCGAGTCAGAGCGCTCAAGAAAAGTGGAGCGCGACCGCTGTTGAAGCCGTTGCCGGGCAGTTGCTGGCCATCAAAGGCATAGGCCCGTGGACGGTGAACTACTGCCTGCTGCGCGGCTACGGCTGGCCCGACGGCAGCCTGCATGGCGATGTGGCCGTGCGCCGCGCCATCGGCCTGCTGCAGCAAAAAGAAAAGCCAGATGCGCTGGCTGCAAGCATCTGGCTTGATCAGTTTCAGCCCTTCAGAGCGCTGGTGGCGGCGCACCTGTGGGCAAGCCTTTCCTCTCAAGCCTACTGAGAAACGTAGGCCTTGGGCTGACTTTTGAAGTCAGTGTACTGGATCAAATGGCGGTAGTACGTCCTGGAAGTCGGACTGGATTGCTCGGTAGTCGTCCCTCCAGCCTTCGTAGGGAAGCAGCAGGGTCTGTGCATTGAGCAGAAGAAGTGCATTGCTATTGCGAAGCAGGTTCAATTGTTGCTCCATGGGAATCTCAATCAATGCGTGAACATTCGCATAGATGCCACCATGAACAAATGAATGCATGGCTTTGCCCGTGGCGTCATACAGCGCGACCAGTTTCTGGTGAATCTGGGCTGTTGGAGGATGCTGAGCAATGTTGTCCAGCATTTCCTTGAGCATGCGCTGCGGCGCGGTTTCCTTGATTACATCTACTTCCGGCGGAGTCCACAGCCGTGTGAGCCAGTCATCTTTTGCATAGACCCTGCACCATATGGCTTTGACCACATACTCAAACATGGGCCTGACCAGCGCATAAGCGGGTAGAGGGTTGTCTGCAGTAATGAGAAGCCATTGGCCTTGAGCGAGGTCACGGGCTGCGTTGGATAGTGACGCAATCGTTAGCTCTCGTTTGTCTGCGCGATCAGTCTCGACACCTTCGCAAAGCGCTGCCATCGCAGCTTGGAACAGCATGTGTCGCTCTAATCGCGGATCGACCTCATCGTCTGCGTAGCTTGTGACTGAATCGCTTTTTATCATCAGGTCACTGCGTTGATGGTATTGAACTCAGTGCGTTTCCACTCGCCCGATTCCAGCACCTGGCGCAGATGCTCGACGGCATTCCATACATCTTCAAAGCCCACATACAGCGGCGTGAAGCCAAAACGCAGAATGTCTTTGTGCTTGCCCGTACCGCCGTCGCCCTTGCGGAAGTCGCCAATCACGCCGCGTGCAATCAGTGCCTGAATGATGGCGTAGGCGCCGCTGTCCTTGCCGTCCACGCCCAGACCTTCCTCACGCGTCAGGCAGACCTGTGAGCCGCGTGCGGCGTGGTCACGCGGGGTGGCCAGACCCAGGCCATAGCCCTGGCAGCGTTCTTCCACCAGCTGGATGAACAGATCGGTCATGGCCAGCGATTTGGCGCGCAACGCTGCCATGCCGCCGAATGGCTGGGCCTCGGTATAGATGTCGATACCGCATTGCAGCACGCTCATGCTGATCATGGGCTGGGTGCCGCACAGATAGCGCTGAATGCCCTGGGCCGGATGGTAGTCGGGCACGAATTTGAACGGCTCTGCATGGCCGAACCAGCCCGACAGCGGTTGCCAGAAGCGGTTGATCAGGCGCGGGTGCGCCCAGACAAAGGCGGGCGAGCCGGGGCCGCCGTTCAGGTATTTGTAGCTGCAACCCACGGCAAAGTCTGCGTCTGCGCCCTTCAAGTCCACGGGCACGGCGCCTGCGCTGTGGCACAGGTCCCAGATGCAGAGAATGCCTTGGGCGTGTGCAGCGGCTGTAACGGCAGCCATGTCATGCATGGCGCCGGTGCGGTAGTTGACGTGGGTGAGCATGGAGATCGCCACGTCGCTCTGCAGCGCAGCGGCGATTTCTTCGGGCTCCAGCAGCACCAGCTCCAGCCCGTATTCCTGGCAGACGGACTGGGCGATGTACAGATCGGTGGGGAAGTTGCTGCGCTCGCTGATGACTTTTTTGCGGCTGGGCGAGTCTTCGCGGGCGATGCGCGCCGCCGCGCTCAACACCTTGTAGAGGTTGATGGAGGTGGTGTCAGTGAACATCAGCTCGCCTTCGCCCACGCCAATCCAGGGGGCGAACTGGTTGCCCAGACGCTCGGGCAGGCTGATCCAGCCCGCCTTGTTCCACGAGGTGATCAGGTCTTGCCCCCATTCCTGCGTCACCACTTCGGCCACGCGGGCTGCTGCTGCCTTGGGCTGGGCGCCCAGCGAGTTGCCATCCAGATAGATCACGCCCGCAGGCAGGGCAAAGCGATCGCGCAGGGGGCGCAGGGCGTCTTGGGCATCCAGTGCCTGGCAGTCTTGCAAAGTGGTCATTGTCTTCCTTAGAGGTATCTCAATTTTGATAGCTGCCCAGGATTATGAAACCTGGACTTCAAGCGGTTTTTGCTGTTATTTAACTCAGGGAGCGCAGCACGGCACGCACCGGAGATGCATCCGCTTCGGTCAGCTTGAGGGGCAGGGCAATCAGCTCGTAGTCACCCTCTGCCACGGCATCCAGCATCAGGTTTTCCAGCACGCGCAGGCCGCGCTGGCGGATCACCATATGGCTGTCCAGCGTCTTGCTGGTCGCTGGGTCGATGCTGGCGGTGTCTATGCCGATCAGCTTGACGCCCAGCTCGGCCAGCTTCTGCACGGTCTCAGGCGCGTAGGCGGCAAGGTCTGGGTCCCAACTGGTGGGCGCAGCCTGGTAGGTGCGCACCAGCACGCGCTGCGGCAGGTCGGTGTCAATCGCGTGCTCAATGTGCTGCCACTCGACCAGCGGGCCGCAGCCAATGGCATGAATCACGCGGCAGGGGCCGAGGAAGGCGTCGAGGTCGACTGCGCCAATGGCCGCGCCTTGCGCGTCATAGTGCAGCGGCGCATCGGCGTGCGCGCCCACATGGGGGCTTAGATGAATGGCGCTGACATTGACCGGGCAGCCCGGTCCAATCGTGGCGCACCATTCCTGCGAATAGGCGGTATCGCCGGGAAACACCGGGCTGGTGGGCGCAATGGCGGGGGAAATATCCCAGATCTGGCGTGTCATGGCGTTCATGCTTTAGTGGCGCGTGGGCGGTACCAGAGAGCATAGATGACGATCAGCGCAAGCAGGAACGGAACTCCAACGAGTGTGGTGGTGTGGAATTCCTTGGTAAACAAGGTGGTGACAATCACGCCAGCCATCAGCAGCGCGCCCAGCAGGGTGAAGACGGGAAAGCCCCACATGCGAAATTCCAGCTTCTGGCCTGGGTGCTCGCGCTGCCAGCGGGGGCGAAAGAGCAGGTGGGTGACGAAAACCATGAACCAGGCAAACATGGCGCCGAACATGGCAATCGACATCATCAGCTCCAGCGACTGCTCGGGCTTGAAGACATTGAGCACCATGGCCACGCACATGCCCAGACAGGACACGGCAATCGCGCCCAGCGGCACGCCACGGTGGTTGAGTTTGCCAAAAACCTTGGGTGCATAGCCGCCGCGCGAGAGGCTGAACATCATGCGCGAGGTGACATAGAGCTGGCTGTTCATGGCCGACAGCGAGGCCAGCAGCACCACAAAGTTGAGCACGCCTGCGGCGCCGGGGATGTTGAGAATCTCCATCACCTTCACGAACGGGCTCTTGTCCGTACCTGCGTGGTTCCAGGGCACGATGGCCAGCATGATGGCCAGCGACAGCAGATAAAACAGCACCAGGCGCAGCACCGTGGTGCGAAACGCGGTGGTCACGGCCTGCTTGGGCTTTTCGGCTTCGCCCGCGGCAATGGCAATGGATTCCAGATTCAGGTAGCTGAAGATGGCCACGATCACGCCCACCCAGGTGCCCCACAGGCCGTTGGGGAAGAAGCCGCCATTGGCGGTGTAATTGGCAAAGCCCACGCCTTCGGGGCGAGCGCCAAAAATCACATAGGCGCCAATCAGGATAAAGGCCACGATGGCTATCACCTTGATCATCGAGAACACATATTCGACCTGACCAAAGGCCTTGACGCTGGTGGCATTGACGGCGGCAAGCACTATGGAAAACAGAGCTACCCACACCCATTGGTCAACGGCTGGGAACCAGTACGCCATGTATTTGCCAACGGCGGTCACTTCCATGCCCACGGCCAGCACGACGGCAGCCCAGTAGGCATAGCGCACCACAAAACCGGCCAGCGGGCTGATGTAGTGCTCTGCATAGGCGCCGAACGAGCCGCTGGTAGGGTGGGCCACGGTCATCTCGGCCAGGCACCCCATGAGCAGCAGACCGATGAGTGCACCAATTGCATAGCTGATGAGCACACTGGGCCCGGCCACGCCAATGGCAAAGGCGCTGCCCATGAACAGGCCCGTGCCGATGGCGCCGCCAATGGCAATCATGGCCATCTGGGCGGCATTGAGCTGCTGGCTCAGGCCGGTTTCTCGTTGTTGGATGCTGTCAAAGTCGGCCATCACTTGCTGTCTGGGGGCTGAAAACGAAGCAGCAAGTATCCCGCGAATGGGCGGATTTCACTGCTGGCCTGCGAATGTCCCGCAGCGGCTCGTGGTGCGGCTGCAGCTTCAGCGCTGTGCCTGTGCGTAGTTGCCGGGTGTCAGCGAATGATGGGCTTTGAACGCCCGCTGCAGATGTGCCTGGTCGGCAAAGCCCATGGTGTATGCGGCTTCCGACAGCGGGGTGCCGGAAGCCAGCAGGCGCCGGGCACCGTTGATGCGCAGATTGAGCCTGTAGCTGCCAGGCGTCATTCCCGTGGCCGCCTTGAAGCGGCGGATAAAGCGCGTGGCGCTCATGCCGCATTGCCGGGCCAGTGCCTGCACCGTTAACTCGGCTGCTGGCGCTGCGTGCAGCTGTTGCAGCACGGCCTGAAGCTCAGCCCAGTCGCCCGACGGGTCTGACGGGCTTGGTTGCGCAGAATGGCAGGCGTTCGCGCACCGGGTAAGCAGTTTGTCCAGACCGCTGGCCAGTTGATGCGCAGCAGCGCTGTCTTCAATGGGGCGACAGAGCAGGTCAACCAGCTGGGCGATCTCGGCATCAGCCCAGACGCGTTGTGAAAAGCGCAGCGCAGTCACACCCAGCCGGGCGTGCAGCCATTCAGCATTGATGAACAGCATGCGATAGGCCCAGGGGGCGCCGGGGGCCGGGTTGCAGGCATGCCAGGAGTGCGGCTCCAGCAGAACGACATTGCCTGCATGCACAGGCTGCGGCCCCATGGCGTGATGAAAAACGGTCTGCCCCGCATCGACGATGCCAATGGAGTACTCGGCATGCATGTGCAGGCGAAAGCAGTGCGCCGATGCGGCGCTGTGACGCAGTTCGGCCCACGGGGCGGCCGGGGGCCGGTGGAAACGATGGGGGGAGGCGCTGGAGGTCATGAAAGCTTCACTCTGCCAGCCATCATGCCAGCATGCTGATGACACAGGCCACCAGCACCAGTGCCAGCAGACGGTTGAGCAGGCGCTGGCGCTGCGGTGTGCGCAGCCACCGCTGCAAAACCCGCCCCAGTGCAGCCCAGCAGCCAACGCCCAGCAGGCAGGCCATCAGCGAGACAGCGCAGAACCAGAGCAGCGCCCATTGCAGGTGCAGGCTGGGCGAGGTGAGGGGGATGACAAACATGCCGACCCCGGATAGCGCGACCAGCCATGCCTTGGGGTTGAGCCCCTGCACGGCAGCACCTTGCAAAAAGGCCGGTGCAGCAGCCGTTTGCATGGCCGTTTCAGCATCGGGGTGCTGCGCGGCAGATGGCGCGGTGGGCGCCCTGGCGATTTGCCATGCCAGCCACAGCAGATAGACGGCGCACAGCCGGGGTGCCCAGAGTGCAAGGGCCGGAATCTGCAGCAGCCACTGGCTGCCTTGCCCCATCAGCCAGACGATGAACGCATAGCTCAGGCTGGCGCCAAGAACATAAAGCAAAGCCGTAGTCCTGGGGCTTTCACAGCCGTGGCGCAGGGCCAGCACATTGACTGGCCCGGGTGTGATGGCCCCCGCCAGTGCAAAACCGGCCATGGCCAGCAGGGAAGTCAGCATGATCAGACAAGAGAGTGAAACTGCCCATCAGTCTGAAGAAGGGCTGGGCCGCTGTATTGAACAGAATTGCGCGCCATCGGTATGTGACCCTGCACAACAGCCTTGGGCAGAAGGGGGCTGCTGTAACTTGAGTTACGCTTAGAAACTTTGCATCGCGTCAGTCCGCCTGTTTTTCATGTCCTCCTCTGCATCCTCTGCCCCTTCACGCGTATGGCCTGCCGTGCGCATGCTTGCACGCGCGGATGTAGGGCTGAAGCGGCTCAACAATGAAGACGCCGTGGGCGTGTGCCCCGAGGCCAGTCCCTGGCCTCTGGCTGTGCTGGCCGATGGCATGGGGGGCTACAAGGCGGGCGAGGTGGCCAGCGGCATGGCCGTTGACCTGCTGACAGCAGCGCTGCAGCGTGCCAGCCTGACAGGGGCTGGCGAGCATGTGGCGCGCTGCGAGCTGATTGACGCGCTGGACATGGCCAACACCGCGATCTATGCAGCGGCCCAGTTCAGCCCCAGTTGCCAGGGCATGGGCACGACGGTGGTGGTGGCACTGGTGCTGCCGGAGCAGGTGTTGCTGGCCCATCTGGGCGATTCGCGTGCCTATGCCTGGCGCGACGGGCGGCTGCAGCGCATCACGCACGACCATTCACTGGTGCAGCAGGATATCGATGCCGGGCGAATGACGGAGGATGAGGCCAGAACTTCACGCATGAGCCATCTGGTAACGCGGGCGCTGGGCGTGGAGCCGGAAGTGGAAACGGAGCTGAGCCAGTGGCCGCTGCAGCCCGGCGATCGCATCATGCTGTGCTCCGATGGGCTGACCGACATGGTGGATGACGCGGCACTGGCGGCGCTGTTTGCCAGGCAACTGCCGCTGGATGAGTTGCTGCCAAGCCTGATTGCTGCCGCCAATGAGTCTGGCGGCAAAGACAATATCGGGGTGGTGCTGATGGAAGCCGATTTCGGCCGCTAGCCTTTATAAATAAAGCGCTTTCAGCTATTGTTTTTACAGTAAACCGGTTTCCAGCGACTGCATGCCATGGCGCAGGCGCACACGGTTGCAGGCATCCGAGCCTGCTGCAAACTCCCGGCAGGGCGAAGGCCGCCATTCATAAATGCCACAGGATGCTTTTTCACCCACCTTGCCCACCAGCGCCGCGCAGCGCGGGCGTGCCCAGTCCGTGCCGCGCATGCGGCAGGTGTAGTCGGTGACTTCTTCAATCAGGCCTGCAGGTACACGCCCGCCTTGTTCCTGAGATTCATGGACGGAGAAATCCACACGAAATGATGCGCAGCAGGCACCGCAGGTCAGGCAGGGATGGGTCATGGCAAGGCCAGAAAAAGAGCTGGGGCGGAATTTTCTCTGGCGCCTGATGCCGCATGAGCGCAAGCTGTAAAAATCCGAGTGCGCTACACGGAAACAGCAGGCGAGGGCGGCCCTTGCCCAAAGCAAACGCAGACTTCAGCCCTGCCGCGCTGGCACTATGCCGGCTTGGCGCGCTAGGACTCTGAAGTCTTGATAACCATAATGAGAATTAAACTCAATAAAATGGCGTCCATGAGTATCTTGCAGTCCTCGGCCTCGGGTAGCGCGGCCACTGTTTTAGCGTCCGGTGATGTGGCAGGGGCCACACCGTCGTCAGTGAGCGCGCAGGCTGCGATCAGCCTCGACAAGCTGGCGCTCAATATTCCTGCGCATGTGCTGGACCTTGTCAGTGCCAGCAATGTGGAAGAGCAGGAGCTGATGCTGCGCCTGATGGAAATCGGCTTTCTGCCCGGCGAGCGTGTGCGCATTGTGGCAACAGGCTTTCCCGGCCCTGATCCGCTGGCGGTGCGTGTAGGTGCTGCAACGTTTGCCCTGCGCCGCTATGAGGCGTCACGCGTGCTGGTAGTGCCGGAGGCCAAGCCATGAACGCGCGTGAGAACCCGTCCCTGAAGTCTTCTGTGCAGAACATCTCCATCCAGAACCTGAACTCCGGCACTGCGGCTGCTGACCAGAATGCGCCCCTGCGCGCCGCTTTGCTGGGTAACCCGAACTGCGGCAAGACTGCGCTGTTCAACCTGCTGACTGGCGCACGCCAGAAAGTGGCCAACTACGCAGGCGTGACGGTAGAGCGCAAGGAAGGCTGGCTGAACACGCCCGCCAAGCGCCGCGTGCGCCTGCTGGATTTGCCGGGCACCTACAGCCTGCATGCGCACAGCGAAGATGAACGCATCACACGCGACATCGTCAGCGGCCTGCACGACAGAGAAGCGCCGCCCGAGCTGCTGATCTGCGTGACCGATGCTACCCACCTGCGCCTGAACCTGCGCCTGGTGCTGGAGGCGCGTGCACTGGGGCTGCCCATGGTGCTGGTGCTCAATATGAGCGACATGGCCAAGCGCCAGGGCATTGTGGTGGACAAGGCCAAGCTCAGCCAGGCGCTGGGCCTGCCCGTGATTGAGAGCGTGGGCGTGCGTCTGGATGGCGGCAAGGAACTGCTGAACTGGCTGGACAGCGAGCAGGCACGAAGCCTCAAAGCGCCTTCGATGGAAGGCCACTGGCAGCCCAAGGCAGGCCAGGGCGCCAAGGAGCAATTGCTGAGCCTGCACCAGCAGGTGGCAGACATCATGCGCCAGGCGGTGCAGGAGCCGCAGGTGGATCACCAGCGCGCCGACCGTATCGACGCCGTGGTGCTGCACCCCGTCTGGGGCAGCTTGCTGCTGCTGGTGACGCTGTTCCTGATCTTCCAGGCGGTGTTCAGCTGGGCTGCGCCGCTGATGGAGGGCATTGAAGGCGGCGTGGCCAGCTTTGGCAAGTGGGTTGCCGCCGTCATGCCCGATGGTGTGCTGCGCAGCCTGCTGGTCGATGGCGTGATTGCCGGCACAGGCGCTGTGCTGGTGTTTTTGCCGCAGATTCTGATTCTGTTCTTCTTCATTCTGGTGCTGGAAGACTCGGGCTATCTGCCACGTGCGGCCTTTTTGCTGGACCGCATCATGGGCACGGTTGGCCTGTCGGGGCGCTCCTTTATTCCGCTGCTGTCCAGCTTTGCCTGCGCGGTGCCGGGCATCATGGCGACGCGCTCGATTTCCAGCTGGCGTGACCGTTTGCTGACCATCATGATTGCGCCGCTGATGACCTGCTCGGCACGTCTGCCGGTCTATGCGCTCTTGATTGCGGCCTTCATCCCTGACCGTGAGGTGGGTGGCCTGTTCAATCTGCAGGGACTGGTGCTGTTTGCGCTGTATGTGGGCGGCATTGTCAGTGCCATGGCCGTGGCCTGGGTGGCCAAGCTGTTCCGCACCAACAAGACCCGCACGCCGCTGATGATGGAGTTGCCCGCCTACCGCTGGCCCAGCATTCGCAGTCTGGCCCTGGGCCTGTACGAGCGCGCCATCATCTTCCTGCGCCGCGTGGGCGGCATCATCCTGACGGTGAGCATTGTGCTGTGGTTCCTGGCCAGCTACCCTGCTGCGCCGGAAGGTGCAGAGGCCGCCATTCGCTACAGCTATGCAGGCCAGCTGGGCCGCATGCTGGAAGTGATTCTGGCGCCCATCGGCTTTAACTGGCAGATTGCGATTGCGCTGGTGCCCGGCATGGCTGCACGCGAAGTGGCCGTGGGTGCACTGGGCACGGTGTATGCGCTGTCCGCAAGCAGTGACGATGCCATGGCCCAGCAACTGGGCCCGCTGATTGCCAGCAGCTGGTCGCTGGCCACGGCGCTGTCGCTGCTGGTGTGGTTTATCTTTGCGCCTCAGTGCGTCTCCACGCTGGCCATGGTCAAGCGTGAGACCAATGGCTGGCGCTATCCGCTGATCATGCTGGGCTATCTGTTTGGTCTGGCCTATCTGTGCAGCTTTATCACCTATCGCATTGCGGTTGCGCTGGGCTGGGGTTAAGGAAAGGAGTTTTCCATGCAAGAAATGATTGTGGGCGTGATTGTGGCCGTGGCTGCCGTGGCGCTGGTCTGGCGGCTGATGCCGGGAAACCTCAAGCGCAAGGTTGCAGCCAGTCACCCAGCCTTGTCGGGGCTGGGCAAGGAAAGTGGCTGCGGCAGCTGCAGCGCCTGTGAAGGCGATAGCTGCGCACCCAAGAAGACCTGAGCTTTTCAGCACTTGAATGCAAAAGGCCTGAGTGCCCCGTGAATGGGCCTCAGGCCTTTTGTTTGGCTGTCATGCACTACAAACCGCGGCGGCCTGCGCCAGATTTGGCTGGGGCTTTGAGGAGTTATGAAGCCCAGGCGTAGGTTTTACATGCGCTAGCTGCTATCAAATTGGTACAGAGCTTCAGGCCGCTTCCAGCCAATGTGTGACGTCTTCTTCCTCCAGTTCCGGCAGGCCGAACTTGGCGCGGGTGTCATGGCAGCCATAGGAGGCAAAAGGAAAGTCGCGGCAGGGGCGTGAGCGCTGCTCGTAAATGCCGCAGCCTATGCAGCCTTCGCCGACTTCAGGCAGCTCGCGCAGGGCCACGCAGCGCACTGGGTGCAACTGCGTGCCATTCATGCGGGCACGGTTGCCCTTGCCGGGCACCTCATGGGCCAGTTCATCGGGCACGGTGCCGCCCATGGATTGGAGTTCATAGACGGAAAATTCCACGCGGTAGTTCTGGCAGCACACGCCGCAGGTCAGGCAGGGGTGGATGGGGGAGGGCATCGTGGGTTCTTCAAAAGTTCAGGCATCGCGGTCACGCCGTCCTCCTCATGCAGGGGATGGCTGTGAAAAGAGAGATCAGCAAGCCCGGCGCGGCAAAGCGCACAGCGGGCGAAGGCCTGAGCCACTAGGTGTGGCCTTGAAGAAACTTCAGATAAAAGGTGTGGATGCGCACATACAGCGCACGCACGCGGGCGGCAAATGGCTTGCGCGGCCCGAAGTAGGAAGGCACGCGTGTGTGGCGTGCCATATGCGGCTGGCGCAGGGCGCGCTGGCCACCACATTGCCCGTAGCGTGCATCGCCCATGGCAGGGCGCAGCGGGCAAAAGAAAACCGCCAGCTGGCGCAAAGCCCGCTGGCGGTCTGGAGATGTGATGTGGCTCAGGTGCATGGGTGTGGAGGTATGCAGATGAGCCAGGTCGTAGTGAATCAGCCTGGCTGGCGGCCCAGCAGCAGGTATTCCATCAGTGCCTTTTGCACGTGCATGCGGTTTTCTGCCTCGTCCCAGACGACGGACTGTGGGCCGTCGATGACTTCGGCAGTCACTTCCTCGCCACGGTGGGCGGGCAGGCAGTGCATGAAGACGGCTTCGGGCTTGGCAGCCTGCATCATTTCTTCGTCCACACACCAGTCGGCAAAGGCCTTCATGCGCACAGCGTTTTCAGCTTCGTAGCCCATGCTGGTCCACACATCGGTGGTGACCAGATCGGCGCCCTTGCAGGCTTCCAGCGGGTCCTTGAAGACTTTGTAGCAGCCTTCGCGGGGCGTCTTGCCGCCAAAGGCCAGCTTTTCGTCCACTTCGTAGCCACCGGGGGTGCTGACATGGACGGTAAAGCCCAGCAGGTCAGCAGCCTGCAGCCAGGTGTTGGCCATGTTGTTGCCATCGCCCACCCAGGCCACCACCTTGCCCTTGATCGAGCCGCGATGCTCGATGAAGGTAAAGATGTCGGCCAGGATCTGGCAGGGGTGGAACTCGTTGGTCAGGCCGTTGATGACGGGCACGCGAGAGTGGGCGGCAAAGCGCTCGATCTTGTCCTGGCCAAAGGTGCGAATCATGACCAGATCGGTCATGCGGCTGATGACGCGGGCGCTGTCCTCGATGGGCTCGGAGCGGCCCAGCTGGCTGTCGCCCGTGGTCAGGTGAACCACGGAACCACCCAGCTGGTACATGCCGGCTTCAAAGCTCACACGGGTGCGGGTGCTGGCCTTCTCGAAGATCATGGCCATGGTGCGGTCGCTCAGCGTGTGGTGCTTTTCGTAGCCCTTGAACTTTTTCTTGATCAGGGTGGCACGCGAGAGCAGGTAGTCGTATTCGTCAGCCGAAAAATCGGAAAACTGCAGATAGTGTTTGATGGCTGTCATCGACAAAACTTTCATTCGGCAAGGAATTGCTGCACCAGTGGCTTCAGGCGTGCCACGACTTCGTCAGCTTCGGCTTCCGTCATGATCAGCGGAGGCACCAGGCGCACCACGGTATCGGCGGTGACGGAGAACAGCAGGCCCGCTTCGGCGCCACGGCCCAGCAGCACGCCGCAGGGCTTGTTCAGCTCGATGCCGATAATCAGGCCCTCGCCGCGCACGTCCACCACGCCAGGCAGGCTGCCCAGTTCTTGCTGCAGCTTGGCCTTCAGGTGCGCACCAACCTTGGTGGTGTGTGCCAGCAGACCATCTTCTTCCATGATGCGGATGGTTTCGATACCAGCGCGCATGGACAGGGGGTTGCCACCGAAGGTCGTGCCGTGGTTGCCGGGCTTGAGCACTTCGGCTGCCTTGCCCTTGGCCACGATGGCGCCCACAGGCACGCCAGAGCCCAGGCCCTTGGCCAGAGACATCACATCAGGCACGATGCCTGCCCACTGGTGGGCAAACCACTTGCCGGTGCGGCCCATGCCGGATTGCACTTCGTCCAGAATCATCAGCCAGTCATTGGCATCGCACAGGGCGCGCACTTGCTGCATGTATTCGGCACGCATGGGGTGCAGGCCGCCTTCGCCCTGAATGGGCTCCATCATCACGCCGACGATGTTGGGGTTGCCTGCGGTGGCTTTCTTCAGGGCTTCGATGTCGTTGGCGGGAATGCGGATAAAGCCTTCCAGCAGCGGGCCAAAGCCTTCGCGCACCTTGGGGTTGGCGGTGGCGCTCATGGTGCCCAGCGAACGGCCGTGGAAAGCATGGTCATAGACCACGATCACGGGGTTGGCGATGCCCTTGTCCACGCCAAACTTGCGTGCCAGCTTGATGGCGGCTTCGTTGGCTTCCAGGCCAGTGCTGCAGAAAAAGGCCTTGTCCATCTTGGCGCGCTCGGTCAGCAGCTTGGCAAGCTCTTCCTGGCCGGGCACGTTGTAGTAGTTGGAGCAGTGGATCAGCTTGGCCACCTGGTCCTGAATCGCAGGCACGAACTTTGGGTGGTTGTGACCCAGTGTGTTGACCGCGATGCCGCCCAGTGCATCGAGGTATTCCTTGCCGTTGACATCCCACAGGCGGCAGCCCTGACCTCGCTCCAGAGCGATAGGGACGCGGCCATAGGTGGACATCACGTGGGGCTGGACAACCTCGGTGGAAACGGTCATTGCAGGAATCTCCTCAACAGGACGGTTGGCGGTGCACAGGACACCTTGAAAAAATGCGAGGCTTGATTCTAGATGCCCCTGATAACCCCAACATTGCGGATTGCGCATCGCTGCCATGCAATGAACCTACGTCATACTGGGGTTGACATCTGCAGACTAACCCTAGCTCTTATATAAGAGCTAGAATGATTCATTGGGCATGTTGGTGGAGATCCCGCCCGGTCGCCCCGGATTTTTTTGGCGAATATTTGATGGTTACCCCTTCCAGCAAAGAACTGTTCATTCTGGGTATGACTCAGGCCGGCAAAACGTTCCGACCCAGCGACTGGGCCGAGCGCCTGGCTGGAGTCATGAGCCAGTTTCGACCAGGCGGAGCCTGTGCAGGCAGTCACCTGAGCTACTCTCCCTG
Organism: Comamonas fluminis; assembly: GCF_019186805.1. Lineage (NCBI taxonomy): Bacteria > Pseudomonadati > Pseudomonadota > Betaproteobacteria > Burkholderiales > Comamonadaceae > Comamonas > Comamonas fluminis. The sequence goes on along the minus strand of NZ_CP066783.1, from coordinate 3,608,004 downwards.
GTGCGTGCCCACAGTGATGAATGGCACCAAATGCGTGGTCATCAACCGCGACCTGCGCGACTACGAACCCATGGCCTGGGACTTCTGCCTGAACTTCGCCAAGGACAATGACCTGCAAGTGGCCGAAGCCTGCCTGATCCCCGACGAAGTCAAAAAGAAAGCCTGAGCGCTTTCTTTTCTCAAATCCAGACGAATGAACGCACAAAGGTGCGTTTTTTTATGCCCGCTGCGCGCCGATAAGGCATGCCCCAAGCCAGAGACGCCGAGCAAGAGCCGCCTCGCGGCGAAGGCGTCGTCCCCCTGGGGGGAAGGCGCAAAGCGCCTCAGGGGGGATTCATTCACCCACAAAAAAACCGCCCGAAGGCGGTTTTGATGTTTTTGCTGACAGCGCACCCGTTACAAACGGCAGATGACCGAAGTCATCCGTGCTTGAGGGAGGCTGGGTTTAAGCAGCCAGAGCCAGGGCCTTGACCTTGGCGGACAGGCGGCTCTTATCGCGAGCTGCCTTGTTCTTGTGGAAGATGCCCTTGTCAGCGATCGTGTCGATCACGGACTGAGCCTTGGCAAACAGTTCAGCTGCCTTGGTCTTGTCGCCGGCCACAACAGCCTTCTCGACATTCTTGACAGCAGTGCGGTACTTGGAACGCAGCGAAGTGTTCGCAGCGTTCAGCTTGACGTTCTGGCGGGCGCGCTTGCGGCCGGAAGCCAGGCGGGGGTTCTTTTTGGCTTTAGTTGCCATGATTTATTTCCTTAGGTGTCTGAGGATGATGTCAGCAAAACCACGGATTCTAGCACACCCCCTGTGCCGCTGCGCGGCTTCACCCCTCTCTCTACGCGCTGCGCGCTAGGGGAGGGGGACGACAGCCTCGCTGCGCGGCGGCGCTTGCTTGCTGTCCTGGTGTTAGGGCATGCCTGATTGACGAGTGCTACAGAGTGCAAAGCGTGCGATCTTGGCAAGCGGGCGTGGGCGTGAACGCATACACTTCGCAGCGTGTCACTGTTCAAAGCCGCCTCCACCGTATCCCTTCTGACGCTGGCCTCCCGTATTTCGGGGCTGGTGCGCGATCTGCTCATGGCTTCCATGTTCGGGGCGAATGCCCTGACGGATGCTTTCAATGTCGCCTTCAGAATTCCCAATCTTTTCAGGCGCCTGTTCGCCGAAGGGGCGTTTAGCCAGGCCTTTGTGCCGGTGCTGGCTGCCAGCAAGACCCAGCATGGGGAAGAGGCCACGCACAAGCTGATTAGCCATGTGGCCACCATTTTGTTCTGGGCGCTGATTGTGGTGTGCGTGCTGGGCGTGATCGGCGCGCCTTTGCTGGTGTGGCTGCTGGCCAGCGGCATGCGCCAGGCACCGGACGGCTACCACGCTGCCGTGGTGATGACGCGCTGGATGTTCCCCTACATCGGCTTTATGTCGCTGGTGGCGCTTTCGGCGGGCATTCTCAACACTTGGAAGAAGTTTGCCGTGCCAGCGGCCACGCCGGTGCTGCTGAATCTGAGCATGATTGTGGCGGCGCTGCTGGGTGCGCCCTGGCTGCAAAAGCATGGCTTTGAGCCCATCTATGCCATGGCTGGCGGGGTGATGCTGGGCGGTGTGCTGCAACTGGGGGTGCAGATTCCCGCACTGCGCGCCATGAGTTTGATGCCGCGCATTGGCTTTTCGCCATCTGCCATTCGGGAAGCCTGGAATGAAGCCGGTGTGCGCCGCATTCTGGCGCTGATGGGGCCAGCCCTGCTGGGTGTGGGTGTGGCGCAGATCTCCTTGATGATCAACACCCAGATCGCGTCGTACATGGCGCCGGGCAGCGTGACTTGGCTGTTCTATGCCGACCGTTTGATGGAGTTTCCCACCTCGCTGCTGGGCGTGGCGCTGGGTGTGGTGCTGACACCGCAACTGGCCTCGGCCAAGGCGGCGGGCGATGCGCAGCGTTACTCGAACATGCTGGACTGGGGCTTGCGCCTGGTCGTGCTGCTGGCCGTGCCTTGCGCCGTGGGCCTGCTGACTTTTGCCACGCCGCTGGTGGCCACGCTGTTCCACCGCGGTGCCCTGCATGACAGCGATGTGGGCCAGATCTCGCTGGCGCTGATGGGCTATGGCGCAGGCCTGCTGGGCCTGGTGGCCATCAAGGTGTTGGCCCCTGGCTATTACGCCAGCCAGGACATTCGCACACCCGTCAAGATCGCTATCGTGGTGCTGGTCATCACGCAGTTGCTGAATCTGGTGCTGGTGCCCTGGCTCAAGCACACAGGCCTGGCGCTGTCGATTGGTCTGGCGGCGCTGGTCAATGCGACTTGGCTGCTGACTGGGCTGCTGCGCCGTGGCGTCTACCAGCCCCAGCCGGGCTGGCTCAAGTTCATCGTGCAGGTGCTGGCGGCCAGTGTGCTGCTTGCTGTGCTGCTGCTGTGGGGCAGCCAGCACTTTGACTGGGTGGGCCTGCGCAGCCAGAGCCTGCTGCGCGCGGGCCTGCTGGCCGCCATGATGGCGGGGGCGGCTGTGCTGTACTTTGGCGTGCTGCGGCTCTCGGGCTTGAATCTTCGCCAGTTGCTGCGCCGCTAAAAGCACGGTTTCACTCAAAAAAATGAGCGGCTAGCGCAGGTTCTGCCTACGCATCAGGGGTATTTCGCTTGTCATTACGGCGCAGGCGGCTTACAAAGCCGCTTATGAGTTGGACGATTGACGAGCACCCCACCGCCCTGCAGTACTTTGCCTCTCTGGTTCAGAGTGATGAAAACTTTGCGCTGACCGAGGCCGCCATCAGCATTGCCCAGGATGCGGCCCCAGGCCTTGATCTGCAGGCCGTGATGGCCGAGCTGGACCGCCTGCAGGTGCGGCTGAAGCAGCGCCTGTCGGGCGAGACAGACCCGTTGCGCCAGCTCAGCGCCCTCAATAAATTCTTTTATGGCGAGCTGGGCTTTGCGGGCAATCTCAACAACTACTACGACCCGGGCAATAGCTACATCCACCATGTGCTCAACACGCGGCGGGGCATTCCCATCAGCGTGGCGCTGATCTGGCTGGAGCTGGCCAGCAGTCTGGGTCTGGCGGTGGAAGGCATCAGTTTTCCGGGGCACTTCATGGTCAAGGCGCTGCTGCCGCAGGGGCAGGTGGTGCTGGATCCTTTGACGGGGGAGTCGCATTCGGCCAATGCGCTGGCCGAACGTCTGCAGCCTTTTCTCGATCAGGCGGGTATCTCTGCTGATGAGGCAGCGCCACTGGGACTGTATCTGCAGGCCGCCAGCCCGCGTGACATTGTGGAGCGCATGCTGCGCAATCTGCAGGAAATTCACCAGTCCCAGCGCGACTGGGACATGCTGGTGGCAGTCATCAACCGTCTGATGCTGCTGCAGCCCGCGAAGTCAGAGCTGCTGCGCGAGCGAGGTCTGGCCTATGCGCAGGCGGGCATCAATGACAGGGCGCTCTCCGATCTGGAGCGCTATGCGCTGGTTGCACCTGATTCTGAATATGGTTTTCTGGAAAAAACCATGAACAATTTGCGTAAGGTGCTATAGGTTTTGAGGGCTTGGGCCGCTCACACCAGCTTGACGGCTTCCAGTTCTTTCTTGAGGTAGGCGTAAAACAGCGGTGCAGCCACCAGACCGGCGGGGCCAAAGACAGATTCGGCCACAAACATCACGGCCAGTAGTTCCCACACGCCCATATGGGTGCGCGTGCCAACCACCTTGGCGTTGATGACGTATTCGGCCTTGTGGATCAGGATCAGAAACGCCAGGCAAGCGGCGGCTGCGACGGGCGAGACAGACAGGCCCACAATGGTCAGCACTGTGTTGCACAGCAGATTGCCGACGATGGGAATCAGGCCGGCAAAAAAAGTCAGCGTAATCAGTGCCGGGGTATAGGGCAGGCTCAGATCCCAGATGGGCAGCACCAGCAGCAGGAAGATGGCGGTGAGTGCGGTATTGAACGCGGCAATCCAGAACTGGGCTGCGACGATCTGGCGGAAGGCCTCGCCAAAATACAGAATGCGCTGATTCAGCGCGGCCACCAGCGGGGGGCGACGCAGGGAAATAGGGCGCACAGCCGCCAGCGCACCAATGATGATGCCCACATAGGCGTAGAGCAGGCCCGTCAGCCAGGTGCGGCCTGCATTGGCCAATATGCCGGCCTTGGTTGCCAGATAGTGGGACAGCAGCCGCTGAATTTCCTGAGAGCCTTCGGGCAACTGGGCTGCCATGTCGGCAGGCAGTTTGTCGCGCAGTTCCAGCACTGTGCTGGAAAGGTAGTCCAGCAGTTCCTTGTACTGAGCAGGAGCTTCCGTGATGTAGGCGCGGGTATGGGACAGCGCGCCACTGAGCAAGGCCAGCGGCGCCAGAATGATGATGGTGGTGGCAACCACCTGTGCCCAGCGCGGTAACACAGCCGTTGGGCGGGGGCGCTTGTCAGCGCGGCTCAGCAGCCTGGTCAGCGCACGGGTCAGCAAAAAGCCGACGCAGACGCAGAGCAGGCCGGGAAGAATCCCCTGGTGCATGACCAGCAGCAGCGCCGCTGCCATCAGTAAATAGCTCGCCAGAATGACCTTGCTGGAAGGGGCTGGGGGCTGGGGGGCGATGGGAGCGGGCAGGTGCTGCGTCATGCAAGCTGAAAAGAGCGAATGCGATAAGTGGCTAGATTAGCGCACTTCAACCGGTTTGCCAGAGCCGATTTCGGTGATCGCGCCAATGGTGTAGACCTTTTCGCCCAGTTCGGCCAGTGTGGCGGCTGTGGCGGCGGCATCTTCTGCAGCCACTACGACCACCATGCCGATACCGTTGTTGAACGTGCGGTTCATTTCGATATCGTCAATGCCCGCTGTCTTTTGCAGCCAGGCAAACAGCTCGGTCTGGGGCCAGCTACCGGCCTTGAGGTGAGCGGCAGTGCCTTCGGGCAGTACGCGAGGAATGTTTTCCAGCAGGCCACCACCGGTGATGTGGGCCAGCGCCTTGATGGGGTGCTTTTCCAGCGCGGTCAGCACGTTTTTCACGTACAGACGTGTGGGTTCCATGATGGCGGCCTTGAAAGGCTTGCCATCCAGAGTGGCGGGAATCGTGCCATTGGCTTCAGCGCGGTCGATGCACTTGCGCACCAGCGAGAAGCCGTTGGAGTGCACGCCGTGCGAGGCCAGACCCAGCACCACGTCGCCAGGCTTGACGTTCTGGCCGGTCAGAATCTTGGACTTTTCCACGGCGCCAACGGCAAAGCCTGCCAGGTCGTATTCGCCATCGGGGTACATGCCGGGCATTTCAGCGGTTTCGCCGCCGATCAGTGCGCAGCCAGACAGCTCGCAGCCCTTGGCAATGCCGCCCACCACGGCAGCAGCCGTGTCCACATGCAGCTTGCCGCAAGCGAAGTAGTCCAGGAAGAACAGGGGCTCGGCGCCTTGCACCAGCACGTCGTTGACGCTCATGGCCACCAGATCGATGCCCACGGTGTCGTGCATATTCCATTCAAACGCCAGCTTGAGCTTGGTGCCCACGCCGTCGGTGCCGGAAACCAGCACGGGCTCCTTGTAGCGCTTGGGCACTTCAAACAGTGCGCCAAAACCACCGATACCGGCCATCACGCCTTCGCGCATGGTTTTCTTGGCCAGCGGCTTGATGCGCTCGACCAGGGCGTCGCCCGCGTCGATATCAACGCCAGCGTCTTTGTAGGAAATGGGAGTAGAGGAGGATGCAGAAGAGCTCATCGATGGATCCGGTGCAGGGTGCGCCCAGCATGGGCGGGAAACCCCGGGATTCTACGGCCCCCATCCGTCCAGCGGGCGTGCTTGCCTCGGAACAAAGGGTTTTGCAGGGCAATCATGGCCTGCCTGCAACATCAGCAGTAGGCAAAATCATCCATGACGGGGCCGAAGGCCGCCACTGCAGACTAAAATTAGCGCTTTTGTTACCGAGTGATCGCGCTGCTGCATTCCTGCAAGGCCTGATCTGAACGCGCGTCCGGGCTTTGTATCTTCCACATTGATGCTGATGAATCTCCTGCCAGATTTCGCCGCATGGGCTGTTGAGCACCCAGGAAAGGGGGCGCTGCGCATATGTCGCAGATGAAGCAGCTGGCTCTGGATATCAGCATGGCGCCCGGCCCGACGCTGTCGCGGTTCTTTGTCGGCCCCAATGCAGCCCTGATTGACCATCTGCGTCACTGGGTGGGCGATGGTCAGGCTCGGCAAACCAGAACGCCAGTGCCCACTTATCTGTGGGGTGAGGCGGGTTCTGGAAAGACCCATTTGCTCAAAGCCGTTCGTGAAGCCTTGCGTGAGCAGGGGGCCATGGTCGGCTGGATGGATGCTTCGACCCCATTCCCGCCAGAGTTTGACGAGCGCTGGGTGGCTGTGCTGATGGACGATGTGGACATCTACACGCCGTTTCAGCAAGCACGCGCCTTTAACTGGTTCGTCAATGCCACCAGTCCCGCCACCGGCCTGCCGCGCTGGGTGCTGGCTGCGGGGCAGTTGCCTGTGGCGGACCTCAAGCTGCGTGAAGACCTGCGCACCCGCCTGGGCTGGGGCCATGTCTTTCAACTGCATCTGCTGGACGAATCGGCACGCCGTGCCGTGCTACGTCAGGAAGCCGATGCCCGTGGCGTGTTCCTGAGCGACGAAGTGATGGACTATATGCTCAGGCGCTTTTCGCGTGACCTGGGCAGTCTGATGCAATTGCTGGACATGCTGGACGGCTTTGCACTGCGCAACAAGCGAGCAATCACTATTCCGCTGCTCAAGACCATGCTGGAAACCGAGTGAAGCCGAGCGCCTCACTCCCTGCTATGGCCATGCCACAGCACTTTTTGTTGGATTTGCATGTCGACTTCTTCTGAATCGCCAAACAAGCCAAAGCTGGCGCTGTTTGACCTGGACCATACGCTGCTGCCGCTGGACTCTGACCACGGCTGGGGCGAGTTCTCCATCGCCATTGGCTGGTGCGACCGCGAAGCTTTTGGTCGTCAAAACGATGCTTTCTTTGCCGATTACCAGGCAGGCCAGCTCAATATCCCCGATTACGTGCGCTTTGCCACGGCAGCCGTGGTTGAGCGTGGCGAGGCGGAATCTGCAGCCGCGCACCAGCGTTTCATGGATGAGGTCATTCGCCCTGCGATGAAGCCTGCCGCCATCGAGCTGGTGCAAAAGCATCTGGATGCAGGAGATACCGTGGTCATCACCTCGGCGACCAATGAGTTTGTGACGGCGCCCATTGCCAGGGCTTTCGGCGTGCAGCATTTGCTGGCGACGGAGCTGGCGCGAGATGCCAGTGGCTGGTTTACTGGTGAGATTGCAGGCATTCCCAATATGCGCGAGGGCAAAGTCGTGCGCATGACCGAGTGGCTGAACGCCCAGGGCCTGCGCTGGGAGGATGTGGAAGCGACCTTCTACAGCGACTCCATGAACGATGTGCCCCTGCTTGAAAAAGTGGATCACCCGGTGGCCACCAACCCCGATGCGCGCTTGCGTGCCCTGGCCGAGGAACGCGGCTGGCGCATCGTGGACCTATTTAGCGAAGCACCATGATCAAGAACATTATTGACAAGCTGCTGGGCAAGGCGCCCGCAGCCCCCCGCTCGCGCAAGCCCAAGTTCGGCAAACGTGATGAAGTGGCAGTGCAGGTGCACGGCATTGACCCGAATCTGGTGGATCGCCGCGCCATCGACGTGGTGCAGACCCTGAAGCGCTCGGGCTTTGAGGCCTATATCGTGGGCGGCGCCGTGCGCGATCTGCTGCTGGGCCTGCGTCCCAAGGACTTTGACGTGGCGACCAACGCCACGCCCGAGCAGGTCAAGAACCTGTTTCGCCGTGCCTTCATCATTGGCAAGCGCTTTCGCATCGTGCACGTGGTCTATGGCCGTGGCCGCGAAAACGAAGTCATCGAAGTCTCTACCTTCCGTGCTTTTCTGGATAACAGCGCGGCAGAGCAGGTCAGCGGCAATGAACGCACCAGCAAGGCCCAGTTGGCCGGCATGAAGCATGCCGTGGATGCCAGCGGCCGCGTGCTGCGCGACAACGTCTGGGGCCCGCAGGATCAGGATGCCACGCGCCGTGACTTCACCATCAACGCCATGTATTACGACCCCGAGACGCAAATCGTGGTCGACTATCACGGCGGTATTGCAGACGCCAAGAAAAAGGTGCTGCGCATGATTGGCGACCCGGCCACTCGCTACCGCGAGGACCCGGTGCGCATCATCCGCGCTGTGCGTTTTGCGGCCAAACTGCATGAAAAAGGCTTCAAGCTGGAAGCCAAGACAGCCAAGCCGCTGGTGGAGTGCGAACCTTTGCTGCATGAAGTGCCGCAAAGCCGCCTGTTTGACGAAATGCTCAAGCTGCTGCAGACCGGGCACGCCATTGCGTCGGTCAAGCAACTGCAGGAGCTGGGCCTGTCGCGCGGCATCTATCCGCTGCTGGATGTGGTGATGGAGCGCGCTGACCATCCGTTTGTGCAGGCCGCGCTGATGGATACCGACCGCCGTGTAGCCGAAGGCAAGCCCGTGGCGCCCAGCTTTTTACTGGCCTGCGTGCTGTGGCAGGACGTGAAAGCTGGCTGGGAAAAGCGTCTGGGCAAGGGCTATCACCCCTTCCCCGCGCTGCAGGAGTCGATTGACGAGGTGTTTGACCAGCGCATTGGCGATGTTTCGGGCCGTGGCAAGCTGGCAGCCGATATGCGCGAGATCTGGGTCATGCAGCCGCGCTTTGAAAAGCGCACCGGTGCCACGCCTTATTCCATGGTGGCCCAGCCGCGCTTTCGCGCAGGCTTTGACTTCATGCGCCTGCGTGCCGACATTGGTGAGGTGGAGGAAAGCATGGCCAGCTGGTGGCAGGAGTTCTCGCAGGCCGACGATGCCCGCCGCGATGATCTGATTGCCCAGGCGCGGGATGAGCAGCGGGCTCGCCAGCGCAGCCAGCAGCAGGCGGCACCCAAAGTACACCGTGTCGCCAAGAAAAAGGCGGAAGCCGAGGGCGACAGCAGCCCACTGGATCAGGTCGCTGGTGAGGCGGAAGGTGGCGAAGCTCCCAAGAAGCGCCGCCGTCGCCGCCGCAAGCCCGCTGCAGGTGGTGCGCCGGCTGCTGGCGGCAATGAGTAATCACGCTGCTGCCCTGGCTGCCAATGTGGTGGCTATTGGCCTGGGAGCCAATCTGGGCGATGCGCGTGGCACTCTGGCCTGGGCGGTGCAGACGATTGCGGCGCTGCCAGGGGGGCAGTTGCTGGATGTGTCCTCGCTCTACAGCACCAGCCCCATAGACTCATCTGGGCCTGATTATCTGAATGCCGTGGCGCTGGTGCAGACGCAGCAGAAGCCGCTGGAGTTTCTTCACGCGCTGCAGGCCATTGAATTGCAGGCCGGGCGCGAGCGCCCTTACCGCAATGCGCCGCGTACGCTGGACCTGGATATTGAGCTGTGGGGAGGCTGGCAGTCTGATGCCGCAGAGCTGACCGTTCCTCATCCCCGCATGTGGGAACGCGCTTTTGTGCTGGTGCCGCTGGCTGAGATAGCACCCCAGTGCGTAGGCTCTACACAGTTGCAGCAAGTGCAGGGCCAGGGCATTGTGCAAAGCGAGGGGCCGCAGTGGTGGCGGCAGCCCAAGACACCAGCCTGAAGGTACTGGTGTGTCTTTGAAAAGCCCAAGACATGATTCATCTGTTCTTGGGCTTTTTTGTTTTCTGAAATTTTCAAACCAGCAAAGTTTTCCGTGCTTTGCCCGTTCAGCTTCTTTTCAGACACGGTGTGAATACTGCGCCTCATATTGACGAGGGCAGAGTTGCTGAATACCGAATGCTCTGTGGCCGGTGCATGGTCATGACTGCTCCTCGTCTCGTCGATGCGAGGTGAAGAATGACCAAGTTTTATCAGGCACTGTTTGCGAGCAAGGGGAGAGTCTTGCTGCTCATTGCCTTGTGCTTGTGCTGCACCGCCTGGATCAGGCCTTTGATGCTGCCGGATGAAGGGCGTTATGCCACGGTTGCCTGGGAAATGCTGGCTACGGGCGACTGGCTGACGCCAACGCTCAACGGCCTGCCTTTTTTTCACAAGCCGCCCCTGTTCTACTGGATCTCTGGCGCCGCCATGGCTTTGACCGGGCACACCGCTTTGGCCGCAAGAGCAGGATCTCTGGTGGGGGCCATTCTGGGCGCCTTTGCGCTCTACCTTTTTACCGTGCGCTGGTGCGGTCCGGTCAGGGCGCGCCGGGCCTTGCTGGTGCTGCTGGCGCAGCCACTGTTTTTTCTGGGGGCGCAGTTCGCGAATCTGGACACTCTGGTTGCGGGCTGTATTACGGCCACGATTCTGTGCCTGGCCCATACGGTGTTGTGTTTTGAGTCGCAGCAGGACTATAGCAAAACACTGCTTCTGTCGTATCTGCTGGCAGCTTTGGGTGTCCTGGCTAAAGGCTTGATTGGCTTTGTGCTGCCCGCCATGGTGATATTGCTGTGGCTGGTATTGCGTCGCCGCTGGCGCAGTTTGTGGATGCTGATCTCGTTGCCGGGCCTGCTGCTGTTTTTGATGGTTGCAGCCCCCTGGTTTGTGGTGATGCAGCAAAGGTTTGATGGCTTTCTGCACTACTTTTTTATCGTGCAGCACTTTCAGCGCTTTGCTGCCGGGGGCTTCAACAACGTCGAGCCGTTCTGGTTCTATCCGGCCGCCCTGGCAGTTTGCAGCCTGCCTTGCCTGTTGTGGATCAAGAAGCTGCCTGCCAGCAGTTACTGGCGCAGCGCTGACCAGGTACTGACCGATGTGCGCCTGCTGATGGGGTTGACGGTCATCTGCATTGTTCTGTTCTTCTCGCTGCCGCAGTCCAAGCTGATTGGCTACATCATGCCTGCGGTGCCTGCCTTGTCATGGCTGATGGCCGATCTGAGTCTGGAACTCATGGGGTCTGAGCGTGCGCGCCGATGGTGGCGTATCTCGGTGCTGTGCAGCGCATTCATGGCACTGGTGGTGGTGGGCGCTCTGACAGTCAATCAGAAATATTCCGCCCGGTCATTGGGTCTGGCCTTGCAGCAAGTCAGACAGAACGAGCCGGTCTATATGCTCAAGGAATATGTGTACGACCTGCCTTTTTATGCCCAGCTGAAGCGGCCCGTGAAGGTGGCAGATGAGTGGCAGAAGGCGCGGCAGAGTCATCGTGACAACTGGCGCACAGAGCTGCTGGATGCAGCCGCTTTCAACCCCGTACTGGCGCAGGCCACATTGCTGCCGGTGGATGCTGTGCGCGCCAGTCTCTGCCAGGACTCTGTGGCCTGGCTCGTGGGGCGCAGCGATGCGGAAAAAGACTTTCCGTTTCTGGCTCAGGCTGAACAGGTGGCGGTCAGCCATGGACAGGTGCTTTGGCGCATCAGCGCACAGAAAACGGAAGCACTTGAATGCAAAGTGGCGGGAAGCCATTGAATAGCAATGGCTTCCTGCTCACTTTTTATCAGTCCACCTTGGCGCCAGAGGCCTTGACGATGGGCTGGTACTTGGCACGCTCGGCGGCCATGAACTTGTCGAACTCGGCAGGTGTGGAGCCAACGGGTTCGGCCATCAGTGCGCTGAAGCGGGTCTTGGTTTCGGGCGCGTGCAGCGCGTCGTTGAAAGCCTTGCTCAGCTTGTCCAGCACGGGCTTGGGGGTGCCCGCGGGTGCGACCAGACCCCACCAGGTGTCAATGGCAAAGCCGGGGAAGGTCTTGGACAGAGCGGGAACACCGGGCAGCAAAGGGGTGGTATTCAGAGACGTCACCGCCAGGGCTACAAGCTTGCCGCTCTTGATGTTGGGGGCCGCCGCAGCCAGGTTGTCGATGTTGAAATCCACTTCGCCGGACAGCAGTGCCAGCTGCGCAGGGTTGGCGCCGCGATAGGGCACGTGCAGTGCAAAGATGCCTGCTTTTTGCTTGAGCATTTCACCGGCCAGGTGACCGGCAGAACCGTTGCCGCCGCTGCCGTAGTTCAGCTTGCCGGGGTGGCTCTTGGCGTAGCTGATGAGGTCTGCCACGCTGTGAATCTTGAGCTGTTCGGCACGGGCTGCGTTCATGACGAGCACATTGGGCACGCGAACCATCTGGGTGATGCCCGCAAAGTCCTTGCCTGCGTCGTAGGGCATCTTGGTGTAGAGCCAGGGGTTGACGGCATGGGTGGCGGTGGCTGCCAGACCGATGGTCATGCCATCCGGGGCTGCCTTGGCAATGGCATCGGCGCCGATATTGCCGCCAGCGCCCGCCTTGTTGTCAATGATGACGGTGCCCAGAGAGTCGCGCACTCGCTCGGCTAGGGCGCGCGAGGTGATGTCCAGAGGACCACCGGGCGCATAAGGCACGATCAGACGGATGGGTTCTTGGGCCTGGGACAGGGGGGAGGCCAAGGCAGCAGCGGCCGCCATGACCGAGAGAAGGCTGTTTCTACGGTTCATAGCCGACTATTGTGCAAAAAATTGCAGCCCAGCCTGAGCTATAAGTTATTGAAACAGGAAAATTGCGTGTAAACCCGAGTGAGTGGCAGATTTCACCCCGGTTTACCTCGCTATTGCTGATTACTTGTCCGCTTCGGAAGTGAAGGCGTCAGCGTAGAACTCTTCTGCAGGAAGGCTTCGCTCGCTGGTATAAGCGGCGCGAGCCGAGTCCACCACCACAGGGGCGCCACAGGCATAGACCTGGTGGCCGGAGAGGTCGGCAAAGTCATCTAGAACCGCCTGGTGCACAAAGCCGGTGCGGCCTGTCCAGGCGTCTTCAGGCTGGGCATCGGAGATCACGGGCACATAGGTCAGCTGCGGCATGGCGGCGGCCTGCTCGGCAATCCAGTCGGCGTAGTACAGGTCGGAAGGGCGACGGCCGCCCCAGTACAGGGTGATGGATCGGTGGATGCCCTTGTGGCGCATATGCTCGATCAGTGCCTTGATAGGGGCAAAGCCGGTGCCGGATGCCAGCATGATGATGGGCTTGTCGGAATCCTCGCGCAGGAAGAAGCTGCCGAACGGGCCTTCCACACGCAGAATTTCCTTTTCCTTCATGGCGCCAAAGACATGGTCGGTGAACTTGCCGCCGGGCATGTGACGGATGTGCAGCTCTACGCCGGGCGCGGTTTCCTGCACATGGGGTGCCGTGGCCATGGAGTATGCGCGGCGAGAGCCATCGCGCAGAATGAATTCCACATACTGACCGGCGTGGTACTGGAACTTTTCGCTGGCGGGCAGTTGCAGGCGCACTTGCATTACGTCATGCGACTTCTTTTCCAGTGCAGCGACGCGCACAGGCATCTTCTTGATGGGAAAAGAGCTGGCGTCCGTCACCTGGCGCGATTCCAGCACCACATCTGTTTGCGGGGTGGCGCAGCAAGTCAGCACGTAGCCGCTGGCTTCTTCTTCGGCGCTCAGGGCCTTGTCGGAGTGCGTGCCGTGGCTGACTTCGCCGCTGAGCTTTTTGCATTTGCAGGAGCCACAAGCGCCATCCTTGCAGCCATAGGGCAGGCCTACGCCCGTGCGAATGGCTGCGGACAGAATGGTCTCTGCGCCTTGCGTGGCAAAAGCACGTCCACTGGGAAGGACGGTAATTTCAAACGAAGCGTTGGCAATCTCGGTCATGACGTTTTGGTTATCCTTGAAGGCGTAACTGGGAGGCATTACCCGGCGTGGCTGCAGCTGGCAGCAGCGCGTGAATGCCCCCTCTATCCGTGTACGCAGCAGGCCCCGATTTTGCCCTCAAACCAAAGCCCATTGGGCGCGCTACCAGCGCGCTTTCGTCGTGAACGTGTGCTGATCGTCGGTTATGGCGACATAGGAAGGCGCATTGCACGCAGATTGACCAGCGCCGCTTCGGGAGGTGGCTCCCTGGCTGTGCTGGCAATGGTGCGTGATCGCAGCCGTTTTTCTGCTCTGCAAGCCTCTTGTGTGCAGCCACTATGGGGTGATCTGGATCAGCCGCGCAGCCTGCGCAGATTGGCCGGTGTGGCCACGCGGGTGCTGTATCTGGCGCCTCCTCCCAGTTTGCAGGAAGGCGAGGCTGGCTGGCAGCGTGATGACAGAAGCCGGTTCTTGCTCGCTTCCCTGCTACTTGGGCGGCTGCCGCGCAGTCTGGTTTATGCCTCCACATCCGGGGTCTATGGGGACTGCCAGGGGCAATGGATTGATGAAACCCGTAGCGTGGCACCGGCGACACCCAGAGCATTGCGCCGGGTGGATGCCGAGCAGCGCATGAGAGACGCAGGGCTGAAGGGGCAGGTGGCCAGCATTGTGCGCATTCCCGGCATTTATGCCCCGGACCGTGAAGGGGGCACGCCGCGCGCCAGGCTGCTACGTGGCACGCCAGTGCTGCAGACGCAGGATGATGTTTACACCAACCATATTCATGCGGAAGACCTGGCCAGAATCTGTATCAGGGCCTTATGGCGCGGCAAGCCGCAGCGCATCTATCACGCCAGTGACGATACGCAGATGAAGATGGGAGATTACTTTGATCTGGCCGCTGATCTCTATGGGCTGGCCAGGCCAGCGCGTATCAGCAGGCAACAGGCTGTCGCAGAGCTGCCTGCGATGCTGCTGAGCTTCATGAGCGAGTCACGCCGCCTGAGCAACCAGCGACTCAAGCGAGAGCTGAAGCTGCAGCTGAACTACCCCACGGTGAGAGAGGGGCTGGCTCAGCCGCATTGAGTGGGTGTGCTGGCAAGTTTGCTGTGTCACGACCTCACTGCGGGCTGTCATCGCTGATCAATACCTTGATCTTGTCAGCCAGCTCGGCAATTTCGAACGGCTTGGTCAGCACATGCATGCCAGGGGCCAGCAGGCCATTGCCCACGGCGGCGGTCTCTGCATAGCCGGTGATGAACAGCACTTTCAGATCGGTGCGTTTGACGCGCGCGGCATCTGCCACTTGACGGCCGTTCAGGCCACCGGGCAGGCCCACGTCGGTAATGAGCAGGTCGATCTCGATCGGCCCTTCCAGAATGCGCAGCGCAGATGGGCCGTCTTCGGCGGTCGTGACCACATAGCCTGCATCGCGCAGTTCTTCGGCAATCAGCGTGCGGATGGTGGCTTCGTCATCAATGAGCATGATGCGCTTGCCTGCTCCATCTGGCACAACGCTGGTGTTGCGGGTGTTCTCCATAAAATCGTCCTCGCTGAAATGGCGCGGAAAGTACATGCGCATCGTCGTGCCCTGTCCGGGCTCGGAGTACACGCGTATTTCGCCGCCTGATTGACGCACAAAGCCGTACACCATCGATAGGCCCAGACCTGTGCCCTGACCTGTAGGCTTGGTGGTGAAGAACGGATCAAAGATGCGGTTGATCAAATCCTTGGGAATGCCCACCCCGGTATCGGTCACGCTCAGTGCCACATACTGACCTGGCTGCAGTTCGTGGGTGGCCGCGGCCAGGCTGTCCAGGTGTTTGTTGCTGGTCTCTATGACCAGTTTTCCACCTGCGGGGGCCATGGCATCGCGGGCATTGATGCAGAGATTGAGCAGGGCATTTTCCAGCTGCGGCCCGTCGATACGGGTGATCCACAAGTCCTGCGCACCGGCCACAGCGAGTGAGACATTGGGGCCGATGGAGCGCTCTATCAGTTCCTGCATTCCCGAGACCAGGCGATTAATGTCGGTGGGTCTTGGGTCCAGCGTTTGTCGGCGCGCAAAGGCCAGCAGCCGCTGGGTGAGCGATGCCGCACGCTTGATGCCTTCGCTGCCCATGTCCAGATAGCGGTCGATATCACCATAACGGGCCTGCTGCACGCGGCGGCGAACCAGCTCCAGGCTCACGCTCATGCCTGCGAGAAGGTTGTTGAAGTCGTGGGCAATGCCGCCGGTCAGTTGCCCAACGGCCTCCATTTTCTGGGATTGGCGCAGAGCTTCCTGTGCTCCGATCAGCTCCTGTGTGCGTGCCTGTACGGTCGCTTCCAGACTCTCGTTGACTTCGCGCAGCCGCGCTTCGCTGTAGCGCAATGCGGTGGCGCTGTTGACACGTTCCACGGCAATCTGCGTGCGTTCGGCCACTTCGTTGATAAAGGACAGTTCTGCATCCGTCCAGTTGCGCACCTGGGTATCGTGAAGAAAGAGAACCGCGTACAGCTGACCGTTGTGCAGGTAGGGAATGCACACCATGGCACCGATTCTCATGTCTGCCAGCATGGGGGCGACATGGCGGGTGCGAGGGTCGGTGCTGACATCGTTGATGCTGATGGTGGCGCGGTGCTCCAGTTCAGCGATAAGGTCCACAAAATCGTCAGCAAAAATGCGCCCGACAATAGAGCTGGCCTCTGCAGAAAGCCATTCGCAGGCTACGAGCAAGGAGTTGTCTGGTTGCGTAAACCGTACAAAGCCCGCGCGCAGCAGGCCCAGTGTTTCGCCAAGCATCTGGGCCGAGCGGTAGCCCACATCTAAAGGGGTGTCGAGGTCGCGCAGAGATTCGCCAAGGCGAGCGAAAGCATCCCGGCGAATGGCGGCTTGGCGTGACTCTGTGACATCACGCACCACAATCAGCGTGCCAAAAATCTGCTGGGCCTTGTCCAGCAGCATGGAGATGCTTTGCTCCACATACAGCGATGAGCCATTGTGCAAGCGGTGAATGGCAAAGCTGTCAAAGCGCTGCGGGGGGGCTGCTGACTCGCTTTCGGCCACTGGCTTCATCCGCCTCTCTGGCTGAGGGGGATGTCCCTTGTCCTGCAGTTCGGTGTAGAGGCTGGCTTTGCAGCAGCCCAGAACTTCATTGGCCTTCAGGCCATAGAGCTGCTCGGCAGACTGGTTCAAAAAAATGAGCTGGTCATCGCAGTCAAATGCAAAGACCGCATCTTTCATCTGCAGCAGCACATCCTGGCGTAGACGATTGCCAGTGGCGCTGGCGCTTTCCAGAATGAAGATGTCGTCGTTGACCACCAGTGCATCTACTTCGCCGGCGCGGATGGCGCCCAGCGTGTCTTCCAGCTCGCGCAGACGCAGACGTAGTTCCTGATTCTCGGAGGTCAGTGCAGCGATATCGGGGGAGGCTGCAGCCTTCGCGGTAGTTCCGGGATACATCATGGAGTCGAGGGGGCTTGCAGGCAGAACCAGTCGCGCATGCGCACAACATCCGAAAGATCGCCGACGACGCGGCGACTGGGCAAGGGTGAGCTGCGCACCAGCGTGGGCGAGGCAATCACCTGATCGCGCTTGGCTTCCAGAACATGTTTGGCGATATCGAGCACCGTCAATTGATAGGAGCCAGGCAGGTGCGCATTCAGAAACTGCCGTGCATTGACGATGGCACGCGAAGACAGTGGGGATACCGTGCTCACGTACAGCCGAAACTCCGCCATTTCGCACACATCACTGCAGTCGGGCGAATCCCATCCGGACAGGGTATCGGCCTGGTCTTGGTGTGTCATAGCGTGCCTGCCGATCGGCCATCCGTCGAAACGGGCTGAATATCGAGTCCAACCAGCACGCGTTCCCGGTCTGACAGGTCGCCAATAATGCGGCGCATGGGTTCAGGCACTTTGCGCACCACGGTGGGTACGGCCAGAATCTGGTCGCCAGCCGCCAGTTTTGGGGTTTTCAGAAGATCTATCACTTCAATGCTGTAGCGGCCTGCCAGATGCTCCTCGCACAGGCGCTTGAGGTTTTGCAGCGCGGTTTCAGCGCGTGCGGCTTTGCCCGCGATATACAGGCGCAAGAACCACTCGGGTTCGGCCACAGCTGCGCCGTCGTAGTCTTGCGGGGAGGAAGAGGCAGTCATGGCTATCTCCTGTCCTGTTTCTTGCGTTTCTCATTCGAGGCAGCGCTGCGGGCCGCCGAGATGACGCGGGCACGATTGAGCGCACCTTCTGCCTCCAGCTTTTCGCGGGCAATTTCGAACTTGACCTGACCTTCGCGCTCTTGCTCGGCCACATTGAGCGCGGCAATCTGCGCGTCAACAGCCTTGCGCCTGTCGGTCAGGTCGCGCATGCGTCGCTCATGGTCTCGCTCGCGCAGCGCGGATGTGGCCTGCACCTGGGCTTCGTGTGCCACGCGTGCCGTGCCAGTCAGTACCTGGTCGCCGTACATATAGACATCGATCAGGTCCACACCGTGGTTGGAGAACACAAACTCACGCACCTGATTGGAGTGAGGCATGCCGCGCGATTTAAGGACTTGCAGCGTGCGCGTGCGTTCGCCATTGAAGGCGATATTGTTGAGCCACAGCCAGCTGTCCATCAGGGACGACACGCCCAGTTGCGAGCCGGGGGTGTTTGTGCTTTCTGCATTCAGGCTGGTAAACAGTGCCGTGGTGCCTTGGGTCTTCAGAAAGTCAATCAGGCGCATCAGGGTCAGCGACAGGTCGGCATCGTTCTGGTGACTGGTCAGGTTGCTGATGGGGTCTACGGCAACCACGCTGGGCTTGAATTCGTTCACCAGGTTGTACATATGCACTAGATGCTGCTCCAGGCCCTGCAGGGTGGGGCGGGTGGCTTCAATCTGCAGCAGGCCCTTGTCAATCCAGCGCTGCAGCTTGATGCCGATGGACTGCATATTGCGCACCAGCTGGTTGCGTGATTCCTCATAGGCAAACAGGATGGCGCGCTCGCCCCGTGCACAGGCTGCATCAACAAAGGCTGCGGCAATACTGCTTTTGCCGGTACCGGGTGTGCCCGAAATCAGCAGGCTGCTGCCGCGATACACGCCAGCGCCGCCCAGCATCATGTCCAGGCCGTTGATGCCGGTGGAGACACGTTCGCTGAATACTTCGTGGTCCAGCGTGAGCGAGGTAATGGGGAGGACGGAAATACCACGTGCGCCAATGAGGAACGGGTATTCGTTGGTGCCGTGCGCAGAGCCGCGGTATTTCACAACGCGAAGCCGGCGCGTGGATACCTGATCGACGATGCGGTGATCGAGCAGGATCACGCAGTCGGCCACATACTCTTCCAGTCCATAGCGAGTCAGGGCTTTTTCCCCGCGCTCGCCGGTGATCACAGCGGTGACGCCACGGTCCTTGAGCCAGCGAAACAGGCGCCGAAGCTCGGCACGCAAGATGGCATGGTTGGCAATGTCGCTGAACAGGGTTTCAATCGTGTCCAGCGCCACGCGCTTGGCGCCGACAGAGTCAATGGCGTGACCAATGCGAATGAACAGGCCTTCCAGGTCGTAGCTGCCGGTTTCAATCAGCTCGGCAGGATCTACGCGGATGAAGTCCAGCGCCAGCTGGCCCTGGCTTTGCATGGCATCGAGGTCATAGCCAATGGAGCGCATATTGGCCGTCAGCTCCTCGGCCGTCTCTTCAAACAGGATGATGGCGCCAGGCTCGTTGTACTGCGCCGCGCCGCGCACGACGAACTCGGCCGCCATCAAGGTTTTGCCGCAGCCTGCTGCGCCGCAGATCAGCGTAGGGCGCCCGGTGGGCAGGCCACCGCCCGTGATTTCATCCAGACCTTTGATTCCGGAGGGCGATTTCCCGAGGGTAGCTGGCGATGAAGCGATGGCCGCTTTTTGTTGTTTAGGGCGCATAAACAGAGAACTTCCGTGCAGAAACAGGGCTAAGCCACCTGGTGAAGTGGCTCGGCTCAATAGGAGGTTCAATGCTAGGTGCTGCTGTCCGAGCAGCCTGTAGGTAAGGAGCTAACGTGAGAGGCTGTCGAAAGCGTTGCCCAAGCACGAAGAGGTGCTGTTTCAGGAGGCATCTGCGGCGTTTTCCTGAATCTCAGCAGGCTAGGTGTTTAGACCTCGGGTCAAGGTATGGGGTGCACGCCGCCCCGGTTGTCATAGCAGCGAAAGACATTGCAGTTGACGATCTTGGCTGGGGGCTGGGGCAGGGGGCGAACTACAGGAGGGTGAACTTGGCCATAGCCCCACTGCGGGCGGTTGATGGCGTTGGGCTGAAGCGCACGGGTCTGCTGCAGTTGCTGGTAGGCCGTGGCACCCAGGCAGCTCATTTCCATCTGAGCCTGTGCGGCCTGGCTGCGCTCTCCCCAGGTAGCGGGGTCGGGATTGGCTTCGGCCAGGATGGCGTTATGGCGTTCCCGAGCCTGTCGGCAGGCCGCAGTGTTCTGAAGGTTGCCGCCAGCCCGGGCCTGGGCTTTTTCAGCGGCTTCTCGCTCTTTGCGTTCAGCCTCTTCGCGTTGGCGTCTCTGGGCTTCGTCACGAGACATCTGGGCCTTGCTCAACTCGCGCGCCTTGGCGGCAGCATCGCGCTCCTGGGCGATTTCATCAGGGCTTTGCGCAGGGCGGATCTGTGCGGATGCTTCGCCGCCGAGGCAACGTCCGTTGGTGTAGGTGACCTCGCCGGTTTTTGCATCGGTGCAGCGCATGATTTGGGCATTGCCATCCATGCCCCACAAAAGCAGAGTGCATGCCGTCAGGGCAGGCAAAGCAGCAGATTTCACCAGCGAAAGGAATGACGGTGATCGCTGGTTCATGGCTGCTCCTTGTTGCTTATAGCTTTGATGCTCGCAAATTATGCGGTGTCGTGCGAAAAATCAGAAGCCCTGTCAGTCAACTTGCCGTTTGCTTCAGCTGCCTCGTTCAAATTCCCGGCGTTGCTGACGCTGATCAGGATTTTGTTGCTGACGATCGCGCCAATGTTGCTGGCGATCTTGTTGCCGCTGTTGCTGTTGCTGACGGTCAGCCTGTTGACGTTCACGCTCGCGCTGCTGCATTTGCTGCTGTTGGTTGCGCTCCTGATCGCGTCTGGCCTGATCCTGATCACGGCGATTTTGCTCTTGCTGGCGCTGCCAGTCGCGGCGCTGCTGATCCTGCATGCGTTGCTGGTCGCGCATTTGCTGCTCGCGCTCACGCTGCTGCTGTTGTTGCCACTGATCGCGTTCCCGGGCCTGGCGTTGCTGGTCGCGCATTTGCTGGTTGTACTCGCGCTCGCGCTGCAGGCGCACACGTTCGCGTTCGCGGGCGCCCCAATCCCCACGGTCGTAGCCGTAGCCTGGATAGACCGGCTGCGCGCCATAGACGGGCGTAGCAGGGTAGCCATAGCTGCCGCCGCCATAGCCTCCGCCGTATCCGCCGCCATAACCACCACCATAGCCTTCTTCCATGGTTACGCAGGCGGTGCACAGGATGGCGAGCGCGCCCATGCCGGCCCAGCGGGATGAGTGGCGCAGAAAGGTGTGCAATGCCGCAGTTTTCATGGTCTTCCTTGATTTTTGTGAGGCTGTGCCGCAGGGCGGCAAGTTCAGGCGAGTCAGGTTTTAACGGGGGAAGCCTGGGATGGGTTGACCGCGCTGTTAATCGAAGCTCTTGTATTGATAGCTTTCATCGCTTGTTGAATAAGCGCTTCAGCCGTTTTTGCCTTGTTTTTTTGATGACGCCTGGGTGACCCTTTTGGCAAAAGTCGTGTCAAACCGTCGCTAGAATGACTTTGTCTTGTGGTGAATCAAGCTTCACTGCAAAGCAGCGTTCTCAGGGCGGGGCGAAACTCCCCACCGGCGGTATCTGCAGACATGCAAAGGCATGGATGGCAGCAGCCCGCGAGCGCCTGCGATCCTCGTCTGAGGCTTGCAGGGTCAGCAGATCTGGTGAGATGCCAGAGCCGACGGTCATAGTCCGGATGAAAGAGATCGCGCAGCGTTGGCCTTTGACGCAGTGTTTGCTGCTGCATGGGCAGGCGTTTTTGCGCACGCCCTGATTCATTGGAATTTTTGGAAAAACCACCATGAATCAGACCCCTATCTCCATGAACTTTGAAACCCACGCTACTTCCGAAGGTACGCCCTGGAAGGCTACTGCGGGCCGCAGCCGCATTGCCATCATCAGTGCCAGCTGGCACACGGAAGTGGTTTACCAGGCGCGTGATGCCGCGCAGGCAGAGCTGCAGGCGCAAGGCGTTGCGGCTGGCAACATTACCCATTTCAGCGTGCCTGGCGCACTGGAAATTCCATTGCTGGCCAAGAAGCTGGCGCAAAGTGGCCGCTTTGACGCGGTGATTGCCACGGCGCTGATCGTCAACGGCGGCATCTACCGTCACGAGTTTGTGACGACGGCGGTGATCGACGGTCTGATGCGCGTGCAGCTCGATAGCGAAGTGCCAGTGTTCTCTGCGGTGCTGACGCCACGTGACTTCCACGAGCACGGCGATCACGTGGAGTTTTTCCGACAGCATTTTGTGAAAAAGGGCGTGGAAGTGGCCCATGCCTGCCTGGCAACGCTGGATCAGCATGCCAAGGTGGATGCCTGGCTTCATGCCAAGGCCGCCTGAAGCGGTTGCCTGAAAACAGTCAGCGGGGTGCTGTGCAAGGGGCATCCCGCTTTTTTTATGGCTGCTGCATGCTGGGTGCAACAGCATTAAGCACAGCTGGAGCGGCTTGCCGATCCATGAAAACGCTGATTGTTGTGCCCTTGTTGCAGTGACGATGCCTAGGCGATTGCGACATTGCCAACTGGTGCAACAGAAGAATAAGGTTGCGGCTTATCTCAACCGAGTGGAGTGCGCAATGAAGAGTTTTGGCAAGCTGTGTATCGCGACGGTAGTAGCTGGTATGGGCACGGCAGTAATGGCCCAGGAACAGGTCATCAAGATTGGCCACATTGGCCCGGTTTCAGGTCCTCAGGCTCACTTCGGTAAGGATGATGAAAACGGCGTGCGCATGGCGATTGAGGACATCAACGCCAAGAAGCTGGAAATTGGCGGCAAGAAGGTCAAGTTCGTCCTTGTGGCAGAAGACGACGTGGCAGACCCCAAGCAGGGCACCGCAGCTTCGCAGAAATTGTGCGATGACAAGGTGGCAGGTGCTGTCGCTTTCGTGAACTCCGGTGTGGCGATTCCTTCGTCCAAGGTGTTCCAGGACTGCGGCATTCCCATGATTACCGGCGCGGCCACCAACCCTGATCTGACCAAGCCCGGCTGGAACACCACTTACCGCGTGATTGCCAACGACAACGCGCTGGGCGCTGCGCTGGCAACCTATGCGGCCAAGAACCTCAAGCTCAAGAACGTGGCCGTCATTGACGACCGTACGGCCTACGGTCAGGGTCTGGCCAGCGTGTTCAAGAAAGACGCTGAAAAGCAGGGCATCAAGATCGTGGCCAACGAGTTCACGAATGACAAAGCCACGGACTTCATGGCCATTCTGACCTCGATCAAGGCCAAGAAGCCCGACGCCATCTTCTACGGCGGCATGTACGGCCAGGCTGGCCCCATGCTGCGCCAGATGGCTCAGCTGGGCATGAACGACGTCAAGATGTTTGGCGGCGACGGCATTTGCGTGACCGAGCTGGCCAAGGTGGCCGCTGGTGCCAAACCGCTGGAGAACGTGGTTTGCGCGGACGGCGGTGCTTCGATTGCCAAGATGCCTGGCGGCACGGAATGGAAGAAGCGCTACGACGCCAAGTATCCCGGCCAGTTCCAGGTTTACAGCCCGTATTTCTATGACGCGACCATGCTGCTGGCTGATGCCATGAAGCGTGCCAATTCCTGGGACCCCAAGGTCTATATCCCCTTCCTGCAGAAGTCGGATTTCGCGGGCGTGACCTCCAAGATCGCCTTCGAGAAGAATGGCGAAATGAAGAACCCCAGCTACACGCTGAGCCGCTATGTGAACGGTGCCAAGACGCCTATCGATCTGAACTGATTGCGTTTTGCTGCACTCAAAGGCCTGCCTTTTGGCAGGCCTTTTTCATGCCCAACGCAAACTGGATACTCCTGAAAACAGAGCTGTTTGCGCTTTCTGCAGCTCATATTTCAAGTGATATATCTTTAAATTCTATGAATAACGTGCGCTCGCAGCTTTGAAATTCATAGCGACTGCTGCATGCCCTCCAGCCGCGCGAAGTACTGGCGCAGCACTTCGATAGCCTGACGCACCTTGGCGCTCAGTGCATCGCGCTGGGCGGTCACGGCCCAGATATCAAGCTGGCCCATGTCCCACTGCGGCAGCAGGCGCAGCAGTCGCCCTTCGCGCAGGCTGGCGGTGACGTCGTGGGCGGACAGCAAGGCCAGGCCCAGCCCGGCTTCACAGAACTGCTGCACGGCGGCGCGGTGGTTGCTGCTCATCTGCGGCGCAGCCTGCAGCTGAAAGCTCTCGCCGCTGTGGGGGTGCTGCCACAGGGCGTTGATCTGTGGCGGCTCGCTGCGGCTCATGTCCAGCCAGGGCAGACCATCCAGATCACGCGGATGCTGCGGCAGGTGGCTGCGCTGCGCCAGCAACTGCGGCGCAGCGCACAGCACGGTGGTGCTGCGGCCCAGCGGGCGGGCCACCCAGCTGGAGTCCGGCAGATGGCCAAAGCGCAGCGCCAGGTCCACGCGGGCCTGAATCAGATCAATGGGGGCGTCATCCATCAGCAGGCGCAGGCGCAGCGCCGGGTGCTGGCTGAGCCACTGGCCCAGCGCGGGCACGGCGTGCTGGGTAAAGCCTGCGGGTGCAGACAGACGCAGCTCGCCGCTGGGTTGCTGGCGCTCGGCAGCCAGCTCTGCACTGGCGCGGTCTGCGGCTTCGCACATGGCAGCGCACTGGGTATAAAAGCGCTGGCCCGCATCCGTCAGGCTGAGCTGGCGGGTGGAGCGGTGCAGCAGGCTGATGCCCGCGTCTTTCTCCAGCTGGCGAATATGCTGGCTGACGGCCGAGGGTGTCATATCCAGCTGGCGGGCCGCCGCGCTCATGGAGCCGCCTTGCACCACGGCGGCAAAAATAGCCATGCGTCTGAAATCTTCCATGGGGTGATTGTGAAGCTGTACTTCAAAGTTAATGGGGCTGAAAGGGCTTTTTCTGCGGTTTGATGCGATTTATTCTTTAGCCCTGTTGCAAATTTTCGGTTGCGAATACAAGGAGTTGGAAAATGAAAGTGGCATTGATCGGTTCTACAGGTTTTGTGGGTGCAAGCGTGCTGGAAGAGTTGCTGCAGCGCGGCCATGAGGTGGTGGTGCTGGTGCGCCACCCCGAAAAGTTTCCGGTGCGCGAGCATGTGCAGATCATCAAGGCGGATGTGCAGCACGCCGATGAAGTCAAGCGCGCAGTCGCGGGTGTCGATGCCGTGGTCAGCGCCTATAACGCGGGCTGGACCAACCCCAATATCTATGACGATTTCATGAGCGGCTCACGCGCCATCGTGCAGGGCGTGAAGGCCGCGGGCATCAAGCGCTATCTGGTCGTGGGCGGTGCAGGTAGCCTGTATGTGAATGGGCAGCAACTGGTGGATTCGCCAGAATTTCCTGCCGCTATCAAACCAGGAGCTACAGCCGCACGCGATATGTACACTGAGCTGCAAAAAGAGCGTGATCTGGACTGGACCGTGCTTAGCCCAGCGGTGGGCTTCCATGGCGGATCGGCGGCACAGGCCAAGGGGCGAACTGGCCACTATCGCAGCGGTAAGGATGAACCGCTGATGCAGGCTGGCGGCCAACCCGGCGATATTTCGGTGCAGGATCTGGCCGTGGCGCTGATTGATGCGCTGGAGCAGAGCGCGCATATCCAGGCCCGCTTTACGGTTGCCTATTGATGGTGAATGGATAAGGGCTTAAAGGCTGCCCAGCCCTAATGTTTGATGGGGAAAGATGGGGCAGTCTGCGATCTGTCATGGTGCACGCGCACAATTTCGGGTTTGCGGCGCCATGCGCCAGCCCGCTTTTTTGGCATGACAGAAACCTCTACCGTATCCATTCCTCCGACGAGATCGTCCACCCAGGCCTGGCTCAGCGTCATTGCGCTGGCGCTGGGCGCTTTTGTTTTCAATACCAGCGAATTTGTACCTGTGGGCCTGCTCAGCGGCATTGGTGCCAGCTTCGGCATGCCGGTAGAGCAGGTGGGCCTGATGCTGACCATCTATGCCTGGGTGGTGGCGCTGGCTTCGCTGCCCTTCATGCTGATGACGCGGCAGATGGAGCGGCGCAAGCTGCTGATGTGGGTGTTTGCGGTGTTTGTGCTCAGCCACGCACTGTCGGGTGTGGCCTGGAGTTTTGCTTCGCTGGTCATCAGCCGCATCGGTATTGCGCTGTCGCATGCCATCTTCTGGTCCATTACGGCATCGCTGGCCGTGCGGGTGGCACCACCGGGCAAAAAGGCGATGGCGCTGAGCCTGCTGGCCACGGGAACATCGGTGGCCATGGTACTGGGTATTCCTCTGGGGCGCGTGGTGGGCGAATGGCTGGGCTGGCGCATGACGTTCTGGGCCATTGGCGGCGTGGCTGCGGTGGTGATGCTGGTGCTGGGCAAGCTGCTGCCATTGCTGCCCAGCGAGAACGCGGGCTCTCTGTCCAGCGTGCCCGTGCTGTTCAGGCGCCCGGCGCTGGTGGGCATTTATGTGCTGCTGGTGGTGGTGATTACCGGGCAGTTCACGGCCTATAGCTATATCGAGCCTTTTGTGCAGGACATCGCTGGTTTTGAAGGCAATGTCACCACCGCAGTGCTGCTGCTGTACGGCGGCATGGGCATTGTGGGCAGCGTGCTGTTTAGCTGGCTGGGCATGAAGTTTCCGCGCGGTTTTCTGGTGGCGGCCATTGCGGTGCTGGCGCTGAGCTTGCTGCTGCTGGTGGCCAGCAGCGCCCATGTCTGGAGCCTGTATCTGCAAAGCGCCATCTGGGGCATTGCCATGATTTGCTTTGCGCTGTCCATGCAGTCCAAGGTGCTGAGGCTGGCGCCGGATGCCACGGACGTGGCCATGTCCATGTTCTCGGGCATTTTCAATATCGGCATTGGCGGTGGTGCGCTGCTGGGCAGCATTGTCAGCACCCACTGGGGCATGGGTCAGATTGGCTGGGTGGGCGGCACGCTGGTAGCGCTGGGCGCGGCAGGCTGCGCCTGGATGATGCTGAAGCTGGCCGACAGCTTTCGTTTGAAGCCCTGATTCAGCTTTAACCATTGGCCTGAAAAGTCGGGGCCGGAGAACTGGCCCGACTTTTGCATGAGTGCTTCGTCTCAAATTTTTTAGAGAGGAAATCACCCATGAAAGCAATTGCCGCAACTTTCACCACCATCGCACTGGCTGCAGCCAGCCTGTCGGCCCAGGCGCAAAGCTCGGTGCAGTTGACGGGCACTGTGGATGCTTATGTCGGCTCCGTGAAGATGGCGGGCCAGGAGCGTGTGGCCTCGGTCGGCTCTGGCGGTATGACCACTTCCTGGTGGGGCGTGAAGGGCGTGGAGGATCTGGGCGGCGGTCTCAAGGCCGACTTCAATATCACCAGCTTTTTTCGCGCCGATACCGGAGCCCCTGGTCGTTTTGATGCCGACCCTTTTTTCTCGCGTGATGCCAATGTGGGTTTGGCTGGCAGCTTTGGCCGCGTAAGCCTGGGACGCGGTCTGGCGCCGAACTTTCTGCCCACGGTGCTGACCAATCCGTTTGGCGATTCCTTCACCGTCTCGCCGCTGGTGCTGCATGCCAATATGACGACCGCCGCCTGGGGCAATGACAGCCTGACCACCGCTTCCAACACGGGCTGGAGCAACCAGATTCTGTACTCCACCCCCAGCTTTGGCGGCGTCAGAGCCAATGTGCATTACCAGTTTGGTGAGCAGACCAGCAGCGGCAACAAGAGCAAGAACAATGTGGGCCTGAACCTGATGTACTCGGGCGGCCCGCTGAGCCTGACCGCGTTCTACGAGCGTGCGCAGATCAACAACCCCGTATCGCTGGCGGTGATGCCCACCAAGAGCAACTGGATGGTGGGTGGCAGCTATGACTTCAGCGTGGCCAAGCTCTATGCCACCTACGGTCAGGCCAAAATCAAAGATCAGGACCGCGAGAACACGACTTACTCGCTGGGGCTGGACATTCCCGTCAGTGGCACGCCCGGTACCTTCAAGGCAGCGGCTGCGCGCACCAAGTCTGAGGTGGGCAGTGTCAGTGGTACGCGCACCACCGTCAGCCTGGGCTATGACCACTTCCTGTCCAAGCGCACCGATGTCTATGCCGTGGCCATGTATGACCGCGTGAGCATGGACATTCCCAACAAGTCTGGCACCAGCGCTGTGGTGGGTATTCGTCACCGCTTCTGATGGCCCAGGTGCTTGCACCAGTTTCATGCATGGGCACCTTGCTTGTGCATGAAGCGAGATGAAAAAAGTCCTCGCCAGCGTGCATGCCGGCGAGGACTTTGCTTATGAATTGAAGACGCTTACTCGTCCATCTTCAGGTTCTGCTTGACGACCACGTTCTTGTAAACGGCCAGCTCTTCGGCCATTTGCTTGGCAAAGGCTTCGGGGGTGTCGGCCATGATGATGGAGCCGCTTTCCTCGATGCGCTTTTTCACAGCAGGGTCCTGCACGGCCTTGCGCACGGCGGCGTTGACCTTGTCCACCACTTCCTTGGGCAGATTCTTGGGGCCGACGATGCCGTAGTACGCCATGCGGTTGACCTGGGGCAGGCCCATTTCCTTGAAGGTGGGTACATCAGGCAGCACGGCCAGACGCTGGGGCGCGGCCACCACGATGGCGGTCAGGCGCTTTTCCTTCACAAAGGGCAGGGTCGAAGGGAAGTTGTCAAAAATCAGCGGAACCTGACCGGCAACCGCGTCGTTCAGCGCCGGGCCCGAACCACGGTAGGGCACGTGGGTCATGTCGGTCTTGGTCTCCAGCTTGAACATTTCCATCATCAGGTGGGTGATGGAGCCCTGGCCGGGCGATGCATAGGAGTACTTGCCGGGGTTGCTCTTGACCTCAGCCAGAAAGCTCTTGTAATCCTTGCCCGCGAACTTTGGGTTGGCCGCAATGATGTTGGGGGTGGCGGCGATGTTCACGATTGGCGTGAAATCGGTGGCAACGTTGTACGGAATCTTGGGGTTGATGGCCGGGTTGGTGGCCGTGGTGGACACAGTGGCAATGCCCAGGTTGTAGCCATCGGGCTTGGCGCGTGCGGTTTCTGCCGCGCCAATGCTGCCGCCACCACCACCCTTGTTTTCCACCACCACGGACTGGCCTAGTTCCTTGGACAGCGGCTCTGCAATGATGCGGGCGATCAGGTCCGTTGTGCCGCCAGCGGCAAAGGGCACCAGCAGGCGGATGGGCTTGTTGGGGTAGCTGGCCTGTGCTTGTGCGGCGCCGCAAAACGCCAGGGCGGCGAGCACGGTGGCTGTGAACTTGAACATATTTGTCTCCTTGCTAATGTGATGTGCAGAACAGCGCTTTTTGTGAAAGCGGTCTGCCGTTTTCCGGGGCTTTAGCCCTCTTGAAATGAAGTGGTTCTGGCCGGGTGTGTGGCTTCAAACAACCCCTTGTTGGTGCAGCGCGGCGATGTGCTCGGCATTCAGCCCCATCTCGCGCAGCACTTCGTCCGTGTGCTGGCCCAGCGCTGGCGGGGCGCTGCGGTAAGTCACGGGCGTGGCCGACAGGCGCATGGGGCTGGCTACGGTGGAAACGTGGCTGATGCCGTCGCTTGCCTGGCGCGGCAAGGTCTTCTGAATGCCGCGCGCCTTGACCTGGGGGTCTTCAAACGCTTCGGCAATCGTGTTGATGGGGCCGCAGGGCACGGCCTTGTCTTCCAGCAGCGCAATCCAGTCCGTCGTGCTGCGCAGCAGCATTTGCGGCTTCATCAGGTCGAGCAGTGCAGCGCGGTTCTGCACGCGGGCGGTGTTGGTGGCAAAGCGCGCATCCTGCGCCCAGCCGTCCTGACCGATGGCGGCGCAAAAGCGGGCGAACTGGCCGTCGTTGCCAATGGCCAGCAGCACATTGCCGTCCAGCGTGGGAAAGTCCTGATATGGAGCCAGGCTGGGGTGAATATTGCCGGCGCGGCCCGGGGCCTTGTCCGTGGCCAGAAAGCCCGCTGCCTGATTGGCCAGCACGGCCATGCCTACGTCCAGCAGCGCCATGTCGATGTACTGACCTGCGCCGGTAGAGTGGCGCGCATTGAGTGCGGCGAGGATGGCATTGCTGGCATACAGGCCGGTAAACACATCGATCACCGCCACGCCCACTTTCAGCGGGCCGCCACCGGACTCACCATCGGCATGGCCGGTAATGCTCATCAGCCCGCACATGGCTTGCACCATCAGGTCGTAGCCGGCGCGTTCGGCATAGGGGCCGTCCTGGCCAAAGCCGGTGATGGAGCAGTAAATCAGGCGCGGGTTGGCGGTCTTCAGGCTGTCATACTCCAGCCCGTACTGGGCCAGCCCGCCAGTTTTGAAATTCTCCACCACCACATCGGCCTCAGCCGCCATGCGCTGCAGCAGGGCGCGGCCTTCGGGGTGGGCCATGTCCACAGTCATGCTGCGCTTGTTGCGGTTGCAGGCCGTGAAGTAGCTGGCTTCACGTGTGTCGTTGCCCGCATCGTCCTTCAAGAACGGAGGCCCCCAGTGCCGCGTATCGTCACCAGCCACGGGTCGCTCAATCTTGATCACATCGGCGCCCAGGTCAGCCAGCATCTGCGTGGCCCAGGGCCCCGCCAGCACGCGCGACAGATCCAGCACCTTGATGCCAGCCAGTGCGCCAGTGGAAGTGGTTGTCGATGCGTTCATGTCAGAGGAGTCCAGAAACGGGGAGCTATGAAAACAGAAGCTGCTTGCGCTGTATTGGTATGAATTTTGAATAAAAAGTGATTCAAAACCCATTCAAATAAAGAGGTACTAGCTAACAAATGGATAGCAAATCAGATGAAGCGGCCATACCTGAACCAGTGCCAGTGACCTGCGCCACCGCCCCAAGGTGAGGGCAGCAAGCAAGAGCCTAGGCGGCCCCGCCGCCTCGCGGCGAAGCCGCTCAGGGGGTGTCAGTTAAATGCAGCGATGCCAGTTTGCGCACGGCCCAAAATCAGGGCGTGGACATCGTGCGTACCTTCGTAGGTATTCACCACTTCCAGGTTCACCAGATGGCGGGCCACGCCGAACTCGTCGCTGATGCCGTTGCCGCCCAGCATGTCACGCGCCATGCGGGCAATGTCCAGCGACTTGCCGCAGTTGTTGCGCTTGATCAGCGAGGTGATTTCGATCACGTTCTGGTGCTCGTCCTTCATGCGGCCCACGCGCAGCGCGGCTTGCAGGCCCAGGGTGATTTCGGTCTGCATATCGGCCAGCTTCTTCTGGATCAGCTGGTTGGCGGCCAGAGGGCGGCCAAACTGCTTGCGGTCCAGCGTGTACTGGCGGGCGGTGTGCCAGCAGTCTTCGGCGGCACCCAGCGCGCCCCAGGCAATGCCGAAGCGGGCGCTGTTCAGGCAGGTGAACGGGCCTTTCAGACCACGCACATCGGGGAAGGCGTTTTCTTCGGGGCAGAACACATCGTCCATCACGATTTCGCCGGTAATGGAGGCGCGCAGGCCCACCTTGCCGTGAATGGCGGGCGCGCTCAGGCCCTTCATGCCCTTTTCCAGCACAAAGCCGCGAATCTGGCCCACGGTGCCGTCTTCGGCCACTTCCTTGGCCCAGACCACAAACACATCCGCCACGGGGCTGTTGGTGATCCACATCTTGTTGCCCTTGAGCTTGTAGCCGCCGTCCACCTTATAGGCGCGGGTAGCCATGCTGCCGGGGTCAGAGCCGTGGTCAGGCTCGGTCAGACCGAAGCAGCCAATGAACTCGCCAGAAGCCAGCTTGGGAAGGTATTTCATCTTCTGCGCTTCGGTGCCGAACTCGTTGATGGGCACCATCACCAGAGACGATTGCACAGACGCCATGGAGCGGTAGCCGGAGTCCACACGCTCGATCTCGCGTGCCACCAGGCCGTAGCTCACATAGTTCAGGCCTGCGCCGCCGTATTCGGTGGGGATGGTGGGGCCCAGCAGGCCCAACTCGCCCATCTCGCGGAAGATGGACAGATCAACCGACTCATTGCGGAACATGGCTTGCACGCGGGGCTTGAGCTTGTCCTGGCAGTACTCGCGTGCGGCGTCGCGGATCATGCGCTCGTCTTCTGTCAGTTGCTGGTCGAGCTGCAAGCAATCGTCCCACTGGTAACCATTGGCCATGTTCATCTCCTGAATGCGAAAGTGTTGAGTTGCAGGCCTGCTGCCTGAGTGCTTGCACACATATTAGGTTTGCCAAACCTAGCGAGGCAAACGATGATTAATCATCTATGGATGAGTAAAATGCATGTATAGATGCATTAATCAGGGTTATCCCGTTGTTTTTAGCTTAATCCATGCGTTTTAAGCACAAGATATATGCGTAGAGTTCTTCCCTCCACCCAGGCGCTGGCCTGCTTTGAATCGGCCGCCCGGCACATCAGCTATACCAAGGCGGCGCAGGAGTTGTCGCTGACGCAAAGCGCCGTCTCGCGCCAGATCATTGCGCTGGAAGAGTTTGTGGGCGTGGCCCTGTTCAAGCGCACGCGCCATGGAGTGCTGCTGACCGATGCAGGCCAGCACTACGCCAAGCAGGTGGGCCGCTGGCTGCAGGGGCTGGAGCGCGACACGCTGGATTTGATGAGCCACCAGGGCGAGGGCGGCCCCATCAACCTGGCGGCAGTGCCCACCTTCACCACCCGCTGGCTGCTGCCGCGCCTGCCCCAGCTCACGCGCGAGCACCCGGACATCACCGTGCACATCGATGTGCAGACCCGGCCTTTTCTGTTTGCCGATACCGTGTTTGACGCCGCCATCTACGCGGGCACGCCCGAGCAGGTGGCGCGCTGGCCCGGCGTGCAGGCCCAGTGGCTGATGGATGAAGAAGTCGTGCCCGTTTGCAGCCCGCAACTGCTGGCCACCGCCCAGCAGCGCGACCCGGGCCGCGCCTGGCTGCCCGTGGGGCCGGAGGTGATTGCCCGCCTGCCACTGCTGCAGCAAAGCACGCGCCCGCAGGGCTGGAGGCAGTGGTTTGAGGCCATGAACGTCGATGCCCCGCGTGCGCTGGACGGCATGCGGTTGGAGCTGTTTTCCATGCTGGCCGTAGCTGCCAGCCAGGGTCTGGGCGTAGCGCTGATGCCGCCTATGCTGATTGAGCAAGAGCTTGCGCGCGGCGACCTGATCATTGCCTGCCCCCAGCCGCTGCGCGGCAACCGGGCGTATTACTTGGTCACGCCCGAATTGGCGGCGGATGCCCAGCAGAGCCCAGCATTGCGCATTTTCAGCGCATGGCTGCAGAGCCGAGCGAAGGGTGACTGATGCACAGCTACCGGGATTGGGGCCATGCGTAGTCAGTGAGAGATCTCGTGCGGCATTGCAGCGAGGCACTGGCCAGAAGCCTGCTGCGGCTTGGTCTCAATTGCCCCTGTTCATCCATGGCTGAATATCTTTGCCAATGCGCTGGGCAAGGCGCTTCAGGCGAGGAAGGTAGCGTTTTTCCACTTCCGTGACATTGATCGCAGCTTTGGGGAACACAAGGTTGATACCGCCGTGCAACTGGCCACGCGAAACCACTGGCACCGCAATGGCCGCAAAGGCATGCTCTCGATCCCAGTCGCCATCATTCATTGCATAGCCACGTGTGCGCGTTTCAGTGATTAAGCGCTCTACCGCTTTGACATCTCGCGCCATGCTCCCCACTTCGTCAGTTCGTTGTCCGAGCAGGGTCAGCAGTCCTTCCCTTTCGGAATCAGAGCAAGCGCTTAAATAGGCACGCCCCATGGCAGTAAAAAACAGCGGCAGCTTTTCGCCTATTTTTCCGCGGTGCTGAGAGAGAAGACTAAACCGGTGAGTGCTCTCTCGCACCACCATGAATCCACCTTCCAGTGTTCCCAGATCACAGGGCCAGAGCAGATCGGGTATGGCCGCACGCATGAGTGGCAAGGCAATCTGCTCCACCCAGTCATCGTCGACAAAGCCTTCGCTCAATCCTCGGACGGCAAAGGTCAGGTAGTACTGGCCTTCTTTTTCTCCCTGACGGACATAGCCGTCGGCACGCAGAGTCTCCAGCAGACGCTTGACGGTAGTTCTGTGGATATTGCAGCTTTGCGCAAGGGCCGTGGTTGTGGCGATGCCGCCAGGCGCTCGATTGAGAGCCTGCAGCAATGCCAGCCCACGAGAAAGGCTGCGCACATCCTTGTAGTCATTGCCGGTTGATGCGGTGTCTGAAGGTTTCATGGCAATCCATGGTGAAAAAATGGTTCAAGTCCCTTGATGACCCAAAGACGCTGGAGCGATCAGACCGTTTTTGATGAGGGTGATCCCGGGCTTTTGACTCTAGGGTTAAGGGTATTTACGAGCAAATATGTGCACCACGTGCACATGGTTCGGGATTTTGGCATTGATGTTGAGAATGATCAAAACAGCAAGAAATACGTGCTGAAGCGACATTGGAGACAACGCCATGAATGCCCAAGATCAACGACAAGTTGAAATCAACGAATGTGATGTTTTGATAGTTGGCGCAGGGCCTGTGGGCCTGACACTGGCCAACACCCTGGGCCTTGCCGGGGTGAGCGTGCTGGTGATTGAAAAGCTCGACAGCATCATCGACTACCCACGCGCTATCGGTATTGATGACGAGTCCCTGCGCACTTTGCAGGCGGCAGGGCTGTCGGAGCAAGTGCAGGCGCACATCACGCCAGATCACTGGATGCGCTTTTACACGGCATCGGGCCAGTGCTTTGCTTCCATTGAGCCACGTACAGACGAGTTTGGCTGGTCACGTCGCAACGCGTTCATTCAGCCGCAGGTCGATGCCATCCTCTACCAGGGGCTTCAGCGCTTTCCCAAGGTTCAGGTGTTGCTGGGCCAAGAGCTTCAAAAGTTCTCCCAGACAGACTCTGGCGTGAGTGCAGAAATTAAAAGTGGAAGTGGTCAGGTGCGCACGCTGACGGCTAAATACATGGTGGCCTGCGACGGTGGCAACAGCATGATTCGCCGCACGTTGAACATCGGCTTTGAAGGCCGGACCAAGCCCAACCAGTGGATTGTGGTTGACGTGCGCAATGACCCGCTGGGCACGCCGCATATCGGCATGCACTGCGATCCCGAGCGCCCCTATGTCTCGGCAGCACTGCCTCACGGAATTCGTCGCTTTGAATTCATGGTCATGCCCGGCGAAACTGAGGAGGAACTCTCCAAGCCTGAGAACCTGGCCCAGTTGATGCGCAAGGTGGTGGCAGACCCTGACAAGGTGGATTACATCCGTAAGCGCGTCTACACCCACAACGCCCGTCTGGCGGATCAGTTTCGTGTGAACCGTATTTTGCTGGCGGGAGATGCCGCGCACATCATGCCGGTCTGGCAAGGTCAGGGCTACAACAGCGGCATGCGCGATGCCAGCAATCTTGCATGGAAGCTGGCAATGGTTGTCAAAGGCCAGGCGGGCTCCAGCCTGCTTGACAGTTATGAACAAGAGCGCCGAAGCCATGCCCGCAGCATGATTCACCTGTCTGAAGTTGCGGGAGACATTTTTGCGCCGGAGAGCCATACCGCAGCCAAGGTGCGTGACACCGTGATGCTGGCGCTGAACGCTGTTCCCCCGGTGAAGCAGTATTTTGCGGAGATGCGCTTCAAACCCATGCCGCGCTATGAGCAAGGCGTGGTTCTGCATCAGAGCGCAACCAGCAACCAGGGACAAAAAACTCCCTTGGCCGGTTTGCTGGACCGCTCCGGAGACACGCCTCTGAGTCGACTGTTAGGCTTGATGGCCGAGAAAAAAGAGTCTCTGTTTGGCCGTCTGGTGCATGGCCTGGAAGCCCCGCAGCCCAGCCCCGTCGGGCGCATGTTCATTCAGCCCAGAGTGCTGACTGCACAAGGGGAAACAGTCCGTCTGGATGACCTGATTGGCCTGAACTTCGCCGTCATCGCCTGGGGCACCGATCCAAGCTATGGCATGGATGACAGAGCACGTGCGTTCTGGCAAGGGCTGGGAGCCCGCTTCATTCGAGTGATGCCAACAGGTCAGCTTGCGCACGCCTCGTCAACGAATGATGGTGTGCTGACGATTGGTGATGCGCAGGGGCGTATCAAGGACTGGTTCGGGGCACAAACCAAATCGATTGTGTTCGTTCGCCCGGACCGCTTTGTGGCCGCACTGGCGTCTCCGCAGGAGGTGTCGAGCATCACAAGACAACTGGCAGGTGTGCTTCATGCGCAATTGCCCGCTGCAGCGCAGGTGCTCGCATGATTGAGGTCGCACTTCAGAATGCGAAGCGCGCATTTTTGGGCATGTCTCACTCTCCGCTGCTGGGGCTGAACCCTGTCAGCGAAGAGGATCAGAACGCCCTCGACTGCGCGGTGGAACAGGCGAGGGCTGCTGTTCATGCCTTTGATCCCGAGCTCATCATCCTGATTGGCCCGGACCATTACAACGGATTCTTCAATGATCTGATGCCCACGTTCTGCGTCGGCAGCGAAGTGACTGCCGTAGGGGACTACCTCTCTCCCGCAGGTCCACTGAATGTTCCCAGTGATACAGCGGTTGCGCTGGCCGAGCACTTGATGGACGCCCATTTTGATATGGCTGTTTCCAGGCGCATGCTGGTGGACCACGGTTTTTCTCAGGCGCTGCAGGTGCTGTGGGGTGATGACCTCAAGACACCGCCAGTCATACCCATCTTCCTCAATGCAGTTGCACAGCCGACCATAGCGCGCATGTCTCGCTGTGTGGAGCTGGGTCAGGCCATTGGCAAGTTCCTCGATACCTTGCCCCAGCGTACTTTGCTCATTGGATCTGGGGGGCTGTCGCACGAGCCACCGGTCCCGACCCTGCAGCATCCAGATCCCGCCGTGCGCGAACGCATTACGGTCAAGCAGATGCCGACCGTGCAGGAGCGGGCTGCAAAAACCGAACGCGTCAAAGCGGCAGGCATGGCGCTGGCCAATGGCGAAGACTGGATGAAACCCTTGAATCCTCAGTGGGATCTGCAGTGGATGGAAGCGCTGGCACGAGGCGAGCTGTCGAGTCTGTGTGCCATGAGCGAAGCATCCATTGCTGAAGCGGCGGGTAACTCTGCACACGAATCAAAAACCTGGCTGGTTGCACGCAGCGCATTGCCATTGAACACAGAACTGCCCTGCACCGTGCGGGCCTACCGCGCCATTCCTGCCCTGATTGCAGGTTATGGATTGATGTTGATGCACACCCAGCAATAACCCTCAATAACCAGCACGAGAACACCATGTCTGAATCCAACCTCCCTATTGCCCAGTGGGCAGAACGTCTTCGCCAGGCGGAAGCGACATCTACACCGATTGCTCCACTGCGCGATGAAATCCTTGACAACGAGACTGCGTATGCCGTGCAGCTTGCCAACGTGCAGCATGCGCAGGCACAGGGGCGCCGCATCATCGGTCGCAAAATTGGTCTGACCTCGCTGGCGGTGCAAAAGCAACTGGGTGTGGATCAACCTGACTTTGGCACTTTGTTTGCGGACATGGTTTACGGCGACGATGAAGTCGTACCTCTGTCACGCACTTTGCAGCCCAAAGTAGAGGCAGAAGTGGCGCTGGTTCTGGCGCGTGATCTGGATCTGAAAGATGCCACGCTGGTCGACGTCATTCACGCGACCGACTATGTATTGCCCGCGATAGAAATCGTGGGCAGCCGTATTGCCAACTGGAATATTCGCTTCATCGATACCGTGGCAGACAACGCATCCAGCGGCCTCGTCGTGCTGGGCGCAGTGCCAACGCGGCTGAACGCGCTGGATTTGAAGCTGTGCGATATGCGAATGGAGCGCAATGGCGAGGCGGTATCCACCGGCACAGGTGCGGCTTGCCTTGGCCATCCTCTCAATGCCGCCGTCTGGCTAGCCCGCAAGCTGGCACAGCTGGGTCAGCCTTTGCGCGCAGGTGATCTTGTGCTGACAGGAGCCTTGGGCCCCATGGTTCCTGTTCAGGCGGGAGACCGCTTCGAAGCCCATATCAGTGGCGTCGGCTCTGTTCGCGCCCAGTTCGGCCAGATTTGAAGAGGCACCAAGACTGGCACTAGCCAGCAAGCCTCACGAATTTGCCATTTTTCACCCCGGAAACCGACTTACTACAACGGAGACAATCGCATGTGGAATCGACGTAACCTGCTAGGCCTTAGCGCTCTCGCCATTGCAGCCACTGCTGCACCTGCCTGGGCGGAGGCGAGCTTTCCCAGCCGCTCACTGACCATGGTCGTGCCATTTCCTGCAGGCGGAATCACGGATGCCATTGCGCGCATCCTGGCGCTCAAAGTCAGCGAACAACTTGGCAAACCTGTGGTTGTCGATAACAAGCCAGGCGGTGGCGGCCAGATTGCGGCGGCCTTTGTGCGCCAGCAACCGGCGGATGGGCACACGATTTACGTGGGCGCCACCGAAATGTTTGCCATCAACCCCACGTTGTTTCGCAACTTTTCGTATGACCCTCTGAAGGACTTCACGCCCATCACTTCGCTGATCTCTTCACCTCTGGTGATGGTGGTTGGGGTCAATAGCCCCATGAACAGCGTCAGCGACGTGGTGCAGCAAGCCAAAACCCGCAAGGGTGGCCTGAACTTCGCTTCACAGGGCATGGGCTCCATTGGGCACCTGCTGGGTGAAACCTTCCGTGGCAAAACGGGCGGCACCTTCAACCATGTGGCATACAAAGGCTCGGCACCTGCGCTGCAAGACGTGATGAGTGGTCAAGTTGACTTCATGTTTGACCCCGTCATCAGCACAGCGCCCCTGATTGCAGGCAAAAAGCTCAAACCGCTTGCCATTGCCGCAGACAAGCGTGCTCCGCAAATGCCTGATGTGCCAACGCTTGCCGAACTCGGAATCCAAGGCGTGAACGCTGGCGTGTGGTTTGGCGCTGTGGCAAAGGCTGGTACGCCAGCGGCCACTGTCAACCGCCTCAATGAAGCGCTGCTGAAGGCGATGAAAGATCCCGAAGTGCTCAAGCGCTTTGCCGATCAAGGCATGCAGCCTTTCCCTTCTACTCCGGCTCAGTTTGGAGCTTTCATCCAGTCCGAGCTGACTCGCTGGGCACCGCTGATTAAAGCCAGCGGCGCCTCTATCGAATGATTTCACACTGAATATTGCTATGACACGCAAACTCAAGGCAGCCATCATTGGCAGCGGGAATATTGGTACTGATCTGATGATCAAGATCCTGCGCCACGGCAAAAACATTGAAATGGGCGCCATGGTTGGTATCGACCCTGCCTCCGATGGACTGGCGCGCGCAGCTCGCATGGGCGTCGCAGTGACTCATGAAGGGGTGGAGGGTTTGACTCGCATGCCTGAGTTTGCTGACATCGACTTTGTGTTCGATGCCACCAGTGCTGGCGCCCATGTCAAAAATGATGCGTTCTTGCGTGGCCTCAAGCCAGGCATTCGAATGATTGACCTGACGCCTGCAGCCATTGGCCCTTACTGCATTCCCGTCGTCAATGGTCAATCGCATCTGGATGCGCTGAACGTCAATATGGTTACCTGCGGCGGGCAGGCCACCATTCCGATGGTGGCCGCGGTATCCCGGGTTGCCAAGGTGCATTACGGTGAAATCGTGGCTTCGATTGCCAGCAAAAGTGCAGGCCCTGGAACGCGCGCCAATATTGACGAGTTCACAGAAACTACATCGAAAGCCATCGAGGTGGTTGGCGGGGCCTCCAAGGGGAAAGCCATCATCATCATGAACCCGGCAGAGCCGCCATTGATCATGCGCGATACGGTCTACACCTTGAGTGACTTTGCGGACCAGGACGCCATTGCCGAATCTGTCGAGCGCATGGCGGCAGATGTGCAGTCTTACGTTCCCGGCTATCGCTTGAAGCAAAAAGTGCAGTTCGACCGCATCGACACGCCCATTCGCATTCCCGGCGTTGGCAATGCAATGACAGGTCTGAAAACCTCGGTGTTTCTGGAGGTGGAAGGCGCTGCTCACTACCTGCCCGCCTATGCAGGAAATCTGGACATCATGACCAGCGCGGGTCTTCGTACTGCCGAGCACAT
Organism: Comamonas fluminis; assembly: GCF_019186805.1. Classification (NCBI taxonomy): domain Bacteria; kingdom Pseudomonadati; phylum Pseudomonadota; class Betaproteobacteria; order Burkholderiales; family Comamonadaceae; genus Comamonas; species Comamonas fluminis. Next base: position 3,568,435 of record NZ_CP066783.1, on the reverse strand, counting down.
GGCAGCCCGCATGCTGGCTGCCGAGCATGCATCTGCCTGAGAAAGACGGCTATGAACGCGAACAAGAAACTTTATATTTCCGACGTCACTTTGCGAGATGGCAGTCATGCCATCCGCCATCAGTACAGCATTGATCAGGTCCAGCAGATTGCCAGAGCACTTGATGAAGCCAGAGTGGACTCCATCGAAGTTGCGCATGGGGACGGTTTGCAAGGCTCCAGCTTCAACTATGGCTTTGGTGCTCACACGGATCTGGAATGGATTGAGGCGGTTGCCAGCGTGGTCAAGCATGCCAAGCTTACAACGCTGCTGCTGCCGGGCATTGGCACTGTTCATGATCTGAAAGCTGCCTACGATGCCGGTGTACGTGTGGTGCGTGTGGCAACTCACTGCACCGAGGCCGATGTTTCGCGCCAGCATATTGAGTATGCCCGGCACCTGGGCATGGAGGCCGTGGGCTTTTTAATGATGAGCCATATGCAAACTCCGCAAGGGCTGGCCCAACAGGCCAAGCTGATGGAAAGCTATGGGGCAACGGTCTGCTATGTCGTGGACTCTGGCGGGGCTCTGGGGATGCAGGATGTGCGTGATCGCTTTCGCGCCTTCAAGGATGTGCTCAAACCTGAAACGCAGACAGGCATGCACGCCCACCACAACCTGAGCCTGGGCGTGGCCAATTCCATTGTGGCTGTGGAAGAGGGCTGCGACCGCGTCGATGCAAGCTTGGCTGGCATGGGGGCAGGTGCCGGTAATGCCCCGCTGGAGGTGTTCATCGCCGCTGCAGACCGCATGGGCTGGAACCATGGCACCGATCTGTACAAGCTGATGGATGCTGCCGACGACATTGTTCGCCCGCTGCAAGATCGCCCCGTGCGCGTGGATCGTGAAACCCTGGCGCTTGGCTATGCCGGTGTATATAGCTCCTTCCTTCGCCATGCTGAAGTGGCTGCGGCCAAGTACAACCTCAAAGCTGTGGATATTCTGGTCGAACTGGGCAAGCGCCGCATGGTGGGCGGCCAGGAAGACATGATTGTGGACGTGGCTCTGGACTTGCTGCGCCAGCAGGGGGCCGTGGCGGCCTGACCAGGCCTCTCAGTCAGATCAAGGTAATCACCCTTCAAAGTCTTTTTCTCGCTTGCGTGAGCATCTTTTCGCAAGCTGCTTTCCACTCACGGAAATACGGATATGAACACCGCCATTACTGAAGAATCAACCAGCCGATTTGTCACCATTACTGAAGATGGAAAGCCTCTCAAACTGCATTACAACGACGTTGGCAGTGGAGAGCAGGTTGTCGTCATGCTGCACGGCTCAGGGCCGGGCGCCAGTGGCTGGGCCAACTTTCACCGCAATATCGAGCCGCTGGTCAGTGCAGGCTACCGCGTCATCTTGCTGGACTGCCCGGGCTGGAGCAAGAGCGACACCATCGTCAGCACAGGCTCGCGCTCTGACCTCAATGCGCGTTGTTTAAAGGCGGTGCTGGACGAGCTTCAGCTTGCCAAGGTGCACATCATTGGCAACTCCATGGGCGGGCATAGTGCCGTTGGCTTTGCGCTGGCGAACCCGGAGATGGTTGGAAAGCTCATTTTGATGGGCGGGGGAACTGGCGGGCCCAGCAGCTTTGTGCCCATGCCCACCGAAGGCATCAAGTTGATTGGTGCGCTGTATCGCGATCCTACGGTGGAAAATATCAAGCGCATGATGAGCGTGTTTGTATATGACGCCAGCAGCTTGACGGAAGAGCTTTACCAGCAGCGCTTGAATAATATTCTTGCACGCCGTGACCATCTGGAAAATTTTGTCAAAAGTCTGCAGATCAATCCCAAACAGTTCAGTGATTACAGCTCCCGCTTATCGGAGATAAAGGCCAAGACATTGGTAATCTGGGGACGGGATGATCGTTTTGTTCCGCTGGATATTGGTCTGCGCTTGATCTGGGGTATTCCCAATGCGGAGTTACATGTCTTTAACCAGTGCGGGCACTGGGCGCAATGGGAGCATGCAGATGCTTTTAATAAAATGGTTCAGGACTTTTTGACCAGATAAATTGACATTATTCTGAGAAGTTCATTAAATACATTGGCTATTGATGATGAATAGTTGTCAGAGTATTTAATGTCTTTTTGGAGTGTGAATTTTATTTTTAAATTCAGGAAGAGGCTAAGGAATCTATGGATTTCTTGGCTTCATCCATTTTATGGATATTTTTTACATGTAATTTATTTTTGAAATATTTATTCAATGGTGTTCTTTCCATAAAGCAGTTCGACACCTAGCCATTGTTTATTTGATTCACATTGCATGATATTTTTATAGATAAGGTCTCTGGCGGTCATGACACTGTCAGATTGGCTGCTGCGCATGTTTTCATAAAGACTCCAGGTGATATACATTCCACGCAGATGTGTCCAAGAAAGATTTTTATTAATCTCTGCATCACCTAAAACCCCTGCGGGTAAGACGGTGTATGCGCGACCACTCGTCGCAAGATCCAGGCAAAAAGTCAGGGTGTCGGTTTCCAGGGCCAGTTGCAGCTTGAATCCATTACGAAGTATCTGTCGTTCGACATAATTTCGTAGAGCATTGGACTTTCCTGCAAGAACCAGCTTTTTGTCTTTAATGATGGATATCGATGATGCATTTTCGGTATCCAGGCCGCTGCTTTTGGAGCCGATCAGAACCAGTGGCTCCCGCACCAAAGGGGTCTGGCGGTAGGCGGGGGACGCTGATGCATCAAAAGGTGCAATGCAAAGGTCTACCAGCCCTGCGGAGAGGTACTCACGCAGAACATGGCTCACATCCTCGTAAACACGTAGCGACAATTGCATTCGCTCGTCCAGCAAAGATTTCACATACCGAGAAGTGAATACATGGTGCCAGGATGGTGAAAACCCGATGATTAACTGTCCCGAAGATTGTTCACTGACTTGCTCTTTAAGAACCGTGAATTGCTTGAGCAGAGGACGCACGCGGTCGGCCAGCATTTGACCGGCATTAGTCAGGGTTACCCCGCCTTTGCTGCGGTGAAAAAGTATATTCCCCATCTCCTGTTCCAGCGCCGCCATATGGCGAGATAAGGCTGGCTGCGACAGGTTGAGATCAATGGCTGCCTTGTTGATGCTGCCAAGTTCGGCAACTCGCAGAAAGTAAGTCAGCAAACGCGTATCCATCGTGCCTCCTTGTTATCCATTTTTTGGATAAGCATTATAAGCATACGTATCTTTCATCTGCTGAGCACACATCGTAAATTTAATTTTCAATCTTTGAAGAAGCCTTCATGGGTTTGAAGGGGTGGCTTTTGAATGGCAATTTCATCCAATGATTAAACTAAGGAGACACGATGAAGTTCGTTAAAAATGCGTGGTATGTGGCAGCTTGGGCGGATGAGGTTGGATCTGATAACCTTTTTTACAGAACGATACTTGGTGATTCCATTCTGTTGTTTCGTCAGGAGGATGGAGTGGCTGTCGCGTTGAGGAACCGCTGTCCCCATCGATTCGTTCCCTTGCATCTGGGAAAGAAAATAGGCAATACCGTGCAGTGCGCCTATCACGGGCTGGTTTTTAATGCGCAGGGAAAATGCTCGGCAACACCCTGTGGTGAATCCATTCCACGGGGTGCCGAAGTGCGAAGTTACCCTTTGGTGGAGAAACAGAAATTGCTCTATATCTGGATGGGTGATCCTGAAAAAGCAGATGAAAGCAAAATTCCTGATTTTTGGTATATTGAAGATGACTCTTGGGCCAGTGTCAAAGGATATATACGCGGAGAATCTAACTATCAACTGATGGTTGATAATATTCTTGACTTGACGCATACCAATTATCTGCATGCAGATACGCTGGGGTCTGAAGCCCTGGCGACGGTAAAGACTGATATTGAAGACAAGCCGGAGCATCTGCGGCTCAAGCGCTGGATGCCTAACCAGTTTCAGGCCCCACTAAGCGCTGCGTCCCGAGGCTTTGCGCATCGTCTGGCGGACTCGTGGCTGGATACAACCTGGTATCCGCCCAGCAATATGGTGATCGAGATGGGGATGACTGAGCCAGGCGGTCGGCGCGAAGACGGCAAGGTGGCTTTCAGCCTGCATTTGGTCACCCCTGAGACTGAAACCAGCAATCACTATTTCTGGAGCATGTCCCGCGACTACTGCGTGGAGGACAGCGAGATGACGCGCGTGATTGGTCATGGCTTTGAGAAAGCCTTCACCGTGGAGGACAAGCCAGTTTTGGAGCATCAGCAGCGAGCCATGGGAGAGACGAGTTTCTGGGACATGAAGCCGATTTTCCTGGCTGGCGATTCAGGCGCATTGCGCGCACGTCGACGTATTGATGCCATGCTGGCCGAAGAGCAGGCATAAGGAGCACACCATGCAAAGACGAAACTTGCTTGCACTGGCTGTTGCGGCTTGCGGCGCCGGATGGACATGGGCCGAGGAAAAATTTCCCTCGCGACCTCTGCGACTGATTGTTCCTTTTCCTGTGGGCGGGCCCGCCGATACGACGGCGCGTGGACTGGCGGCAAAGCTCAGTCAGAAGCTGGGACAGTCCGTGGTGGTGGATAACAGGCCAGGGGCCAACACCATGATTGGTGCAGATCTGGTCGCGAAATCCAAGGCGGATGGGTACACACTGCTGTATGCCACGGATGCCACTATCTCCATCAACCCGCTGATCTATAAAAAGATGAGCTACGAGCCTGCGCGTGACTTTGTGCCGGTCAGCGGGGTCATGCATGCGCCAGAGTTTTTGATCGTCAACTCATCTTTGCCGGTGAGCTCGCTCAAGGAGTTCATCCAGTACGCGAAAGACCCGCGTAACAGCATCAACTATGGTTCGATCGGCATTGGCAGCAACGCCCACCTGGCTGCGGAAGCGATTGCGTCATCGGTTGGAGGCCGCTTCAATCACGTGCCCTACAAAGGCTCGGCGGAAGTGGTGCCTGCACTGATCAACGGAGATGTGCAGTTTCTGATCTTGTCGCCGTCCCTCATTCATGAGCATGTCAAAAGCGGCCGTCTGAAGGTGCTGGCAGTCATGAGCCGGGAGCGCAGCATTCTGATGCCAGAGGTGCCGACCTTCACCGAAGCAGGCTTGCCGGGGTTTGACAACCGTATCTGGTTTGGGGTGTTTGCCCCCAAAGGCATACCCGCGCAGGTTCAGGCCCAACTGGAAGATGCGATCAAGGAGATCGTTGCCTCGGACGAGTTCACGAAAAAAGTGCTGATTCCCGCTGGAATGGAGCCGATTGAGAAGCCGGGCGGAGACTTCCTCAAAGGCCTGCTGCAGGCTAACAAAGATCGCTACTCTCGCTACGTCAAGATTGCCAATATCAAGATGGATTGAGGGCGCCTGACATCGGTCCCGCTTGCCCCGCTTGCACCAACGAGAAGAAGGCGCAAGCGGGATTTTTCAATGCGCTTGCTGATACCTGTGGCTGCTTGAGAGCGATGCGGCATTGCGCGGGTGTGCAGCATATATTCCGGGAAATTGAAGGCGATCTGCGCTGGGTGCGAAGTGTTTGCTGTGCCTCGTGAATTGTGCCACCCGGGGCATCTGAATCAATACTGGCATGGGCTGAACGGCCATGCGGCGCAGTGCGGAAAATATCGACCAGAATGCCAAGTTCCTCAGCCAGTGCATGCGCTGGCTGCTATGAATTTGAATATCGGAGATATTGCCCATGTCTTTCAGTCAAAGCCTCTGGGATGCCAACAAGCCGCTGTTTCAAAGCACGCTGGAGCTGCCCTTCAACCAGGAGCTGGCCGCTGGTACCTTGAGCCAGGAGCGCTTTCGCCACTACATGATTCAGGATGCGCACTACCTGGTCGCCTATGGCCGCGCCCTTGCGGTGACGGCGGCCAAGTCCGACAACGCAGAAGGTGTGGTGCAGTTTGCCAATGCGGCCAATGAAGCTGTAGTGGTGGAGCGAGCCCTGCATGGCGGCTTTATGCGCGACTTTGGCATTACCGCCGAGCAGTTCGCGGCCACGCCGCTGACGCCTGCCTGCCACCACTACACCAGCTTCCTCGTGTCTACGGCCTGGAGCAAGCCTTACCCAGTGGCCGTGGCGGCTCTGCTGCCATGCTTCTGGATTTACGCCGAAGTGGGGCGCGATATTCATGCGCGATCGGCCAAGGACAATCCTTATCAGGCCTGGGTGGACACCTACGCCAGCGAGGAATTCCACACCGCTGTGCGCGGGGTCTGTGCCACGGTGGACCGCCTGGCTGCTGATGCCAACGACGCCACACGCGCGGCCATGCACGCCGCTTACAAGGATGCGGCGCGGCTGGAGTGGATGTTCTGGGACAGCGCTTATCGCCTGGACGAGTGGCAGGGTGCGCTGAAGTAAGTCGTCTTTTGCGTATCTGAAGCCATGGCTGATAAAAAAATAATCAGCCATGGCTTTTTTGCGTGGAATCAATGGCTTAAGCCAGTTATTCAAACCAAGGTGAGGGCTTGTCCACAAGCTTGTAGCGCCGGATTGGGGAGAACTTGGTCTGCAGCGCTTTTCCAGATTGCGTGAGCTGCTATGAATTGCATAGTTCACAGGCTGGGTCCGCTGGATTGTGGATTTGCCTAAAATTTAAGCGGCAACTGCGAAGTCATTGCGAAACAAAGACTTAGGAGGCTTATCCAGATGCCGCATCGCGCTTGTCCACAAGCTTGGGCAGGGGGAATGGGGACAACCGGACATGGTGAAGGTGAAGCAGGGCATGGCGGGGCTGTATCTGTGCTGGAGTGGCGCCCAGGTGGCTTCCGACCCGTTTTATAGGCCCATTTCCTCAATATCTATTTTTTTAAATTCCACTCTCTTGCCCCCTTGTTCTACATATAAATGGGCTTCATTGGGGCTGGAAAAATCTATAGTGAAATTCACAAGATCTTGAGCATTAAAATTTGCATGGAAAATTGAGTCAATATCCGCATCCAATGTGACGCGGTAACGTGATTTGACCGATCCTTCTTTTACATCCAATATAAATAGTTTTGGGATATAGTTTAAAGTGGTGCTATCCACATTATTTAAAACGGTTTGATCTTCTCCATTCATCATCTTTGCAGTATATGCAATCAATTTTTTTGGTGAGTTTGTGTTTAATTTCCATTGGACGGGGTGGAATATTTTTTCATTGAATGATTCGGCCTTTTTGAGGGCGTTTTTACGGGATGCCTTAACCCTTGTCACATATTGATCTTTGGTAATGGCTTGTGCTGGTGAATTGGACCAAGTCTGTTGTATATGTGTTTCCCAAGGAATATCTATTTTATGTCCTTGATACGCTCCAATGAATTTGATGTCTGCACCACCGAGAAAAATATAAACTTTTCCTTCCGGTCCAGAATTCACCACAATTCGGTCATATCTTCGAATTTTCTGAGAGGGCTTGGAAACAAAAACGCCTTGAATTTTCTCATTTAATAATTTGGATATGGCTTCTTTGGGTAAATTTATTTGGGCTTGCCAAAAGTTGCCATCTTGAAAAGAAAGCCATGTGACCAGCATGGAACTTGGTATTTGAAAATCCGATCTGGGAGAATTCTGCACACCGGTGCCTAATTCTCCGCCTGCAATGTTTCTACCGCCGAAATGCGTAATAACCTTGCCGGATGCATCTGCAATATATGTCTGTTTATTATTGTATTCAGACATAAACCCTGGCACCCAACCGATATCAACTTGATATTCACTGGCGATGGCTGGTTTCAGCATTAACCCTAATATTAGAAAAAATTGCAAGGGAAAAGTTAAAAACATTTCTTTCCGTATCTGCATGCTCGTATCCTTTTTTGTCATCCAGTTTTAAAGATGATTCAAAAATTATTTTTTATGAGCATATTTTTGTCAATTTCCCTCTCCCTGCACCAAATGGTCAATCAAGGCTCGCACTTTCAGCGGCAGATGGCGCGTGGGCGGGTACAGCGCATAGGCCGTGCGTTCGGCATAGCCGCCGCACAGTTGCCAGCCGGGCAGCAGTTGCACCAGGCGGCCATCGGCCAGGGCCTGCTCTGCTGCAAAGTCGGCCGCAATGCCCACGCCCTGGTGTTGCAGGGCCAGGGTGACGATCCCGGTGCTGCTGGCCACGGTGATGGGGGTGTGCACGGCAAGCTCGACCGGGGCTGGGTTATGGGCCGCCACCGGCTCCCAGCGCAGCTGGTTTTGAAAATCGCCATAGCCCAGGGTGATGCAAGGAAGATCGGCCAGATCGCGCGGGTGGGTGAGGGGGCTGGGCAACTGCTGCAGCCAGGCGGGTGACGCCACGGCGATGTAGCGCACGGGGCGCAGCGCGCGTGCCACCAAGCCGGGGGGCAACTGGGCGGGCGTGGTGATGCGGATGGCCAGATCCAGCCCTTCTTCGGTCAGGTCCACCATGCGGTCGCTCAGCTGCATGGAGATTTCCACGGCCGGCCAGCGCTGGCGCAACGCGGGCAGTTGCGGGGCCAGCCAGATGTCGCCAAACACCACCGGGGCGCTGATGCGTACCGTGCCGCGCGGGGTGTCTCCATAGTGGCCGGCGGTGGCGTGCACCTCGCGTGCCAGGCGGGCCATCTGGGCGCAACCAGCATAGACCTCGGCGCCCAGTTCGGTCAGCGAAACAGACCGTGTGGTGCGATGCAACAGGCGCGCGCCCCAGTGCGCCTCCAGCCGGCCCACGCTGCGGCTGACGGCCGAGGTGGTCAGCCCCAGCTGGCGCGCCGCAGCGGCAAAGCCGCGCAGCTCCACCACTTTGGCGAAGACCAGCATTTCGGGGACCAAGGTGTGTTCGGTGAGCATGGGGGCAGGGTAAGCAGCTTTGAAAGCGGTTTTTGTTGAATACGGCGCAACGGTGATTTGCATGGTGACGCATTGATGCGTGGTGCGCAATACGCGACGCTTACGCCATGAACACACCACCACTCACCCAAGCCCCAGGCGCTGCCGCCACGCAGGCCATCCCGCAGGCCACCCCGCAGGTTGTAGCACCCGCTATTCTCTCCGCAGCTCCGCCCCGGGGCGGCAGCTGGCGCATGGTGCTGGCCATGCTGCTGTCGGGCACCATCGGCCTGCTGGTGGTGGAAAGCGGCCTGCCCGTGATGCTGGTGGTCTGGCTGCGCTGCTTGCTGGGCGCACTGGGGCTGGCGGCCTGGGTGGCGTATTCGCGCCAGTGGCTGCGGCCTACGCGGGCGGAATCGCTCTGGCTGGCAGTGGGCGGGCTGGCGCTGGTGCTGAACTGGGTGTGTTTGTTCACGGCCTATGGCTATAGCTCGATTGCCGTGGCCACCGTGGTCTATCACGTGCAGCCTTTTATCTTGCTGCTGCTGGCGGCGATGCTGGGGCAAGAGGCGCTGCCTGTGCGTAAGCTGCCCTGGTTGCTGCTGGCGCTGATAGGCGTGACGCTGAGCAGCGGGCTGCTGCAGGGCGGGCATGCTGCATCAGCGGCAGGTGTGCTGCTGACGCTGGCTGCCGCCACCTTGTATGCCGTGGCCACGCTGGCCACCCAGCGCCTCAAGCGTCTGGCCCCGGCGCAGATTGCCATGCTGCAAATGGTGATCGGTGTGCTGGCGCTGGCCGCACCGGCCTGGCAGCTGGCCACCAGCGCGCAGTTTTCAGCCAAGGCCTGGGCGGCAGTGGTGGTGCTCGGGCTGGTGCACACGGCCTGGATGTACACGCTGATGTACGCCGCCTTTCAGCGCCTGAGCGCGCAGGCCATTGCGGGTCTGTCCTTTATCTACCCCGTCGTGGCGGTGCTGGTGGATTTGCTGTGGTTTGGCCACCACCCCGCACCGGTGCAGGCGCTGGGCATGGTGCTGATTCTGCTGGCGGTCTGGGCCTATCGCAGGCCTAAAAAATAGGAATTCTGAGTCTCTAGTCCTTATGAATAAAGCGCTAGCAGCTATCAAAAAATGACTAAATCCAGGGCGTAATGGCCAGCACCAGCGGCATCATCACCGCCGTCGCCACGCCGTTCAGGCCCATGGCCAGAGCCGAGAATGCGCCTGCCGTGGGGTTGATTTGAATGGAGCGAGCCGTACCAATGGCGTGGGCCGTCAGGCCAATGGCAAAGCCCTGCACCGCAGGGTCTTTAAGGCGCAGCAAGCGGCACAGCAGCGGCGCCATCATGGTGCCGCTGATGCCGGTAATGGCCACGGCCACGGCCGCCAGCGAAGGTGTTCCGCCAAAGCGCTCGGCCATGGGCAGGGCGATGGGAATGGTGGCCGACTTGGGAGCTACAGCAATCAGCGTCGCTTCCGAGCCGCCAAAAGCCCAGGCTATGCCCAGCGCAGAAAACAGCGCCACTACACAGCCCACCAGCAGGGCCACGCTGATGGGCAGCCACAGCTGCTTGATGCGTTCACGCTGTGCGTACAGCGGAATGGCCAGCGCCACCGTGGCCGGGCCAATCATCAGCCCCAGCAGCGATACGCCGCTGCGGTAGGTCTCGTAAGGCGTACCCGTCAGCACCAAGATGCCCACCACCACCAGCACCCCAGTGAACACGGGAATCAGCATGGGGCGGCTGCCGCTTTTCTTGTAGATGGCCATGGCCACCAGATAGACCACCATGGTCAGTACCAGCCAGGGCAGGGGCGATGCATTGGCCAGCCCGGTCCAGGCGGTGGACAGGCGTTCAAGTAGGGGGGTATTCATGCGGCCTCCTGCTCGTTGCCGGTTGCTGCTTCATCCTTGGTGCTTTTGGCGCGTTCGCGCTGAAGAAAAAAGCGAAAAGTCAGCGCCGTCGCGGTAAATGTGACGGCTGCGCCCACCACGCAGGACAGCACAAACGGCAGCCATTCGCGGCGCAGGTGGTCAAACTCCAGCATTACGCCCGCAATCACGGGGATGAACAGCAGCATCATGTTCTGCAGCAAAACCTGCGCGGTGTCTTCCAGCGGCTTGGGCAGGCGCTTGTAGAACAGCAGCCCTATCAGCAGCAGCAACGTGCCGACCAGCGCGCCAGGCAACGGCAGGCCAGAGACACGCACCAGCAGCTCTCCCAGTAAATTAAAGGCAAAAAGAGTGGCAAGCGCATACAGCATGGCGGCAGCTAGCTCCAAAAATAAGAGCGGCCAAGCGCCGGGTTCAGCGCTCAGCCACGGGTCTGAAAGGCGGCGTGAAGTTAGGTAAAGCCGAAAGCCAGCTATTGCGCGCTACGGCGCGCAGGTCTATCTTGAATCTCAGGCGCTTCGGGGCCGGAGCAGCCAGTGATATAGCACGAGCTTAGGAGAAATCATCATGCAAACCGCAGTCTATCGCGCACCAGTGTATGAACCAACGGTCGATGAATTGGAAACCCTCAAGCAACTGGAGATGGGGCAGGACGTATCGCTGTGGTCCGCCGCTCGTGATTACCTGTCCAAACGCCTGCTGGAGCGTGGCCTGGTGACCCAGGACACCGAGCGGCACTGGCATATCACCGACGCCGGGCGTACGCTGATTCGCCGCACTTTCTGAACAGTTTGAGATTTCATGGCCAGAGAAAAGCCGCCCAGTTTGTGAAAACGGGCGGCTTTTTACATGCAGCGAGCTTTTTTGCTTGGGGAATGATTCAGGGCTTGGGCGGAATGCCTCTTTCGGCATCACGTTGCTTTTTCCATTCGAAGTATTCGTCGATGGCCTCAATCATTTCTTCATAGCAGGTCGTGTCGAGAATGGCGCGGTCACCGCCATCAAAAGTGCCTGCTATGGCGGTGTAAAAACCGGGCAGGCCATCAAAAGACTGCTGAATCTTGATTTTGATGCCTCGGTAAACTTCCAGCTCTTCTTTGTTGTCCATGTTTTTCAAGCCTTTCAAAGATTTTTAAAGAGAGGGCCTGTGCCGTTTATTCTGCACAGGTCTGAAAATACGGTGTAGGCAATTACGGCGAAATTTTTGAGATTTTTTCTAAAATCACATCAAGCTTGGTAGGGGCTGAACCGGAAGTCAGGCAGTCTTCCCAGAACCATTTTTCAAAGACCTCCTGAACTGCTTGGCGAACCGGCATTCCGCTGTTCGCAAGTGATGTGATTTCAGCAGCTTCACTGGAATACTCATCCTCCATACCTTCGTTGGCGTTGCAGCAGGTTGTCATGGGGTCCAGTTCCCACAGAATGGTGGAAATTTCTTCCGCAATCAGTTTCTTATCAGTCATTTTTTAAATCCCTGGTTTATTCTTTGGTGAGCTTTTTGCAATATGCAAAGGCATGAAACGACTGCTGCGCAGTGGCATATGTTGCTGCTTCTTCGTTGAATTTCTGGGCGTATGCCAAGGCTTGTTCTTCAGTCGGAAAAACAAGGCGTTCATCCAGTCGCACGCCCCAGTCGGCTTCAGATTCATGAATATCGACATGCCAGGTTTTAGGTGCCGAAGGCTTCAGTGGCTTGGGGGCCTTGGGGCGAAATCTGGACTTTAGCTTGGACATCTCTCCTCCTGTATTTCGGGTGGGAAACTATCTCAGTGGTGCATCAGTGCGGAAATTGCGGATCTGCCAGCCGTATTGCGATTCAATGGCCGTGCACGGGCGCGGTTTTGAATCTCCGTCGAGGAAAATGCCTCTGCCATAACGCTCGTACAGCTTGGCAACGAGCATGAGCGGTGCGATGGCAAAACGTCCACAGCCACGAAAACCCAGATAGCCAGATGCGGGCAGGGCAGCTCGAAATGCCTTGTGAATTTCGGCATAAATATCGCTACCCAGGGTGCTGACTCCTTTCTCATCCGGAATCAACCGTGCGAACTGGTAGCTAAATTCACCAGCATCGTTCCGGTAAATGGCATACACATCAGCGCCGTGCTCGGTGTCTTTCACTGTGACCTTGACGTGGGTCGGCAGGCGCTGCAGATAGCGTGCAAAAAGCATCAAATCCGCAGAGTGCTCGATCAACTCACTGTCTTGCGCTGGCAAATCAGCGGAAGGTTGGGGCAGGCTCTGCGGCATCTTGAGTCGCTCCTTCAGGCGTTGAATAGGGTCAGGACTTGACGATGTAGCCCGGTGCCAGTGCTGCGCTGCCTGCACCGTGCAGTTCAGCGGGGTCTGCCAGGCGCAGCCGGACTTCGGGGCCGTTCAGATGCGCATCCGGGCTGCAGTCCACCTGCCACTGCCGCATCACATAACCGGCCACAGCGCCGCGCAATGAAACCTGCAAGCGCCCCTGCTGCATTCCAAAGTCTTTGGCAATCACCTCGGGGTGCGGGCGCGATGGATGGGGAATCAAGGTCAGCTTGAACATCTGGTTCCACTGCGTATCGGCGGCTATCCGCTCGGGCAGGGCAGGGGGGCTGCAGTCCATCAATGCGCGAACATCCTCCATGCGCGTCAGCACCAGGTCGCGAAAATGCCCTTTGGTGCGGTCGAAGGCGCGTACGTGCCAGCGCAGTCCAGAGTCCACCAGCGAGTGGGGCACGATGACCCGGGCGCCGGCACCTTTTTTCATGGACAGATAGGTCAGCGCCAGAATCTGCCCCTTGTGAATCGCCCGGGTGACGGTCGCCAGCGTGTAGAGGTCTGGCTGGTTCAGGCGTCTGGGTGCAGCGAAGGAAATGGTTTCGCTGGCCGTGCCGGAATCCGCGGCGGCGACACCGGATGTCAGTGCGGCCAGAACCTTCTCGGGGTCATGCGCAAACAGCGGCTTGAACGTTGGCTGATAGAGATAGAGCTTGTGCTCGTAGCTCACATTTTCGGGGGCCAGTTGCTTGTAGAGCATCAGGTCGCGGGTTCCTGCCGCGGTGGCAACTTCAAATCGCTCCAGCACATGCTTGCGGGCCACAGCGCCATAGAACCACACGCGAAACTCTATAAATGTCAGGCGCAGCCGCTGCGCGGCAGAAAGGCTGGAGAGTAGTTCTTCATTGTTCATGGCGGTGCGGCGTATTCAGTGGGTAGCAAGAAGAATGGCTCTGACCTGCTCGTACTCGCGCAGCCGGGCGTAATCCTTGTCTGTGGGGCTGGCAATGCGCGACAGATCCATGTTTTCGGCGTTGTCAGCCAGCTTGACGGTGCGCGCAATCGGGTCTGCTGCAGCGCGCAGGGCTGCTTCAAGCCGTGTCTCGCCCTTGCGCTTGGTCAGTGCATCAATTGCTTGCAGCACTTCGGCAGGAAAGCCTTCGTGCTCCAGGTTTGCAAGCGTGATGGGTGTGTCCTCCACCACATCGTGCAGAACGGCTGCCATCTTTTCGTGTTCCGTCTCAACGCGATTCATCACGCGGATGGGGTGAAAAATATAGGGCTGTCCAGCCTTGTCCACCTGTCCTGCATGGGCGGAGCTGGCGATCTCAATGGCGCGGTCCAGAGTTGACATCTGCTTCCTTGTTCAATCCGATTGCGATGGATTCATCATAACAAATGAAATCAAATTGATCTCATTTTTCGGATCATTTTAATCTGATGTTGTTTTGAGGCAAACCTTCCTGGCAGGTGATAGCCATGAGGGCAGAGGAAAAGAAGTGCTGCACTCAAGCCTTTTCGAGTGCTTTGGCTTGGGCGGTGAGGTGCTGCAGATTCACACCATGTTTGGGCACAGGCAGTTCTTGCGAATGCGGCAGGGCTCCATCGCAGGAAATTGAAACTGCTAACGCCATGGTTTTTGGCGGAAACAGAGTTTTGTGTGAATGAAAACGAAAAAGAAAAAAGCCGTTAAGTCTTTGAAACTTAACGGCTTTTCTGTATGTGGTGCCCGGGGCCGGAATCGAACCGGCACGCCTTGCGGCGGGGGATTTTGAGTCTTATTGCATAACCTGTACAGGCTGGCTTTGAGGCGAGCTTTAGGCGCAAAGTCAGAACCGATACGCCATTCTGTTGGCTGTACTTTGCGCCTATGAATTCTCAATCCGCTGAGAGTTGTGTCATGCGTTAATCACCACAGACCACGGAAGCGTAAAGAGCACCTGTCCATTCTGAAAAGTTTTGAGTTCCTCCACTAACCCGGACTTGGAGAATACTTTCGGAGGGAATAAGGAGACTTCCTTGCTCAGAGATGTTGCATGAAGGGGTTGATTTACCAACGGTGCAATTGAAAGTGTTAATGGGAGTGCCAGGGGGGGCTGACAGAGGTGTTGAGCTCAGAAGCTCCAATTTGTAAGTGGATGTTAAACCGGCTAGAGTCCCGGACAGGGTCGCTAGAAACTTTAGGTTGTTGCATGCTCTAGGTATTAGGACTCCGTTGTCCACGGACTGTGTCCATCCACTACCTGTCGTCATGTAGTAAACGTTGCTGCTTGTTGATGCTTGGGTCGCTCCCCAGTTATTTGCATCATTAATGTAGTAAGAATAGGTTACAGGTCCACTTGCTCCGGTGGCGCCGGTTGCACCAGTTGCTCCTGTACTACCTGTCGCACCAGCTGGACCTTGAGCGCCCGCGGGGCCCGTTGCGCCGGGTGCGCCAGTGCTTCCTGTCGCGCCCTGGGCACCTGTTGCACCGGCAGGCCCTTGCGCGCCTGTAGGGCCTGTCGCTCCGGTTGAACCTGTGGACCCGGTCCCAGTTGCACCAGCAGGACCTGTTGCACCGGTCGCTCCATCAGCTCCTGTCGGGCCTGCAGCACCGGTAGATCCCGTCGCGCCAGTAGCTCCTGTTGGGCCGGTCAGGCCAGTTGAACCTGTTGCTCCGCCAATACCTGTGGACCCTGTTGCGCCTGTCGGGCCTGCTGCGCCGGTGGATCCAGTTGCACCGGTTGCACCTGCAGGACCTGTTGCGCCAGTGGCACCGCCCGCGCCTGTAGAGCCTGTTGCACCCGTCGAGCCTGCCGCACCAGTAGATCCAGTTGCACCTGCAGGGCCAGTTGCACCAGTGGCGCCGCCTACGCCTGTAGAGCCTGTTGCACCTGTCGGGCCTGCCGCACCAGTAGATCCAGTTGCACCTGCAGGGCCAGTTGCACCAGTGGCGCCGCCTACGCCTGTAGAGCCTGTTGCACCTGTCGAACCTGCAGCACCCGTAGATCCAGTTGCACCTGTGGCACCTGCAGGGCCTGTTGCTCCAGTGGAGCCTGTTGCACCGGCAGGGCCGGTGGCACCTGTAGCACCATCAGCCCCTGCTGCTCCATTAGAGCCGGTTGCACCGGTTGCACCTGTCGCGCCGGTGGCACCAGTGGCTCCTTTCAAAGTACCAATAGTCGAGCCCCAAACATTTCCGGATTTGGGGCCATACAGCGCATACGTGCTGATATCGACATAGAAGTCGCCGTCACGGCCCACAGTGCTTGCGGGTGCGCGCGTACCAGTAATCAGAACGGCGCCAGGCGTGTATCCAGGCTGGCCCTCTGCTCCAGCAGGGCCTTCTACGCCAGCAGGGCCAGCAGGGCCAATCAGCGTCAGTGGGTCAGTGGGCCATGCTCCATTTGCTTTGGGTCCATAGAGCTTGCCTGTGGAGCTGTCCAAATAAAAGTCGCCATCTTTGCCGACTGTGCTGGCTGGTGCAGTCTTTGCCCCAAGCAGCACAAAGCCAGAGGTGGTGGGGACGCTGGCTTCGCCTCCATCATCTCCACCGCCACAGGCTGACAAAGAAATTGTGAGACCAACCAGTAAACTGGCAAGAAGCGGATTGACAGAAGTTCGCATTTTTAAAGCTCCACGGATAGGCCGTGGATTCTGCTTTCCTTGCTCCCTTTTTTGATTTCAATTTCTCGCCATGTCAGAAAAAAGCATCAGTTTGAGCATGATCGTGAAAAACGAGGCTCCTGTAATAAAGCGCTGCCTCGAATCTGTTAAGCCGTGGATTGATCGATGGGTCATCGTTGACACGGGCTCTACTGATGGGACGCAGCAGCTTGTGCAGGAGGCGATGGCCGGTATCCCCGGCACGCTCTATGAACGGCCTTGGGTTGACTTTGCGCACAATCGAAATGAGGCCTTGGTCTTTGCTCAATCCGACGCTGACTATGTGCTTTTCATCGATGCGGATGAGCAGCTGCAACTACCGTCAGGCTTTCAGTGGCCAGAGCTGGATGCTGATGGATATCTCTTCAAATGCATTCTGAATTCGACCCAGTATTCTCGAAACAGCTTGATCTCTACCCGTCGGAATTGGGCGTGGGAAGGCGTGATTCACGAGTACTTGACCTGTCCTGAGCCTCATCAATGGGAATTGCTTGCTGGACCAGAAATTCACGTCAGCAGAGATGGAGCCAGAGCCAGAGACCCATCCACATATCTCAAAGACATTGAGGTGCTCAAAAAAGCACTTGCAAAGCAGTCGGATCATCCTCGGTACACCTTCTATCTTGCCCAAAGCTACCGGGATGCTGGCCTGCTGTCTGAGAGTCTGCAGCAATACGAAAAACGGATGGGAATTCAAGGCTGGGCCGAAGAAACTTGGTATGCCGCATTCCAGGTTGCAGTACTGATGGAAAGGCTACAGCGCTCCAGTACGGATGTGCAGCAGGCATATTTGCGCGCTTATGCACTGCGCCCAAGTCGGGCAGAGCCTCTTTACGAGCTGTCCAGATATCTAAGGCTGCAGGGGCATATGACTTTGGCTCACCTCTATGCCTTGCGTGCTTCTCGCATCAAGAAAACAGAGGATCTGTTGTTTGTCGATGCGTCTGTCTATGAATGGCGGGCTCTGGATGAGCTGGCCAGCTCTGCATGGTATGCCGGTGCTCTGGAAGATGGGCGAATGGCTTCTGAACAGCTACTCGCCGAAAGACGGTTTCCCGAGGCGGAGAGAGCACGGATTGAAAGCAACAGCAAGTTTTATTAATCACGTGCGGGGAAAATCCGCACACATTCACCGCACTGCCTTCAACCGCGTAGCCCGCGTCCGGTAGTGCTTGCGCGTCACGTTCACGCTGCTGTGGTCCAGCAGCTTTGATGCTTCATCGATGTCTTCAGCCAGGTTCGCTGCGAAGCTGCGCATGTCGCGCAGGTACATCTGGCGGATGCGTTTGCCCAGTTCATCGTCGCCGGTGACTTCGGCGCGGTAGGCCGCGGCATCGCGGGCGTCTTCCCAGCGGCGGGAGATCATGCGGTAGGTCACCGGCAGACCATTGGGCAGCACCAGCAGATTGGGGCAGAGCGTGTCCACCAGCTCGCGGCGCTGGACGATGCGGGTGAGCACCGGAGAATCGGCAATGTCGAACTCAATGGCGCCTTTGACCTTCTGGGTCTTGTTGGCGATGCGCTTGAGCAGGCCATTCCTAGGCATCTCCACCGCAATCACATCCTTCAGGCGCATGCCCGTGGCGGATGCCGTATCCATGCTGTCACGCAGTACCTGATCGGCCTGGGCGTACACGGCGCGAAATAGCTCAGGCGTTACCTCAAAGACCCGGGCGTTTTCCTCATTTTTCCAGCCACGAATGCCCTCGGCAGGCCATGGGGTGCGGGTCATGCCCCAAAGCTTGGCCTTGCCCCAGATCAGACGCAGCAGTGACATTTCACGGTTGCCCTGTGTCTTTGCGGTACGCAGGTCCAGATACTGGCGCAGCGTGGGTAGGTCCACCTCATCCCAGACCATCTGGCCAAACACGGGCCGGATGGTGCGCAGGTTCTTCAGGTAGCCTGCATAGGTATCCGCGCTGTACTTGGGCAGCTCCCGCTCTTCCCAGCGTGCAAAGGCTTCCTCGATTCTGCCAATGTCCTGCGGACGGAGGTTATGCAACTCATCCCACTTCTGCAGGGCCTTGGCATAGTCCGTGCCCAGGCGAATGTCGGGCTTGTTTTCCTTGCGCATGTCGTACACGTAGTAGACATAAGCCTTGCCACCCTTGCCCTTGTAGACCTTGGTGCGCAAGCGCGGGTACTTGGTGACTTTGGGCATCTTCTGCTCCTTGCTTTCTATCGGATGGCGCCCAGGTTCATGCCGCTTCGCGTCAGCGTGACCTTGCCTTCCAGCCAATTGCGGACATGTTCCCGCGAAACGATGATGCGCTTGCCGTCCTGCTGATGAGGGATGCTGCGCAGCTTGAGCCAGTGGGACTTATGCGAGTTCTCGCTGCCGCCGGTGAGACGGCTCAGTTCCTGGTTGCTCAGGTATTCGTTGTTCATGTGCGTCCTCTTTGGGGCAAACCAGCATTTGCGCGAGAGTGGTGCTCTACAAATTCAACAATGTTGGAGAACACTGATTCGTGATCTGCCGGGAGCTGGTGTTCCTTGGGTTGCCATTTGCATGTATTTCTTCGATAAATCGCCAGTCCTGCGCAACGACTACCTGCATGAACATGGCACTCCACAACGGCATCCGAGTGACACAGGCGCGCATACTCTTCTGGTGTGCTTCCTCCGAGCCAACCGGCCAATGCATCACGTCGGAGAGGGCAATCACTGCAAGGCTTGATGAGAGGCTTCGTTGCTGCAACTGCTTCGCCTATCGCAATCAGTTTTTTCATGCTTGCCCACCTTCTTCCACACGCTCAACACGCAGCACGCCCTTGCCGCTGGCTAGGTGGGCGCGAGCCTCGGCCTGAGTGGCGTTGCTTGCCTTCAGGCGAATCGTGGGCAGCAGACCGGCGTCGGCCAGGTCTTCAAGGTTTTCTGAGCTCGCATTGAGCGGGATGAGGATGGCGCGGTAGCTGTGCAGCGCTGTGATTGCGTGGTCCATGGTGATGGCTCCTGTGGTTTGTCGGTCAGACGGCTTGTTTGAAAAGTGGCAGCACTTGCGCGCCTTGCTCCAGCTCCAGCGACTGCTGGGCCTGCTGAAATTCGGCTGCAGCGGCTTCGCGCTGGGCCTTGGCCTGCTCGCGCTTGATGGCGGCAAAGCGTTTGGCCAGATCGGTGCTCTCTGAGCGCGTGTACTTGAAGCCCGCCGACTGATCGACGGCGGCGCGGCTCGGTTCGGTGCGGCGGGCGGTCATATCAGTACGCCTTGCCGCCAGCGGCTTGTCGGGTGGCCAGCTTGTGATCGGGGCGCTGGGCGTTGAATGCCAGCTTTTCCTGTATCGCTCCACCCAGATCCATGTCGTAGGCACCAGCAAGATCAAAGATCCGGATCACGGCGTCGGCCAGCTCCACTTCGCGCATAGGGCGATGCGGCAGCTTGTCATCCATGAGGTTCTTGCGATCACCTTCCATGGCTTCCGACACCTCGCTGACGATCAGCATCAGCTTGTTGGAAAAGCAGTAGGGGTTGTTTTGCACTGGCTCACCAGTTGCGGGGTGTTGCCACCAGCCCGCACGCTTGGCTGCGCCGTGGCAATTCAGCTGCAGCGCTCCCGCTGCATGCTCTACCGTGGTGAAGCTCACCCATGCATCAAACCAGGCAATTGCCGCAGCTTGGGTTACTGGGCTCAGGTAGGCATCGCCCGACTTCTGCAGATCGAATATTCCGGCGTACAGGCCTTCAAATTCTTCGCGCAGCGTTTTGACGCCAGATTGAGTATTCATATCGACTTCTCCTGTGGTGTTGACGGTGTTTTCAGACATGGCGATTCCTCCTGTGATGGATCAATGGGCGTTTTTGAAGAAATGGGCGGCTTGCTGAAAGCGGTTGGCCAGTGCTTGGCGCTGGTAGGCGGCTGAATCGGGGTCCAGGCGGCTGTTTTGCTGGCCTGATTCACGGTTTTTGCTGATCGATATCTGTTCAGCGGCGGCGCCCTGAAGGCGGCCCGTGAAGTTATTGAAACCAGTCCAAGCGGCAGGCAAAGCCTGCCGTGTCTGCGCCTCTTGGCCTGGGGTGTTGATGACGCCATCCGCGTCTGCAGCCACACCTTCGGCGTCTGCAGCCACACCTTCGGCGTGTGCTGCCATGGGCTTTTCTGTGCAGTGGCTCCACGCAATGCGGCGGCTCACCAGCCAGTGACCGCGTGCGCGGCCCGTTTGGATCTCTACGCCGCGCACTGGCCCTACGGTCAGCTCATCGCCATACATATTGGTTGCGCCAGCTTTGGCGGCGCGGCGGGCAGGGCGCAGCAGCCAGTCATGGCGCTTGCAGCTATGGCCGCCCATGGCCTGCATGAACGCACGCCAGTCGGCGCGCACCTCACCGTCGCGGTGGCAGGCCTGATAGGCGCGCTGCACTTTGTGCTGGGTTTCTTGGCAAAACAGATCCAGCTGCTCGGGCTGGTCTTTGCTCACGCGGCGCAACTCGCGCCACACCGTTACGCTGGGCATGCCGAAGGCTTGAAACTGGCGAATGCCCCAGGTGGCGGCCCATGCGTCCACGCGGCGCTGGGCGGCCATGCCATTGGTGTCGGTCAGCTCTGGTTGCACTGGTTGGTCAAGGCCCAGACGCATCTGGATCTCTTGGCCCATCACCACATCCATGTGCTCGGCCAGGGCGATGTGGCCTACGTTCTTGGCGATGTACTTGGCCACATAGCCAGCAGCGCCGCCAGCTTCCATGCGCTTCACATCCACGCGGTTTTCTTGCGCGCCGCGCTCGTTACCGTCTTCGCTCAGCCAATATTTGCGGATGACTGCGACCAGCTTTCGGGCCGCCGCCTTGTCTTCCGTCCACACCAGCATGTGCCAGTGTGGTGTACCGTCGTGGTGTGGTTCCACTACGCGCAGGCCATAGCGCTTGATTTGCTCGCGGTCCAGCTTGGCCAGTACGCGCTTCCACAAGGCCAGCATCATTTGCTGGCACTCACGTGGGTCAGCACCGTTGAACTTTGGGTTGCGCTCGGCCCAGCGCCTGCTGCCCTGGCCCACCAGCCGCATGGCGTGGTACTTGCTGGGTGCAGTCAGCGTGAGGAACAGGCCCACATGGCCATGGGCATCGGCGTACTCTTCGGCGCCGCGAATGCGCGTCATCAGCTCACCGCCGCGAATGGTCGGGTTGGATGTGCTCAGTGCAGACAGCTCTGCCAGGCTGTAATGCTGGCCCGCTTCATTCTTGAAATACGTGCGACCCAGCGCCTCTGCATTGCGTGCCAGCTGACCCTTGCGGCGGTGCAGGCCGCTATGACTCACATAGCCGCCGCTATTGAGGTGCACCAGCCCCATATTGATGGCGCCAGCCTCCACCACCCGGGCGATGTGACGACGCAGACGGCGGCGCCACCAGCGGGCGCACTTGGCACTGGCGATGTCGGATTCACCCTCAATGGGCTTGCTGACTTCAACCCCCAGCAGATCCACAATCCGGCGCACCGCATCGACCCGGGCCTGCAGAATCACTTTGGGCGATGCAGGCTGCAGCTTGGGAAAGCTCAGCGTGCTTGTGGCATGCACCGCGATGCGGTTGTCAAACTCCTCCACATCCTCGGCCAGCTTTTTGGCCCAGGCGCAGATCTCGTCATCGCTCATGTTCAGGCGCAGCGCATCGCCATACCGGTCTTCATAGTCGGCCAGCGCTTGCAGCTGTGTCCATGCCTGCTCGCTCTCGGTTGGCAGGCCCAACTCCCAGCGTGCGTATTCCTTGGAATCCATGGCCACGCCTGCAGGCGGCATGGGGGCCGTCTGGATAAAGCGGGCGCGGATGGCGCTCTGCCACTCGCGTGGTGCGGACTCGATGATGCGCGCCAGGTGGTGGTCCACATGCGCTTGCTTGGGCAGGTGGCGCAGCCACTCCCTGAAGCTGGATGTGACGCGCTTGCGCGGGATGAGCGATACAGCCATGGCCAATTACCAAAGGCTGGTGAGCGCGACCAAGCGCCCGGAGTTGCGCTTGATGGCGCGGGTAGCCGCCTTGATGGCTGCGCGCTCTGGCGGCGGCGTCTCGCGCCAGTCACGGCCTGCCAGCTCCTGCAGATTGCCGCTGACCTTTGCCAGTAGCAGAATCACCATGCGCAGCTCTTCAGGCAGGCCAAACCACTCCTGATTTTCTGCATCGATATAGCCACGGCCAGACTGCTTGCGGTACTTCTTGCGCAGCACTTCCAGTTGCTTGCGCACCTTCAGCGGCATGGGCACGGCATCGCTCTCGCGCAGCGGGCCCCAGGCCTCAGTGGTAATGCGCAGCAGATCCACTGCACCGGGCAGCAAAGGCGTGGGCTCAGCAGGCTGATGCAGTGCCTGAGGCAGTTCAGCCTCCACCAGCGCGGCTGGAGCCAGCTTGGGCGGCAGCATGACCAGGGCATTGCGTAAAGGCTGCGCGTCCATGCTCAGACCCTCACGCAGGACAGATACCAGCAGTCTTTGCCGTAGAGCCCTTCGACAAACTCCACAGCGGCCACGCGGGACTGGGCACCATTGACGAAGATGCGGCGACGCACATGCAGCGCGTCCACATGGGTAACTGCAAAGCGGCTCATGCGGCACCGCCTTGAGCCTTCTGCTCAGCAGTCATCATTCGGGCGCGATAGGCGGCGGCTTTGAGGGCGTTAGCTAGCTCATCGGCGGCATCTGGCGTAAGGAATCCAGGCAGACCTTGCGAGCCAGCGGCAAAGCCGTGATGGCAGTACGTCATCAGCTGCACTTCGGGCGTGCTCATGTGTTCAAGCTGATTGGCAAACACGCGGTAGGCCACGCCACCTGTCTTGGCGTCTACATAGTCGTCAGTGGTCTGCTCGTAGTGCAGCCAGTCATCGACTTCCACGACCTCGCTGGGTGTGCCCAAGGCATGAATCTGGCGCAGCTTCCGCACACCATTGGCTAGCCCCTGCATGATGCTTTCAGCGCGCAGAGGTGTCATTCCCATGCCCAGGTTGAACCCGCCTTCAATCCCGCCCACTGTCATCGTGAGATAGGCGTCCTTGTAGCTGTCACCGCTTCCAAGCCGGGTATAGATGCTTACATCCAAACCATCAAAGCGCAGGCTTGCGTGACTCTGAAAATGTGTCGAGTGCTGAGTTGGCTGCAGCACCTGCTCAGCCTTCAATGGCTGGTGCGCCATGGGCTTTGCGCTGTCTTGCGCTGCGGTGGTTTCGTGGTTCAAAACGGCTGTCATGGCTTGCCTTTCAGGTTTTTGGGCGTAAGAAGGGCCGCAGGGCCTGAAAACAGGCTCTGTCAGCGGGTAGGGAAGGGGAGTGAAAAAGCGCTAGCTGCGCGGTGGGTCTGGGGGCTGGCCGACGAACAGGTCACCGGTCACAGGTTTGGTCAGCACGGCCTGATGCGGGGCTGCGCGGGCGAAGTCCATCTGGGCGCGCACCAAGTCGCGGCGCACGTGGCTGGATAGGGGCAAGTCCACCGATGGGTCGGGCGTAGCGCTGGGCGATACCGTGCGCTGAATCTCCATGCTGGCCACAAACGTGTGGCCGCATTCGTAGTTGGTGCAGCAGTAGGCGTACTCGCGGGTCAGTTTGCTCATGCGGCGGCTGGTGCGAATCACGCAAGGGTGCTCGCAGTGTGGGCACTCCAGGCGGGTGCGCTCGCGAGGCAGATCGCGCTCTGCGTGGTGTGCGGCATCGCCCAGATCAGTGCCATCCGCGTTCTCTGCGTTACAGCCTTGCCCGGTTTGTCCCACGGACTGAGGGGCTGGCACGCCCATGCTTACCTTGCGCGCACCTACGGCCAGAGCCGCCTGCGAAAAACTACGATGGGCCGCAAGACCGGGTTCTGTATCAAAAGGGTTTGTCACAGACATGGGCACCTCACTCATTGCTGATTGCGCCAAAGGCAGGCATGTCTGCCAGCAGGTGCTGCACCCGCTGGCGGTAAATGGGCATGCCCATGCGAAACACCACGCGGGCAAAGTTGCCGGGGCGGCGGCCGGTTTCGGATGCCATGGTCTCCACCGCCTCGCGCTCGCTGGGCTGCAGGCGCATGGCGATGGGCTTTTCATTCACCAGGCCACTGGCCGCCTGCCAGCGGCTGCGCGCAGGCTGGGCCATATCGACGCGCAGTGTCAGATAGCCCTGCTGGCGGTACACAGCCAAGCCCAGCAGATAAATCATGCGGGCGAAGTTGCCAGCGGGCAGGTCTTCGGCATGGGCAAAGTGCAGGACTTCATCCAGCTCTGCGCGACCCAGGCGTATGGCAATCGGCTTGTCCACTGTCGCGCTGGCCAGCGCGGCACGCGGGGAGGGCTGGGTGTTGGCTGTGGTGGTCATGTACGATGAGAACTGAGATTTACAACGTAAGCGCATCATTGCACTGAAAAAAGTGCACGTCAATAGATGAGTGAAATTAAATATGTGCAAATAGGAGAGCGCCTTAGGGAGGAGCGGCTGAGGCTTGGCATTTCCCAGGTCGATTTCGCAGCCGCTTGTGATGCTTCACGGAATGCACTTTTGCAGTGGGAGAAGGGCGAAACCGCGCCCAATGCAGGCGTGCTCGCGCTGATGGCAGGTCTAGGTGTCGACGTGCTCTACGTGGTAACCGGCACCAAGGCGGGAGAGTCGGATAGCACGCTTGCTCCTCAAGAACGTGACTTACTGCACATTTTTCGGAGCACTTCCGATCAGGGGCGTGCTTTTTTTAGATCCGCGGTGGACTACGTCGCTTTTGTAGATCAACGTAAATGAGATAGAACTGTTTAAAAGGCTGAAGGCTCGGAGAGGCCGCAGCTTAAATAGGAGAGGGAGGAACCATGGATGAAACATTCAGAGGGCTTCTGCTGCTTTGCATCGCCCCAGCAATAGGCATCTGGTTTTGGAGTCGTTTAGCGAAAAAGCACAAAAGTCTTTCACCGCTTCTCAAGCATGCCTTGGGCAGCACTTTAGGTGTCGTGTCTTTCTTGGCCGCCGGGGTGTTCATTGTTGCAACGACAAGCCCTGATACAGGTGCGCGAGTCTGGACGTTGATTGTCTTGAGTGGGGTGTTTGTTGCTGCTGCATTCTTCCTGACTCGCTCAGCATCACCAAGCAACGCGCCACAATCTGCTGTCAGCTCTGCGAATGTGGCGGTCTCTTCTGCAGAGATTGAGACGCCCTATACGCCCCCCAATCTCAAAGAAGATGTGGCACTTTCACTGCATGCCGTTCAGCCGGCTGATGCGTTATTGAGTGCGGCAGTCAAGGGCGCTGTCGTCGCCACGTCGCCTGCTTCATTAGTTGACGATGTGTTGCCTGCAGCGCTTGCCATTACTGCGGATGGGCCTGCTGCACCAGTCGCCATTGCCGTGCCCTCACAGACATCAGCACCTCTGCCAGAGCCAGCGGTTCAAGCCAGCACACCCATCCAAGAACCGTGGCCAGCTGTTGCAGTTCACTCCGCCACAAGTCCCTTGCCTCTAGCTAAAGCGGTAGCCACCAGCATGCCCATGGCCGCCCTAAGCAAAACTAGTGAGCCGGGCTTCACGCAGACATTGCAAGGGAAGCGAGTGGTCTTTACGGGAACGCTGCCTAGCCTTGATCGGTCCGAGGCAGTGGAGCTTGCCCAAGCCGCAGGTGCGACGGTGACCCAGGCGGTCAACAAAAAAACGCATTACGTCATATGCGGCAACGAGGCTGGCAGCAGGTTGATCAAAGCCCAAGAGCTGGGCGTGCCGGTGATCGACGAGGCTGGCTTTCTCGCGCTGCTGCCGCCAGAGCCTGTCACAGCAGTGGGGACGACAGCAGCACCGATGAAAGCGCCGACGGGCGCTGAATCGGAACCAAAGAGGGGGAGTGAAATGCAAGAGCTCGTGCCGTGCTTTGGTACTGGAGAGAGCTTTGCAGGAAAGAGAGTGGCTCTATTGGGAGAGTTGCCCACTCTCGATAAAAAAGAAGCTAAGCGGTTGCTTGAGGCAGCTGGTGCGACAGTGGTTAATGCCGTGAACCTAGACACCAAGTTTGTAGTGTGTGGTTTTGACGGCGGCAGTAAGCAGGCAAAGGCCGAAGAATTGGGGATTGCGGTTCTGGACGAAGCCGCGATGCTGGCCATGATTCCAGATGGTCTCAAAGAGCCAAAGGCCGCTGAGCCAATAAATAAAGCAAAGAGGGGGAGAACTATGGATGAGCAATTCATTCCTAAGAGTGGAGTCAATCGCGAGCGCAGAACAGAGAGGGCCTGCGCGCAGTTGCTGGGCCTGATTGCGGGCATTACGGCTGACGGCCATTTGCACGATATGGAGATCCAGTTTCTACGCACCTGGCTGGCTGAAAAGCAGCATGAGGCAGATCACTGGCTTTACGACAAGCTGGTCAAGACCATTGACCACATCCTGTCCGACGGCGTAATCACAGAGGCCGAGCGCGCCGAGCTGATGGCCGAACTGAAGGCCGCTTCAGGCGTGGACTTTGCTGACACTGGCAGCGTGACGCCAGAGACGATGGCTTTCCCTGCTGATGACGGCGAGGTGCTGCTGGCGGGCCGTAATGTCTGCTTGACCGGTAAATTTCACTTTGGATCACGCGGCGATGCGGCGGCCGCAACCCAGGCTGTTGGTGGCATCTGTGTGGACCGTGTGACCAAGACCACGCATTACTTGGTCATTGGATCGGCGGGCGCAACCGTCTCTTGGAAGCAGGCGACCTATGGGCAGAAGATTGACTCTGCCATGAAGCTCAAGGAGCAGGGGCATCCGATTCTGATCGTGACGGAAGAGCAGTGGACAGCTGGGCTTGCTGTCGCGCAGGTTTGACGTTTTGAATGCTTCTGTTTTGAGAGCTGCACTCGCTTGTGCAGTCATGGCTTTGGCTGCTTTTCATGTGAATGCGGCGAACTACCCCTGCTCTGGCAAAAAGGGCGGGGTGGCTCATTGCGCGGGTGAGCAGTTTGTCTGCAATGACGGATCGATCAGTGGCTCCAAGCGCAGCTGCAGCGCCGAGATGGGCGGCGGCGGTGCCAGCCGTTCCCTGGGGCTGATGTCGCAGTCCAAGTCTTCCCCGTCTGCTGGTGGTGACTGCAGCTGCCGCAGCGGCAATATCTGCACCGGGCCGCGTGGCGGGCAGTATTGCTATTCGGATTCGGGGCGCAAGAGTTATGTGCGGCGGTGAGACCGCTATGTCGTTCGACTAATTATGTCGACTGACATGAACCAAAAAATGTAAGGGGAAAATATTGTGAGCCGATGGACTAACTCAGCTAATCAGCACCCATTTAAAAAATCATGGGAAGTGCTCTTGATAACCGTTCAAGAATTGGCTATCGATGAAAGCACCTCGGCCGGCACAGTGGAAGAGTTGGCAAGGCTTAAGAAAGTTTTGTCATTTTTAGGAAGCATAATTGATAATTTGGATGCTGAATTAATGCCGTTGGCAATATATTCAACCTGTCATCAATATTCTGAGAACTGCCGTCATGAGATAAATCAATATAAGGGAACTCAAAACTCTGGATATTTAGTCAATGCGAACGAATATGCAGATATGTTGATTGCTCAGCTTAGACCGTATTTGG
Organism: Comamonas fluminis; assembly: GCF_019186805.1. Taxonomy (NCBI): domain Bacteria; kingdom Pseudomonadati; phylum Pseudomonadota; class Betaproteobacteria; order Burkholderiales; family Comamonadaceae; genus Comamonas; species Comamonas fluminis. The sequence goes on along the minus strand of NZ_CP066783.1, from coordinate 3,540,403 downwards.
TAATTCCTGAACAGTACATAAAAGCTTATGGAATCGCTCAAAAATCATATATAGAGCAGTTTGATGACTACATATTATCATTAGAACAAGCTGCAAAAAAGGCACAATCTTCTCTTTCTATTGCAAGTGGAGAGGCAGTTGCACAAAAAAAGAGATTTGATGAGATAGAGGCAAGAATCAAAGGATTTGATGATTACCTATTTTTGAACATAGATGAGAAAATTTCCACTGAGCAACGTGTAAAAAACCTAGTGGAGAAAATATCGACGGATCAAAAGTCAGTAGCAGATCTACACGATAAATTGCTCGTGGGGCCTGAATCGACTTCGCAGTTGGTTGGAGGTTATCAGCGCGATATCGATAACTTGCGAAATAGGTTAACTGAGTTAACTAATGCCTCGGAAAAAGAGCATGAAGAATTAAGGCAGTTCTATCAAAGAGTATTCGGTTCTTCGCCCGGTGTAGACGGGAAAGTTGATAGCATTGGACTTAAGCAGGAAATTGATGATCGACTTAAACAGCTTGGAGTTTTTGAGGGTGAACATCAAACTCGACATAATGCGATGTTCGAGAAAGTTGAATCTCTCTTGCCTGGGGCAACTAGTGCAGGCTTAGCAACAGCCTATAAATCGCTGAAAGACTCATTCAATAAACCCATTAAAAACTATACGATAGCGTTTTATTGTGCATTGGTTGTTTTGCTATTATCTGGAATTTTTATGATTATTGATTTCACTAGCGATCCTTTAAAGATTGAACTTGTGAAAGCGCATGATTGGACTGAGATGCTGAAAACGCTCCTAGTTCGCGCACCAGTTGTGATTCCAGTAGTTTGGTTTGCAGTGTTCTCTGCTACTCGCAGAAGCCAGTATGAACGACTCCAGCAAGAGTACGCGCACAAAGAGGCGCTTGCGTCGTCTTATGAAGGCTACAAGAAGCAGCTTCAGGACCTGAAGGGTGATGCAGAAGACTTGCAGAAGGATTTGATTGCCAAGTCGATCAATGCAATCGCTTACAACGCTTCAGTAACGTTGGATGGTAAGCACATAGAAAAGCCACCTGCTTTTCAGATTCTTGAAAAGCTCAACGCAGATGAACTGAAAAAGATAATTGAGCTTGTGCGCGGTAAGTAAATATTAAAATATTTATCGATAGAAGATATGAGTAATGCAGATGTTGTTGACGGAATTGGTTCAATCGCTAGTTCATTTCCGATTTTTGGAGGATTAATTGTAGGGTGTATTGTTGCTATTTGTCTTTTTCTTTGTATCTACCGAGCCAAATCAATAAACTTCCTTTTGGATAGAATATGGATATTTTTTGGTGGCAAGTTGGAATTTAATGACAAAGAACTTAATAATGACTGGGAGATTATTAGAGACTTGGAGCTGTTCCGATATAGGTATGGATTCGATGTGGAAACTAAAGATCATGTTAGGTCATTGAGAACTTGGCTTACCTCTAATAACGTGAACTTCCTTGAGCTTCGCAAGATTTCCAACCTCTTTGATGCACGGCTTGGTCGTATTAGAAAAAGCAGTTTTAAGTCGGATATTGTTATTAATAGTGTTCTTATTTCAGCTCTCGTATTATTTATTATTATTTCTAATATTTATTTAAATACAAATGATGCACAATTTGTCGTTGTTGAAACAGAGAAAAATTTTCATTTTGATGGAAAAAAGCTGTCCATTTACGATGAAAAATTTAGCCGTAGGCAGTGCGATGTGATGACTGCTGGAGCATATCCAGAGCCTGGCAATGATTCTGATAATAAGACATTTAACACGTACATCGCATGTGGAATATTTAGCGTTGAAGGAAAAAAATTCTATCAAGATACGATAAAAAAATCAAAAGCATTTTCTGCTGGAATTTCTGTTGCGTGTTTCTTAATGATTATAGTTTTCGTATATCAGATAATGAAATATATAATGGCCTCCAACATTAATAAAAGAATTGAAGAATATAGTAAATATAAAAAATTGAAAAATAATGAAGATATCGGAATTGAGTAATTATTTGAATGTCAGTTAAAAATTAATCAATCATTTGCTTCGTCCCCTCCATCGACCCCTTCACTCTGCTGCGTCTCCAGCGTGAGCTGGCTGGTGTAGCCGCTGCTGCTCAAGGAGTGACGCACAGCGGTGACCATCCACACGGTTTCATCGATCTGCTTTTTCCAGCCGCTGACGACCACGGGGCGCTGGGGCATGACGTCGGCACGGCCGTAGGCAAGCGTGATGTCGAAGGAGTAGATGCCGCGCTGGATGCGTAGCCATTCGGCACGGGCGGCGGCCAGGGCGTCAGCTTCATTGGCGAAGGTCTGGCGCAGGGTTTTGGCCCGCCCGCTGATGCCTGCCACCACGCTGGAGCGGGTGCCGCGCTTGATGTTGTTGTAGAAGGCTTTGACGCCGCTGTAGCTGTCGCGGTCTGAGCGGGTCCAGCGGTGCTGGTCGCCCGCGTTGCGGGTGATGGTGACGGGCGGCAGCTCTGTGCCGCTGGGTGTGCGGGCCTTGCGCGCCTGGCTGAATAACAGGGTGCCGTTTTTGATGTTGCACAGGCAGTCCATCTGGCGGCCCAGGCGGCGCAGGAATGAGGCGTCGGACTCTTGTGACTGATCGGCGTGGCCAATCTTGCGCTGCTCGATTTCCTTGTCGATGCTGACCTTGAGACTGTTCTGCGCGGCGATGCTGCGCACGATGGTGCCGACGGTGGTTTTGTGCCAGCTGCGGTCTTTCAGATCGCGCAGCTCATCGAGCAGGTTGGCAGCGCGGCCGCGCAGGGTGATGGTGTCCGGGGCGCCGCTGTATTCCACGGCCTGGATGGTGTAGCTGCCTTTGTCTACCAGCCCCAGGGGGAAGCCGCCCATTTCTTCCTGCGTGGGTGCGCGGTAGGGGCCGGTGCCACGGCTGAGCTGCCAGCCGATGGCCACGGTCATGGTGTCGCCGGTGTCGGGCAGCTCTACAGCACCGTCATGGTCGCTGATGGCGATTTCCACTTCATCAGCTTCGCCGTCTCGGTTGTCGGTGATGGTGAGGCTGATCAGGCGCGGGGCAAAGCGGGCCGATACGTCTTGCCCTTTGACGGTGACGCGCCAGATAGGTGTGAGCTGCAGAAAGAGGCGCTGGCCCCGGCCGCCGGTGGAGGTGGCATAGGGCTGGCGGTGGCGGATGTCGTCAATATCGCTCATGGTGATCAACTCAGGCTGACGGCTTCGGACATTTCAAGGTCGCCCATCCCATCGCTGTAAGCGGCATCGCCTTCATCGTCTTGATCGACGCGGCGCAGGGTGAGGCTGAATTCGATCTTGCGGGCCGTGCCGTCCACCTCGAAGTAGGTTTTGGTTTCCTGCATTTCGGTGATGACAAAGGCGCCGTACACGGTGCCGCTGCCTTCGACCAGGGCAAAGGCCAGGCCGGTGTTGCCCATCATGCGCAGCTCTTCCAGGCTGGCACGCTTGCCTTTGAATTCGGGCACCACGCTGCCGCTCAAGGTGATGATGTCCTCGCCATAGCCAAGGTACTGCGAGGTGTCTCGCCCGCCCACGATGGATTGGGTGGGGTGCTTCCAATAGGTGCGGCGCTGCAAGTCCTGGTAGGAGAGGGTGTCCAGGCTGAAGACAAAGAGGCCAAGGCAGAGCATGGTCAGAAACTCCAAGGATCGCTAAAGCTGTTTTTGAGTTTGTTGGCCTTATCACGGTCGCGCTGGTCGAGCTGACGCTGCACTTCGCGGGCCAACGCTTGGGCATCCATACCGGGGGCGGCGTGGATCTGGATGGTGATGGTGTCGCCCTGGATGACGGGCGCAGGGCGGGCAGCCGCAGGGGCACGCTGGGCCAGCGTGGGACGGCGGTCGATCTGCACGGGGTCGGCCAGCAGGGGAATGCTTGACTGGCCTACCGCAGGCAACTGCTGCATAGCGGGCGAGGCCATGACCGGCGCACCCAGCGTGAGGCCTGTGGCTGCTGCCATTGCCGCCGCAGATTTGCGCACCATGCCCAGCGTGCTCTCGATACCGATGGCGGCGCCTTCACCCACGTTCACGCCTGCGGCCATGAAGACGCGACTGGGGCTATGGATGCCCAGCTTTTCCTTGAACCAGCCCACCGCAGAATTGGCGGCCGCACCCACAGCATCGCGCACCATGGCCAGATTGCTGGTAATGCCGTTGACCAGGCCCTGAATGATGTTGGCACCGAACTCGGTGAACTTGGTGGGCAGCTCCACACCAAAGTAGCTCATGACGCCAGCGAATGCCTGGTAGAACAGACCCAGCGGGCTCCAGTTGATGATGGCTGTGCTGATGGTTTGCAACACTGCAGGGAAGGAACCGCCCAGCTGCTGCCAGAGGGTAGACGCCCCCGCGACCAGCGATGACCAAACCTGACCCAGCATGGATGTGATACCAGACCAAGCTGAAGAGGCGGTGCTGCTGATGCTTTGCCACATACCCGCAAAGAATCCAGACAGCCCGCCCCATACAGAACCAGCCATCGATACCGCACCAGACCAGAGAGCTGACAGTGTGGAGGCAATGGACTGCCATGCACTGATGGCGGTGGTCTGGATGCCTTGCCAGAGGCGAGAGAAGAGACGGGCCACAGTGGCTGCCACTGTGGCAATGGCTCCCAACATGCTAGTGATGCCGCCAATGACACCACGTGCAATGCTCAGCCCGAAGCTAAAGAACGTACCAACGAGGCGGGCCAGAGAGACTACCAAGCCAGACAGCCATGCACCCAGACTACGGCCAGCCTGAGTCGCGTTGGTCAATGCTTCTTGCGTCGCCTCCACGGGAGTGATGAGGCGTGTGAACCAGTCCCAAGCCTGCCCCAATTCATCTGTCAGCCAGTTCCAGATCGGGCGCAGTGGCTCCAGCATGGAGACCAAATCACCAAAGGCTGACGAGAGCATTTCCCCCAGCGGTGCCAGTCCACTGGTGAAGCCTTCCCAGAAGCCGCGCAGGAACGCCTTGATAGGCTCCCAGTTGCTGATTAGCGCGATGCCCGCCGCTGCTACCGCGGCAATTCCGAGAATCAGCCAGCCAAAAGGTGTAGCAAGCATGGCAGCGCCGAGCTTGGCAAATGCTCCAATCAGGCCAGTGATAGCACCGCCGAACATGGGAACTTTGATGCTGAGCATGCTGAACAGAAAGCGCATGAGCATGAACTTGCCTGCGATCAGGGCCAGAGGGATCAGCAGCGTACCCAGCACAACCATCAATCCCGCCAGCACGGCCACGGTGCGGGCAATGCCTGCGGTCAGTGCCGGGTGTTCTTTGACCCAGCCGCCAATGCTGCTGGTGATGTTGCCAATGGCTTTGATGACGTCCTTGGCATCGTTTTTGATGGTGTCGCCAATGTCGGCCATGACGTTGGTGAAGCCACCTTGTGCTGCCTCCATGACGTTACTCAGGGTGCTTAGCTGCTGGTCTACACGTTGTTTCAGGTCGGCCTGGGCTTCCATTTTGGCGACGACCTCGTCATAGCCTGCTTGCCCCTTGCTGATCATGGTATCCAGCGCTTGGATAGTTTCGCTGTCGTCGCCAAACAGGTCTTTGACAACGACAAGGCGTTGCTCAGTGGTGAGGTTGTTGAGCTTGCCCAGCTCTTTGTACATCTGCTCAATGGAACCGAACTCACCTTTGCCGTCGGTGAAGTTCAATTTCAAGTCGATGCCTTTTTCCACCTTCAGTCCATCGGTCACCTTCTTGATCTTGTCGGTGTTCATGGCCGACTGGAAGATCTTGCGGAAGGCGTTGCCAGCGGATTCACCTTTCATGCCGGTCTGGTCCATCATGACCAGCAGCGGGGCCAGCATCTTGCTGGCTTCCAGCCCGTCTTTGCGGATGACATTCATGATGGGCGACATCTTGGTGAAGCCCTGCAGCATGTTGCCGGAGTCCACGCCCAGATAAAAGGTACGCTGGATCATGTCCATCAGGCCCAGCATGTCCTTCTCGGTGGTGCGAGTGGCGTCTTGCATCTTGGCTGCGAACTCTGCAGCCTCTGTCACAGGCATGCGCAGCTGCACGCCCAGCAGGGCCGCAGCCTCACCGGTACCGCCCAGAATGGTCTGTGCAGACAGGCCCTGGCGACGCAGCATGGTCATCATCTCGATGAAGTCAGCGGTGGTGCCGGGCAAGCGGTCGCCCAGTCGCTTGGCCAATGCATCGATTTCTGTGAATTCCTTGGACACACTCCCGTCGGACAGCATCATGCTGGCGCTCAGCTGGGTGGTTGCATCTTCCTGCTGAGAGAACGCGCCCAGTGTGGCCTGCACCGGCCTTGCAATGGCTCGGCCGCCCGCCACCATGGCGACGCCTGCACCGGCGGCCATGCCGGTGTGGATCATGGCCTTGGCATGCTTGTCCTTGAGGGCGTTGACCTTTTCCTGTTGCTCACGAAGTCCCGCAAGGGTTTGTTTCTGGCGCTCCATGGCGGCCGTGGCGGCGGCGATCTGGGTTTTTTGGCTGCGCCAAGCCTGGCCCAGTTTGTCGGTGCTGAGGCCTGCACTTTCCAGGCGTTGCTGGTAGCCCTGCAGGCGTTCTTTGCCTTTGTTGATCTTGGCGCTTAGGTCGCCTATTTCACGGCCAGTGGCCGTCATGCCTTCCTTGGCACGGCGCATGCCTGCGGTACTGCGCTGGAAGGCTTTCTCGCTGGCCTGCAGTTTGTTGCGCATCAGTTCCAGCTCGCGGGAAAAGGCGGGCGTGACATTGGTGCCGTGCTCGATGCTTTGCATCATGCGCTTGTGCGCCTCACGCGCAGTGCGCACGGCTGCAGCATTTTCCAGATGCTTGGCGCGTTCGTCCTGCAGCTTGTCGTTGTAGTCGTTGCGGCGAAGTGTGAGTTTCTGCAGCTCGCTTTGCTGGCTGTGCAGCTGCATACGGGTCTGGCGGTAGCCGGTGATGTCTTGCTGGACTTTTTCCAGATCGCGCAGCTGGTCGCGGGTGGATTTGAGGGCGGCGGCCGCTTCTTTGCTGCCGGACTGGATGCTGCGCAGTGGGGCGAGGACTTTCTCGCGCAGATCCAGAATGAGTTGTACGCGCGCATCAGCCATGCACGACCCCTTGGACTGGGGCCGTGGTGGCAGTGGCGTTTACTTGAAGATGGCTCTGAACAAGGCCCAAACCATGGAATAGATGGTTCCGGCGGCCAGCAGGGCTAGCAGAAGCGCGGCGGCGAAGATGACGATGTCCATGGCCCATGAGTTTACCCACCTTGATGCTGGGCGCGTACGCGGGCACGTTCACGCCATTCCATGAGGTCGGCCAGCGGCATGTCTTCCATGTCCACCGGCCGCCAGTGAAAGACCATGGCCAGGTCGGCCATGGCGTCCTCTACGCAGTCTGATAGGCCTCGCGGGAACTCTTGCGCACGAAAAAAGCGGCCACCTTGACGCCCAGTTCGGCCAGGTCGGCAGGGTCTAGCTGGGCGATTTCGTGGGGCAGCAGCGAGGGTGTGCTGATGCGGGGCAGCACCAGCTGGACAGAGCCGACATCCAGATTCAGCAGCTCGGCCAGCTTGACGCCGCGCAGCTGGCCCGCCAGGGGCTTGCGCAGGGTGATCTGGGTGATTTCAGTTTCGCCGCGCTTGATGGGGCAATCCAGGGTGACGACTTCCACGCCTTCGGGCGCGGTAGTTGTGGTGGTGGGGGCTGGGTTTTCGTTTTCGGGCATGTCGGTGTGCTTTCAGGCAATGAGGGTGGAAGGTGGGGCGGGGCCGGTCACATACCGATGGCGCGGCGGATCTTGGAGAGGATGTCTTTGCCGTCCACGTTGAAGACCATGCCGGGCATGTCGATCTCGATGATGTCGCGGCCATCGACGGTGAGCTTGTAGTAGCTGACGCTGATGGTGTGGGTGTGCTCGGTGTCGTCACCGGCCTTGGCGTCGCCGGGGTCGATCTCGCGCACGCGGCCGCTGACCATGACTTCGACGGCCTGGACGGCGCCAGTGCTGTCGTCTTCATAGGCGCCAGCAAAGCGCCATTGGTTGGCGTTGTGGGTGCTGCCGCCAAAGGCGCGGTAGCCGTCGAGCAGGAAGCCACCAGCCTTGAAGGACATCTCGATCTTTTCCAGGCCGAGGTCAACTTCGATGGGGCCGTGCATGCCGCCACCGCGCCACTCTTCAACCTTGCGGGAGAGCTTGGGCAGGGTGACGCTGTCGATCAGGGCGCGCCAGACGTTGCCGTCGCCAAAGAGGTTGAAGTTTTTGAGTTTGGAAGGCAGTGCCATGTGTTGGTGCTCCTATGGGGATGGCGCGGCTCAGGCCTGAATGGCGGAGGCGAACTCGGTGAGGAATTCGTCGGTGATGGATTGCTCGAAGATGAGGTTTTCCAGCGGCGGCACGGGCGTGTAGCGGTAGCTGATGAGCAGACGGCCTGCGGCCAGGTCTTCCTTGCTGTTGCGGTCGGGGTCGAAGTAGGCTTCGGCACCGATCAGGTAACCACCGGCGACGAGGTCGCGGAAGCGGCTGTTGATGTAGCCCAGCATGTCGCGGACCAGGCTGGGGTGCATGGGCTTGTCGATGAAGGCGAAGTGGGCTTCGGCAATGGTGTCGGCCAGTACCTGGGCGGTGCGGGTGTAGTTCTCGAAAGCGAACTTGCCGCCTTGCTCTTCACAGGTGCGCGAGCCCCAGAAGCGGTAGCCGCTGCGGCGGATGATGGTGGTGACTTCCAGTGCGTTGAGGTAGCCCGCATCGCTGGCCGGGTTCTGCAGGTCAAAGAACACGGGCACGGTGATGCCCTGGGGGCCGGTGATGACGGCGTTGCTGATGTTCTTGTGCCAGCCGATGTCTTGGTCGAGCTGCGCACGCAGGCCCAGCGCATAGGCTGTTGCGCCCATGGTGACCACCGCGCCCTTGCCGTCTTCGCCGCCGTTGTTGTCCCAGGCAAGGAAGTTGGGCCACAGGATCATGACTTCGCGCTGGCCGAATTCCTTGCGGTAGGCGGTGGCTTCTTCCTTGGTCTGGGCATAGCCGCCGGTGGTGTTGCGGGCGGTCACGTAGGTGAAGGCGCGCAGGGACTTGGCAGCGGTGGCCAGGGCGTTGGCGACTTCCTGCGTATCCAGCTCAGGCGCGCCGATGATGCGCGGCTTGACGCCCAGCTCGGACTCTGCCGACAGCAAGGCTTGAATGCCGGTGCGCTGGCCTGTGGGCGTGATGGTGCCGATGACGTTGGAGGTGGTGGAGGCTTCGTCATCCCCTTCTTCCACTCGCACGACGACGGTGATGGCGCGGGACTGGCCACTGATGGCTGTGAGCGCACGGGCCAAGGTGCCGGTCTTGCCAGCCTTGCCGATACCGCCTGCGGGGTTGGTGAGCAGCACAGGGGTGTTGAGCGGGAATGCTTCGGCATCCGCATCAGGGGCCGTGGCCACCAGGCCGATGACGGCGGTGGAGACAACGCGGATAGCCGCGCCTGCGCCCGTGGTCTCGATGACGCGGACGCCGTGGTGGTATTCGGTAGCAGCCATGGGCTTCCTTCAAATGGTGGAGAGCCCTATGTTTGCTTTTGGTGATCGAAGCGGCCAGCGCGGGCCGTTGTGGCGGCGACTTGCACGCAGGCGCAATGAAAAAGGCCCCGGTTTCGGGGCCTTGGGATGCAGATCTAACTACACGTTGACGCTGGCAGCGTAGCTGAAGAGTTCATCCAGATCCGCGTCAGTCAGCTGCAGCAGCTGTGCCATGGTTTGCATGGTGGGGCTGTTGCGCTCCCAGCTTGTGGCGCGCTGGTAGCCAATGCGGGCGGTGTAGCGCTGCACATCGTCGGGGATGCTTTCAATGGCGGTGAGGATGGTTTCTTCGGTGATGCTTTTGAGCGCGTACAAGGCGACAAGGCCTTGGGCGGGAGTGCAAAACAGGGGAGCGACTACAGGCCCCACATCTTTCTCAACTGCAATCGGATAGCCATTGGAATCTGGCTTAATCATCATTCCACTGGATTGACTGTGCAGCAGTCCTTTATATGCAGCTTCAGACAGCTCAACAGCATCACGAGGAATGTCATAGTGAAAATTGCTGAAATAGAAGCCACCTGTTTCCGCAGAGTATTTGATTTTCATTTTCACATTCCCAAGGCAATATATTTGATAACAACAGCCCCAGCATCGGCAAGCGAAGGCGAAGCACCAGATGGTGCGTAGTATGCGTTGAAGTTTGCCGTGGTTTTCTCAGAGTTATTAACGGACACATAGGCTTGCTGTGAACCCGATGCTTGGTAACCGGAGGCCACGATTTGCAAAAGTGCTGATGGGAAAGCAATTGGATAGGAAATGGTAGTTGTGGATCTATGTGCGCATTGAATGCTGCCCCATTGAAAGATGAGCCCACCGAGCCAAGTCGGCAGCGCAATATATCCATTCACACCCAAACTCACAGAGAAGCCTGCACGTAACTTTTTTGGCGTCACAGCAACTGCATCGTTGATCCCGTCATTTACCTCAACTTGGGTAGCAACTCGTAAAACTCCCCGCAATGTCTCAGTAGCATTTGCGACTGCGGACCTGACAAGCTGCAAGGTACGCAGCGGTGACATTGCCCGCGATGTGTCTACACCAGCCTCCGCAACCACTTGATCGGCCAACACCACCACGCCAGCCGTGGCTTGCGATGCAGCGCGCAGCGCATGGGTATGTCCGTCTGCTGTGGCCTCATTGACAGAGGCTCCATCAAGGGTGCCGGGCTGGGCCAGATCAAACGTGCGGTCTTGACCAAGATCGCCGCCGCCCTTCAGCCCCAGGCCTGCATTGACTTTGCGCTCGCCAAACACGATGCGCCGCCAGGGCGTCCACGACTGATCGTTGCCGGACCGCACATACACATCGCTGCCGTAAAACGTGGAATAGATCTGGGTGCTGACATTGCCATCAACCCCTTGCACGAGCAAGGTGCCAGAAAGTTCAGCCGGGTAGTTGAGCGCTGCAGTGGCATTGGCGTTGGTGCTCTGCACATAGAGGCCAAATGTCCGAATACCGTTCAGATTCACGCCCACTCCCAGAGCTTGGCGCATACGCATATAGCGGCTCAGCCCCTTGGGCGTGACAGCCTTGGCATCGCTTTCTGCGGCTTCGGACTCCGCCTGAGTTGCCAGCGTCACAACGCCCGCCGTGGCTTGCGATGCAGCGCGCAGCGCATGGGTATGTCCGTCTGCTGTGGCCTCATTGACTGACCCACCGTCAAGGGTGCCGGGCTGGGCCAGATCAAACGTGCGGTCTTGACCAAGGTCGCCGCCGCCCTTTAGCCCCAGGCCTGCATTGACTTTGCGCTCGCCGAAGACGATGCGCCGCCAGGGCGTCCACGACTGATCGTTGCCGGACCGCACATACACATCGCTGCCGTAAAACGTGGAATAGATCTGGGTGCTGACATTACCGTCACCCCCTTGCACCAGCAGGGTGCCAGAAAGTTCAGCCGGGTAGTTGAGCGCTGCAGTGGCATTGGCATTGGTGCTCTGCACATAGAGGCCAAATGTCCGAATACCGTTCAGATTCACGCCCACTCCCAGCACCGGGCGCATACGCATATAGCGGCTCAGACCCTTGGGCGTGACGGCCTTGGCATCGCTTTCTGCGGTTTCGGACTCCGCCTGAGTTGCCAGTGCCACAACGCCTGCCGTGGCTTGCGATGCAGCGCGCAGCGCATGGGTGTGACCGTCTGCTGTGGCCTCATTGACAGAGCCACCGTCAAGGGTGCCGGGCTGGGCCAGATCAAACGTGCGATCTTGACCAAGGTCGCCACCGCCCTTCAGCCCCAGACCTGCATTGACTTTGCGCTCGCCGAAGACGATGCGCCGCCAGGGCGTCCACGACTGATCGTTGCCGGACCGCACATACACATCGCTGCCGTAAAACGTGGAATAGATCTGGGTGCTGACATTACCGTCACCCCCTTGCACCAGCAGGGTGCCAGAAAGTTCTGCCGGGTAGTTGAGCGCTGCAGTGGCATAGGCATTGGTGCTCTGCACATAGAGGCCAAATGTCCGAATACCGTTCAGATTCACGCCCACTCCCAGAGCTTGGCGCATACGCATATAGCGGCTCAGCCCCTTGGGCGTGACAGCCTTGGCATCGCTTTCTGCGGCTTCGGACTCCGCCTGAGTTGCCAGCGTCACAACGCCCGCCGTGGCTTGCGATGCAGCGCGCAGCGCATGGGTATGTCCGTCTGCTGTGGCCTCATTGACTGACCCACCGTCAAGGGTGCCGGGCTGGGCCAGATCAAACGTGCGGTCTTGACCAAGGTCGCCGCCACCCTTCAGCCCCAGACCTGCATTGACTTTGCGCTCGCCAAACACGATGCGCCGCCAGGGCGTCCACGACTGATCGTTGCCGGATCGCACATACACATCGCTTCCGTAGAACGTGGAATAGATCTGTGTGCTGACATTACCGTCAACCCCTTGCACCAGCAAGGTTCCAGCGAGTTCTGCCGGGTAATTGAGTGCCGCAGTGGCATTGGCATTGGTGCTCTGCACATAGAGACCAAATGTCCGAATGCTGTTCAGATTCACGCCCGCGCCCAGCACCGGGCGCATACGCATATAGCGGCTCAGCCCCTTGGGCGTGACAGCCTTGGCATCGCTTTCTGAGGTTTCGGACTCCGCCTGCGTTGCCAACGCCACCACGCCCGCCGTGGCTTGCGATGCAGCGCGCAGCGCATGGGTGTGACCGTCCGCTGTGGCCTCATTGACAGAGGCTCCATCAAGGGTGCCGGGCTGGGCCAGATCAAACGTGCGATCTTGACCAAGGTCGCCGCCACCCTTCAGCCCCAGGCCTGCATTGACTTTGCGCTCTCCAAACACGATGCGCCGCCAGGGCGTCCACGACTGATCGTTGCCGGACCGCACATACACATCGCTGCCGTAAAACGTGGAATAGATCTGGGTGCTGACATTACCGTCAACCCCTTGCACCAGCAAGGTTCCAGCGAGTTCAGCCGGGTAATTGAGTGCCGCAGTGGCATTGGCATTGGTGCTCTGCACATAGAGACCAAATGTCCGAATACCGTTCAGATTCACGCCCACTCCCAGAGCTTGGCGCATACGCATATAGCGACTCAGACCTTTTGGCGTGACAGATCTCAGATCATCCACGGCCGCTTCCGCTTCAGCTTGCGTCGCCAACTCAACAACACCTTGACGTTCTGTAGTTGCAGGCGGGTTGATGAAATTGGTATCGCCGAATTGCAGGGTGCTGATGTCTGAACTTCCATCTAACACTCGCAGATCAGTGGAGAGCAAAAAAATTGAATCAACCGATTTCTCAAGAATCACCTGCGCCTGACTGTATGTTCCAAGCAGCACACCATTGTCGAGATACAGACCCAGGCCGCGAACGGTATAGGACTGATTCCCATCATCACGCACGGTGACATGAATAGTGTCCTTCGCGACAACATCACCGGAAATGGTGGCGATTCGCTTGGTTTCATTCGGAACTGCGATCAATGCTTCGGACGATGCAAATGCTGTCGCGGTAACGCCGACGCTGACAATCGTGCGTGCTGCTGTGCCATTTTGCGAGGCATTGAGTAGCGCTTGACGTCCGGCAGTTGTGAGTTTGAAGATGATTCCCATTGATGTGCCTGCTTATTTGTTGCCTTGGTGATCAACTCACAGACATATCGAGACGGGCGTAAACCACGGCTCTGCCCACGCATGCGAGTTTGATTGATGCTTTTGCGCTTAAGCCCTGAATAAAAGTGAAGTGCGAGCGCAATGGCTTGACGCGGGAGACCTCGGCAATAACGTCATCAACGAAGGCTGCGCTTGCTTGCTCATCACCCAATCCACTCACGTTGAGGACAAGCTCAAAGGTATGGGGAGTACCCCTTGGCGTTGTTTGCCACCACTCCCTAATGCCGATGTCGCCACCGAAGCTGCGCACCGTATCGCGCACGCTTTTAAGGGTGCCGCGTTGCCGCTGGACCTGAATGGCATTACGTACCAGCGCCCGCTTGATGGCCTCTGGCCATTCGCTGCGCCAGGCTTCCACGCCCATGGCCCAGGCCAGCCATGGCAGAAACTCCAGCGGGCAGGTATTGGGGTTCCACAGCGCACGGTGCGGCTGGTCGATGGCGTCCAGCTGCTTGACGATGACGGACTCTGCCGCTCGGTCAAGTGCCGAGGCATTGGGGGGGAGCAGGGAGTCAGCCAACGGTGCCCCCGTGCGTGACGTTGATGGCTGTGCACCAGCTGGCCTGGGTTTCGCCCACGGCCACATCTGCGATGGGGCTGGTCAGCTCCACACGGTCCACGCCCTCGATGTGCAGGGCTGCATAGATGCCGGACAGGGTGGGGCGGCGGCCAATGCGATGCATGGATTCTGCGTAGGCCGTAATGCGCTGCTGGGCGGTGGCCAGGACGCTGGATGAGTCAGGCCCTGGCAGGGTGTAGAGCTTGCCGGTGATCTGGTAGTTGACGATGGTTGCGGCCTGGACGATGACTTCATCGGTCAGGGGGCGGATGTCTTCGGCATTGACTGCTGCTGCCACGGCGTTGAGCAGTTCCTGCGTGGGCACGCCACTGCCTGCGCGAGATAGGACAGACACAACCACACGGCCCGGTGTGGGGCTGGTGGCGGCGGCATCCAGCACCTGGCCGTCGGCAGTCTTGGCATGGAAGACATAGGCGCCTACAGGCCCGGCCACGCTGTAGCCACGCGGGGCGAGCTGGATGCGGGCGCGGAAGGTTTCATCGTCTTCCAGCACGGCGGCTACAGGCGGGATGGCCGCCGGGTTGGCCGAGGTGATGACCAGGCGCACGACGCCGAAGAATGCACCGAGCTGATCCAAGTCGCCGCCGCGTGCATAGGCCAGCATGACGGCGTGGGCGCTGTCGTTGCGGTCGCTGCGTTCCACCACCAACTGATATGCCAAGCGCTCCAGCCACTTGGTCAGTGGCTCGGACTCCAGGGCCAGCGTATCGCTGACGTCGGGGCGCAGGTCTGCGGGCATAGCTGCCAGCAGGTCGGACTTGAGGGCAGAGAGGATGGTTTCAAACTGCGGCACCACGACGACATCGGGCGCGGGCAGTTTGCTCATGTCAATGATCTGGGCATTGCTCATGCGCTGCCCCCCGGCTGGATGCTGATGCTCTGGCGGCGAGTGGAGGCTTGGCCACGGTCCTGGCGCTCGATCTGCAGCACGGCGCGGCCGCTGGCATCAAAGGCCAGATTTGCACTGCGCAGGCGGGTGCGAGGTTCGTGTTTCATGATGGCCTGCGCAGTAGCGGCCTGCAGTCGCAGGATGTTGGCAGCCGTCATGGGCTGGTCGATGAGCTGCGGGATAAAGCTGCCATAGCCCCGACGCATGAGGCGCGAGCCGATGGGCGTGGTGAGGATGTCGGTGATGGACTGGCTGATGTGGGCCGAGTAGGCGAGGCGCTTGCCGGTTTTGACGTTCATCATGCTGCGCCCCCAGTCGGTCCGCTGGTGCTGCCGCCGCCTGTTTGCACGCCGCTATGCTTGTGGCCGGTGAGGCTGACACCGTTGGCGACGACGTCCTGAGTCGTGCGCAAGGTACCGTCGATCTCTGCCACGCTGCTGGCACCTTCGGCCACACCGCTGCCAAGCATGCCGCCAAGAAAGACCAGCGACTTTTTGACAAGGCAGTGCCCCGTCATGGTGACCTGTGGGCTGTCGATGGTGACGCTGCTGGGGGCGATCAGATTGGCGGTACCGCCGCTGGGCAATGTGGCCGTCAGCGCATGGGCTGCATGGTCGTATTCGATGACCGCTCCGTCGGCGTGGCGGGTGACGGTCTTGTTGGGATCGTTGCTGGGTGCAGGCTTGCCGGTGCTGTTGAGGCCGACGATGACCACAGCTGCGCCGATATCGCCGCTGGGCGAGAGCACGGTGGCTTGCTCGCCTACGGTGGGCGGGCTCCAGGTGGTGGTGCCGCCTGCGCGGGCCTCGTGATAGGGCCGCCAGTCTGTGACCAGCTCACCCAGCGAGACCCGCACCAGCGCGGGTTTGCCGGGGCCGCCATGGTCCACGCTGTGGATGGTGCCCACGCGGATCAGGTTGTGCAGCAGGCGCTGGGTTTCGCCAATGGCGAGAGCGGGTTCGGAATGCATTCACCCACTGTGCCCAGCCCTTGGCGGGCAGGCGAGCAGTGGGCGTTGTGGTGGTGGTGAGTACGTAAGGCGTGACAAGGCGAGCAGTCAAGACGCAACCACCGATTGATGTCCGTAGGTATTCGCGTCTAACTGCTACCGACAGGTCGTTATGCCGCTGGTGGTATAGCAACTGATATATTTTTTAGGCTGCTGAATCGAATTTGAAATGGGGGCCGAGTGCCCAGATGACTGTTGAAGCATTCCTTGACTTTGCTGATTCAACGAGCGCCCCATATCATTTAATTGAGCACCAAGATTTGACATTTGTTGCGATTGGGATGCTGCATTTGCACCGTAGCTTTGGATATCTTGCGGCGTCATTGCATATCGACTGCTAGTAACCTCTTCTTCAGATGTGTAGCAGACGATTTGTTGACTAGAGACGACGGACCACTTTTTACAATTTTCATCGCCAACCATAAAGTAATTGCCACCTATGTTATGAGCTCTTGGGCTACTGGAACAGCCCAGAATGGCCATCGCTATTGCTGAAATTCCAATAAGTGTTAGTGATTTTTTCATTTTTCTTTCATTTATTTGCTCGTCATTTGCACAGACGAAAATTTTGCTTGTGCATGTGAAGAATAGCTCAAATGAAACTAGCTAAAGAGTGAGTTTTGATTAGTGGCTGCTCACCTGTGAGCTAATTAACGGAAGAAACCTACTGCTTGCAAATAGCATGTTTCATGAGAATGTCCTCAATAGCCTTGATTTCCTCATCTGTGTAACCCAGCAACTCCCGCCGCGCATAACGCACCTCTGGGCTGTGCTGAATGCGGCGATCCACCTTGTCACGCAAGCCGTAGTGGTGAACGCGGGCCACATAGCCCACACGGGGATTCATGGCGACGCTGGCCATGTCTGCCGTGGCTTTGCGTTGCAGGTTGCGGGCCTTGCGCAGGCCTTGGAACATTTCACCCCGGATAGCGCCCTGGCGCTTGGCCAACTGCTCACGCGGGCGGCGGGGCTCATAGGGGGAGCCATCAGGGTTGCGCTGGTCGGCAATGCGCTGGGACTGGCTTTTGCGCAGGTAGTTGGCCACTTCCAGCATGGCGGCTTTGCGCCCAGCGGGTTCCATGCGCTGCAACAGTGGGGTGACCCACTGCGCGAGCTGCTGCAGGGCGTCGGCCATCAGTCAAGCCCTTGGGTCTGGTGCCATTCGGCGCCGATCTTGTCGCCCAGGTAGAGGCTGTAGTCGCCCGAGGCGTAGGGCATGGGGTGGTAGATCTCGCCCTTGTGCTCGGTGGTGAGGCGCTGGCGGCCTGCATCGTCCTTGTCTTCTTTCACGATAACGGATTCGGTCAGGTCCACCTCGATCACGAGGTCGATCTTGTCATTGGCCAGCACTTCCACATCAAAGCGCAGAGCCTTGGCGGCCTTGTCTTTGTTTTGCAGTACGTCGGGCTGGTAGGTGCTGAGCCAGGCCAGCAGGGGGACGGCAAACAGATCGAGGCTGGCGGAGAAGTCCAGCATGATGAGGCGCACGGTGAAGCGGTACTCAAACGAGAGGGTGTCGCCGCTGCGCGCCACGATGTTGCCGGTTTCGACAAACATTTTGAGGCGCTGCGGGTCGGTCTGCAGCTCGGGGATGGCGCCCGAGAGGAAGTTGCGCAGGGACTGGGCTTTTTTCATCGCAGGGCCGCCCCAAGATGAAAATGCGGCCCCCTTGGGGGGCAGCGAACTACGCGCAGCGAGTAAGCGTGGGGGCTAGTTTTCATGGCTGGGCCGTCCCATTGGCCTGCAGCATCACTTTGCCGTAGGCGTCGATGCAGGTGTTGAGGTCGATGATGGCGTCGTCGCCTGCACTGGTGATGCGGACAAGAGCTGCAGCATCTGCCGGGTCAATGTCGGCTCGCGTTTGCTCAGGCCCAGCGGCGGGACTGTGACTGCCGGGACTTGTTGGCTGCGCTGTGGTGCGGATTGACAGGCGCAGAGTGCCGCTGCGCAGGTCAGCGTCAAGGCGATCAAGGGTTTGCTGGGCATGGGCTTTGTCTTGCTGGTTGCTTTCAAGGATTCGGTCAATCTGACCGGCCAGTTGGCCGCTGCGCTCGATGGCGTATTCCAGGCGCTGGATGGTGGTGACGCTTTGCTGGGCCAGGGCTTTTTGCATACCGCGCTGTTCGGCGCGCTGATCTACGGCGTAGATCAGCAGCAACACGGACAGAGGCACCACCAGGCGGGTGAGGGTTGCGATGATGTTGGCGAACGTCATGGGGCACCTATGCGGGCAGGAAGGATTTACCGCTCATAAATTCACCCAGAGCGCGGTTGAGCTGCCAGCCGTATTCAAAGCGTTCGTCTTTGGGGCGGCGCTCGGCCAGTTCCAGCAGGTAGACGGATTGCTGGGCGCAGACCATGCCAAACAGCACGCCACCGCCTTCCTTGCCACGCTTGGCCAGCAGTGCGCGAAGGGCACTGAGGGTGATGGTGCCAATGCGGCCATCAGCGACGAGGTCAGGCCAGTCCTGCTCATTACGGTTGAGGACGTTGAGGGCACGCTGCAGCTGCTTGGCGGCGGTGCTTTGGCCTGCGAGGACGCCGAAGTCCAGCAGGGTGTCTGCCAGTGCGGTGTAGATCTCGGCCACCTTGTGGAAGTTGGGCTCGACCCAGTAGCGCTTGAGGTAGATGGTCAGGGCTGTGGACTTGGGCAGCTCGCGCATGAGGCCGGTGTAGCCGTAGGCGCGGGCCGTGGCGACGGTGATGCCGTAGTTGGTTTCGCCGCCGGAGTCTTGGGGGTCGAAGACGTAGCCGCCCTCGCGGGCGATGAGGTCGTTGATGTATTCGGTGGCGCTCATTGCCCGTCTGCCTTTCGTGCGGGGTTGCCGGTGACATCGCTGCGCAGACGGTCGGCCATTTCGGTGATGGTTTGGCCCTCGCTGCGCTTGAGCCAGAGGAAGACGCCCGCGACAACCCAGGGCCCGGGGATGGAGCAGATGACAAATACGCAGGCGGTGATGACGAAGAAGCCAGCGATGGAGGGGACAGCCGCGATCTGGGCCAGTTGCATGCCTGCCTCAAACACGCCGGGCCAGTGCTGCATGAGCAGAACGAGCACAGGCACGCCCAGCAGGAAGCTGCTGACCAGGCAGGCGAAGACACGGTTGATGAGGTCGCCACGAGGGTCTGTGGTGCGCAGGGGCACAAAGCGCAGGCCCAGCCAGAAGGCGATGAGGCTGGCAATGACGGGCAGCGAGAAGAGGGCGAGCTTGTAGCCCGCGAAGGTGCTTACGGCGGTGGTGGGTTCGGACATGGTGGCGGCTTTCATGGTGTGGAGTGGTTCATGGCGATCAGTCAAGCAGGGCGGTCAATCCCAAAGGGAGACGGTCTTGGTGGCGGCAGGGGCTGTAGGCGGATCTGGCAGGGTGACCTGCAGGCCCAGCGGCAGGGTGGGGCCCAGTGCGGCAAGGCCGGGGTTCAGGGCGTAGGTGGCTTCGGTGACACCGGCCGTGGTGCCGAGGTGGCGCTGACAGAGCTGGTCTACGGTGTCGCCTTGCTGGGCTCGGACGGTGAAGGGCATGGCTAGATCAGCTCCGACTCGAAGCGGGCGACGCCGAGGATGTCGCGCACGGCGCTCAGGGCATCGGCCCGGTAGTCGCTGGCCTGCAACTCGCGCCCGTCATCACCGCGCTCGGCACGGCCTGTGGCATCAGCGCCTGCGTAGCGTTGGGCCAGCTCTGCCTTGGCGTAGGCGTAGACAGCGCGCTCAAAGCGCAGGACGTTGACGCTGACTCCGTTGATGGCCACTGCCGGGACAGAAGAGAGCGCGACGAACCCGGCAGCCTGCTGGGTAGCAGCCCAGGCAGAGAGGTCCAGCACCACGCTGGCCAGGGCGCTGCTGGCAGCGTGAGTGAGGCGGGCAGCGGTGACGGAGCCATCGACATCGACGGTGTCGCGCAACTTGGCCAGCTCGATATGGGGCCAGAACGCGCCCGCATCGAGCACGCCGGTGATGGGCGGCTTGCCGGGTGGATCGGTCACGATGATGGGCGGTGCATTGGCGATCATGAGCTGTGGCCTGGTTGTGCCCGCGTGCTGGCTTCAAAGTGGGCGGTGGTCGCAGGGCGTTGCAGGAGGCCGAAGCCTGTGCATTGCCCTGCGAGCCGCCCAGCACGGGGGGCTGTGCTCGGTGGGGTTAGCGTTTGGTGCGAGTAGTGGCTTTGGCCGTGGTCTTGGCTGCAGGCTTTGCGGCGGCAGTGCGTTTGACGGCTGGCGTCGCAGCAGCAGGCGCTGTGGCTTCTTCCTTGGCGGGGGCGGCCAGCGCACGCTGCTTGCGCTCGATGCGCTCAATGTCTTTTTTGACGCCGCTTTGGGCGTCGAGCTGCAGCGCCTGGGCCAGCAGTGCATGGACTGCGCCCAGGGTTT
Organism: Comamonas fluminis; assembly: GCF_019186805.1. NCBI lineage: Bacteria > Pseudomonadati > Pseudomonadota > Betaproteobacteria > Burkholderiales > Comamonadaceae > Comamonas > Comamonas fluminis. The sequence continues at coordinate 3,519,927 of NZ_CP066783.1, read as the reverse complement.
CAGCGGGCATGGAGTCCAGCGCGGGCTCTTCGGCGGTTTGCACTTTGCCCAGCATGGCGTAGGCGGTGGCTTTGTAGAGCTTGGCGCGGGCTTGGTCGGGGGCATCCATGCCTTGGGTGATGCCGTCCACTGCTGTGAGGTGTTCGGCGGGGTGGGTGCCGTCGTGGAGCATGACGGTCTGGCCGGAGTCGTCTGCGCCGGGGCGCAGCGGTGACCACTGGCCGCGCAGGTAGGCGTCGGCAAATTCGTCCATCAGCAGGGCGGCGGTGCTGCGGTGGTACTGGTCTGGCAGGGGCAGCTTGTGCTGCATGACGTAGGCGGCGATGCGCAGGGCCAGGCTGTAGGCACCGGCATCGATAGCCCAGACCATGGTGGTGGTGAGCACCATGTCTTTGGCCCCCTGGCCGGTGGTGAGCGCGCCTTCAATCCATGGCAGGTATTCGGGCAGCAGTGCGGCTTTGGTGCGGCACTTGAGCTGGATGGATTCGATGCCTTTGAGGGTGCGTTTGTCGGCGGCGAGCTTGGCGAGCATGAGTTCGTATTCGCTGCCTTGCACTTCGATGCCGAATGGGCTTTGCGCCTGGGCCTGCGCAGCCAGCACGCGGGCGCGGTGGCGCTGTGCGGGGGTGAGTTCCATGATGCGGTGTCCGGTAGTGGGGAGGGAGGGGCCGCACAGCGCTGGGCTGGATTGCGGCCCTGCTGGGCTTAATCCGCGATCTCGATGTTTTCGACGATGGCGGCCTGGCCGATGTCTTCGATCACGTAGTCGTCGTTGCTGGACTGGTAGTCCTCGACGCGGTTGCGCTTGGGGTTCTCGACGATGTGGCGGCGGCGGCCACCGCGCTGCCAGTAGACGGAGAGGTTGTCCAGCGTGGTGATGAAGAGGCCGTTTTCAGGGAAGAACGGCACCTGTACGGCCTGCAGGCCGCCCACGCGCTTCTGGCTGATGATGATGTCGGCAGCCAGGGTTTCGGTGGGTGCCTGGTTGGTGTTGACCAGGGGGAAGTACTTGTCGTGCAGCAGCTTGGCGCCCAGGATGCAGACGAGGTTGGGGTTGTTGCGGTGCCAGGGGTCGAGCAGCTCGCGGGCGTCGAAGACGGCGGCGTCGAGGTTTTTGTAGTCGCCCGCTGCACCGACGATGACTTTGCCAGCGGTCTTGCCTTCGTGCATGACGCGAGAGGGAGCCTCTTCGCGCATTTTCTGCAGCCAGCCTTTGTTGACGTCTTGCAGCAGGGGGTTGGCGACGATGTCGGTGTCTTCGGCAATGGATGTGCCGTTGAAGCCGATGCACATGCGGTCCAGCGCCTGACGTAGGACCAGCATACGGGCGACGCGCACCTGGAAGTCGGGGAACTTGGCCCAGGCGTCGATCTTGGCGTAGCCCAGGTGGGAGTCGTAGTTGGTTTGGCGGCAGTGGTAGCCGCGGGCCGCGATGTCGCTCAGGTCGCGGGTGGCGCGGTCTTTGTTGGTGGTGTTGGTGCGGCTGGCGATGGGGCCAGACAGGGACAGGCCGAGCTTTTCGCCCTGCAACTCATCGACCGCAATCATGTTGATCATGCCGAGGAAGGCGCTGGATTCCTGCATAGCGGTTTCCAGCTTTTGCTGGACGCTGGGGGTGACTGAGAAGGTTTTGTCGGTGTCGGCGACGTTGATGCCGTTGAGCTGTGCCACTCGGGCCAGCCATTGGTTGAAGTTGGTGCGGCTTTCGTTCTGCATATGGGGTCCTAGGTAGTGACGGAATGGAGTAGGTGGGGAGGCGCTTAGAAGTCGGCCTGCTGCTGGCCGCTGCCGCCGCTGGCCACGGGGCGCGTGTTGGGGACTTCGGTGTTGTCGAGCTTGGCGAATTGCTGTTTGAGCATTTCGACGTCGGCGCTCATGGTTTGCAGCGACTGGTCTGTCTTGGCCTGATGGGTGGAGGCGGCCTGGGCGTGCTCGGCGAACTTGTCGCCCATGGCGGCCATGCCTTCGGCCACGGCGCCGAAGCGGGCGTCATCGCTGGTGGCCTTGCCAGTGAATTTGGCGACGGCGGCGTTGATGGTGGCTTTGAAGCTGGCGACGATGCCTGCGCTTTCGTCTTCGAGTTCCAGCTCCAGCGGCTCGGCCACGGCGAAGACGTCGTCGGGGTGTTCCTTGCGCAGCTTGAAGGGGTTGGCTTCGGGGTTTTTCGCAGCGAAGGCGAGCATTTCGGTGCCGAGGCTGGCGGGGTTGTCGGTGACGGCGAGGCCAACGAGGTAGGCCTCGCCGGTGTCGGCAAAGGCAGGACGCACTTCGATGGAGCTGTAGAGCTTTTGGCGGCGCTTGTTGAGTTCGAGCAGCTCATCAGTGGCTTCTAGCTGGGCCAGCAGGGCGAGCTTTTTTTTGCCGCCGATGTCGATCTCTTCTGTCTTGACGGCGATCACATCACCGTAGGCGCGGAAGTCGCTGGTGGGGCTGTAGCCGCGAATGTGCTCCATGTTGATGCGGGCGCCGTAGACCTTAGGGTCGTAGTTCTTGGCGATTTGCAGCAGCCAGTCGCGGTCGATGGCGCGGCCGTCGGAGGTGGCGCCTTCTACGGCTACACGGAGGAAGCGGGATTTCTTGGACATGGGTGGGTGTGCCTCGCTGATGGATTTGCCGTGCCTGCGGCGGTAATTGGCGGTGAGTGGCGGTGAGTTCTTATGGTGGCCAGCGGCTGGAGCGGCGTCACGCCGGTGTCGTTGTGGCGGCGCGGTGGACGTATGCGGGTGCTGGTTGATATAGAGCGCGCCCGTAAAACTGCCTGCCATGGCACGAAAGAAATCCACAGGGGGCGATGGCTCCCCGTTTGCCGCTGGTGAGGCGGGCAGCACTGACTGCGCCGCAGAGCAGCTGGAGGCTGACTTTGGCGAGCAGCTGGGCGCTTTGGTTCAGGCCCAGGCGCATGAGCAGGGCGCGGCGCTGCAGGCGGCGGCGGTGGCCAATGGTTCACAGCCCCGGCAGGTGGCGCGCTATCTGTACTGGCAGGGGTGGCGGCCGAAGCTGATTGCGGAAAAGCTAGGCGTTCCAGCGACGACGCTGTACGGCTGGCGCGATCAGGAGGAGTGGGACAAGTTCAAGCCGCTGGACCGTGTGAATGGCGCGCTGGAGCTGCGCATGGTGCAGCTGATCATGAAGGAGGCGAAGACTGGCTCGGACTTCAAGGAGATCGATTTGCTGGGCCGCCAGCTGGAGCGCACTGCCCGGGTGGAGCGCTATCAGGAGACGGGCAAGGAGGGGGACTTAAACCCGAATATTGCCCGCCGCAATGCGGTGCCGAAGCGCAAGCCCAAGCGCAATGAGTTCACCGAGGAGCAGACGCAGCAGCTGTTGGAGATTTTCCACGCGGGGAATTTTGGCTATCAGAACCGCTGGTTTGAGGCGCAGAAGGAGCGCACGCGGATTCTGTTGAAGTCGCGACAGATTGGCGCGACGTTTTACTTTGCCCGGGAGGCGTTGATTCGGGCGGTGACGGAGGGGCGCAATCAGATTTTTCTGTCGGCATCGAAGGCGCAGGCACACCAGTTCAAGAACTACATGATTGCCTTTGCCCGCGAGGTGGATGTTGACCTGGGCGGCGATCCGATGGTGCTGTGGAATAACGCGGAACTGCATTTTCTGGGCACGAACGCGAAGACGGCGCAGGGGCGCAGCGGGGACTTTTACTTTGATGAGTTCTTTTGGACGAGTGGGTTCAAGGAGCTGAACAAGGTGGCCAGTGCGATGGCGACGCACAAGCACTGGCGCAAGACGTATTTCAGTACGCCGTCGGCCAAGAGTCATGAGGCGTACCCGTTCTGGACGGGCGAAGACCGCAACCGGGGGCGGGATGCTTCAAAGCATGTGCAGATTGATCTGAGCCACAAGGTGCTGGCCAATGGCATGCGCTGTGCGGATGGGCGGTTTCGCCACATTGTGACGATTGATGATGCGCTGCGGCTGGGCTGCAATCTGTTTGACCTGGCGGAGCTGCTGGCCGAGTACCCGGATGACGAGTTCTCCAACCTGTTCCGCTGCGAGTTCATTGACGATAGCAATTCGCAGTTCACGCTGAAGATGATGCAGGCGTGCATGGTGGATTCGTGGGAGGTGTGGGCCGACGATTTCAAGCCTTTGGCCGCACGCCCGTTTGCGTGGCAGCCGGTGTGGGTGGGCTATGACCCGTCATTTACCGGCGATACGGCGGCGCTGGTGGTGATTGCGCCACCGAAGGTGCCGGGCGGCAAGTTCCGGCTGCTGCACCGCCAGCAGTTTCGGGGCGCTGATTTTGAGGCGCAGGCGGAGTACATCCGCAGCATCACGCTTCAGTACAACGTGACGTTCATGGGAATTGATACGACGGGCCTTGGCCAGGGCGTCTATCAGAACGTGATCAAGTTTTATCCGCAGGCCCGGGCCTATCACTATGACCTGGCTTTGAAGGCGCGGCTGGTGCTGAAGGCCAAGCAGGTGATCAGCAAGGGACGCCTGGAGATGGACGCGGATTGCACGGATGTGGCGGCAGCGTTTATGGCGATCAAGAAGGTGCTGACGCCGAGCCAGCGACATGTGACGTATCAGTCGGGCCGGTCAGACGATATCGGCCACGCCGACTTGGCCTGGGCGGTGATGCATGCGCTGGATAACGAATCACTGGCCGGGGATGTCCACGGCGGTAACTCTTCTGTTGAGGTTTATGAATGACAAAGCGCAATACTCCAAGAACGACGCAGGCCCGGCCCGAGGTTGAGGATCAGGGCCAGATGGAGGTGTTTACCTTTGGCGACCCGGAGCCTATGAGCCGGATGCGGCTGCTTGATTATGTGGAGGCGATGTTTAACGGCCGCTGGTATGAGCCGCCGTTTCCGGTGGATGGGCTGGCCGGGGCGTTTCGGGCATCGCCGCACCATGGGTCTGCGATTTACCTGAAGCGCAATCTGCTGACGGCGAGTTTTATTCCGCACCCGATGATGTCGCGTGAAACGTTCAAGGCTTGGTGCCTGGACTTTTTGGTGTTTGGCAATGGTTATCTGGAGACGCGGCGGGCGTTGACGGGGCGGGCGATGCGCTTTGAGCACACGCTGAGCCGCTATATGCGCCGGGGCAAGGACAAGCGCTATTTCTATGTGCCGAACTGGAGTGAGGAGCATGAGTTCGTGCCGGGCTCGGTGTTCCATTTGCGCGAGCCGGACATCAATCAGGAGCTGTATGGCCTGCCGGAGTATTTGAGCGCGCTGCAGTCGGCGTTGCTCAATGAGTCGGCCACGATTTTCCGGCGCCGATATTACGAGAATGGAAGCCACGCGGGCTTCATCATGTATCTGAGCGACAGCTCGGTGAACAACTCGGACGTGGACAAGCTGCGCGAGCAGCTGCGCAAGTCCAAGGGGCCGGGGAACTTCCGCAATCTGTTTGTCCATGCGCCAGGCGGTAAGACCGATGGGTTGAAGCTGATCCCCGTCAGCGAGATTGCGGCCAAGGATGACTTCGCCGCGATCAAGAACGCCAGCAAGGAGGATGTGCTGGCCGCGCATCGCGTGCCGCCTGGATTGCTGGGCATCATTCCGAACAATGCGGGCGGCTTTGGCAATGCCAGTCAGTCGCTGGATGTGTTCATCAACAATGAGATCGTGCCGCTGCAGGGGCTGTTTGAGTCCTTCAACGAGTGGGCGGGGTTGGATGTGGTGAGGTTTGCACCGCACGAGCCGAAGGTGAGCGCAGAGTAGGGCGACAGGACTGGAATCGATTAGGGCGCGTCAGGCGCCCTTTTTTGCGTCTGTGTGCGGGTGAGGGTGCGTGCTGCGCCTGGGCGCGCATGTGGCGGCGTCAGCAGCCCGTCACGAGGCATTGCCGCTTGTTGAGGCCGCCCCTCGCCCAAGACCAAAGCCCACCCCTTTCCCCGCGGCGCGCCATAACGCCCCCGCCGCGCCTCCCCGCTTCGTGGGGCGCAAATTACGAACAAGTCGGCGACTCGAAGTTGAAGCCAGTATTAGCGCTGTGCGTAATTAAGGTGTCTCTTTTAATTACGAGAAATTACTAGAATTTTGCTGGAATCAACATGTCGGCAGTAGTTCCTGCGACGTTGTCCAGCTTGCGGGCCACAGGCTTAAGGATTGCATGTACAGCTGCAGCACTGACTTGAGCATTTTGAGCTGCAGCAAGTAGTTCACAGAGTGCCGCTACAGAGGTGCTCACCTCATCAATCTCGCTTTGGAGCTGCTCATCTATAGCGTTCTTTGCTGGCATGGCTGCATCAAAATACTGGTTATTTGTACAGTATATGCTGCGTTTCTATGCGTGAGCAAACGCTCTCCATTTGATGTTTGGAGCCGCTCGGTGGCGAGGGCTGTTGAGTGCGCTGAAGAAGCAAGACTGACGTCGTTATGGTTTTTTGCGCCTACGACGTTTTCTCTATGCGCCAAATTTGCAAAAATATGCTGTTTTCAACGGCTTGAAAAGCCAAAGAAAAAAGCCGTTAAGTCATTGAGACTTAACGGCTTTTCTGTGTGTGGTGCCCGGGGCCGGAATCGAACCGGCACGCCTTGCGGCGGGGGATTTTGAGTCCCCTGCGTCTACCAATTTCACCACCCGGGCTGGCTTAGCGCAGACAGGAATTATGGCACAGTATTGGACATGAAAAATTATTTGACCATCGAACATGCTATCGGTCACACGCCGCTGGTGGCATTGCAACGCATTGGCGCGGATACGAATCGTGAGCGCGGGAATGTGGTGCTGGGCAAGCTCGAAGGTAACAACCCTGCGGGCTCGGTCAAGGATCGTCCCGCGCTGTCCATGATTCAGCGCGCCGAGGAGCGCGGCGAGATCAAACCGGGTGATGCTTTGATTGAAGCAACCTCTGGCAATACCGGTATTGCCCTGGCCATGGCGGCTGCCATCAAGGGTTACCGCATGATTTTGATCATGCCCGAGGACCTGTCCATTGAGCGAGCCCAGACGATGAAGGCCTATGGTGCCGAGCTGATTCTGACGCCCAAGAGCGGCGGCATGGAATATGCGCGTGATCTGGCCGATCAGATGGTGTCACAGGGCAAGGGTGTGCTGCTGGACCAGTTCGCCAATGCAGACAATCCACGCGCTCACTATGAAACCACGGGCCCTGAACTGTGGGAGCAGACGGGCGGTGAGATCACGCACTTTGTCAGCGCCATGGGAACGACGGGCACGATTACGGGTGTGGCCAAGTTCCTCAAGGAAAAGAACCCGAATATCAAGATCATTGGCGCCCAGCCTTCCGAAGGCTCGCGCATTCCCGGCATTCGCAAGTGGCCCGAGGAATATCTGCCCAAGATCTATGACGCATCTCTGGTCGATGAGCTGGTTTATGTGACCCAGGATGATGCCGAAGACATGGCCCGCCGCATGGCGCGCGAGGAAGGCATCTTTGCCGGTATCTCGGCTGCGGGTGCGCTGTGGGTGGCTCAGGAAATCGCCAAGCGTGAAGAGAATGCGACCATTGTTTTTGTGGTCTGCGACCGGGGTGATCGTTACCTGTCCACCGGCGTTTTTCCCGCCTGACAGGTGTTCAAGATCCTTGCCTTCAAGGTGATTACCTTGGCGGGCAAGAGATGCTAAATGGCACGAAGCGCTTGATGAATAAGCGCTTTGTGCTATCAAAACAATGAATCGGAGTGCTCAATGGCTTATGAAGTCCGCTTTTGCTCCAACTGTGCGACTGAGCTGCAATGGATTGTGGCCAGTGAGGACAGTGGTGAAGTGCAGCGCCTGCGGTGCCCGGTCTGTGGTTTCACGCACTGGGGCAACCCCACGCCAGTGTTGGCGGCAGTTGTGGAAGGTGATGACGGCCGTGTTCTGCTGGCGCGCAATGCGCTGTGGCAGGAGGGAGTGTTTGGCCTGATTACCGGCTTTATGGAAGCGGGTGAATCACCAGAGGCTGGCATTTGCCGCGAAGTGATGGAGGAAACAGGCCTGCGCGTGAAAGCCTTGCGGCTTTTGTGCTGCTCGGAATTCCTGCGCATGAACCAGGTGCTGATTGCTTATCACGTGCGTGTGGAGGGTAAGTCTGAGGATGTGAGGCTCTCGCCCGAGTTGCTGGAATATCGCTGGCAGACGGCTGAAGAGTCGCAGTGCTGGCCTGCAGGTACTGGCTATGCACTGGCGGAGTGGATCAAGCAAAAAGGCTTTGAGCCACGCTTTGGTGCCTTCAGACCCGGGCAGAACCCTGAACCCGATCCTGCCAAGTGGCCGCTGCATTATTGGGAGCAGGACACGCGCTTCACGATTGCGCCCAAGCTCGATTGAGAAAAGACCGCGTGGGCAACGCCTGGCGCGGGTTTTTCTACAATCGAAGGCATTGAGGACACGACTTACGCAAAGCAGGTTCATGCAAGACGTTTGCTTCTTGCATGCATTCCTTGCGCAGCCGTATTTACCTAAGTCCTAAAGGAATTCCTAGCCATGCACGTAGATCAAGAAGTCGATACCCGCGGCCTGAACTGTCCGCTTCCCATTCTCAAGGCCAAGAAGGCGCTGGCCACCATGCAAAGCGGTCAGTTGCTCAAAGTGGTGGCAACTGATACAGGCTCCATTCGCGACTTTCAGGCCTTTGCCAAGCAGACGGGCAATGAACTGGTGGAGCAGCAAACCGTGGGTGATGAGTTCATCCACATTCTCAAGCGCCGTTGAGCAGGTTCACGGCCACGCCATGGATGGCTCAGTCATACGAAATCGCTTGGCGCACCGTCAGCAGTGCGCTGCGCAATTGAGGTGGCGGGATGGAGCCCAGTGCCAGCCGTAAGGCATGCGGCACGGATGGCGTTGTCGCATAGGGCTCGGCCGTCGATACAGCAATGCGCTGGCGCAGCAAGTTGCTGGCAACTTGGTCGGCCCGAAAATCCTCGTGCAAAGGAATCCAGACATAGTAGGAGCACGGGTGTCGTTGCAGACGCATACCTGTGAACACCTCGCTCACCATGTTTTGTCGTGCTGCGGCATCCCGGCGCTTTCCGGTTTCCAGAGCCACAATCGTTCCGTCTTCCAGCCAGCGGCAACCGATGGCCGTCATGATGGCAGCGGTGTTCCATGTGGTGGCGCGGATTCCCCGCTCCAGCTGCGGCTGCAAAGACTCGGGTGCGGCGATAAAGCCCACGCGCAAGCCCGTGGCGATGCTTTTGGAAAGAGCGCTCACATAGACCGTGATGTCGGGCGCGAGTGCGGCCAGCGGCGGTGGCGGCGCCTCTGCCAAAAATGCATAGGCGGCGTCTTCAATGATCAGCAATCCATGTTTGCGCGCAATGGCGATCAGTTGTTGGCGGCGCGCAAGGCTCATCACCCAGCCTAGTGGATTGTGCATGGTGGGCATGGCGTAGATGGCGCGCACCTTGCGTCTTTCGCAAAGCGCTGCCAGAGCCTTCATATCTGGGCCCTTGCCTGATGCGGGAATGGGCAGCAACTCCAGTCGCAGCGATTCGGCCAGCAGCTTGAAGCCGGGGTAGGTCAGCGCATCCACCGCGACCACGTTACCGGGCTTGAGCAGGGCCATGGCGGTGACCGTGAGCCCGTGCTGCGCACCATCGACGAACAGCAATCGTGATGCGTCGATCTGCAGGCCGCGTGTGCGCAGGTGCGCGGCCAAGGCGGCACGATGCGCTGCTCTGCCAGCGTGCGGCTGGTAGTGGAGCAGCGATTCAAGATCTCCCGAGTTTGCGAGCTGGCGCAAAGCGCTGCGCAGCAATTCGGTCTGGCCCGCGATCAACGGGCTGTTGAATGTGAGGTCTGCGTGCTCGGGAGCTTGAGCCGGATAGTCCACGCCAAGACCAAGCGGCAGCGACAAGTCCCGCACAAAGGTGCCGCGCCCCGTCTCGCCGCTTACCAGCCCCATGGCCTGCAACTCGGCATAGACGCGCGTTGCGGTGACCAGTGCCAGCCCGTGCTTGGCTGCAAGTTTGCGATGTGTGGGAAGACGCGTTCCAGCAATCAACCGGCCTGTGCGGATTTCATGCGCAAACTGGTCCACCAGTGATTTGTAGCGAGTGTCGGCCATGCTGCAATGTATCCATGACAATTTTTTGATTGTATTGAGTCAAGGATTTAGCATGCCTTGTGCGCACGGTTTTGCAAGGCTCAACAAGGCAAGAGATGGACGATTCGAGGTACAAACGTGCCGCTTCCGGCGGGTGGCTCAACGGCATGCTGGGGGTGGTGATCTTCAGTGGATCGCTGCCCGCAACGCGCTTGGCGCTGCGCGATTTTGATCCGCTGTTTCTGACCGTGGCGCGGGCCAGCATTGCCGGGCTGCTGGCGCTTGCCATCGTGATGCTGCGGCGCGAACGCTGGCCGCAGGGCGTGCAATGGCGATCGCTCGTGGTCGTGGCAATAGGTGTTGTGGTGGGTTTTCCGCTGCTCACTGCTTTGGCGCTGCAGCATGTGACTTCGGCGCACTCCATCGTCTTCATCGGTTTGCTTCCGCTTGCCACGGCGCTATTTGGCGTGCTGCGCGCTGGCGAGCGGCCACGGACCGCGTTCTGGGTATTTTCATTAATCGGAAGCGCCTTGGTGGCAGGTTTTGCGCTGCGCGAGGGGGTGAGTGCGGCACCGATGGGCGATGCGCTGATGTTGTTGGCTATTGCGCTTTGTGGGCTTGGTTATGCGGAAGGTGGACGGCTGGCACGCACGCTGGGCGGCTGGCAGGTGATTTCGTGGGCGCTGGTGTTGTCACTTCCGCTGATGCTTCTGGCATCACTTTGGTGGTGGCCCGCTCGGCTGGGTGCGGTGAGCATGCCCGGTTGGCTCAGCCTTGCCTATGTGGCGCTATTCAGCATGTTCCTCGGTTTTGTATTTTGGTATCGCGGGCTTGCGCAAGGCGGCATTGCTGCGGTGGGGCAGTTGCAGTTGCTGCAGCCGCTTTTGGGCTTGGTGCTTGCAGCAGCCCTGCTGCATGAGCAGGTGAGCGCAGCCATGTTGATCGTGACACTGGCGGTGGTGTTGTGCGTAGCGGGCGCCAAGAAATTCGCCTCATGACACTTTGGGTGGCATGAGGCGAGATGGTTGGGGCGCGAGAATCAGATGCTCAAAGTTTTGAGGTATTCACGGAAGCTGTCGCCCACATCGGGGTGCTGCAGGGCCAGCTCTACCGTGGCCTGCAAAAAGCCTTCTTTGCTACCGCAGTCATAGCGCTTGCCCTTGTACTGGAACGCATAGATGGCTTCGTGGGCCATCAGGCGCTCAATCGCGTCGGTCAGCTGAATCTCACCACCCACGCCCTTGGGCTGGTTGCGGATTTCATCAAAAATCGCTGGCGTCAGCACATAGCGGCCTGCCACGCCCATGCGCGATGGCGCGACTTCGGGGGCGGGCTTTTCCACGATTTCGTCAATGCGCATCAGCGGGCCGCCCGCGGGTTCGCCTTTGACGATGCCATAGCGTTTGGTGTGCTCCAGCGGCACTTCCTGCACGGCCAGCAGAGAGCGGCCTTGCTTCTGGAAAGCGGCAGTCATCTGCGCCATCACACCGGGGCCACCTGCTTCACCGGTCATCAGGTCGTCGGCCAGAATCACGGCAAACGGCTCATTGCCCACCAGCGGCTCGGCGCACAGCACGGCGTGGCCCAGGCCCAGAGAGCGGGGCTGGCGCACGAACAGGCAGTTCATGTCGGCGGGGCTGACACTGCGAACCAGATCCAGCATGGCTTGCTTGCCAGCATTTTCCAGCTCGTTTTCAAGCTCATACGAGGTGTCGAAATGGTCTTCGATGGCGCGCTTGCTGCGACCGGTCACAAAGATCATGTCGCGAATACCGGCTTCATACGCTTCCTCCACCGCGTACTGGATCAGTGGCTTGTCCACCACGGGCAGCATTTCCTTGGGGGACGCTTTTGTAGCAGGGAGGAAGCGGGTGCCAAGACCTGCAACGGGAAACACGGCTTTGCGGACACGGGTTTGATTGTTCATAGCAGTCAAAGAGGATGGAAAAAAGGCGCAGTTGCCTGCGCCTTGTCTTGGTGAAAGTTTACTAGGGTTTAGCCGAGACGAGCCAGTTGCTCGTTGATACGTGTCAGGGTGGCACCAAAGTCGGCCAGGCGCTTGCGTTCCTGCTCCAGCACGGCAGCCGGGGCCTTGGCGCAGAAGGCTTCGTTGGAGAGCTTGCCGTTGGCCTTGACGATTTCACCTTCCAGGCGCTTGGCTTCCTTGGACAGGCGGGCCTTTTCGGCTTCCACGTCGATTTCCACGAACAGGGCCAGGCGGGCGTCGCCAATCACATTGACTGGGGCGTTCTGGGCTTCGGTAGCCCATGCGGCTTCGTCGTCGAAGACCTTGACGTCGCTGAGCTTGGCCAGGTTCTTCAGCACGGCGGCATTGGCGCGCAGGAATTCCGAGCCTTCAGCCGAACCGGCGATGGCCAGCAGCGGCAGGCGCTGGGCGGGCGAGACGCCCATCTCGCCACGCAGGGCGCGGCAGGCATCCACCATCTGCTTGATGCGGGCCACGTACTCGATAGAGGCTTCATCGATCTTGGCCGGCTGGGCTTCGGGGTAGCGGGCCACGGCGATGGAGTCGCCCTTCAAACCTGCAACCGGTGCCACTTGCTGCCACAGCTCTTCCGTCACAAACGGGATGATGGGGTGGGCCAGGCGCAGAATGGCTTCCAGCGTGCGGATCAGCGTGCGGCGGGTGGCGCGTTGCTGGGCTTCGTTGCCGGTCTGGACTTGTACCTTGGCGATTTCCAGATACCAGTCGCAGAACTCGTTCCAGACAAAGTCGTAGATCGTGTTGGCCACGTTGTCCAGGCGGAACTCGGCAAAGCCCTTGGCCACTTCGGCCTCGACCTTTTGCAGCTGCGAAGCAATCCAGCGGTCGGGCTGGCTGAAGTGCATATAGCCGGCGAACTCGCCACCGGGCTGGCACTGCTCCTTGGTGTGTTCCTTCAGGCCGCAGTCGTAGCCTTCGCAGTTCATCAGCACAAAGCGCGAGGCGTTCCACAGCTTGTTGCAGAAGTTGCGGTAGCCCTCGCAGCGCTTGCTATCAAAGTTGATAGAGCGGCCCAGGCTGGCCAAGGCAGCGAAGGTGAAACGCAGTGCGTCCGCGCCGTAGGCGGGAATGCCTTCGGGGAATTCTTTTTGCGTGTTCTTGCGCACTTGTGGTGCGGTTTCGGGCTTGCGCAGGCCGATGGTGCGCTTGTCCAGCAGGGGCTCCAGCGCGATGCCGTCGATCAGATCGACGGGGTCCAGCACATTGCCTTCGGACTTGGACATCTTCTTGCCCTGCGCATCGCGCACCAGGCCGTGGATGTAGACATGCTTGAAAGGCACACGCCCGGTGAAGTGCGTGGTCATCATGATCATGCGGGCCACCCAGAAGAAGATGATGTCGTAGCCCGTCACCAGCACCGAGGAGGGCAGGTACAGGTTGTAGTCGTCATCCGCCTTGTCGGTCTGGTTGGGCCAGCCCATGGTGGAAAACGGCACCATGGCCGAGGAGTACCAGGTGTCCAGCACGTCTTCGTCGCGGCGCAGCTTCTTGCCCGGGGCTTGGGCTTGCGCTTCGGCTTCGTTCTTGGCGACGTAGATATTGCCTTCTTCGTCGTACCAGGCGGGAATCTGGTGGCCCCACCACAGCTGGCGCGAGATGCACCAGTCCTGGATGTTGTTCATCCACTGGTTGTAGGTGTTGACCCAGTTTTCGGGCACAAACTGCACGGCGCCGGATTCCACGGCGTCAATGGCTTTTTGCGCGATGGACTTGCCGGTGGCGTCACCCTTGCCCACTTGGTTCATGGCGATGAACCACTGGTCGGTCAGCATGGGCTCGATCACCTGGCCGGTACGGTCGCAGATCGGCACCATCAGCTTGTGCTTTTTGATCTCCACCATCAGGCCGGCTTCTTCCAGATCGGCCACGATGGCCTTGCGGGCCACAAAGCGGTCCATGCCGCGGTATTTTTCGGGCGCTTCGTCGTTGATCTTGGCGGTCAGCGTCAGCACCGTGATCATGGGCAGCTTGTGGCGCTGGCCCACCTGGTAGTCGTTCTGGTCGTGCGCAGGCGTGACCTTCACCACGCCGGTGCCGAACTCGCGGTCCACATAGTCGTCGGCAATGATGGGAATCTGGCGGCCCACCAGCGGCAGCGTCACGGTCTGGCCGATCAGGTGCTTGTAGCGCTCATCCTCGGGGTGGACCATCACGGCCACGTCGCCCAGCATGGTTTCGGGGCGGGTGGTGGCCACCACCAGATTGCCTTCACCGCTGGTCAGCGGGTAGCCGATGTGCCACAGGCTGCCGTCCTTTTCCTGGTTCTCGACTTCCAGGTCGGACACGGCCGATTGCAGCACCGGGTCCCAGTTCACCAGGCGCTTGCCGCGGTAGATCAGGCCTTGCTGGTACAGCTTCACAAAGGTGTCGGTCACGACCTTGGACAGCTTGTCGTCCATGGTGAAGTACTCGCGGCTCCAGTCCACGGTATCGCCCATGCGGCGCATCTGCGTGGTGATGGTGTTGCCCGATTGCTCCTTCCACTCCCACACCTTGCTGACAAAGTTTTCGCGGCCCAGGTCATAGCGGCTTTGGCCGGCGGCCTGCAGCTGGCGCTCCACCACGATCTGCGTGGCAATACCGGCGTGGTCGGTGCCGGGAATCCAGGCCGTGTTGTAGCCCTTCATGCGGTGGTAGCGCGTGAGCGAATCCATGATGGTCTGATTGAACGCGTGGCCCATGTGCAGCGTGCCGGTCACATTGGGTGGGGGCAGCTGGATGGCGAACGAAGGCTGGCTGGCGTCGGGCAGGCCCGTGCCGCGCACGCCGGCGTTGCCGTAGCCGCGCTTTTCCCACTCGGGGCCCCACAGGGCTTCGATGGAGGCGGGTTCAAAAGACTTGGAGAGGCTGTCGAGGCCGGGCTGCTGAATGGTGTCGCTCATGGCTGCGTGGCTAGGAATTCTGAAAATGAAAACGGCATCCTGAAAAAGGGATGCCGTCTGCATAGAAATTAGGACGGATTGCCAATGATTTTAGCGATCCGGTGCGCTGATGAGGGCGGTAGGCCTTATTTGGCCTTTGAGCGCTTATCTATCAAGCGTCGCTTGCTAGCAAATTAGATGCTTCTAATTTATTTCGTGGGCACAAATTCCGGGCGGTCATTGCTCTGAGGTTTGAGCGGTGCTGCCGATTTACCCTCGGCACGTTCCTTGCGCCATTGCTCCTTGCGCGCTGTCCATTCGTTCAGGCGTGCGTGGGCGGTGGTGCTTTCCTTTTGCATCTGCACTGCGCTGGCCAGCTGGGCTGTCAGCTCCAGACGGATGCCATTGGGGTCGAAGAAGTAGATGCTCTTGAAGATGTGGTGGTCGGTCACGCCCAGCACTTCCACGCCGCAGGCTTGCAGGCGGGCCTTGGTGTTTTCCAGCTCTTCCACGGTATCAACGCGGAAGGAGATGTGGTTGATCCAGATGGGGGTGTTGGGCGAGGGCAGAGCCGCTTCGTCGTCACCAATATCAAAGAAGGCAATGAACGAGCCATCTTTCAGACGGAAGAAGAAGTGGGTGTAGGGGCAGTACTCGCCAGTCGAGGGCACATAGTCGCTCTGGATGATGTGATACAGCGGCAGACCCAGGATGTCTTCGTAGAAGTGGCGTGTTTCCTCGGCATCCTTGGCCTTGTAGGCGTAGTGGTGCAGTTGCTGCACGGCGGCGGGCTGGGGCAGGCCGCTCATGTCTACGCGTTTTGGCTGGGAGTAAACCGGGGTTGGGGCTGTGCTCATCTCTCTGTCTCCTTGAATCGGTGTATGTGTAAATATTCTACTATCCGTAATAAATTTACCTAAAGATAATTTTTATGCAGGGGATTTGGGAGTGACTGGGCCGTAAAAAAGCCCAGGCCGTTTTCACGGGCTGGGCCAAGGCCGGATCCTTGTGGGAATCCGGCGGGAGGGAGCGGTTAAAGGTGAATTACTGCTTCACGGCTTCGATCTGCATGACCAGACGCACTTCCTTGGGGAAGCCGTAAGGGATGCCGTAGTTAACGCCCCACTGGGTGCGGTCGATGGTGGCTTCAAAGTCGCCGCCGCAGACTTCACGCTTTTGCAGCATGGGGCTTTCGTAGCAGGTGAATTTGTTGGACTTGATGGTGATGGGGGCCGTCTTGCCCAGCATGGTCAGCTGGCCGGTGACTTCCTTGAGCTTGTCGCCGTCAAACACAAACTTGTCGGAAACAAACTTGGCTTCGGGGAATTTTTCAGCGTTGAAGATGTCTGCGCTTTGCAGGTGCTTGTTGAAAGCCGGTGTGCCAGAGTTGACCGAAGTCATGTCCAGAACCACTTCGACCTTGCCAGTCTTGGCGGCTTTGTCGAATTCGACCGAGCCAGTCTTCTTGTCGAAGCGGGCACGGTTGGTCGAGGCACCGAAGTGGTCGATCTCAAAGCTTGCGAAAGTGTGGGTCGGGTCGATGGCGTAAGTCGCAGGAGCGGCTTGAACAGCGGAGGCGAACAGGGAGGCAGCAGCCAGAGCAAACAGAGCAGAACGCATGGTGAAAACTCCTTTAAGGGATGGGGTGGTAGCTATCAAAACATGAGCTTCCAGCGCTTGATTTAGATACGCTGGAGGCAAATAACACTTAAATCTTGCCGACGCCGCTCAGGGCCAGCTTGAACTGCACATTGACCTCGTCGGCCACCATGGAGGTGTCCTTCCAGTCGCCGTCGCCAATCTTGAAGGTCAGGCGCTTGAGGGGCAGGGTGCCGGTGGCGGTGGTGGTGGCGCCAGACTGGGTCAGCGTCACGGGCAGGCTCACCTTTTGTGCGCTGCCCTTGATGGTCAGCGTGCCTTCGACCTGGTACTTGCCGCCGCCCAGCGCCTTGACGGCGCTGGAGTCAAACGTGGCTTGGGGGAACTTGGCCACATTGAACCAGTCTGCCTTGGGCAGCTCAGCATCGGTTTCCTTGGCGCCCATGGTGGCGCTGCCCATATCCACGCTGAAGTGAATCTTGCTGGTTTCGGGCTTGGTGGCGTCAAAAGCCACCTTGGCATCAAACTTCTTGAAGTGGCCTTTGAGGGGCACACCCATCTGCTTGGCTTCAAAGTTGACGGCACTCTGTGCGGGCACCAGGGCTTGCTGAGCGTGAGCGACCGAGCCGAGGAAGGCAGTAGCGATCAGAGCGGTAGTAAAGAGGGCTTTCATACAAAGCATCCTGTGAATAAAGAAAGACAAATTCAAAAACTGGCGCAACCCAAGTGAGAAACACCGAGCAAGGGCAGCCCCGCCGCGACGGTGTTGTCCCCCTTGGGGGGAAGGCGCAAAGCGCCTCAGGGGGGGGCTTACCTTGGAATCATTCGGGACAGCAAACCGTCGCGGTCGATGAACTGGTGCTTGATCACGGCGGCAATATGCATGACAACCAGCGCGGCCAGGGCGTAGGCCAGATAACCGTGCCAGGGCTTGAGCACCTCAGCCAGTTCAGGGCTCTTGCCCACCAGGTCGGGCAGAGGAATCTGGCCAAACAGTACGATGGGGAAACCAGCTGCCGAGCTGTACATCCAGCCCACCAGCGGGATGGCAAAGAACAGCGCATACATCAGGTGGTGCACGCCATGGTGGGCCACACGCTGCCAGCCTGGCATGGTGCGGGTGATGGCCTCGGGCAACTCGGGCGGGCGGTGGGTGATGCGCCAGACCAGTCGCAGCACGGACAGAATCAGAATCGTCATGCCTGCCCACTTGTGCCAGTTGAAGTATTTGAGGCGAGCGGGCGAGAACGGCAGGCCAGTCATGTAAAGACCGAAGCCAAAGATGCCGATCAAGGCAAGGGCCAGTACCCAGTGCAGGGCGATGGCGGTGCTGCTGTAGCGGCGGGTGGAGAGAGCGGACACGGTGTTCATGGAGACTGCTGTGATTCGGTTGCTTCGCCATCTTCAGCGAAGCACTGATTGCAGTGTATGAAGCCGTAAGTACAAAAAGGTTCAGCGAGTTTGAGGTCTCAATTCAAAAAAGCTGAAGGGTTGAGTGCAAGAAAAAACCCCGCAGCCTGAGGCAGCGGGGTTGCAGCTTGGATCTGGGCCGTATCTGGGCCGTATAGGGGCTGTTTGTCTTACTCGTCCAGAGCCGGGTTTTCTGGCAGTACCGCAACGGCTTGCGCCGCCAGCTTCCAGGCAATGGCCGAGGCCTCCATATCCCCCCGGTGCTCGGCCATCAGCGCCAGGCGCTGCCAGGCACGGGTGCGTAGTTCTGGTTCCTGTAGCAGGGGGGCAGCACGGGTTAGCATTTGCTGGGCCTTGCCCCAGAGCTGGCGCTGCACGCAGGCCACACCGGCCAGATATTGCAGGCGCGGCTCACGTGGGTTGGCGTTGGCGGCGGTTTCAAAGCGGGCCAGCCAGGCGGCGTCCAGCTTGCTCAGGCAGGACTGAAGCACCTGCACCAGTTGGGGCAGATGGGCTTCGGTGCGTGGGCTGGCGTGGGGCAGCAGGTGTTCCCACACGGGCAGCAGCCAGGCGCGGGCCTGGATGGCTTCGCCTCCCAGGGCAATCAGGCGCTCGGTCGCGGGAATGGCGACTTCGGGCATGGCGCGCTCTTCTTCATCGAGTGACAGCCAGAACTGCTGCAGCGATGAGGTGTCGCGCGCATCACGAATGCTGGCCAGCAGCAGGCCGCGCACCACGCTGGCCGATGCTGCGGGCGAAAAAGCGCGGTGTTTGGCCAGAAGGCGGGCGGTATCCAGCGCCACCTGGGTATTGCCAGCCAGGCGGGCGGCCTTGAGCTTGATGCGCAGCGCAATCGTGCGGCGGCTTGCGCCCTGAGGCAGATCGGCCAGGCGCTGCATGGATTCACCGGCATCGCGGTCATCCAGTGCCCAGCGGGCCGAGCGCATTTGCGCGCCTTCGCGAATTTCCTGATCCTGGGTGGCGCCGGGCTCGGGCAGCAGCGCCAGGGCCTGCTGCCAGTGCTTGTCGCGCAAGGCGGCATCCTGCAGAGCATGGGATGCGTCAGCGGCCAGCAAGTGGGCCGTGGCGCTCAGGCGGTCGCCATAGGGAATGGCGGCATCGGTTTCGCGCAGCGATTGCTCGGTCGAGAGCGCGGTCATCGCGGCTTTGCGGGCACGCAGAAAACGACCAGCCTGCAGGTGGGACAGCGACTCCAGCAGGCTCTGGTTCATGCTGCGTTCTTTTTGCTGCATGCGCCAGCGACGGGCCTGGTGCGGCATCTGCAGCAAGCCCGCCAGAGCGCGCAAGGCCGCGTAGAGCAGCACAAAGCCCAGAAAAATCAGCACGATGGCCAGATTCAGCGACATGTCCACCCGGTAGGGCGACCAGAACCAGGTCACAGTGCTTTGGTTATTGCCTGCAAACAAGGCCGTGGCCACGGCTACGGCAAACAAACCCATCAGCCATAAGGCAGCACGCATTTCGGTGTCCTCCTGGCTTAGCGGCCTGCCGCGGCGGTTGCCAGCGCGGTCAGTGTGTCATCAAGCCGCACGCGGTCCGTTGAGGTGTGCAGATTGCTTTGAATCTGCTGCAGCTGTGCCTGTGCGATCTGGGTGCGGCGCGCGCGGGTGTCGAAATACTTGCTCAGCATGATGCCGGCAGAGTTCAGGTCCATGCGTGCCGATTCGGGCTGGCGCGACAGCAAGCCAAGGCGTGCATTGAGCAGCTTGAGTTTGAGGTTCTCGCGCAGAAAATAGCCTTGCTCAGGCGCCAGCAGCGCGGCATCCGGGTGATCGATGCGGCGCACCCGCACCAGGTCTGAGGCGCCGTCGCGGAAGGACTCCCACAGGCGTACGCCCTGGCCTTGCCACCAGGCCCACTGGGTCAGGGTCAGATTGCTGTCGGCTGCAGCGTGTTCCGGGGCGCTGGGGGGCTGATCGGATGTGCGGCTGCGGTAGCGGCCCACATCATTGGTCAAGGGTAGTTCATCAACCTGGCGCGCCAGATCTTCGATACGCGTCAGCACGCCCGTGGTGTCTGTCACGCTCATGCGTGAGAGTTTTTCCAGATCCAGCTCCATGGCGCGAATCACCGGAGCCAGACGGGGTTGGGCGGCACTTTCCACACGCTTCTGCGCGGATTTGAGGGTGGCCACCAGGGGCTGCAGGCTGCCTGACAGCTCGGCCTGCTGCTGCGCCATGCGCACGGCCGATTCAATATCGGCCACGAGATTCTCGTCACGGGTGCGTGACATGCTCTGCATCAGCTCTTCCAGCTGGCTGCGCTGCAGGTTCAGCTCGCCCACCCGGGCTTCCATGACCGAGACGCGGGCTGCGCTGTCGCGGGCCAGATCCTGGGCATCCTTGGCCAAGGTGCGGGCTTCCACAGATTGCGCACCAGACTGGGCGGACTGGCGGGCCAGTTGCTCCTGCATATTGCCCACGCGCTGCCACAGCATGCCGCAGCCGACCAAGGCCGCAACGGCCACGGCCCCCAGCGTCAGCACCAGCGGCATGGGCGCGCCCTGGCTTGCGGCGGCGGATGTCGGAGGCTGGGAGGGGAGGTCTTTGGCTGAGGTTTCAGGGGTGGGGATGGCGTCAGAGCTCATAGAGCTGATTCTATCGACGCGAACACCTCATCCTGCGTTGGGCGGCTTTGCACAACCTTGCCAAAGCCCGCTGCCTGGGCTTTTGCGGCAATACGGGCATGGGTGGTAAGCGCCAACGCCTGCTGCCAGCTTTGCTCTGGCAGTATCTGTTGCAGGTTGGCAACAGCTTCGGAGCTGCTGAACAACCACAGGCTGCCATCAGAGGCTGCGTTGCGTGCCAGTTCCAGTTGTTCGGCACTCCACTGGGGCAGCAAGCGCTGATAGACAGCCAGCAGTTCCACCTGCGCTCCAGCCTCGCGCAGCTGTGCGGCCAGCCACTCCCGGCCTGCGCCCTGGGTCGATGGCGCGGTGCTTTCAGGGGCAGGGCTGTCGCCTCGCACGATGAGTACGCGGTCGCCGGCTCGAATCTGGCCGTGCACGCACTGCCACAGGGTTTCGGATTCGAACTGGGCGGCGTCCGGTGCGGGGCCGTCGATCTGGCTGGCGGCAATGCCTGCTGTCAGCAATGCGTGGGCCGTACCCGGGCCGGGTGTCCATGCTCTGGTATCAGGAGCTAGCAGCGCTTGATGGTTAAGGGCTTGAGCATCATTTGATGCAAAAAAATACTGCACCGCATTACCGCTGACAAACATCACGGCACGGTAGTGGCCGGGAGTCAGCGCTGCAGCCTGGGCCTGTGCCAGTGCCTGCTGGGCCGCTTCGCCACTGCACGGGCCTATGCCCATCAGCGGCAGGGCATGGGCTTCCCAGCCGCGCGACTGCAGGGCGCTGACCCAGGGCTGGGCATCATGCTGCGGGCGGGTGACCAGAATGCGCGCGCGCATGGCCTTTGCCGTTCAGGCTTGCTTGGGTGCTGGAACAGCGCCTGCGGCCTGCAGCTGTGCGGCCAGGCTCTCGCCCAGCGCATTGGCCGAGGCGAAGTCGGTCACGGTGGCACTGGCTTGCACACGCACCAGAGGCTTTTGACCTTCGATATCGCCCCAGGCGGCGTCCATGTGCAGGGTGTCGCCCTCAAAGCGGCCAAAGGCAGCCAGTGGCATGGAGCAGCTGCCGCCCATGCAGCGGCTGACAGCGCGCTCGGCCGTTACGGTCAGCCAGGTGGGCATGTGGGCCAGCGGCGCCAGTGCATCAATGATGTCCTGACGGTCGGCGCGCACCTCAATGCCCAGTGCACCCTGGCCTGCGGCGGGCAGCATGTGGGCGGGGTCGAACTTGGCGCGAATGCGCTCGCTCATCTCAAGGCGCATCAGGCCGGCAGCGGCCAGCACAATGGCGTCGTACTGGCCTTCGTCCAGCTTGCGCAAGCGGGTGTTGACGTTGCCGCGCAGGGGCTCAATCTTGAGGTCGGGGCGCAGCGCCTGCAGCAGGGCCTGGCGGCGCAGGCTGGAGGTGCCGACCACGGCGCCCTGTGGCAGCTCGTCCAGACTTGCGTACTTATTAGAGACAAAAGCGTCGCGAGGGTCTTCGCGGGTCATCACGCAGGCCAGCACAAAGCCTTCGGGCAGCTCCATGGGCACGTCCTTCAAGGAGTGCACGGCCAGATCGGCGCGGCCTTCTTCCAGGGCGACTTCCAGTTCCTTGACGAACAGGCCCTTGCCGCCCACCTTGGACAGGGCGCGGTCCAGAATCTGGTCGCCCTTGGTCGTCATGCCCAGCAGTTCAACCGGGTGACCGTGACCACGCAGGATGGTCTGCACGTGCTCAGCCTGCCACAACGCCAGCTGACTTTCACGAGTCGCAATGACAATTGTTGTGGGGGAGGATGCAGAAAATTTCATGACGGCGCAGTCTCAAGCGGGAAATCGGGAATGCTAGCATGGCACGTTGACCTACACAGAGCCCAAGGAGAATAGTCGATGCCTTCCGCCCGTACCTCAAAATCCGCTGGCACTGACAAGCCCCAGCGCGTGATGGACAAGTCCAAAGACAAGGATTTGCCGCTGATTGAGGACATTCGACTGCTGGGGCGCATGCTGGGCGATGTCATCCGCGAGCAAGAAGGTGAGCCCGCCTTTGCACTGGTCGAGCAGGTGCGCCAGCTTTCCGTGGCGTTTCGCCGCGATGCCGATGAAGCGGCTGACAAAGCGCTCAAGAAGCTGCTCAAGGGCCTGTCCAGCGATCAGACCGTGAGCGTGATTCGCGCCTTCACCTATTTCTCGCATCTGGCCAATCTGGCCGAAGATCGCCACCACATTCGCCGCCGCGCTGTGCACGAGCGTGCAGGCAATACGCAGGAAGGCAGCATTGAAGTGGCGCTGGCGCGGCTGCGCTGGGCGGGCATTTCTTCAGGCTCGGTGGCGCAGATGCTGGTCAAGAGCTTTATTTCCCCCGTGCTGACGGCTCACCCCACCGAGGTGCAGCGCCAGAGCATTCTGATGGCCGAGCGCCGCATTGCCCAGTTGCTGGCCGAGCGCGATGACATTGAAATGCGCGCCCAGCTCTACAACAGCGCCAAGGATGCGCTGACCCCGCGTGAGCTGGCCCGTGTGGATGCGCAGTTGCGCGCCTGTGTGGCCCAGCTGTGGCAGACGCGGCTGCTGCGCCACTCCAAGCTGACGGTGGCCGACGAGATTGAAAACGCGCTGTCGTACTACGAAGCCACGTTTTTGCACGAGATTCCCAAGATCTACACCCAGCTGGAGCAGGAACTGGGCCAGAAGCTGCCTGCCCACAACTTTTTGCGCATGGGCCAGTGGATTGGCGGCGACCGCGACGGCAACCCGTTTGTGACGGCCGAGAGCCTGGAGCTGGCGCTGTCCCGTCAGGCCGATGTGGCCTTGCGCCACTATCTGCGCGAAGTGCATTGGCTGGGCGGTGAGCTGTCGCTGTCCGGCAACCTGGTGGAAGTCACCCCCGAGATGCGGGCGCTGGCCGATGCATCGCCCGACGCCAATGTGCACCGCAGCGACGAGCCCTACCGCCGGGCGCTGACGGGCATTTATGCACGGCTTGCAGCCACGCTCAAGCAACTGACGGGCGGCGATGCGGCGCGCCATGCGGTTGCGCCGCAGAACGCCTATGCCACTGCCCACGAGTTTCTGGCGGATCTGCAGATCATTGATGATTCGCTGTCGGCCTATCACGGCGACATGCTGGCACCGCAGCGCCTGCACCCGCTGATGCGTGCGGTGCAGGTGTTTGGCTTTCATCTGGCTACGGTGGACTTGCGCCAAAGCTCTGACAAACACGAGGCCGTGGTGCAGGAGCTGCTGTCCGTGGCGCGGCTGGAGCCTGCTTACAGCGCGCTGCAGGAGGACGCCAAATGTGCACTGCTGGTGCGCTTGCTGGAAGATGCGCGCCCGCTGCGCGTGATTGGCGCTGAATACTCCGACCATGCGCGCAGCGAACTGAGCATTTTCGAGACCGCCCACCGCCTGCGCCAGTTGCAGGGCGGCGAAGCCATTCGCCACTGCATCATCAGCCACACCGAAACGGTGAGCGATTTGCTGGAAGTGCTGCTGCTGCAAAAAGAAGTGGGCCTGATGCGCGGCACGCTGCAGGACGGGGCGGTTTGCGACCTGATCGTGGTGCCCCTGTTTGAAACCATTGAAGACCTGCGCAATGCCGAGCCCATCATGCGCCGCTACTACCAACTGCCCGGCATTGCCGAGATGGTCAAGAAAAGCGGTGGCGAGCAGGACATCATGCTGGGCTATAGCGACAGCAACAAAGATGGTGGCATCTTCACCAGCAACTGGGAGCTGTACCGCGCCGAGATCGCGCTGGTTGACCTGTTTGACGACCTGGCCGATCACCACGGTATTCAGCTGCGCATGTTCCACGGCCGCGGCGGCACGGTGGGTCGTGGCGGTGGCCCCAGCTATCAGGCCATTCTGGCGCAGCCGCCCGGCACGGTGCGCGGCCAGATTCGCCTGACCGAGCAGGGCGAAGTCATTGCCTCCAAATACGCCAACCCCGAAATTGGCCGCCGCAATCTGGAAACACTGGTCGCCGCCACACTGGAAGCTACCTTGCTGCAGCCTACCAAGCCCGCAACGCCAGCTTTTCTGGATGCGGCGGCGTTCCTGTCTGAAGCCAGCATGGGGGCCTATCGTGCACTGGTCTATGAAACACCGGGCTTTACCAGCTACTTCTTCAGCAGCACGCCGATTCGCGAGATCACCGAGCTGAACATCGGCTCACGCCCCGCATCGCGCAAGGCCACCCAGGCCATTGAAGACCTGCGCGCCATTCCCTGGGGCTTTAGCTGGGGACAGTGCCGTTTGACGCTGCCAGGCTGGTACGGCTTTGGCGCGGCGGTGCAGGCCTTTATCAACCGCCCGGGCAAGGACGCCAAGGCCCAGCTGGCGCTGTTGCAGAAGATGTACCGCCAGTGGCCGTTCTTCAAAACGCTGCTGTCGAATATGGACATGGTGCTGGCCAAGAGCGATCTGAACCTGGCGTCGCGCTACAGCGAACTGGTGACCGACACACGGCTGCGCCGCCGCATCTTTGGCGCCATTGAGGCGGAATGGCAAAGCACGGTGGAAGCGCTCAATCAGATCACCGGAGACAAGCAGCGCCTGGAACACAACTCCGCACTGGCGCGTTCCATCCGTCACCGCTTTCCCTATATTGACCCGCTGCATCACCTGCAGGTCGAACTGGTACGCCGCTGGCGTGCGGGTCAGACCGATGACCGGGTGAAGAACGGTATTCATCTGTCGATTAACGGGATTGCTGCGGGGGTGCGCAATACGGGTTGAAGACAGAAAGAAAGCAGCTCTTGAAACAGGAGCTGCTTGCGCCAATGCATAAAGGGTTTGAGGCATTTAAATGCGTCAAACCCTTTTTCTATATGGCGCTACAAGCTATGAAAATGTAAGCAAGCACTCAATACTGGCGCACTTCAAGCGAGAGGCAGCCAGCAAGAGCCGCCTCGCGGCGATGCTGCCGTCCCCCTAGGGGGAAGCCGCGCAGCGGCTCAGGGGGCATCCCCCTCAGTGCAACATGAGGGAACCCGCAGCCTTGCTCTTGCCCGCACGCGCAGGCGGATTGCACAGGCCGCACTGGTAGTGGCGGGCATTCTCATAAGGCTCGGTCACAAACTGGCCCTTGCACACCGAGCACTGCGTGCGCGTCAGCATCTGCGCATCGACAAACTTCACCAGACGCCAGGCGCGGGTAAAGGACAGCAGCACATCCAGTTCGGCCGCCTGAATCTGTTCGCTGTAGAGGCGGTAGGCCTTGGTCAGCTGTTCGGCGCTGTCCAGCTCTACGCCCTTGGACAGGTATTCGTAGATGTTCAGAAACAGCGAGCTGTGGATGTTCTCCTGCCAGGTCAGAAACCAGTCGGTAGAAAACGGCAACTGGCCTTTGGAGGGGGACTTGCCCGAGATTTCCTTGTACAGCCGGATCAGGCGTTCATAGGACAGCGTGGTCTCGGACTCCAGCACCTGCATGCGGGCGCCCATTTCGATGAGCATGGCGGCGCGCTCGATTTGCTTGGATTCGTTGAGAACGCTTTTCACGGCAGTCTTGGCAGCAGGCATGTGTCTCTCCTTAAAACGGGGTAGGCGTTGAAAGTGCTTCAGAGCACTTCGGAGACACGGCTGGCCATCAGAATGTTGGCGTGCAGGGTGTTGGTGGCGGCGTTGCCAATCTTGTTGCTGCTGTGGTTGGTCAGCAGACTCCAGACCATTTCATCATCAGCGCGGAAGCTGGCCAGCAGCGTGTTGCGCGATGCCAGTTTGAGCACCTGGGCCGAGGACAGCGCACCCAGCAGGTCGCAGGACTCTTCATTCAGACCGAGGCGGAACACGGCTTCAGCCTTGTCCTGGCGGATCAGGGTCTGGGCCAACATCAGGTAAGTGAGGTTGGCTTCGCGGATCTCGGCAAGCAGTTGTTCGTTGGTCATGGTCTGTCCTTTTCAATTTACAGACCGTGACCCTGCTTGGTACAAAGAGTCAAAAATGTTTCGATCTGTTGGATTGAATTGTGTGACAGCCCCCCGGTGAACTGAAGTCGGGTTGCAACTGCGCAGCATGTCTGATTGCACAAGGGTGTTTGTCAGATTTCCCTTACTTTGATGTACTTGCTTTGGATGACATCAAAAAACCAGTGAAGTTGATTGACCCTGTCGGGCAATCTCTATGGGGAAAGCTCTGGCTGGTGTGTATTGTGAAGCTTTGTGAGTGGGGGGATGGTGGGAATTGCATGGTGTTTGCTCCTCATCTAGGAGTGTTTGCAGCACATTTCCCTTTCTTTGTGTGTTAGAGATGGTGCTGCCAGAAGGGCGGCAGAAGGGGTGCAGTGAGTCAGGAAGCGGATAGTCCTGCCCATGGTGCGGGCTGGTTTCAGCGCATTCAGACGGCGGTTTTTGGGGATGACAGGCGCCAGCGTGCGTCGCTGGTCACCACGGGATGGGCATGCCTGCTGATGGCCTTCTGCATTTTTTCGCTGGAGCTGGGAGCGTCTGCGGGGCTGGCGGATGCCGCTCTGGTGCGGTGCTGGTCCATTGGCAGCGCCGCGTGCGTGCTGATCAGTTTCGCGTTGATTCGCAGTGGCTTCAGCCTTGGCTGGCGTGACCCGGCATTCACGTCAGTGCAGATCATCTATGCCATTGTGAGCAATGCCGTGGCCTTTGCGATTGCCGACAAGGCACGTGGCATTACGCCGCCGGTGCTGGCGCTGATCATCATGTTTGGTGTTTTCGGGCTCAAACCCTTGCAGATCAAGCGCCTGATGCTATTTGCCTTGCTGGCTTATGGTGTGGCCACCGTCTGTGTGCAGACGCTGCCCAGGCTGAACGCCATGCCTGATGCGCTGGCCATTATGTATATGGTGATTGTTCTCATCGTATTGCTGACCAGTACGGCTCTGGCTTTGCGAGTGCACGCCTTGCGCACAGGCCTGCAGCGCAACAGAAAGGAGCTGACGCAGGCGCTGGAGCACATTCGAGAGCTGGCCACCCGCGATGAACTCACTGGTCTGCCCAACCGGCGCTATATGGCCGAGATGATGCAGCTGGAGCATGCGAGGACCATGCGCCACGGCTTGCCGCTGCTGATTGCGCAGCTGGATCTGGATTTTTTCAAGGCGGTCAACGACACCTATGGGCATGGCGCGGGCGACGTCGTGCTGCAGAATTTTGCCAAACTGGTTTCGGCCAATATCCGGGGTAGCGATATTCTGGCCCGCTGGGGCGGAGAGGAGTTTGTGCTGCTGATGGTGAACACCTCGGTGCACGATGGCTCGCAGATGCTGGAGCGTGTGCGCTCTGTCGTTGCGGCTGCTCCCATGCCCGTAGCGCCCGGGCAGAACCTGCGGGTCACGGTCTCCATTGGTGCCGCGCAGCTGCAGCAGGGGGATGAGCCTGCGCAGTTGCTAATGCAGGCGGATGAAGCGCTGTATGCGGCAAAGCACCAGGGCCGCAACCGCGTGGTCTGGGCGGGGCAGGTCAGGGCGCCGAGTATGGCGCCTGGTCTGCTGATCACCCCCGCTCGAATGGCCGGTTAGGCTGGCTGCACCATTCGCTCCAGCTGCCCGCAAACAGCGCGGTTGGCGCAAAGCCAGCAATGCGCATGGCCAGCACATTGGGGGTGGCGCTGACGCCGCTGCCGCACTGGTGAACGATGGTGGCGGGGTCACGGCCTGCCAGCAGCTCGTCAAACTCGGCCTTGAGCAGCGCGGCAGGCTTGAAGCGGCCATCGGCGGCGATATTGCTGGCAAAGGGGCGGTTGAGTGCGCCGGGGATATGGCCCGCCACAGGGTCCATGGGCTCAACCTCGCCGCGATAGCGCGCGGGTGCGCGGGCGTCGATCAGGGTCTGGGTGGGCTGGCCCAGATCGGACTCCACCTGATCCACGGTCTTGAGCGTCTCCAGCGGCTGGCCCAGTTCGAAGTTGGACTGAAAGTGCGCGGCTTCCTCGCCACTGCGCACTGCCTGCCCTGCGGTCTGCCAGGCCTGCAGGCCGCCATCGAGCACGGCCACAGCATCGTGGCCAGCCCAGCGCAGCATCCACCACAGGCGGCCGCAGTAATTGGCGCCGTTGCGGTCATAGACAACGGCCTGCATATCGTTGGAAAAGCCGATGGAGGACAGCCACACCGAAAAGCGCTCACGCGTGGGCAGCGGGTGGCGGCCACCCGATACCGCCTGATTGCTGGTGGCAACCTGGCCCTTGTCATCCGGTGAGCCGTGCGGGGCACTGAGGTTTTTGTCCAGATCGGCGAACACTGCGGTGGGAATATGGGCTTGCAGATATTGCTCATGGCCCGCAGGTGGATTCATGAGGTCGAAACTGCAGTCAAACACCATCAAGGGCTTGCCGCTGGCCTGCAACTGGGCCAGCTGTTCGACGGAAATCAGGGTGTTGAATGCGGTAGGCGTGCTCATGAAAACTCCTTTTGGCCTGATTATGCGTCGCGGCAAAAGGGATATCTGCCGCACATGGCACCATGAGCGGATACGTTAGAGACAACGAGGGAAGTTCAATGAGTGAGGAAAATTTGAGCGCACAAAGCCCGGCTGCACCAGCACTGGTCGTGTTTTCGCACGGCAAGGAGTCAGGGCCATGGGGCTCCAAGATCAAGGCGCTGGCTGCGGTAGCCGAGGCTGCTGGCGCGCAAGTCCTGTCCATCAATTACCGCGAGGGTGAGGGCGGGCAAGTGTTCGATCAGGACGCGCCAGAAGAGCCTGATCGGCGCGTGGCCCAGTTGCTGGCTACGCCTTTGCCGCCGCATAGCCAGCTGATTCTGGTGGGGTCGAGCATGGGGGGTTATGTGTCCACAGTCGCCAGCGCAGAACTCAAGCCCGATGGTTTGTTTTTGCTGGCATCTGCTTTTTATCTGCCGGGCTATGCAGAGCAGACACTGGCACCTCATGCCCGGCAGACCTTGCTGGTGCATGGCTGGGGCGATGCGGTTGTGCCTGCCGCGCACAGCGTGGCATTTGCCTGTCAGCACCGGGTGGCCCTGCATTTGCTGGACGGCGATCACCGGCTCAACGATGCTTTGCCTGCCATTGAGCCTTTGTTTGCGCAGTTTCTGGCGCAGGCCATGCAGACCCGCGCCGACGCTCCGTCAGCTGCGTGAGCGCAAGGCCGTTGCGGCAGCGCCGCTGGCCACAATCAGCACAATGCCGGCCCAGCCGATCAGCGGAATGCTCTCGCCAAACAGCATCAGGCTGAGCAGGGCGGCGAACACAATGCCTGAATACTGCAGATTGGCGACGACCAGCGTATTGCGCTTGGTCTCGGCAGAGGCATAGGCCTTGGTCATGCAGACCTGGGCCACGGCGGCCAGAACGCCCACGGGCAGCAGCCACAGTGCGCTCCAGCCCGGGAAGGGCGAGAGGCCCGTAAACAGCATGGTGATGCCCCCCGCAATGGCCGAGCCCAGCGAGAAATAGAACACCACGCGGGTTTCAGGCTCGCCCAGGCGCGACAGCGTGGTCACCTGCATATAGGCCATGGCGGCGAACATGCCGCCAAACAGGCCGCCCAGGGCGGGAATCCATTCGCTGGCCGGTGCGCTGCTGGGGCGCAGTACCAGAAGAACGCCGATAAAGCCGAGGAAGACAGTGCCCACCAGCGCCCAGGGAAAAGGCGGAATGGCGCGGCGGGTTTCGGGCTGGGCCGCGTAGGACTTGCGCAGGGTGTGGCGCATCCACAGCCCCTGTGCAATCAGAAAGACTGCCATCCAGATGCTGCTCATGGAGTTGAGGGTGGTGGCAGTGGCCAGCGGCAGATGGCCAATGGCATAGAACCAGGCGCCCATGGAGATCACGCCGACAAAGCTGCGCCAGGCGTGCTCGCGCGGGTACTGGGTGGCCAGCGTCACGCCGCTTTGGCGTGCCAGCAAGGCCAGCAGAGCCATGCTGACCAGACCGCGATAGAAAATGATCTCTGCTGCATTGAAGTCCCTGGAAGCAAACTTCACACACACACTCATGACCGCAAAAATCAGCGCGGCCAGCACCATCCACAGGGCTCTCATAACTCACTCAATTCAGCATAAAAAATAGCTGCTGCGCTTACTGGGTATGCGCTAGCAGCTATCAGTTTTAATATTTTCTACACATAGTCAACAAGCCATAAATACTGGCGCACACCAAGAGGAGTTAACAACACCTTAGGGGCGGAACAGCAAGCAAGGGCCGCCCCGCAGCGAGGCTGTTGTCCCCCTACGGGGGAAGGCGCGAAGCGCCTCAGGGGGCCATCAAGCCCCTATACCACTCATGAAAGTGCTGCATGCCATCTTCCATGGGGCTTTGGTAGGGGCCAACCTCGTTGTCACCACGCTCGAACAGGGCGCGGCGGCCTCCGTCCATGCGTTCGGCAATTTCATCGTCTTCGATGCAGGTCTCCATATAGGCGGCCTTTTGCGCGGCAACAAACTCGGGCTCGAAGGCGGCAATCTCTTCGGGGTAGTAGAACTCCACCACGTTCAGCGTCTTGTCCACGGCCAGCGGGTGCAGGGTCGAGACCGTCAGCACATGCGGGTACCACTCCACCATGATGTGGGGGTAGTAGGTCAGCCAGATGGCACCGCGATCGGGCAGCTCGCCATTGCGGTACTGCAGCAGCACGTCGTGCCACTTCTTGTACGTATCCGAGCCGGGGTTGCCGAAAGTGGGCGCCACGCCCACGGTCTGCACCGAGTACTCCTTGGCAAATTCCCACTTCAGATCGTCGCAGGTGACGAAATTGCCCAGACCGGGGTGGAAGGGGCCGACATGGTAGTCCTCCAGATAGACCTCGATAAAGGTCTTCCAGTTGTAGTTGCACTCGTGCATTTCGACATGGTCGAGCACAAAGCCGTCAAACTTGAGCTGCTCGCGCAGCTTCATGCCACCAAGGTCAGCCTGAATATCGCGGCCGTTGTCCTCGAACAGCAAACCATTCCACTCACGCAGTTTGTAGTTGTTGAGGTTCAGACACGGGTCGTGGCTGAAATGGGGTGCGCCCAGCAGCTCACCGCTGGTGTTGTAAGTCCAGCGGTGCAGCGGGCAGACAATATTGCCGCCCGCATGACCTTTGCCTTCGGACAGCAGATTCCCCCGGCCCTTGAGCATCACAGCCTGACGGTGGCGGCAGACATTGGAGATCAGCTCGATCTCGCCTCTGGCATTGCGCACCAGTGCACGCCCCTCTTTTTCTTGAGGAAGGGCGTAGTAGTCGCCTATCTCCGGGATGGCAAGCTCATGGCCGACATAACGCGGGCCACGCTTGAAAATGGTTTCCAACTCGCGCTGAAACAGCGCTTGGTCGAAATAACTTGAAACTGGTAGTTGGCTTGCGGCCTGCTGCAGTTGAAGACTTAAATCAGACATGGATGACCTGACCTAAAGACTCCCCACAGGGAGGGTGCGCGTGCGCACGCGGTAAAAAACGAAACCGGCCTTGTCTGGACATGGGCTCAGGCACGCATTCGGAGGCTGTAACCTTGATGCGATGACCGACGACGATGACCAAGCAATGGAGCCGGCTTGACGGGAATGGGATTATAGCTGGTGGGGTTATTTCCGTTTTTCTGGTGCGTGTATTGGTTGCTATAGCACCAGATTGTTTTGCAATAACGGGCCCATGCGATGTCCAGTGGCTTTGGACGGTGAGAGAGGTTGATGTGAGAGGTGAGAGTTTGCGGGCATTACTTATCGAGGCGACTGGGGCGCCTAGAATCGTCGCTTCCGTCTAACATTGCTCCACACCGCCCATGCCCAAGGCTGCTGCCGCTAAAAAAGCCGACCAACCTGCCAGTTATGAAGCTGCTTTGCAAGAGCTGGAACAACTGATTGCGCAAATCGAGTCAGGACAGTTGCCGCTGGAGCAGATGCTCAGCGGCTATCATCGCGCAGCCCAGCTACTGGGCTTTTGCCGCAGCCAGCTGGAAGCGGTGCAGGAGCAAGTGAAGGTGCTGGATGAGGGTCAATTGTCGGCCTGGACACAGGACTAGCCGACCTCACTATTTTTGAAATAGCCCAGCATCAGCCATGAATGAATCAATGATTGCCGAACAGCCGTCTTCTTTGAATATGGGCACGACAGCCCTGGATTTCCTTTCCTGGATGAACGAGCGCCTGGCCCGTACCGAGGACGCATTGTCGCGCTGGGTCGGCGTCAATGCGCCTGCGGACCTGGGTGAAGCCATGCGCTATGCCGTGCTTGATGGTGGCAAGCGCCTGCGCCCGTTGCTGGTCTGGGCTGCATCTGAAGCCGTAGGCGGGCAAGAGGCCGCTGCGCTGCGTGCAGGTTGTGCGGTTGAGCTGATCCACGCCTATTCACTGGTGCACGATGACATGCCCTGCATGGACAACGATGTGCTGCGCCGTGGCAAACCTACGGTTCATGTGCAGTTTGGTGAGTCGTCTGCGCTGCTCGCCGGTGACGCCTTGCAGGCACTGGCCTTTGAGTTGCTGGTTCTGGATGAAGACGATGTACCTTGCTCAACGCAGGCCAAGCTTTGCCGATTGCTAGGTGCTGCATCTGGCTGCCAGGGCATGGCTGGCGGTCAGGCGATTGACCTGGCCAGTGTGGGCAAGCAGCTGACCGAGGCGCAATTGCGCGAGATGCACCGTCTCAAGACCGGTGCCCTGCTGCTGGGCAGTGTGCTGATGGGGGCGGCTTGCAATGCCCGGGTCGATGCCAAGGCGCTGGCAGCGCTGACGGACTATGGTCAGGCGCTGGGTGTGGCTTTCCAGGTGGTGGATGACATTCTGGATGTGGTAGCAGATTCGGCCACTCTGGGCAAGACGGCAGGCAAGGATGCGGCCAATGACAAGCCCACCTATGTTTCGCTGCTGGGGCTTGAGCAAGCGCGTGCCCATGCCGAGGAATTGCGCGTTCAGGCCCACGCTGCCCTGGCGCGCAGCGGCTTGCCTGATACGCAGGCGCTGGCAGCTCTGGCTGATATGGTCGTGCAGCGTACGCACTGACTATTTTATTGGTCAAACAGCCTTATTCCCTAATATTGGTCAGCGCAAGCAGCTACTAAAAATATAGATCATGTCCACGAATACTTATTCTCTGCTGCAGAACATTGATGATCCTGAGGCCATGCGCCGCCTGTCGCGGCCCCAGCTCAAGACTTTGGCAGCAGAGTTGCGCGCTTATGTGATCGAAAGCGTCTCCAAGACCGGCGGTCACCTCAGCTCCAACCTGGGTACGGTGGAGCTGACCGTGGCGCTGCACACAGTGTTCAACACGCCCTATGACCGCATCGTCTGGGACGTGGGTCACCAGACATATCCCCACAAGATTCTGACGGGCCGCCGTGACCGCATGTCCACGCTGCGCCAGTTGGGTGGCCTGTCGGGCTTTCCGCAGCGTGCCGAGAGCGAGTACGACACCTTTGGTACGGCGCACTCGTCCACCAGTATCTCGGCCGCTCTGGGCATGGCACTGGCGGCCAAGCAAAAGGGTGAAGACCGCCGCGCCATTGCCGTGATTGGGGATGGCGCAATGACGGCTGGCATGGCCTTTGAAGCGCTGAACAACGGTGGTGTGGCTGATGCCAATCTGCTGGTCATCCTCAATGACAATGACATGAGCATCAGCCCGCCCGTGGGCGCGCTGAACCGCTATCTGGCGCAGCTAATGAGCGGCCAGTTCTACGCCAAGGCCCGCGATGTGGGCAAGAGCGTCTTGAAGCAAGTGCCGCCGCTGCTGGAGCTGGCCAAGCGACTGGAGCAGCAGGCCAAAGGCATGGTGGTGCCTGCCACCATGTTTGAGCAGTTCGGCTTCAACTACATCGGCCCTATCGACGGTCATGACCTCGATTCGCTGATCCCCACGCTGGAAAACATCAAGGGCTTGAAAGGCCCGCAGTTCCTGCATGTGGTGACCAAGAAGGGCCAGGGCTACAAGCTGGCCGAGGCCGACCCTGTTGCCTATCACGGCCCTGGCAAGTTCGACCCCGCCGTGGGCCTGGTCAAGCCCGCCACGCCATCCAAGCAGACGTTCACGCAAGTGTTCGGCCACTGGCTGTGCGATATGGCTGCCAAGGATCAGCGTCTGGTGGGCATTACGCCCGCCATGCGCGAAGGCTCTGGCATGGTGGAGTTTCACAAGCGCTTTCCTGGTCGCTATTACGACGTGGGCATTGCAGAGCAGCATGCGGTGACTTTTGCGGGTGGCATGGCCTGCGAGGGTCTCAAGCCCGTGGTCGCCATTTATTCCACGTTTTTGCAGCGGGGCTATGACCAGCTGATTCACGACGTTGCGCTGCAGAACCTGCCCGTGGTGTTTGCACTGGATCGCGCGGGTCTGGTTGGCGCCGATGGTGCCACCCATGCCGGTGCCTATGACATCGCCTTTGTGCGCAGCATTCCGAACATGAGCATGGCTTGCCCGGCCGACGAGCGCGAAACGCGCCAGTTGCTGAGCACGGCCTACGAGCAGGACCACCCCGTGTGCGTGCGTTACCCGCGTGGTGCGGGTGTCGGCGCTGCACCGTTGGAAAGCCTGGAAGGCCTTCCCTTTGGCAAGGGCGAGATTCGCCGTGAGTCTGCCAGCAAGAAGGTGGCGATTCTGGCCTTTGGTTCACTGCTGTACCCTGCGCTGCAAGCCGCTGAGTCGCTGGACGCCACCGTTGCCAATATGCGCTGGGCCAAGCCGCTGGATGAAGCGCTGCTGCTGCAGATTGCGGCAGAGCATGAGCTGATCGTTACCGTGGAAGACGGCTGCATCATGGGGGGCGCTGGCAGCGCGGTGCTGGAGTCGCTGGCCGCTCATGGTTTGAGCAAGCCGGTGCTGCAACTGGGCCTGCCCGACGAATTCATCGAACATGGCGATCCCGTCAAGCTGATGGCCTTGCAAGGTCTGGATGCCGCAGGCATTGAGGCATCCATCCGCAAGCGTCTGGAGCGCTGATCGCCAGACCCTGAAATCAGGCCCTTCATCG
The DNA here is from genome assembly GCF_019186805.1 of Comamonas fluminis. NCBI lineage: Bacteria > Pseudomonadati > Pseudomonadota > Betaproteobacteria > Burkholderiales > Comamonadaceae > Comamonas > Comamonas fluminis. The sequence continues at coordinate 3,484,624 of NZ_CP066783.1, read as the reverse complement.
AAGGGCCTTTTTCTTGCGCCGGGCCAGAGAAAACTGACGGCTGACTGGAATCTCCCCACGGCTGACGCATGCGTTTCTAGAATAACTGCGTCTTGCGTTCAGACTGCTATAACAGCGCAAGCTTTGAACAACTACTAGCGGAGAAATATTCATGGATCGTCGCTCACTCGTCAAACATGTGGGCATGGCTGGGGTGCTGGCAGCGGGTGTAGCGCCTTCGGTGCACGCGCAGGAGACGATGCAGTGGCGCCTTGTCACGAGTTTTCCCAAGTCACTGGACGCCATTCATGGGGCTGCCGAGAAGTTTGCGCAGACCCTCAAGCTGATATCGGGCGGGCAGATCGACGTGGTCGTGCAGTCTGCAGGTGAGTCGCTTCCTGCCTTTGGCGTGATGGAAGGCGTGCAAAGCGGCGTGGTGGAGATGGCGCTGACCGCGCCGTATTACTTCACCGACAAAGATCCAACGTTTGCCTTTGGCTGCGCTGTTCCCTTTGGCCTGACGGCCCGCCAGATGGATGCCTGGATGGAATATGGCGGCGGCCGCAAGCTCATGGATGACTTTTATGGGCAGTACAACATCAAGAGCCTGAGCGCGGGCAATACCGGCGCGCAGATGGGGGGCTGGTACCGCAAGGAAATCAAGGCGGTGGCAGACCTCAAGGGGCTGCGCATGCGCGTGGGTGGCGGGCTGCTGGTGGAAGCCTTGCAAAAGCTGGGTGTGCAGGCGCACAACATGCCCGTGGGCGAGGCCTATCAGGCGCTGGAAAAAGGTCGGCTTGATGCGGTTGAGTTCGTCGGCCCTTACGACGATCAGAAGCTGGGCTTTGGCAAGATTGCGCCTTACTACTACTACCCCGGCTGGTGGGAAGGCGGTGCCGAGCTGGCCTATTTCATCAACTCCAAAACCTTTGCTGCGCTGACACCAGAGCTGCGCGCGATGGTCGAGTGCGCAGCGGCGCTGGCTGCCAAGGACCTGAGTGCCAAATATCTGGCGCTCAACCCCGCTGCACTCAAGAAGCTGCTGAGCGAGCGAGTGCAACTGCGCGCCTTTCCCCGTGAACTCATGGATGCGGGCTTCAAGGCGGTGATGGCCACCATGGCCGAGCATGAGGCCAAGTCCAGCACCTTCAAGAAAATTCACCGTAGCCTGCGCGGCTTTCAGCACGACCAGCTGCTGTGGGATCGCTTCTCGGAATTTCGCTATGTCAGCTACATGAGTGCAGTACGCCTGTAGTGAGCGATTGCTCTGTTATGGACTTGGGCTTGATGCAGCTCACTAGGTAGAACTTCTTAAGCGAACGTCCACTTTTTCATGCGTGCTGAGCCTGTGGCTCGTGTACATTTTGAGCCTGTTACATGAGTCAAGCTGGCATAGATCAGTGGTCTGTGTCAGCTCAACCCGTTCCTCAAGGAGACATAAGTGGATCGTCGTTCCATCCTGAAAAATGCTGGCATCGCCGGCGTTCTGGCTGCTGGTGCAGCCCCCGCAGTGCACGCCCAGGCGGCAGTGCGCTGGCGTCTGGCTTCCAGCTTCCCCAAGTCGCTGGACACGATTTTCGGTAGCGCTGAAAAGCTGTCGCAAGTGGTCAAGGCCATGTCGGGCGGCAAGTTTGAAATCTCGGTTCACCCTGCTGGCGAGCTGATGCCCGCTTTCGGCGTGGTGGATGCGCTGCAGGCCGACACCATCGACATGGCCCAGACAGCGGCCTACTACTTCACTGGCAAGGACCCCATCTTCGCTTTCAGCTGCGCCGTGCCTTTTGGCCTGACCGCACTGCAGATGAGTGGCTGGAAAGACCACGGCAACGGCCGCAAGCTGCTGGATGCCTTCTTTGCCAAGTACAACTTCCGCACCGCCAGCGCCGGCAACACCACCACCCAGATGGGCGGCTGGTACCGCAAGGAAATCAAGACCGTGGAAGACCTCAAGGGTCTGAAGATGCGTCTGGGCGGCGGTGTGTTCGGCGAAGCCATGGCCAAGCTGGGCGTGGTGGCGCAGAACATGCCTGCTGGCGATGTGTACCAGGCTCTGGAAAAGGGCACGCTGGACGCCGTGGAATTCGTGGGTCCTTACGACGACGAAAAGCTGGGCTTCAACAAGGTTGCGCCTTACTACTACTATCCCGGCTGGTGGGAAGGCTCTGCAGAGCTGGAATTCTTCATCAACCAGAAGAAGTACAACGCGCTGTCGCCTGAAAACAAGGCCATTCTGGATGCCGCCACCCGCGTGGCAGCCATGGACATGACCAGCAAGTACCAGGTGCTGAACCCTCAGGCCATCAAGCGCCTGGTGGCCAACAAGACCCAGCTCAAGATGTTCCCCAAGGCACTGATGGATGCAGGTTTCAAGGCCTCCATGGAAGTGTTTGCCGAACACGAAGCCAAGTCGCCTGAGTTCAAGAAGATTCACCAGGACATGCGCGCTTTCCAGCGCGACCAGATCCTGTGGAACCGCTTCTCCGAGTTCCCGTTCAACCAGTACATGGCCACTGCCAAGATCTGATTGAAATGGATCTCAAGCCTGCCAGTGCCGTGCGCTGGCAGCTATCAAAACCGCAGCTTGCTGCGGTTTTTTTATGCCTGCAGCCATGTATGAATCAGCTGCAGATGTTGTAGCTGTGCACCCGATGCCGGGTTAGATCGCATTCGCAGACCACGCATACGCCTTCGTCATCACCATCTTCCCCCCACAGTGACTGGCCGATATGCAAGGGCGCTGGAATCACGGCGACCAGCTCTGCACTTTGTCGGGCAGGCAGGTTGGGGTAGCGAGCGCGTGATGAAAAGTCCTCCCAGCGCTCTGCTTGCACGCTGGCCAGGCGCAGCGCCAGACGAGGCAGCAGCGGTGGATAGTCGGCATAGGGCCACTCGGGGGTGGATTCCTGCGGGTCCATGTCGAGAAGGTTCACTTCCAGCGGGCTGTACCGATAGTCAAGCGTGCAGCCTGAATACTGAAAGCCGTACAGCAAAGGCAGGCTGATACCGCCAAGCATGGGCAGATGTTCGGTGCTCAGCGTGGCGATATGGTGCAGCGGGGCAGGGCCGAAGTTGCCATGCAGACGGGGCTGCAGCGGGCCACCATAGACGGATTCAGAGGGCTGCTGGCCGGGCTCGAAGTAATAAGTCTGGCCCTGGGTGTGAACGACGATCAGAGTTTCCGGCATGGCGAAGAAAAGGTGTTGACGCAAGCACCATCGTAGCCACCCTCCGCATTGCGGCCATGAAAAAAGCCCTGACAGCAGGCCGTCAGGGCTTTGGATAGAGCAGCAGAGCTTACTTGCTGGCAGGGGCCGTGTTCAGCGAGTCCTGCAGGGCCTTGGCCGGGTCATCCGAGCCATAGCCGCCCGCATCGGGCGCTGGTGCAGCTTCCGGTGCGCCGGGGGCTGCGGGCTGCTCAGTGCCAGGGGCCGGGGCGGCAGAGCCTTCCTCGCCACCTTCTGGTGCGCCAAACGGGTTGTCTGCGCCATAGCCACCGCCTGCGTCGTTGAGCTGGTTGAGCATTTCATCGCCTACCTTGTTCATGTCCACGGCCACGGGTTTATCCAGTGCGCCGGTCACGATGCCGGGGAAGGCAATCAGCACGCCCACCATCACCAGCTGAATCAGCACAAAGGGCACTGCACCCTTGTAGATCTGCATTGTGGTGACGGGGTCGATCACCTTGTGCGTCACGCGGTCCACGTACTGTTTTTCCGGTGCGACGGAGCGCAGGAAGAACAGCGCAAAGCCAAACGGCGGGTGCATGAACGAGGTCTGCATGTTCACGGCCAGCAGCACGCCGAACCAGATCAGGTCAATGCCCATCTTTTCTGCGACCGGGCCCAGCAGGGGCACCACGATGAACGAGAGTTCAAAGTAGTCCAGGAAGAAGGCCAGGAAGAAGATCATGATGTTGACCACGATCAGGAAGCCCACTTGACCGCCGGGCAGGCTGGTCAGCAGATGCTCCACCCACTTGGGGCCGTCTGCAGCCTGGAAGACCAAGCTGAAGGTGGTGGCGCCAATCATGATGAACATCACAAAGCTGGCCAGCTTGGTGGTGGAGGCCAGAGCCTGCTTGAGCAGATCCATGTTCAGGCGCTTGCGGGCAAAGCCCATGATGAGCGCTGCCATGGCGCCCATGGCGCCGCCTTCGGTGGGCGTTGCAATGCCCAGGAAGATGGTGCCCAGCACCAGGAAGATCAGCAGCAGGGGCGGGATCAGCACAAAGGTCACACGCTCGGCCAGCTTGGACAGCAGACCCAGCTTGAAGAGACGGTTGAGCGACGCAATCACAAAGGCGATGAAAGTGCCGCCGCACATGGCGGTAACGATTTTTTCGTCGGTGGCAACTTCGGTCACCTCCTTGCCCTGCCACCAGGTGTGCAGGTCGGCCATGTGGCTGGCCAGGAAGATGGCGACGATGGTGGACAGGCCTATCACCACAAACAGCGATACATAGCCGCCGCTGCCATTGGCTTCGCGGTAGATACGCGCTTCAACAGGCAGGGCAGGAACCATCTTGGGTTTGAAAATGGCCAGCAAGACCACCCACACCACATACAGGCCCATCAGCATGAAGCCGGGAATGAAGGCGCCCTTGTACATATCGCCAACGCTCTTGCCCAGCTGGTCGGCCATCAGAATCAGCACCAGCGATGGTGGAATGATCTGGGCCAAGGTGCCAGAGGCGGCAATCACGCCCGAGGACAGGCGGCGGTCATAGCCGTAGCGCAGCATGATGGGCAGCGAGATCAGGCCCATGGAGATGACCGACGCAGCCACCACACCCGTGGTTGCCGCCAGCAGCGCACCCACAAAGATCACAGCCAGAGCCAGACCGCCGCGGATGGGGCCGAACACCTGGCCGACGGTGTCGAGCAAGTCTTCGGCCATGCCGGAGCGTTCAAGAATCAGGCCCATCAAGGTAAAGAACGGCACGGCCAGCAAGGTGTCGTTGGCCATGATGCCGATCAGGCGCTGGGGCAGCCAGGCCATCACGGAAGAGGGGAAGACCCCCAGCTCAATGCCCAGAAAGCCAAAGGCCAGGCCTGCGGCTCCCAGACTGAAAGCCACCGGGAAGCCCAGCAGCAGAAAAACAATCAGCCCCGCAAACATGATGGGGGCGAAGTTGGTAGCGATAAATTCCATCAGTGTCTCCCGCTACCGTTATGCCTTGGCCTGGGCGGCCAGCGCCTCGGTCTGCTTGCGTTCAGCTTCGGCACGCAGTGCTTCGGCCAGCTCTTCTTCGGCGCTCTTGTCCTGCAGCTTGCCCATGGGGTCCGGGCCGTTGCCGGTGAGGAAGGCGATGCGCTTGATGAGTTCAGACCAGCCCTGCAGCATCAGCAGCGTGATACCCACGGGAATGGCTGCCCACACGGGCCAGCGGATCAGGCCGCCGGGGTTGCCGGAAACTTCGCCAGACTGGTACATCTGAATGGCCACCGGGGTGCTGAGCCACAGAATGGTGATGCACAGCGGTGTGAGAAAGCAGGCAAAGCCGATGATGTCGATCCAGACCTGCGCCTTTTTGGACAGGCGGGAGTTGATCACGTCAATGCGCACATGCTCGCGGTGCAGCAGGGTGTAGCCCGCTGCAATCAGAAAGGACCAGGCAAACAGGTACCACTGCACTTCCAGGAAGGCGTTGGAGCTGGTGTCAAAGGCCTTGCGGACGATGGCGTTGGCGGCGCTGATGAAGGTGGCGGCAAATATCAGCCAGATGGAATATTTGCCAATGAAGGCGTTGAGCCTGTCTATAGCCCTGGACAGGGCGAGTAAAGCCTGCATGGTGTCTCCAAAAAGTAGGCTGCGTGTGCGTCGCGCGGTTGGGGCTGGTAAGCCTCAGTAGCGATCTGAGTTATGAATCAAGGATGAGATTCTACGGAGGGCTGTATCGTGTTTCTTACAAATACTGCAGCAAATGTGGCGGGTGCACGTCAGGCTGTACTGCTATCTCTGTGATAGCTGGAAGCGCAAGATGCATAAGCGCTAGAGCCTTGTTTTATTGAGAATTCTGAGCTGTGAAAGATGCTTTATGCATCAAGTTCATGCCCGGATGCCGGGGTGTGAGCGAGCGCGTACTAGGGCAAATCCGGGGAGGTTTTTTTGCTGGCGAGTGCGTTTTGCCTGCCGCAAGGCCTGCTGAACCCGCCCATGTGCTCTGACTGCTGGTTGGATGGATGAGGGGCAACAAAAAAGCCACCGGCTCTTGAAGCGGTGGCTTTGGGGACTTTTTGGGGCTGAGTGCTGAGTTTTACTGCGGCTGGGCGTGGAAGGCCTTGTTGGCAATCTTCCAGCCTTGCTCGGTCTTGAGCAGCACAAAGTAGTCGGTGAACGTCACAGCACCGTGGTAGAGCGTGACCTTGGCCATGGCGGCTGTGCCCACGATGTCCAGCGAGTCGATCACGCGGCGGCGCGTGGCTTCGTCGGCAGCGGGCTGGTTCTTGAAGCGCTGGCAGTAGAAGTCCACATCCCACGATGTCAGCGGGCCTTCGCGCACGGATTCCAGGCGCGCTGTGGGCATGAAGGCAGCGCGCATATGGTCTGCATTGTCTTCGGCGTGGCCGCGCATATACAGCTCCAGCGGGGCGCGCACTGCGGCTTCTTCGGGGTGGTTGGTCAGGCGTTCGGTGGTCATCAGTAATCTCCTTGGAATCGGGGCATGACCGAGGTGGCTCGGGCAGCTTCAACAGGCAAGCATGAGGCCTGATGGCGCCAGCATTGGTGCGATGAAAGTCAGCACTGTTTACGGTCTGATTCAGCGAAGCAGGCAGGTAAACCCAAGGTAAAGCGGGGGTAAATGCTGGCAAAGGCGGCTCTGCCTGACTTCGGGCTCAATTGCAAATAGATACCATTAGCGTCTATTCAGGCTTGAATTTCCTGCGCTCACACCATGTCCAGCACTACTTCTTTGACCCCCAAATCCCTTTTTCTACAGCAGGGCAAGGCCCGCCCCGTCATTCTGGCCAGCGTCGTTCTCGCGCTAGCCGCAGGTGGTGGTGGGTACTGGTGGTACACAAAGAAACAGGGTGAAGCCCTGGGTACATCTGCGGAAGCTGCTCCTAAATCAGGATCTGGCAGCGCGCGTGGTGGGCGCGGCGGCCGCATGGGCCCCGGTGGCGCCGGCGGCATGGGGCAGGCCCAGCCCGTGTCGGTGGGCGTGGTGGAGCAGCGCGATATGCGCGTGCTGCTCAGCGCCATTGGCACCATGAATGCGCGCGCCACGGCGGTTGTGCGGGCCAAGGTTTCGGGCGAACTGCTCAAGCTGCACTTCAAGGAAGGCGATGAGGTCAAGGCCGGGCAGTTGCTGGCCGAGATTGACCCACGCAGCCTGGCAGCGGCGCTGGCGCAGGTGCAAGGCTCTCTGGCCCGCGATCAGGCCCAGCTCAAGAATGCGCAGCTGGACTTGAAGCGCTACAAGGATTTGCTGGCGCAGGACTCCATTGCCCGCCAGCAGCTGGATACGCAGGAAGCGCTGGTGCGCCAGCTGCAGGGCACGGTGGCCGCCGATCAGGGGCAGGTGGATGCGGCCAAGCTGCAGCTGAGCTACACCCGGATCACGGCCCCCATCTCGGGGCGACTGGGTCTGCGTCAGGCCGATCTGGGCAATGTGGTCAACCCTTCGGACACCAACGGACTGGTCACCATCACCCAGGTGCGACCAATTGATGCGGTGTTCTCCATCCCAGAAGCCCATGTCAGCACGCTGGCAGAGCAACTGCGTGCAGGCAAGGTCATGCCGGTAGAGCTGTGGGACCGGGAGCAAAAGCAGGTTCTGGCCAAAGGCCAGCTCAACGCGCTGGACAACACCATCGATACCACCACCGGCACGGTCAAGGCCAAGGCTGCTTTTGACAACGCGGATGGCAGGCTGTTCGTCAACCAGTTTGTGAACGTGAAGCTGCAGGTGCGCCAGCTCGATCAGGCGCTGGCCGTGCCTGCGAACGCGGTGCAGAACAATTTTGTGTACCTGGTCAAGGCTGACGGCACCGTCACGCAGCGCAAGATCTCCGTGGGGGTGACCGATGGCGACTACGTCAGCGTGCGTGGTGAGCTGGAGCCGGGCGACAAGGTGGTGACGGACGGCATCGACCGCCTGCGTGAAGGCGCCAAGGTGACCGTGATTGATTCGGACAAGGTCAAGAAGGTCGATCAGGCGGTGCAGGATGCCGCCAGCCAGCCACGCGGCATGATGCGCAACCTCACGCCTGAGCAGCGCGAGAAGGTGTCCAAGATGACGCCGGAAGAGCGCAAGGAATTCTTCCAGAAGCTGCGTGCTGAGCGTGGCGCTGCGGGTGGTGCTGCGGGTGGTGCTGCAGGTGGCGCTGGTGGCCCGCAGGGGCGTGGTGGCGATCAGCCTCGCGCACCAGAGGCTCAAGGAAATGGACCGGTCAGTGCGTCGGGCAGCGCAAATGGCAGTGCATCGAAGGATGCAGCGGCCAAGACGCAAGACGGCAAGCCCGCTGCATCGTCAGAGCAAAAGCCCCAGGCCGGTGCGGAGCGTGCGGAAGGACGCGGTGAAGGCCGAGGCGAAGGTAGGGGAGAGGGCAGAGGTGAAGGCCGGGGAGAGCGCCCGCAGCTGACGCCCGAGCAGCGCGAAAAGCTTGAAGCGATGTCGCCCGAAGAGCGCCGCGCCTTCTTCCAGAAGCTGCGTGCTGAGCGTGAAGCCCGTGGCGAGGCCGCGCCCGCAGCGGGCCGCTGAGCAACCATTCGCCTGCGGCCACCATGAATATCTCGCGCCTTTTCATTCTTCGGCCCATCGCCACCAGCTTGCTGATGGTGGCGGTGCTGATCTCGGGCCTTCTGGCCTACCGCCTGCTGCCCATCTCGGCCCTGCCCGAGGTGGACTACCCCACCATTCAGGTCGCCACGCTGTATCCGGGCGCCAGCCCTGATGTGATGACCTCCAACGTCACGGCCCCGCTGGAGCGGCAATTCGGTCAGATGCCGGGGCTGGACCAGATGTCGTCCACCAGCTCGGGTGGTGCCTCGGTCATCAGCCTGCGCTTTGCACTCGATATGTCCATGGATGTGGCTGAGCAGCAGGTGCAGGCCGCCATCAACGCAGGCACCAATCTGCTGCCCAGCGACTTGCCCATGCCGCCGCTGTACAGCAAGGTCAACCCGGCGGATGCGCCGGTGCTGACGCTGGCCATCAGCTCGCCCTCGCTGCCCGTTATCAAGATCAATGATCTGGTGGAAAACCGCCTGGCGCCCAAGCTCTCGCAGGTCAAGGGCGTGGGTCTGGTGGCTATTGCCGGTGCCCGCCGCCCCGCGGTGCGGATTCAGGCCAACCCTGCAGCGCTGGCCAGCTTTGGCATGACGCTCGATGATGTGCGCAGCGCCATCTCGGCGGCCAACGTCAAGTCGGCCAAGGGCAGCTTTGACGGCCCCAACCGCGCCTCCACCATCGATGCCAACGACCAGATGCAGTCGGCGGCCGAGTACCGCAACCTCATCATCGCGTTCAAGAACGGTAACCCCGTGCGCCTGTCTGATGTGGCGCAGACCGTGGATGACGCCGAAAACACCCGTCTGGCTGCCTGGTCGGGCACGCCCGATACCGGCTCCAAATCGGCGGTGATTCTCAACATCCGCCGTCAGCCCGGTGCGAATGTGATTGACACGGTCGATGCCATCAAGACCTTGCTGCCCCAGCTCAAGGAAACCTTGCCCGCATCGATTGATGTGCAGGTGCTGACCGACCGCACGGTCACGATTCGCGAGTCCGTCAAGGACATGCAGTTTGAACTGGGGCTGGCCATCGCTCTGGTGGTGATGGTGATTTTCCTGTTCCTGCGCAGTGCCTCGGCCACGCTGATTCCCAGTGTGGCGGTGCCGCTGTCCCTGATTGGAACCTTCGGCATCATGTATCTGGCCGGGTATTCCATCAACAACCTGACCTTGATGGCGCTGACCATTTCCACCGGCTTTGTGGTGGACGATGCCATCGTGATGATCGAGAACATCGCCCGCTATGTCGAAAAGGGCGAGACCCCCATGCAGGCCGCGCTCAAGGGTGCCAAGCAGATTGGTTTCACCATCATCTCGCTGACCATCTCGCTGGTAGCGGTGCTGATTCCGCTGCTCTTCATGGGCGATGTGGTGGGGCGGCTGTTCCACGAATTCGCTATCACCATGACAGTGGCGATTCTGATCTCGGCCGTGGTTTCGCTCACGCTTACGCCCATGCTGTGCGCGCGTTTGCTGCGCCACCAGCCCGAAGGCGGGCAGGCTGAAAAATCCACCGGCATTGGTGCGGCCGTGGCCCGTTTCTTCGACAAGGTGATTGCCGAATACGGCCGCATGCTGACCTGGGTGCTGGATCACAGCAAGCTGACATGGCTGGTGTTCATCGCCACGCTGGTGGTGACGGTGCTGCTGTACTTTGTGGTGCCCAAGGGCTTTTTCCCTGAGCAGGATACGGGCACGATTGCCGCCACCACCGAGGCGGATCAGTCCATCTCGTTTGCCGCCATGGCTGAGCGCCAGCAGGCGCTGGCCGAGCAATTGCTCAAAGACCCGGCGGTGGCTTCGATTTCGTCGTTTATCGGCGTGGATGGCACCAACACCACGCTGAATACAGGCCGTATTCAGATCGATCTCAAGCCCCACGGTCAGCGCGATGCGCTCAAGGTGGTGCTCAAGCGCCTGGCCGAAGACTCACAGCAGGTGCCCGGCATTCGCCTTTATGCGCAGCCCGTGCAGGACTTGACGATTGAAGACCGTCAGGCCCGCACGCAGTATCAGCTGCTGCTGTCTTCACCCGACATGACGCAGCTGAGCGCCAGCACCAAGACGCTGGTGGAGCGACTGCAGCAACTGCCCCAGTTGCTGGATGTGAGCAGTGATCTGCAGAACCAGGGCCGCCAGGCCTATGTGCAGATTGACCGTGCACAGGCCAGCCGTCTCGGTGTGACGGTGTCCTCGGTGGATTCGGCGCTGTACAACGCATTTGGTCAGCGGCTGATCTCCACCATCTTCACGCAGTCCAACCAGTACCGCGTGGTGCTGGAGGTGGCTCCGCAGTTCAAGGTGGGCCCGGAGGCGCTGCAAACCATTTACGCCGCTTCCAGCAACGGTGCGCCCGTGCCGCTGTCGTCGATAGCGACGATCAGCGAACGCCCCATGGCGCTGGCCGTCAACCATGTGGGGCAACTGCCGGCTGCCACCATCTCCTTCAACACTGCGCAGGGTGTATCGCTGGGCCATGCCGTAGAGGCAGCAAAGCAGGTCATTCAGACGCTGCGTGACGAAGGGCAGATTCCGCTGTCGGTCGATTCGCAGTTCCAGGGCGCGGCGCTGGCTTTCCAGGCGTCGCTGTCCAACACGCTGCTGCTGGTGCTGGCCGCCATCATCACCATGTACATCGTGCTGGGCGTGCTGTATGAAAGCACGATTCACCCGATCACGATTCTCTCCACGCTGCCATCGGCAGGGGTGGGCGCGCTGCTGGCCTTGCTGGTGGCGGGGCTGGATCTGGACATCATTGCCATCATCGGCATCATCTTGCTGATTGGCATCGTCAAGAAGAACGCCATCATGATGATCGACTTCGCGCTGGACGCCCAGCGCGAGGAAGGCATGAATGCGCGTGACGCCATTTATCAGGCCTGCTTGCTGCGCTTTCGCCCCATCATCATGACCACGCTGGCCGCCTTGCTCAGCGCCCTGCCCATGATGCTGGGCAGCGGCGTAGGCAGTGAGCTGCGCCATCCGCTGGGTGTGACGCTGGTGGGCGGTCTGCTGCTGAGCCAGTTGCTGACGCTGTTCACCACGCCAGTGATCTATCTCACCTTTGAGACCTGGGCCGAGCGCTGGCGCGTCAAGCGGGGCCTGCCTGCGGTCAAGCACCTGCCCCATTCCGAAGATGAAGTGATGGGCGATCAGCCCGGCCAGGCAAGGGTGGAACCATGAGCATTTCCACGCCCTTCATCTTCCGCCCCATCGCCACCATGCTGCTGACCATTGGCATGGCACTGGTGGGCGGCATGGCGTACTTTCTGCTGCCGGTGGCGCCCCTGCCGCAGGTGGATTACCCCACCATCTCCGTCACCGCCAGCTTGCCTGGCGCGGCGCCAGACACCATGGCAGCCACGGTGGCCACGCCGCTGGAGCGCGCTTTGGGCGCGATTGCGGGCGTCAATGAAATGACGTCCAGCTCCAGCATGGGCAGCACGCGCATCACGCTGCAGTTCGACCTGACCCGCACGGTGGATAGCGCGGCGCACGATGTGCAGGCCGCCATCAATGCGGCCCGCACGCTGCTGCCATCGGGCATGCCGGGCAACCCGACCTATCGCAAGGTCAACCCGGCCGATGCGCCTATCTTGATGCTGGCGCTGACCTCGGATTCGCTCACCCGCGGCCAGATGTATGACGCGGCATCCACGGTGCTGGCGCAGAAGCTGGCCCAGGTGGAAGGCGTGGGGCAGGCCACCATCAACGGCGGCGCACTGCCTGCTGTGCGGGTGGAGCTGGACCCGGTGCGCCTGGCATCCAACGGCGTTTCGCTCGATTCGGTGCGCACGGCCATCAGTGCGACCAATGCCAACCGCCCGCTGGGCGCGGTGGAGCGTGAAGACCACTACTGGCAGGTTGCCACCAACGACCAGGCCCGCACCGCCGCTGAATATGCGCCGCTGGTGCTGCGCTGGAACAACGGCAATGCAGTGCGCCTGTCTGATGTGGCCGATGTCACGGATTCCGTGCAGGACATACGCAACTACGGCGTGATGAATGGCAAGCCTGCGGTGCTGCTGCAGGTCTTCAAGCAGCCTAATGCCAATATTCTGCAGGCCGTGGACAAGGTGCGCGCCATGCTGCCGCAGCTCAGGGCGTCAATTTCCCCTGCCATTGATCTGACGGTGATTTCTGACCGCACGCCCACGTTGCGTGCCTCGGTCAAGGAAGTGCAGAACGCGCTCATCATCTCGGTGGCACTGGTCATCATGGTGGTGTTCATGTTCCTGCGCCGCGCCCGCGCCACGCTGATTCCTGCCGTGGCGGTGCCCGCGTCGCTGATGGGGACCTTCGGCGTCATGTACCTGTGCGGCTACACGCTGGACAACCTCTCGCTGATGGCGCTGACGGTGGCCGCGGGCTTTGTGGTGGATGATGCCATCGTGGTGCTGGAAAACGTGATGCGCCACATGGAAAAAGGCAAATCCGCCATGCAGGCAGCCATTGAAGGGGCGCGTGAAATTGGCTTTACCGTGGTGTCGATGAGCTTGTCGCTGATCGCGGTGTTCGTGCCCATTCTGTTCATGGCCGGCATTGTGGGCCGCTTCTTTCGCGAGTTCGCGGTGGTCATGTCGGCGGCCATTCTGGTGTCCATGGTCATTTCGCTGACCACTACGCCCATGATGTGCGCGGCCCTGCTGCGCACGCCTGAAGAGGAAGCGCGCCTGCGTGCCGAGCGCTCCAAACGGCCTTTTGCGCGCCGCTGGGATGCCTTCTGGCTGCGCCTCTCGCAAGCCATGGATCGCTTTGAAAAAGGCCTGACCGCGCTGTACCGCAGAACACTGGCCTGGGGCCTGCGTCATCAGCCCCTGGTGCTGCTCAGTCTGGCGGCGGTCATTGGTCTGAACGTTTACCTCTACACGGCAATTGAAAAAGGCTTTATGCCCAGCGAGGACACAGGCCGCGTCATGGGCTTTATCCGTGCCGACCAGTCCACATCCTTTCAGGCTATGGAGCGGCGTATCAAACGCTTTCTTGATGTGGTGCAGCAAGACCCGGCAGTGGAATATGTGACCGGTTTCACCGGCGGTGGTCAGGCCAATTCGGCCAATATGTTCATGTCGCTCAAGCCCATGGCAGAGCGCAAGGTATCCAGCGACGAAGTCATCAACCGCCTGCGTGAAAAGCTCAAGGACGAGCCCGGAGCGCGCCTGTTCATGATGACCCAGACCGATGTGCGTATTGGCGGGCGCCAGAGCATGTCCTCCTATCAGTACACGCTGCAGGCCGACGATACGGCCGAGCTGCGCCTGTGGGAGCCGCGCATTCGTCAGGTGCTCTCGACCTTGCCAGAGCTGACCGATGTGAACAGCGATGTGCAGGACAACGGCATGCAGACCAGTCTGGTCATTGACCGCGACCAGGCTGCACGGCTGGGGCTGACGGTCTCGCAGATCGACAACACCTTGAACGATGCGTTTGGTCAGCGTCAGGTGGGCGTGATCTACAACCCGCTCAACCAGTACCGTGTGGTGATGACGGCATCGTCCGACTATCTGCAGAGCCCGGAATCCCTGCGCGGCTTTTTCTTCGTCAACAGCAGCGGCCAGCAGATACCGCTGACAGCCTTTGCCAAGATCACGACATCGACCACGCCGCTGTCGGTGCAACACCAGAGCGGCACGCCGGCCAGCACCGTGAGCTACAACCTCGCACCCAATGTGTCGCTGTCGCAGGCCAATGATGCGATTCGCAATGCCATGACCGAGCTGGGCGTGCCCGTGTCCATTCGCGGCAGTTTCAGCGGCTCGGCGGGCGCTTTCCAGCAGATGCTGGCAGGGCAGCCGCTCCTGATTTTGGCGGCCATCATCACCATCTATCTGGTGCTGGGCATTCTTTATGAAAACCTGGTGCACCCGCTGACGATTCTGTCCACGCTGCCATCGGCAGGCGTGGGGGCGCTGCTGGCGCTGATGCTGTTCAAGACCGAGTTTTCGCTGATCGCCTTCATCGGTGTGATCTTGCTGATTGGACTGGTCAAGAAGAACGCCATCATGATGATCGACTTCGCACTGGCGCGTGAAAAAGGCGGCCATGTCACGGCAGCTCAGGCCATTTACCGTGCCTGCAGCCTGCGTCTGCGCCCGATTTTGATGACCACCATGGCCGCGCTGTTTGGTGCGCTGCCGCTGGCCCTGGGGCGCAGTGACGGGGCCGAGCTGCGCCAGCCGCTGGGCATTGCGATTGTGGGTGGCCTGCTGCTCAGCCAGTTGCTCACCCTCTACACCACGCCAGTGATCTATGTGCTGCTGGACCGTGCCCGCCTTCGCGTGCTGCGGGGCTGGGCGGCGCGGCCTGCGTGGCTGCGCGGGCGCAACAGCGCGGCCGACGCCCCGGCCCTTGCCACCAAGTGAGAAGAATATGCAAGCATTGTTTTTGAATGAAAAAGGCATACAGCCCAATATGGATAAGCGCAAGCAGCTCACTTTTAAGAAGCATTCTTCCCTGAGCTGGCCGCGCCTGTTGCCCGTGGCTGCGGTGGTGCTGCTGTCTGCCTGCTCGCTGCAACCCGCCTACAAAGTGCCAGCTCTGGATGTTCCTGCCCAGTTCAAGGAAGCCACGCCGCAGGCGGCCGCGTTTGGTGTCTGGCAGCCTGCGCAAACGGGTGCAGCCAGTCAGGCTGCGGCGGTGCCCGAACAGTGGTGGACGGTTTATGGCGACGCCACGCTCAACCAGCTGCAGGATGAAGCCGCAGTCGGCAACCTCAGCGTTGTTCAGGCGGTGGCGCGTGTGCGATCGGCACAGGCCGCCGTGGCCAGCAGCCGTGCAGCGCAACTGCCCACCTTGAGCACGACGGGCAGCGGCACGCGTGCGCTGACCGGTGGCGGCACCTACAGCAACACCAATGGGGAGAACGTGGCGCGCAGCGGCAGCATCAACAACAACTTCTCGATGGGCCTGAGTGCCAGTTGGGAAGTGGATCTGTGGGGCAAGCTGTCGGGCGCGGTAGATGCCAACAAGGCTACGGCGCAGGCCACCAGTGATGATCTGGCCGCAGCGCGCCTGTCGGCCCAGGCATCGGTGGCGCAGACTTATTTCTCGCTGCGTGCAGCCGAGGCACAGATGCAGTTTCTGCAGGAAACCTTGAGCAACTACGAGCAAAGCCTCAAGCTCACGCAAAACCGCTATCAGGCAGGCGTGGCCTCATCGGCCGATGTGGCACAGGCCCAGTCTCAGTACAAAAGCACGCAGGCCAGCCTGATTGAGGCGCAGACCACGCGTGCCCAGTACGAGCATGCGCTGGCGGCCCTGCTGGGCAAGGCCCCTGCGGTATTCAGCCTGCCGGTGACGGGCCATCTGCCCAGGCCGCCTGTGGTGCCTGAAATGCTGGCCTCCACCTTGCTGGAGCAGCGCCCCGACATCGCCGCGGCAGAGCGCCGCGTGGCAGCCGCCAACGCGCAGATTGGTGTGGCGCGAGCGGCATACTTCCCGTCGCTTACGCTGTCGGCCAGCGGTGGCTATCGCAACACGGTGCTGGCAGATCTGTTCAACGCCCCCAATCTCTTCTGGTCGCTGGGCCCCTCGCTGGCGATGAGTCTGTTTGATGGCGGCGCACGCAGCGCGGCGGTTGAATCGGCCCGCGCATCGCTGGATCTGGCCGGCGCCACCTACAAGCAGACCGTGATTACGGCGCTGCAGGAAGTGGAAGACAACCTGGTGGCCGCCAGCAATCTGGCCCAGGAGCAGCAGGTGCAGATAGAGGCGCTGGCCGCTGCGCAAAAGTCACTGACCGTGGCCAATAACCAGTACAAGGCGGGCATCGTGGCCTATCTGAATGTGCTGACGGCTCAGACCACGGTCATCAGTGCGCAGAACAGCCTGATCAATGTGCAAAACCGCCGCCTGACGGCAGTGAACACCTTGCTCAAGAATGTGGCTGGGCGCTGGAAGACGGAGCCAGGTGCTGGCTCCACGACTGCGCCTGCCGCAGATAACGCGTTGTGACAAAGCCTGCGGAGAGTTTCTCCAGCGAGCACCAATGGCCCGTGGATAAGGCGGCGCTGGCCGTCTTTCTGGATTCATTGGGCCACTGCGGTGAGGTGGTTTCCCTCTTCATCAAGCCCAGGCCAGCGGTCAGCGTCAGCGGCTCGCAGGAGCAGCGCCTGCAGGAATTTTTGCAGCGTGCAGGGGCGCTGGCCGAGCAGACCCTCATGGGGCCGGTGGATGCGGATGATGTGCAGTACGCCATGCTGAACCGCCTGGAGTTTGAGGGCTCACTGGTCGGCGTGCTGCGCGGCGGTGGCTGTCATGGCTCCAACCGTCATCTGTCGCTGGCCGAGTTGCGCAAGCAGGTGGCCGAGATGCTGGAGGCCGTGTTCCCTGAGCCATTTTCGGCGCTCTGGGTTTATCGCTTTGACCGCATGGACTGGTGCGAGTGGATGCGGGCCGCAACCGATTGCGCAGGCTATCTGGCCTGGCAGCCGGAGCGTGATCTGTGGTGGTTGCTGTGCGTGTGCGATGAGGATTAAAAACGGCTCAGTTGAAGCTGCTTAGCGGCTCTTAGTCATTCAGCCCGAACGCATCGCGCAGTGCATCACCAAACTGGGCCGAGCCCGACAGCGACAGACTGACCGTGGTGTAGCCCGTGGCACAGGCCTGCAGTGTCCATTGGCCGCTGGCTTTGTCCAAGTGCACGGGCAATTGCTGGCCGTCATCATCTTGTGACTGCAGGTCATAGTCCCAGTCCATGCCTTCTTCGACGGCGCCCTGGCGGCCCGCAAACTGGCGCTGCGCCCATTGCAGCAGACGGGAAATCTCGGCGGCCAGTGCTGGCACGCGCTCAGCCTTGACGCTAGCCATGGCATCCCAGGTGCCTGTGCCTTCTTCGTCTTCGCTGTAATCAAATTCGAGATATTCCAGAGTCATGGCATATTGCCTGCTGTTGAGAGGGTCGCCATTTTGCCTGTGGTGCAGGGCAAGCTGTGGTGTGAGGGTATCCAGAAAATGGGCTTAGGCTTATACAAATAAAGCGGATGTAGCTATGAATTCTGAACTTGATGAAGGCTGTGTTTCCCCCTGCATGGTGCAGGTCATTCAGGTCAGTTTCGGCTATCCGGGGCGGCTGGTGGCCGATCAGGTATCGCATCGCTGGCATGCGGGGCTGTGTCTGCTGCAGGGCGATGAAGGCACGGGCAAAAGCAGCTGGCTCAAGCTGCTGGCCGGCAATCTGTCAGCCCGTGCCGGGGTGCTGCACTACAACTTTGCGCCTTGCGCTGCGCTCAGCGCGCAGTTGCTGTTCTGGCAAGATCCGCGCCAGCCCTTGAGCGATTTTCTGAGCCGCATGCCCGCATCAGACTGGGTGGCGCTGCAGCGCACGATTTATCCGCATTGGTCTCAGCCTGACTTTGAGCAGCATGTGCAGGGTTTCGGGCTGGAGCCGCATCTGCACAAGCCATTGCTGGCCCTGTCCTCAGGCTCGCAGCGCAAGCTGTGGATGGCGGCAGGCTGGGCCAGCGGTGCGCCGCTGGTGCTGATGGATGAGCCGCTGGCGGCGCTGGATAAGCCGTCCGAGCAGTATGTGCAGCAGGCGCTGGCAGCCATGGCGGCAGATCTGAAAAGCCCCGCTCATCCCCGCTGCGTCATCGTGGCGCACTGGGATGCCATGCAGGGCGTGGCCTGGGATGATGTGATGGTTCTGTAGCCGGCTCACATGCTGGTTCACATCGCCCTGAAGCGGGTAGCGTAGAGGCGGCTGACAGCCAGTTTTTCGGGGCGATTGCGCAGTTGCAGCCACAGCCGGGCGGCGTCATCGCGCTGCACGCTGGCAATGGCGTCGGCACGTACCACAGTGCCGCGGTGGATCTGCCAGAACTGCCGGGCATCGAGCTGCGGCAGCAAATCCTTGAGCGGGGTGCGAATCAGATATTCCTGGCTGGCGGTCATCACGCGCAGGTATTTGTCTGCCGCTTCGAGATAGAGGATGTCCTGCACCCGCACCATATGGATCTGGCTGCCAACGCTGGCCTGAATGATTTGCAGCGGTGCGGCCTGAGTCGTCTGCAACTGCTGCTGCAGCGCAAGCAACTGCGCCAGCTGGGTCTGCAGGCTATGGGCGGTATCTGCTGCGCTGATGGGCGCATGGCCGTCTTGCTGGCGCTGGCCCCACCAGTTTTGCAGCCGCCGCACGGTTTGCTGCAGGCGCGGGCCTTGAACCGGCTTGAGCACATAGTCAATGGCACAGGCTTCAAAGGCGGCCAGCGCGTACTGGTCGTAGGCGGTAACAAAAACAATGGCGGGCAGTGGCAGTTGATCGGGCCAGCTGTCGGCAATCTCGGCAGCGGCCTCCAGCCCGCTCTGGCCGGGCATGCGGATATCGAGAAACAGGACATCGGGCTGCAGCGCAAGGGCCTGGCTTGCCGCGCCGATTCCATCTGCCGCGACGCACTGAATCTGCAGTGCAGGCCATTGCTGCGCCAGCATCTGCTGCAGGGCCTGGGCCAGCAGTGGCTCGTCTTCGGCAATCAGGGCGCGTGGGGAACTGGTCATGGCGTAGTATTCAAGGGAAATGTGATGGAAGCCTTCGTACCACCTGCGCTATCAGCTATCAAATTGAAAGTGGCAGTGTCTCCATAACGGTTGCTCAGGCGCTCGCGCACTTGTTCCAGACCAAAGCTGCTGGAGCTTGCCGAAAGTGGCTTGGCGCCGGAAAGCCCCTGGCCATTGTCTGTGACTGTCAGCAGCATTTGCGGGCCTTGCAGCAGGCTTGCCGCTATCTGGATATGGCCGCCTTCCAGTCTGGGCTCCAGCCCGTGGCGAATGCTGTTTTCCACCAGTGGCTGCAGCAGCAGCGGCGGAACAGGGGTCTGGGCCAACTCAGGGGGCAGGTGCAGCGCATAGCTCAGCCGCTTGCCCATGCGTA